>JAIYDJ010000064.1 GCA_027487575.1 Rhodobacter sp. | reverse complement strand
TGAACCTGCTGCGCTTCATCTCTGGTCCTTTCGGTTGGGCCAGAGTCTATCTCAAACTGGATTAGGCCGAGGGGGCAACGTCAAGATCAACCAGTTCATCAACGTCGCACAGACGGGTGACCTCGTCATCTCACCGATGAAGACAAACTCGACCATATGGATCGGCCGCTTGTCTGGAAACTACCGGCCAGGTCCAAACGGGGAGGTTACACGTCCTGTCGACTGGCTGAAGACGGATCTGCCCAGAGACGTGTTCATGCAAGATCTGCTCTACAGTCTCGGGGCGATCATGACGGTCTGCGAAATTAGTCGCAACAACGCTCTCGTTCGCGTCCAACAGGTCATCGCAACCGGGCGAGATCCAGGCGACGGCGTCCAGATCAAAACCGGGTCGGCAGCACCAGCATCATTTCCGGCTACCGCTGATGCGACCGAAGCATCGGATCAGACCATCGACCTCGAACGTATTGCGCGGGATCAGATCGAGCGACGTATCGCATCGGTCTTCACCGGGCATGACTTCACGCGCCTCGTGGCCGCGGTCCTGAACGCGCAAGGATATCACACCCGCGTAACGCCACCGGGTGCCGACAACGGCGTGGATATTGTCGCGGGCAGCGGCCCCCTCGGGCTGGAAAGTCCGCGTCTTGTCGTTCAGGTGAAGTCGGGCAACATCGTTCTTGATCAGCCCGGTCTGCAGGCGCTCATCGGCAGCGTGCAAGACACCCATGCCGATCATGGTCTGATCGTCAGCTGGGGCGGTTTCACGCCACCCGTCAGGCGCCGACTGAACGAGCTCTACTTTCGCGTGCGGCTATGGGGACGCGAGGATCTGATCGACAACCTGTTTGGGGTCTATGAACGCCTGCCCGAGGACGTCCGAGCCGAGCTTCCGTTGCGTCGGGTCTGGAGCTTGGTCATCGAGACGGACGAGGCTGCTGGCTTGTAGTTGATCTATGATGTCCGGTCGCACATCATGGGTCAGTTGCCGCCAGAATAAGAGTGTTACTGATGGCGTAGATAAATCTACAGCCGAAGTCTCAACTCCGGCTGTTCTTCTCAACCCAGACCTCGAGCGCCTTGACGAGATCGTCGCGCACCTGTGTATCGCGATGCAGCGCCATGCCGAGCGAAGCGTCGAGTGGGCTAATGCCCATCTCGCGCATGATCTGCCCGGTCTTCAACTTTCGCCGATCCATGATCTGACGGACGGCCGCGGAGAGGACGGGTGATAACTTGCGTGTCGCCTGCAGGACGGTCGCGTTCCGGTTGGCGTGGCCGTAAGTGCTCGGCGACAGAGGAACTGGCGACGCTGTGGCGGTCGGTGGCAGCACGGTCGCAGGTGCGACGCATCCGATCATCAGCTTGAACGCATCCTTCTCGGCCGCGTCAGCGCGGTTCCATGCTGACTTGAGAACCACCAGGATATCTTGCTGTTTCCGTAAGCCAGCAGCCAGGATCGCTGCGGCCGCGTTCTTGAACTTTCCGGCCTGATAGTCGGCGAAAATCCCGGCATGCTCATCACGCAGACGATCAAGGTAGTATTGGTTGTTACGCTTTCGCGCTGGCTTCGACACGTGCGCTCTCCTCGACCCAGCTCAGCAGCCGGTAGATAAATCTACGGCGCAGGCCGATCCACGCCGTCACCAACATCAGGCACGACGCCGGACCCAAGCAGCTGTTCGACGTCGATGACAAGCTGGGACATCGTCAGCCCCAGTCCTGAACTGGCCGCGGCGAGAGCCCTCAGCGACGGTTGACGTTTGCCTGTTTCGAGAAACGAGATGAAGCGCACAGACACCTCGGCTCGCTCAGCTAGATCTTCTTGCGTCATGCCTGCTCTCTGTCGTGCTTGACGGAGTGCGATGGCGAAAGCCGCGATGATCGGTTCGTTGGTGCGGTCCATGACAGGAGCCATCCCGCACGGCTTGACTTGCCACCACGAACAGTTGTTCCTGTTGTTTCTGCGCAGATTCGAAAATCGGAGCAAATACAACGAGCAACTGAGAGCACGCCAATCACCGTCCCAACGACCTCGGCGGCCGGTAACACTTTCTTAACCATGCGCGACGCACCGTCGCCGGGCAACACCAACAGCCTTTTCGAGAAACCAGAATTCATGCCCTATGCCTCGCGCACGATCGGTTCCGTCATCGACGACATGAACCGCGTCTACCTGCTTCCAGCCATTCAGCGCCCCTTCGTCTGGTCCTCGCAACAGGTGGTCGCCCTCTTTGACTCGCTGTTGAAGGGCTACCCCATCAGCAGCTTCATGTTCTGGGCGGTCGACGAGGAGACGAAAGCCGAGGTCCGCTGCTACAAGTTCATCGAGAAATACCAGCCCGACATGATGAACGAGCCGACCAGTGCAGAAGGTCGCCAGCTGATCCTTGTTCTCGACGGACAGCAGCGGCTGACGTCCTTGCTGATCGGCCTGCGCGGGACGTTCTCGGAAAAGGCGAAGGGCGCGCGTAGTGCCAACGCCGCGGCATGGTCGGCGAAGACGCTGTATCTCGACCTCTTGAAAGACCCGGACCCTCGCAGTGCCGATGATGAAGCCGACGACGAGTTCGGCGTCACCTACGGGCTGGCGTTTCAGGAGCGGCGTCCGGCAAGCAACAATCGGCGGCACTGGTTCAAGGTTGGCTCGATGCTGGACTACGCCACGGACGAGCGGCTCGAGGCGCTGATATCCAAGGTCATGACCGAGCTGCATCCTGGTGTCTCGGCCTGGGAACGCGAACTCGCCGAGGGGACGCTGCGCCAGTTGCATCGGGTGATCTGGAAGGATGAAGGCATCAACTTCTTCACCGAGACCAACCAGTCAGCCGACCGAGTTCTCGACATCTTCGTGCGGGCGAACGACGGTGGTTCCAAGCTGTCAAAGGCTGACCTGCTGATGTCGATGATCACCTCGAAGTGGTCGAACGGCTCGGCGCGCGAAGAGATCAACGGGTTCGTGGACTTCATCAACAAGAAGCTCGGCGCGCCGAACAAGGTCACCCGCGATCTGGTGCTGAAAGCCAGCCTCGTCGTCTGCGAATGTGACGTCGTTTACAACGTGAAAAACTTTACGACCGACGCGATCGCCGAGATCGAGGCCAACTGGCCGCGGATCAAGCGGTCGGTCGAAAACACGTTCCGGCTCTTGAACCGGCACGGTCTGAACGGCGATAACCTGGGATCGTTGAACGCCGTGTTGCCGCTGGTCTACTACATCTACAACACGCCCGATTTCGACTTCCGTGGATCGAGCGAGTTCGAGCGGGTCAATGCAGCAGCGATGCACCACTGGCTGGTGAACAGCCTGCTGGTGAGCGCGTTCGTTGGTCATTCGGACCAGACGATCTCTTCGGCGCGCGCTGCGATCCGCGACCATCTGCGTGTTGCGCGCGATTTCCCGACGCAGAAGCTGTTCGACGCGATGGCGAAGGGTGGCCGACTGTCGCAGGTGGACGAGCGCACGATGGAAGAGCTGCTGGAGATGCAGTATGGGCGACCGCGGACGCTGGTTGCGCTGTCGCTGCTCTACCAGGGTATTGACTGGAACGGATCGGCCTGGCACGTCGACCACATCATTCCGCAAGCCGATGCACAGAAGAACGTCCTGCGCGGACGGAACATCCCAGAACACCGAATTCAGGAAATTGCTACGGCAGTGAACTGCCTCGGCAACCTCCAGCTTCTTCGCGGCGATGAGAACCTCGAAAAGGGCGCCATGCCGTTCCGGTCGTGGATCACGGGGCGTCGCGCTGATTTTCATGACCAGCACATGATCCCCGATCGACTAGACCTCTGCGACGTGATGTGGCTGCCGGAGTTCGTCCGCGAACGCGAGAAGCTGATCCGCAAGCGCCTGACGGCTCTGGTGGGCGGCGCCAGGGCGTGACGGCACGACTGACGTCTTGTTCAGCCGTCAGCAAAGGGAGACGATCATGGAATATGTCCTGATCGGCATCCCTGCTGTTCTTGTGGCTTGGATGATCGGTCTCTGGGTCCACATGCGGTCAAAACGACCGCTGCCCCAACCGCAACGGATCAGTGTATCGGATAAGATGGAACGACTGACGTCAAACCGTTTCATCTCGCCCCGCGTGCTTCAAAACCTCCAAGAGAGACAACACGTCGGGTCGGTTTCAGCAACGACCGGAGAAGCGGCGCGAGTTCCGGTTGTGCAGAAAGGCAAGCGTCCGCCCGAAGCCACGAAGCAGACAGAAAAGCAAGCTGCTGACGATCTGAATGCAACCTGCCTAGGCTTGTTGTCTGCGGCCGCGATCGAACATCCGAGCGGGCACACGAAACTTGTCGCCCGCTACATCCTGCGTAGCAAAGACCATGACCGGATCGAAGTCATGTTCGAAAAGGCCGGCAGCGGTCGTGCACGACTTTGGCTCACTCGAAACTGCGCAGCCGAACTGATGAACAACGCGATCGCTTTCCGCGAGTATCCTGCTGCCGACCTCTACCAGCCTCAGGAAGGTGACAGCACGCCGTCATATGGTCGACACCCTGCGTTGAAATCCATGCGTGACCTCGCAAACGCCGATCTGATCAGGTTTACGATCGACCGGGTTGATCAACTTCGGACGATCATTTCGAAACTGGCGCCTTCAGTTACTACCCCAGCACCAGTGGCGTCCGCAGGCTCTCAGAGAGCCGCAATGCCGCGTGGTGAGCACTCTGCGCATGACAAGTGATGGCGCACACTGCACGCTCTGGGTGAGCCTCCTGGGCACTGTGCTCACGTCCTGATCGGCAAGTGAAAAACAGGGAACGGCAAGATATTGGGGTCCGTCAGCAGCCGACTGACATCAGCCACATTTATGGGATTTGGCGAAGGTTGGTCGTGTATGTGATTGCCCGGAATGGTTGTGACACCTACGGTCCACCTCGAACAGTATGCACGGAGATTCCATGACGCTTTCGCTCGACAGCCTTCTGGACAGCTATCGGGTCGCTGCCGTGACCGAGCGCGAAAAAGGAACTTACTACGAGCGTCTATGTGCCGCTTTCCTGATGCACGACCCAGTTCAAGCCGAACAGTATGAGCAAGTCTGGACCTGGGCGACCTGGGCGGCCGAGAACGGCTGGAACGGCAAGGACATCGGTATCGACCTTGTCGCGAAACTGCGTAATGACGACGGCTTCGCGGCAGTTCAGTGCAAGTTCTATGCGGCGAAGCACAAGATCGCCAAAGCTGACATCGACTCGTTTCTTTCCGCTTCGTCGAAGGCACCGTTCACACGCCGGGTTGTCATGGACTCGACCGAAGTCGAGTGGTCCGAGAATGCCGAGGCCATGCTGGTCGGTCAGCACATCCCGGTCTTGCGTATCGGTCTCGTTGATATGCGTGCCTCGACGATCCAGTGGGGTGTGTTCGCCGCGAAGCAGGAGGTGGTGCTTGACGCCAAGAAGGAACTGCGTCCGCACCAGAGCGACGCGCTGGTTGCGGTGCGTGCCGGCCTGGCGGTGCATTCGCGTGGCAAGGTCATCATGGCTTGCGGAACAGGGAAGACCTTCACTGCGCTCAAGATCGCCGAAGACCTTGTCGGTGCTGATGGGCTGGTCCTGTTCCTGGTGCCGTCGCTCGCGCTGATGGCACAGACGGTGCGCGAATGGACCACCGACACCAAAACACTGTTGCGGTCCTTCGCTGTCTGCTCTGACACACAGGTGGGCAAGCGCCGGATATCCAAGGACGACGTTGCCGAGATCAGCACGCTCGACCTCGCTTTTCCGGCGACAACCAATGCGTCGGTGTTGGCGACAGGGGTCATGGACGCTGCACCCGGAAAGATGACGGTCGTCTTCGCGACCTATCAGTCGATCCAGACCGTCTCCGACGCCCAGCTCAAGTTCGGCATGGGCCGGTTCAACCTCATCATCTGTGACGAGGCGCACCGCACGACCGGCGCCACGCTTGATGGGCAGGAAGAAAGCAACTTCGTCCGTGTTCACCGTGATGATGTCGTGGGTGCCTGCGGCAGTTTCCGCGCGGGTCGCAACGGTCGGCTGCCGAACGTGCGCTGGCGCAGTTGGGGGCTGTCGTCGGTGGCGGCACGGCGACCACGCCCCCGGCGCAGTCGCTTCCGTCCAGTCCGGCTTCGGGCGAGGCCAACATCGGTCTGACCCGTACGCAGCGTACGCAGATCCAGACGCAGCTTTCGGCGCTGGGGTATTCCTCGGGCGTGGCTGACGGGTTGTGGGGGTCTAACACCCGCAACGCCATCCGCCGGTGGCAGACGGCAAACAATGTGACGTCGACAGGCTATGTCACGGCGCAGCAGGTGGGTCTGATCCGTCAGCAGGCAGGCAGCGTCGCGGGCGGGACAACGCCGGCCGACCCGGTCGCGCAGGATGATGTGGTCGAAGAGCGGCTTCTGGGCCTGACCCTGGCCGAGCGGCGCGAAATCCAGCGGCGGTTGACGCAGCTTGGCTACAACACACGGGGCGTCGACGGCTCTTTCGGGGCAAACACCCGCCGAGCCCTGTCGGCATGGCAGCGGGACGAAGGGTTGCGGGCCAGCGGCTATGTCACCGCAGATCAACGGCGCGAATTGCGGCGGCAGACGGCCGGGTGATCTAACCCGCCACGGCTTGGGAAATGTAGGTGGCGGTCATCAGGTCCAGATGCGCGCCGCCGCCGTTCTTGGCGATGGTGATATCGTCGTCCGACCTGCGGACATAAAGCGCCGGATCGTCGTAGAAGTCGGCAAGGACATCGGCCTCGGTGATCGCTCCCGAGGCCAGCGGTGCCATCAGATCGCCGATGTGGTGGATCGTCGTGGCACGGGCGTCCACGAACAGCCGCGCGCGGGCCATGGCCGTGTCGTCCACCTCGCGCATCTGCGGCGTATAGGCACCGATCAGGTCGAGGTGCTGCCCCGGTTGCAGCCAGTCGCCCCGGATCAGGGGCTGGGTGGCCATGGTGGCGGTGCAGATGATGTCGGCGGCGCGGACGGCGGTTTCCAGATCATCGGCCACGGCATGGCCCATCGCGGCGGCGCTGTCGCGGCTGCGGGACCAGACGGTAAAGCGCGCATCGGGAAACAGGCTGCGGTAGGCACCCACCATCGAGCGCGCCACGGTGCCCGCGCCGACCAGCAGGATGTTGCGGCTGTCCTTGCGCGCCAGACGGCGGGCGGACAGCAGACTGTCCCCGGCGGTTTTCCACTTGGTGACCAGATGGAAGTCGAGCATCGACGTCACCATCCCGTCGGTGTCGTCGAACAGCACAACCGCACCGTTGACCGTGGGTTTGCCCCGCGCTGCGTTGCCCGGCACGATGGTGCCCACCTTGACCAGCGATCCCAGGCCGTCGATCCACGCCGCACGGTCCAGCAGGCGGTCGGGGCCGCGCGCCAGCAGGATGTCGGCAATCTCTGCCCGGGGCAGTCGGTGGCCCGCCTCCAGCGCAGCCAACAGGCCGGGCCAGGTCAGGTGGGGTTCGGCTTCGTGTCCGATGATCTTCACAGTCCGGCCTCCGTTTGGGTCAGCAATCCTTCGGCCACCAGACGGCGGGCCCAGCCTTGCCAGGATTCGAATTGGTGGGTGCGCCAGCCACGCCGGGCGGCGGCGGTGATGTTGTCAGCGCGGTCGTCGGCGAACAGCAGCGCCGCAGGCGGCAGGCCGCAGTCCCGTTCGACGAATTCATAGATGCGCGGGTCGGGTTTGCTGAGCCGCAGCGTACCCGAGACATAGGTCCGGTCGAACTCGGCCAGAAAGTCGAGCTTGGCCATCGCCTCGTGAAACACCTCATGTCCCATGTTCGACAGCACAAAGACCGGCACACCTTTGGCCCGCAGCGCACGTTGCAGGGCGATGGAGCCTTCGATGCGGGGGCTTGCCAGTTCGATCCAGCGGTCGTGCCACATCCGGATTTGCGTGGCCCAGTCGGGATGGCGGTCGGCGCAGGCGTAGATCGTGTCGCGAAACGGCGCGCCGTCGTCGATCGACGCATTCACCCCGGTCAGGTCGGTGGCGGCGAACAGCGCGCGGCGGCGGTCCGGCCCGATGACCCGGTCATAGAACGCCTCGGGCTGCCAGCAGGTCAGCACGTTTCCGATATCAAAGATCACCGCTTGGGGCTGCAACATCGACCTCTCTGCGCCGTCTGGTTTCGCGCCACAACGTATAAAGCCCCGCCCCGCAGATCAGCGCAATCCCCGCCCAGCCGGTCAGGTCGGGCCAGGTGCCGAAGATCACCACACCCCAGAAGATCGCCATCGGCATGCCGACATATTCGAAAGGTGCGATCAGCGCGGCTTCGGTCGTGCGGTAGGCCTGGCTCATCATCAGGCCGCCGATGCCCACGGCAAGACCCGTCGCCACGAAGGCCCGCCAGTCGGCCACCGGCGGGGTGACCCAGGGGCGGAACAGGAAGGCGAACAACCCGTCGTCCTGCGCCAGCCGCCCATCGCCGAACATCAGGCCCATGCTGCAGGACACCACGACGAACCCGACCTGCACGAAGAAATTCAGCGTCATGGCGCTTTCGGTGTCGCGCATCCGGCGGGTCATCATGTGGCTGGACGCATAGCAGAACGCCGAGATCAGCACGAGGATCGCCGCCGGCTGGATCACGCCCGAACCGGGTCGCAGCATGACAAGGACGCCGATCAACCCCACGGCCACGGCGGCCCAGCGGTGCGGACCGACCTTTTCACCCAGAATCACCGCCGACATCAGCGTGACGAACAGCGGCGAGACGAAGGCCACCGCCACCGCATCCGCCAGCGGCATCACCGCAAGGCCAAGGAAGTACGACACGTTCGACACCATGACGATCGAGACGCGGAACAGATGTTCGCGCCACCGCTTCGTGCGCAGTTGTCGAAAGCCGGTGCGCGACACCCAGATCACCGACAGCACCAGAGCCATGCCGATGACGGCGCGTATCAGGATGACCTGATGCAACGCGTAGGCACCCGACAGCGATTTGATCGCAAGATCATTGACCGACAGGACGGCAGCACCGCCAAGGGCCAGAAGGATGCCGGTCAGGGGATTAATCAGCGGGGCCGAAGGGGGGCGTGCAGGCGTCGACATGGGGGCAGAACACACGCACGGCGGCAAAGGTTCTGTCCTGCCTGCGACATTCGCGACGGCCTCGCGGCGCAGTCCGTTGCATCCGCCTCCGCTTGGGGATGGGACGGTGTTGGGCGCGCCGTCGGCCTGACCCGGCAAGGCCCCGCACCCCGGCCCTCCCCCACGAGGGGGGAGGGAGGCGTTTGCGGGATGCGCCGCGCTCCGACTGCAGCGTCACCCCTTCGCCGCCGGGCTTCAGTATTTCGATTAAACGTCACGAGATGGGGTCGGGGCGCCGTCGGCCTTACCCGGCAAGGCCCCCCACCCCGGCCCTCCCCCACGAGGGGGGAGGGAGGCGATTGCGGGATGCGCCGCGCCGGGATTGCAATGTTACCCCTTCGCCGCACGCACGACCCGCTCCAGCACTTCCAGAAATCGCGACCGGTCGGTCTTGGAAAACGGCCGCCCGCCGCCTTGGCGGAACGGATCGGCGCTGCGCAGATCGCTCATCAGGTCGCGGGTCGCCAGCACCATGCCGATGTTGCGCGCGTGCAGTTCCTCGCCGTTGTGCTTGACCACCCGCGCCCCCGCGGCCACGCAGCGCGCCGCCAGCGGGATGTCGCCGGTCACCACCACATCCCCGGGTCCGACACGTTCGGCGATCCACTTGTCGGCCTCGTCGGGGCCGTCGGGCACGAACACGCTTTCCACCAGCGGGTTGGGCGAGGGCCGGATGCCGCCGTTCGACACCAGCACCATCCCCATGCCGTGCCGCGTCGCCACCCGCTCCGCCTCGACCTTGACCGGGCAGGCGTCGGCGTCGATGAAGATGCGGCCCTTGGCGGGGGTATCAGGCATGCAGCGCTGCGGCGTGAAAGGCGATGTGTTCCTCGATGAAGGTCGAGACGAAGAAATAGCTGTGGTCATAGCCCTTCTGCATCCGGAACGCCCCGCCCTGCCGCCGCCCTGCCATCGCACCCGCCAGCGCCTCGGGCATCAGCAGGTCCAGATAGGGGTCGGCCGTGCCCTGATCGATCAGGATCGGCCCGTCGAACCCGCGTTTGCGCATCAGAAGCGTCGCGTCATGCGGGGCCCACAGCGATTCATCCTCGCCCAGATAGCCGGTGAACTGCTTGCGGCCCCAGTCGCTGCTGGTGGGATGGCAGATCGGCGCGAAGGCCGACAGGGACCGGAACCGCCCCGGCAGGCCCATCGCCAACGTCAGCGCACCATGCCCGCCCATGGAATGCCCCGTGATGCCCTGCGCCGCCTGTGCCAGCGGGAAGGCGGAAAACACGAGGCGCGGCAAGTCCTCGGTCAGATAGTCCCACATCCGGAACTGCGGGGCCCAGGGCTTCTGCGTGGCGTTCACATAGAAGCCCGCGCCTTGCCCCATGTCATAGGCCGGGTCGTTGGCCACCCCCTCGCCGCGCGGCGAGGTGTCGGGGAAGATCAGCGCGATGCCCTCTTCGGCCGCCCAGCGTTGCGCGCCGGCCTTGACCATCGCGTTTTCATGCGTGCAGGTCAGCCCAGACAGGAACCAGAGCACCGGCACCGCACCTTCCTCTGCCTCGGCGGGCAGGAACAGGCCGAAGGTCATCTCGGTTCCCGTTGCGGCCGAAGGGTGGGCATAGACCCCCTGCACCCCGCCGAACGCCCTGTTTTCCGATACCGTCTTCATCGCCCCTCCTATCCGGTGACCCATGCGATCACCGCTGTCACGCTCAGCACCGATGCGGCGGTCGAGACGAGAATCGCGGTCGACACGCGCTGCGGGGCCACGCCGTAATGCTGCGCCAGAATGAACACGTTGCCCGCCACCGGCAAGGCCGCCGCCGCCACCATGACCCCGGCCGCCGCGGGGTCGACCGCAAAGATCACGAAGGCGGCCACCGCCACCGCCGCAGGATGCAGCACCAGTTTGGCAAAGGACAGCCAGACTGCGATCTGCAGCCGTTCGGCGCTGCGCCCGGCCAATGACGCGCCGATGGCAAACAGGGCGCAGGGCGTGGCCGCCGCCCCCAGCAGCGTCAGGAATTCGTTCACCGGCACCGGCAGCGCCCATCCCGTCGCCCCCCAGGCCAGCCCCAGAACTACCGAAACGATCATCGGATTCTTCAACAGCCCGATGCCCAGCAGCCGGAAGATGCCGGGCGACATCCGCCCTTCGCGCAAAGCGGTTATGCCCAACGTCAGCACGGACGAGAACACGATCAGATCGACCGCCAGCACCAGCAGCACCGGCCCCACCGCCGAGGGCCCCAGCAACAGCGTCAGCATCGGGATGCCCAAAAAGCCCACGTTGCCGATCACCCCGCAATGCGCCTCGATCAGCGCCTCGACCGGCTTGGTGCCGCGCAGCAGCGCCACCGCCGCCACCAGCATCCAGACCAGCGTCGTGGCCAGCAGATAGGCCCAGACGAACGCCCAGGAAAACACCTCTGTCAGGTCCAGATTGGCGGCGAAGCCGAACAGCATGGCCGACAGGGCGAAGTAGAACACGAACTTGGTCAGATAGGCCGTCGCCTCGACGCTGAAAAACCGGGTACGACCGGCGGCGAAGCCAAGGGCGATCACCGCAAAGAACGGCAGGGTCTTGAGGAAGATCGGCAGCATGGCACCTCCGGCACGGGGGCACCGTTTCACGCGCCGGGGGCAGGTTCAAGCAGTCGGGTTCACAAAGCCGGTACCGGTTGCCCCGCATTCCAGACGCCGCAAAGCCGCCAGTCGGCATCCAGATGCACCAGATGCGCCGCCTGGCTCGGCGCAAGACGGCCCAATGGCGCTCCGATCAGGTCGGCCGGACCGGAGGTTGCCATGGCAAGCGCGGTTGCGGGGGCCGCGCCCACCGTGTCCACCATCACCCGCAGCGCCTGCGGCAAGGTCAGGTCCGCGCCGGCCAACGTGCCGTCGGACAGGGTCAGCCGGCCAGCCTCGCGGCGGATGATGCGGCCGTTCAGGTCGATCTGTTGCAGGTCGGACCCCGCAAAGGCCATGGCATCCGAGACAAGAAACAACCCCTGCGGTTTGGCAGCCATGGCGATGCGCAGGGTGGCCGGGCTGATGTGGATGCCATCCGCGATCACGCCTGCGGCGACGGGGCTGTCAAGCGTCGCACCCACCAGACCCGGCGCGCGGCTGCCCAGCGGGCTCATCGCGTTGAACAGATGCGTGACGCAGCGCGCGCCCGCCGCGAAGGCCGTTCGTGCCGTGTCATGGGTGCAGTCGCTGTGGCCAAGGCTGACGATCACCCCCGCCGCCGTCAGGGTGGCGATCTGGTCGGGGCTGACGTTTTCGGGCGCCACCGTCACCATCAGCGCGGGCAGGTGGCGCGCCGCGTCGCACAGCCGGGCCAGATCGGCAGCCGTCATCGCCCGGATCAGCGCGGGGTCATGCGCCCCGGCGCGTCGGGAGTCCAGATGCGGGCCTTCCAGATGCAGACCCAGAAACCCCGGCGTGCCCGCCCGCGCCGCCGCGATGCCCGCCGCTATGACGCCGGCGGTCGTATCACCCGTGTCGGTGATCAGCGTCGGCAGGATGCCTGCAGCGCCCAGACGGATGTGCACGGCGCATATCCGGTGCAGCGCGGCCAGATCGCTTGCGCCTCCCACCATCTCACCCCCGCCGCCGTTCACCTGCAGGTCGATCAGGCCGGGGGCAAGGATGCCGCCGCAGAGTTCGACGCGCCGACCGGGCAGGGCGGGCTCGTCGGGCCGCACCGCGAGGATCACATCGTCGTCGATGACAACGACATGCCGGTCAAGAAGGCGCTCTCCGTCAAAGACACGGGCCCCTGACAGGATCAGGGTCATGCCATCCGCCCCTGTTGCAATGCCAGTTGCAAGGCACCGTCCAGCGCGTTGCCAAGCGGTGCACGGACGTCCCACTGCAGGGTCACCCTTTGGGCCAGTGCAGGCCCAAGACTGCCCAGAAACACCACCGGCAGGGGCGGGTCGGGTTGCAGGGCGGTGACATAGGCCGCGATGTCGGCGGCAGCGCGGTCCAGCAGGACCATCGCGGCGGGATCGCCCGACAGCACGACGCGCGGCGCCAGTTTTGCATAGTCGGCGGGGCGTGCGGTCAGACTGAAGCCTGTCACGCCTTCCACCCCGCCCAACTCGTCCAGAATGGATCGCAGCAGGGGCGTCATATTGCCCAGACCGTCTTCTGCCAGCACCGCCAGCGACAACAGACCGCGCCCCAACCAGGCCCCGCTCGCCTCGTCTCCCAAAGCCAGACCGTGGCCGCCGATCGACCTCATGGTGCCCTGCCATTGCCGCGCAAAGACCGACCCGGTACCCAGCGCCGCAACAATGCCGTCGCCATCCTGCAGCGCGCCCTTGACGGCGATCAATGCGTCCGTCTCGATTCGCAGCGAGGCAAACGGCAGCGCCGCCCGGATTCGCGCCACGCTGCCCGTCGCATTGGACCCGGCCAGCCCCATGACGACATGCAGCGGCGGCAGCGACCCGGCCGATGAAATGCCAAGCGCCTGCAACAGCACGTCGTCACAGACCGAAACAAGATTGCGCGCGGCGGTTTCCGGATCCGAGGCGATGTTGGCCGGGCCGCCGTTTGCCCGCGCCAGAACCTGTCCCGTTGCATCCGCCAGCGCCGCACGGCACCCGGTCCCGCCGCCGTCCACAGCCAGCAGATAGACGGTCACGTGCCGGTTCCTCCGGGCTCGTCCACCGGCCTACAGACCAAGCGGAATCCGGGGAATCCGCGAACTGGCGCTGAGCGCGGTCATGCAAAGATCGCTGTCACCGCTGGCCGACGTGCATTGATCCTGCCCGTTGATCAGGATGCGTGACAGGTTGGCACAGGACTGTTCGGGGATGTCGAACTGAACGACGCGGGTCTTGTTCAACGGCAGCTCGCCGAATTCCAGAACCACGATGGTCGAAAAGACACCCGCCTCGCCGAACACCGCCACCTCGTAGGAGGTCGCGGTCAGCGCGACACCGGTTCCGTTGGTCGCAACAAAGGTCAGCCTGCAAGCCCCCGGCACATCGGTCGCCGTGTTGAGCTCCAACTCAAAGTTGCCGCCCGGGGTCTGGGCCAAAGCCCCCGGCGGCAGACCCAACCCAAGGGAAATTCCCAGCGCCACGACAGGCACAAATCCGAAAAGACGTTCCATCATCGCAATCCTTTCGCTGCCACAACCGCACAACCGCGCCTGCATAGGTGCGCGCAGCAGGGTGTGGCTGTCAACAGCCAGTCGCCGTTACTGGAATGCGCCGATGGTCCACGGCAGGCGGATGATCCTGCGCTGTGCGACGGCGGCCTGACGGACCGCTGGCACTGCACGCACCGACCGCACGGGGCGGGCTTCGGTGCGGTAGCTGGATTGCCAGATGACGGTGCAGCGCAGATATTCGGTTGTGCCTTCGACACGGCACAACGTTGGCCGCTGCACAGGGCGATCCCCCTCGCCGGCAAAGCTTGCGCCTGCGACAAGGCAAAGGCCGATCGTGATCAAAAAGCGTGTCATACCGCCTCCGGTCCCTGCGTTTTTTCTGCCCCACCATTAAAAGGTATCATGTTCGTGACGGACTTCGGGCCGAAATGTGACCCCTGTAGGGCAATGCGCGCGAAATTGCCGATGCGGGGTGGCTTTTCCTTTGGCGGGACCTGTCCTAGCATCGTGGCATGATATTGCGCGCCTGCCTTTTCCTGATTGCGGTGGTCCTGTCACCCGGTGTTGCCCGGGCGCAGTTTCAGGTCTGCAACCAGTCGTTCGACGTGATGAACATCGCCATCGGTCTGGACGTGAAAGATGAATTCCAGACCGAAGGCTGGTGGACCGTCGGGCCGAACCAATGTGCGAACGTGATCAAGGAAGAACTGGTCAGCCGGTACATCTATATCTTCGCGCAGGATGTTTTTGGCCAGCCCGTGGTCAGCGGAACGACCCAGATGTGCGTGTCGCCGCGGCGGTTTTCCATCCGCGGTCTGTCCGAATGCTGGAGCCGCGGCTATGTGGCGGCCGGGTTCATCGAGGTCGACACCGTCAAGACGCAACGCTGGACCCTGTTCCTGACCGGCGCGCCATGATGTGATCGGGATCAGGCTGGCCACATCGCACGGGATAGGGTAACGTCAGGTCATCTTGGGGTTGGTATTTGATGCGGATCAGGGTGGAGGGTTTTGCACAACGGATTGCGCGGCTGTTTGCCGTGCTGTTGTGCGCCTGTCTGCCGCAGATCGCCGCCGCCCAGGATGACCGGCTCGCCCTGATCGTGGGCAACGGCAGCTACGAGGCGGTGTCGGACCTGACGAATGCCGTGGGCGACGCGACCGCGATGGCGGCGGCGTTGACGGATCTGGGGTTCAAGGTGACGCTGCTGACCGACCGGTCCGGCCCCGAGCTTTGGACCGAGATGGACACGTTCATCGCGGCGGCTGAATCGGCGGAAAGCGTCGTTTTCTATTACTCCGGCCATGCGTTCCAGATGAGCGGGGTCAACTATCTGGTTCCGGTGACGGCCCGGCTGGAAAGCCGCGAGTCCGCGATTTCCGAAGCGTGGAGCCTTGATGCCATCATCGCGCGCCTGCAAAGCCGCAGCCGGCAGACCCTGATCTTTCTGGACGCCTGCCGCACCGATCCGCTGCCGAGCGCGGTGCGTGGGTCCGGGGTTGCCTCGGACGGTCTGGCGCGGGTGCAGACGGGCGTGGGCACCTTCGTGGCCTTTGCGACCGAACCGGGCGGGGTCGCGGTCGACAGTGTGGCGGGTTCCACCAACAGCCCGTTTACGGCGGCCCTGCTGGAACATCTGGCCGAAGTGGGCACTTCCATTTCCGACATGATGATCGAGGTGCGCAACGACGTCGAGGTCGCGACGCTGCGCAAGCAGGTGCCATGGGACCAGTCTTCGCTGCGCGAGCAGTTCTACTTCGTGCCCCCGGCGCAGGTCAGCAAGCAGGAGTTGAGCGAGGCCGATTACGAACTTCTGGCGCAACTGTCCCCGGAAGACCGCAAGACCTTCATGGATCTGCTGGCACAGTCCGGGTTTGATCAGGATTCACTGGCCAAGGCCGAATCCGAAATTGCCGTTGCCGAGGCCAATCTTGAAATCGTGGCTCAGACCGTGGTGATCAGCGCGGTGGTGGAAGAGCCGCCTGTTCCGGTGGTTCAGGTGTTGGAGACGCCCGAAATCAAGCCCGAGGACGAGATCAGTCTGCAGGATCTGGTGATGGCCCCCGGCACGGTGACCATCGGCCCTGCGACCGGCACGCAGGATGTGGTGGTGGCCGAGGCCGAACCGGACGCCGCGGCGCCGATCCGGCTGGCCGCGCTGGACTGGGATACGCGGGATATCTCGATCAACGAAGTGACGATCGAACGGTTGCGGCTGGAAGGCAAGGTCCTGATGCCCGACAACGAGACCGACCGCGCGATCATCGCAGCCATTGACCCTGCATTGCTGGAGGAAGAAACGGTTGTGGCGGCAATGCCGCCCGGAGAGTTGAACAAGTCCGTTCAGGCCGAACTGAAGCGGGTGGGTTGCTATCAGATGGGCGTCGATGGCGACTGGGGCAAAGGATCGCGGACCGCGCTGACCAGCTATTATCTGGCCAAGAAGATCGTCCCCAACACGCTGGAACCGACAGAGGCGCTGTATGGCACCCTGAAGGCCGAGAAGAACGTCGTCTGCAAGGTCCGCGTCGCGTCTTCCGCCGTCAAGACCGGTGTGCGGGCCAAGGTCAAGGCACCCGAACCGGTGGTCAAGACCAAGTCGAACAAGGTGACGACGGGCCTGAAAGGCAACCGCCCGCCGGAAACGCAAAAGCAGAAGATCAAGAAATCGGCCATCGGCATGACCGGGTCGTTCTAGAAGGAACCGGCGGGCACGGGCATGGAGATCGACCCCCGGTTCACCGCAGCCCGGCAAAGCGCCGAGGCCCGTCGCGCCCAGAACCTGCGGTCCAGACTGCTGATCTGGGGCGGCGTGGGCGGTGGGGTCCTGTTGCTGGCGGCGGGTCTGTTCCTGGGCAGCCTTCTCCTCTTTCCCGCTGCGTCCGATCAGGAGACGGACGAACAGGCGTCGATTTCGGAAGAGGGCGTGATCGACTCGGGGGCCAGTTACGCGACGCCCTTCGTCGATTTGGCAGGCGACCCGATGCTGCTGCGGTTCGATACCGGATCGGGCGTGCAGAAAACGCGCGATCTGCTGCGGCCCCTCGATCTGCCCGTGACGCGGGCCGGGGCCAATCTGGTGTTGCTGTCCGACGACATGATCACCAGCGAAGAGCGTCTTATCACCACCCTGCCATCAAGCCGCGAGGATTTCGCGTTCTTTCAGGCGCAGCGGTCCGCGCCCAAACAGATCAAGGCACCTGCCACCCCAGCCGCCGAAGTGATCGCCCCGCTGGACCCTGCGATGATCGGTGAGGACGGGGCAAGCTGGGGCGAAAATCTGGACGGAACGGTCGATGCCGGACCCGACAGCTATACCCGCACCAAGATCGAGGACACCACGAGCCTGACATTCATCCTGCCCGAGGCGCAGCGCAAACGCCCCTACGAGGATGTGTTTTTGCGGCTGAAGGGCAGTGCCGATCTGGCCACCCTGATGACCGAGAACGGCATGGATGCCACGGCGGCAAAACGCTTTGCCGAAGCGGCAGTGGTGTTGATGCCCGAGGCGGGGCAGTTGGGGTCGTCGCACATTCTGGCGATGCGGGGGGCGCAGCGTGGCCTGCTGCGCGTGCCGGTGCAGATGTCGCTTTACACCCGCGACACCTATTTCGGGTCGCTGGCCCTGAACGACGCGGGCGAGGTGGTGGTGGCCGCCGACCCCTGGGTGGAGGAGGATCTGTTTTCCTTTGCAGGCGAGGAAACGGCGGCCGGGGTCGATATCAGCCGCAAATACCGGCTGCTGGACGCCTTTTATTCCGCCGCGATCCGCAATGGCGTGCCGTCTGCCGTGGTGGCCGAAACCATCGTGATGCTGAGCCAGTCGCATGATCTTGAGGCGTTCGCCGCCCCCGGCGACACGATGACCCTTCTGTATGCGCGCGAGCCCGGCACCGATGGACCGGGGCCGGGGCAGGTGCTGTACGCGGCCATCAAGGGCGAGGGCAAGTCGCTGGAATGTCACGTGTTCAAGGCGGCGGGAAAAGAGGATTACGGCTGTTTCGGCGCAGGGTCGGCGGGGCAGGCACCGGGTGGCGGGGGTGGTGTCGGCCTGCGGTCAGGCTTGCAGACCCCGGTGCAGGGGGTTCTGACCTCGCGGTTCGGCCCGCGCATGCATCCGGTGTTGAAGGTGGCGAAACTGCACAAGGGGGTGGACTGGGCCGCCCCGATCGGCACGCCGGTGGTGGCGGCGTTCGACGGGACCATCGCGGCGGCGGGGGATGGCAAGGGATATGGCAACCTGATCCGGATCACCCATCCCGGCGGGCTGGAAACCCGCTATGCCCACCTGAACGCCTTTGCCGAAGGGATCGCGGCCGGGGTGCAGGTCACCGCCGGAACCCTGATCGGCTATATCGGCACCACCGGCCTGTCCACCGGTCCGCACCTGCATTTCGAGGTTTACGAGGCGGGTGAGGCGGTTGACCCGCTGGGGTCGGTCGGGGGCACGCAACTGGCGGCCAGCAACGGATCGGCGGTCGAGCAGTTGGTGGATCAGATCATCCGGGTTGAATCCGGCGGCAATGCCACCGCCAAGAACCCGCTATCCTCGGCGACCGGGCTGGGGCAGTTCATCGAAAGCACATGGCTGCGGATGATGAAGCAGTACCGCCCCGACCTTGCCAGCACGATGGACCGCGCCGCCCTGCTGGCCCTGCGGTTCGACCCGACGATCAGCCGCGAGATGGTGACGGCGCTGGCCCGCGAAGGCGAAGCCTATCTGCGCGCGCGCGGCCATGACATCACGGCGGGGCGTCTGTACCTGTGCCACTTCCTCGGGGCCGAAGGTGCCAACATCGTGCTGTCTTCGCAGGATGACCAGTTGGTGGGCGATGTGATGGGGGCAGGGGTGGTGAATGCCAACCCCTTCCTGAAAGGGCGGACCGTCGCCTACATCAAGGAATGGGCCGAAATCAAGATGAACAAGAAGGGCGGCGGGGCGTTGCCCACAGTGGCCGCGACCCCGCCGGAGGTTCTGGCCTATCAGAAGATCATCAAGGACCTGATCGCCACGCCGAGTTGACCGGCCCCGCCTTTCGCGTCTGGGCGGACCGGCAACACTTTCTGGCCTGCAGCAGGCTGGTATGCTGACGGCAGTCACTGCAGGGGATGCGCCGATGACGGATTCGACCCTTCCCGCGAAGTCAGACATCAGCGGCGCTGATATGGAACCCGACACACTTGTACGGGCTGGGCGCAGGACATCTACGAACGGCGTCAGGCCGACCTTGCCGAACGGGCGATCGACCGCGAGCGCAAGGCCCTGGAAAACCTGCGCCTGCGGATCGACGCGGCCCGCGCGGTGATCACCCTTTACCGCGAGTTGGAGCCTTCGGCGCCGGTCGATCTGACGCGCAGCTTTGCGACCGCGCCGCGATTGCCCGATGGTGCCGGGTCCGACTAACGGACGGAGTCCGTCCGGGAAACCTCGACCTCGGGCTTCCCGGACAATGCCTGCGGCGCGGCCCGAAATCAGGTGAAATCGTAGCCGATCTTGCCGTCCTTCATCACCACCTCGACCGCCTTCATCTCGGTTTGTGCCACCATGCGCGACAACACCTCGCGCGACAGGTCGGGCAGGATGGTGTTGGTGATGATGTTGTCCACCATGCGGCCGCCCGAATCCGGATCTTTGCACTGATCGACGATATAGGCCATCACCTCGTCCGACACGGTCATCACCGCGCCGTGGTTGTCCTTCATCCGGCGCACGATGGCCTTGAGTTTCAGCTTCACAATGCCCGCCAGCACGGTCGAGGACAGCGGGAAATAGGGGATGGTCACGATCCGGCCCAGAAGGGCAGGAGGGAAAACGCGGGTCAGATAGGGTTTCATCGCCTCTGACAGGTCGTCAACCTCGGGGCGGGTTTCGCCCTTGTCGGCAAGGTCCATGATGACTTCGGTGCCGACGTTCGAGGTCAGCAGGATAAGGGTGTTCTTGAAGTTGATCGACCGGCCCGAACCGTCTTCCATGATGCCCTTGTCGAACACTTGGAAGAACAGTTCGTGCACGTCGGAATGGGCCTTTTCCACCTCATCCAGCAGAACCACCGAATAGGGTTTGCGCCGCACCGCCTCGGTCAACCGTCCGCCTTCGCCATAGCCGACATAGCCGGGAGGCGCGCCTTTCAGCAGCGACACGGTATGCGCCTCCTGAAACTCGCTCATGTTGATGGTGATGATGTTCTGCTCGCCGCCATAAACCGCTTCGGCCAGCGCCAGCGCCGTTTCGGTCTTGCCGACGCCCGACGGGCCGCACAGCATGAACACGCCGATCGGCTTGTTGGGGTTGCCCAGCTTTGCAGACGCGGTTTCGATCCGCTTGGCGATCATCTCCAGCCCGTGATCCTGCCCGATCACCCGTTCCTTCAGCCGGTCGCCCAGCG
>JAIYDJ010000018.1 GCA_027487575.1 Rhodobacter sp. | reverse complement strand
CCCGGTCTTCTGGCCGCCCGTCACATCCGCCAGATACACCGCGCCGTTCATCGGCACCTGCACCAAACCCGCAACCGCCCCGCGCAGGACCGTCGTTTCTTCGGCCAGCCCCTCCAATCCCCGCGACCGGCCCGTGCCGTTCTTCAGGATGGTCGTGACACCCGTCACCTGCGCCAGCGCCGACTCGAGCGCGGACAGATGCGTTTCGGCCCAGGCGGCATTGGGCTGGATCACAGCCAGATCGCCATACCGGTCGATGACCACGCCGGGCAGTCCATCGGCCTCGGCGTGCACCAGCCGGTAGAATGGCTTCGGGTACAGCCGTTCGCGCAGGGTCAGGGCACGGGTCAACCGCGTCGCGAACCATGCGTCGTCGATGACCGCCGCAGGGTCGCGGTCCAGCATCCGGCAGATGATCTTGGATTTCGTGTTGACCGTGACCAGCCCCAAAGCCCGCCGCTCGGCATCTTCCAGCACGGCCAGCGCGCCGGGGTCAAGGTTCTGCGTGCGCCGGTCAGTCACCAGTTCATCGGCATAAACCCATGGAAACCCGTGCCTTATCGCCCGCGCCTCGGCCTTGGGGCGCAGACGGACCACGGGATAGCCATGGCCGGACGGGTCGGTGGCCGGATCGGAATCGACGGAAGGGTCGTCAAAGACGGGACTGGATGTGTTCATCCGGCCTTTCTAGCCGTTCCTCCGCCGATGCGAAAGGGTCAGAGCCCCCGTCCCGTTGCCGTGATCAGCATGTTGCCTTGGAAGCGCGACACCAGCGCCGCCTCAGCCTCGGGCCCGGAGGCCGGGCCAGAGAGTTCGCGCCGTATCACCTCTGCCAGACGTTCTACCACCACCACCCGCTGGGTGCGCCCGGCTTGATCTTCGGCAATCGCCGCAGCGCCGCCTGCCGCCTTGATGTCGGCCACCACCGGGCGCGGCCCTTCCAGCAGAGCGCCGCTTGCGGCATCGCGCACGGTCAAGGTGAAGTGGATCGCGTGATTCCCGCCCACGGTGAAGCGGGTCTTTTCGGTCAGGCAGTGAAACCGCGTCACGACGACCTCGACGATCACGCCTGGTCCGGTTTCCATGCCCTGCACGCCCGCCAGAAGCCCGTCATTGAAGACTTGCGCCACTTGGGCAAAACGGTCGCCGCGCGGCTCTCCGCGCCAGACGATGTCGGCCACGGGCATGAAGGTATTGGCCTCTGACACCGTCAGCGTGCGGGGAACGTCCACGCGCACCTCTGCCACGGCATACTTTGCCTGAAGCACCTGCACCCGCGGCCCGGAAGCCACCGGCAAGGCCCCCCGCAGCAGATCGATCTGCCCGGGATTGGTGTTCCGGCTGGCCGGTTCGACCCCCGCGCAAGCCGACACGGCCAACAACGCCAGCAGTGTAAGTCCTTTGCGCATCATCGACATCTTGTCACCTTCTTGACAGGGGCCCCTTGGGGAATGCGGCGAAGATGCTGGCGAACTAAGGCGGAAATCAGCAGATTTCGGGCAATTCTGGCGGTAATGTTGCGGTATTGTTGCGGTACTGCGGTCGTTCGGTCAAAAGTACCGAAAAGACTGCTACGCCGTACTGCAGCCTCGCGGGTCAAAGCAGGTCCGCCAAGCGCCCATCAGACCCTGTCAAGCTTCGTCCGGGATGGTTAGCGCTAACAAAGCCTGCTAGGGTAGGATCGCAACAGCAAGGGGACCGCCATGCTTCATCCAACCATCGCCCGGGTCACCGACCGGATCCGTGACCGGTCCTCCGCTTCGCGCGGAACCTATCTGGCGCGCATGGCTGCTGCTGCGGCGACAGGCCCGGCGCGCGCGCATCTGGCCTGCGGCAATCAGGCCCATGCCTATGCGGCGATGGGTCAGGACAAGGCGGCACTGGCCGCCTCAAGACAACCCAACATCGGAATTGTCACCGCCTACAACGACATGCTTTCGGCGCATCAACCCTACGAGGTCTATCCCCAGATGATCCGCGACGCGGCGCGGCGGGTCGGGGCCACGGCGCAGGTGGCTGGCGGGGTGCCCGCGATGTGCGACGGGGTGACCCAAGGCCAGCCGGGGATGGAGCTTTCGCTGTTCTCGCGCGATGTGATCGCGCTGGCCGCCGGAATCGCGCTGTCGCACAACACGTTTGATGCAGCGCTTTATCTGGGGGTCTGCGACAAGATCGTGCCGGGTCTGGTCATCGCCGCCGCCACCTTCGGCCATCTGCCGGCGGTGTTCGTGCCCGCAGGCCCGATGCCGTCGGGGCTGCCCAACGACGAAAAATCGCGCGTGCGCAACGCCTATGCCGAAGGCAAGATCAGCCGCGACGATCTGATGGCGGCCGAAATGGCCAGCTATCACGGGCCGGGCACCTGCACCTTCTATGGCACTGCCAACACCAACCAGATGCTGATGGAATTCATGGGCCTGCACCTGCCCGGCGCATCCTTTGTCAACCCCAACACCCCGCTGCGCGACGCCCTGACCACTGCGGCGGTCGAACGGGCAGCGACGATCACCGCGCTAGGCAACGACTATCGCCCGGCGGGCGAGGTTCTGGACGAACGCGCTTTCGTGAACGGGCTGGTCGGGCTGATGGCGACGGGGGGGTCGACCAATCTGGTGCTGCACCTGCCCGCGATGGCGCGGGCGGCGGGCGTGATCCTCGACCTGCAGGATTTCGCCGACATCTCGGATGTCGTGCCGCTGATGGCCAAGGTCTATCCCAACGGTCTGGCGGACGTGAACCATTTTCATGCCGCCGGGGGGCTTGGCTTCATGATCGGCCAGCTTCTGGATGCGGGGCTTCTGCACCCCGATGCCAAGACCGCCGTGGGCGACGGGCTGGACCTGTACCGGCAAGAGCCGAAAATTCTGGACGGACGGCTTGCCTGGCAACCTGGTGCGCCTGCCAGCCTGAACGAAAAGATCCTGCGCCCGGCGTCGGACCCGTTTCAGCCCTCGGGCGGTTTGAAGCAACTGGCGGGCAATCTGGGGCGCGGGGTCATCAAGGTGTCTGCCGTCGCCCCCGACCGCCACGTGATCGAAGCTCCGGTCCGGATCTTTCACGATCAGGACGGGGTCAAGGCCGCCTTCAAGGCGGGCGAATTCATCACCGACACGATCGTCGTCGTCCGGTTTCAGGGACCGCAATCCAACGGCATGCCCGAATTGCACTCGCTGACCCCCACGCTGTCGGTCTTGCAGGACCGTGGGTTGCGAGTGGCGCTTGTCACCGACGGGCGGATGTCGGGCGCGTCGGGCAAGGTGCCTGCGGCCATCCACGTCTCGCCCGAGGCGGCGGTGGGAGGCCCGCTGGCACGGCTGCGGGATGGCGATGTGGTCCGGCTGGACGCCGTCGCAGGCACGCTGACCGCGCTTGTACCGGATTTCGACAGCCGCACACCAGCGACAGCCGATCTTTCTGCCAACAGCTGGGGCATCGGGCGCGAGTTGTTCGAGGCGTTCCGCCGCAATGTCGGAAATTCGACCGAAGGGGCCGGGGTGGTGGTCTGACGCCGCGCCGGTTCAATTAGACCAACAGAAGGAAAGAGCTAGCGATGACGCCCGCCGAACAATCCGTGAGAACCCGCGCGATCTGCGCGATGGCCCCCGTCGTGCCGGTTCTGGTGATCGACGAACTGGTCCATGCCGGGCCTTTGGCGACAGCCCTTGTCGCAGGGGGTCTGCCGGTTCTGGAAGTCACCCTGCGCACCCCCTGCGCGCTGGACGCGATCCACATCATGGCCGAGGTGCCGGGCGGCGTGGTCGGCGCGGGCACGCTGCTGACGCCCGCCGATGTCCGGGCGGCCAAGGCGGCGGGGGCTACCTTCGGCGTGTCTCCGGGTGCTACGGACCGGCTGCTGGACGCCTGCGCGGAACACGACCTGCCGCTGCTGGCCGGGGCCGCCACCGCGTCCGAAATCATGGCGTTGCTGGAACGGGGATACACGGCGATGAAGTTCTTTCCGGCCGAACAGTCGGGCGGTGCCGCATTTCTGAAATCCATCGGCTCGCCCATTCCGCAGGCCGGATTCTGCCCCACAGGCGGGATCAGCCTGAAGAATGCCCGCGATTACCTGAGCCTGCCGAACATCCTGTGCGTCGGCGGAAGCTGGGTCGCGCCGAAAGACGCGATGGCGCGCGGCGACTGGGCGGCGGTCACCGCGCTGGCCGCAGAGGCGCGCAGCCTGCGTTAAGGCGCGGGAAAGCGGGCGGCGCGGCCACCGCGACGCCGGGCCGCAGCCTCGGGCATGGTCAGTCCCTCATGCAGGACCGCGCTCATCGGGTGGTCAGGTTCGGCCTCGGCGTAGGTGGCGATCAGATGGGTCAGCGCCTCCTTGAACGGCGCATCTACCGGCAGGCTCAGCGCCCAGTCCATGAACACCGACCGGCATTCGCCCCCGGTTATCCCGTCGATCCGGTAGCTTTCCCGGATCAGGCCCTTCGGGTCCGCCGCGTTCTTATCCATGCCATCACTCCCCGTCCCTTGCGGCAAGTTGCGCCGAAAACGCCGCCCCGGCAAGCCCTGCCACATGGTTCAGTGCGCTGATCAGGTCTGGCAAGGACGGCATTGCGGTTTCGCGCAGCACAAAGGCGCGCCCCCCTTCGCCCAGCGTGGCCGGATGGGGGTCGCGGTCGGTCAGAAGCCGGCAGGCGGCCTGAACCTGCCAGCAAAGCCGCCACGCCGACCGCAGCACCGCCGCAGCGGCCTCTCCCATGACCGCAATCTGGCCTTCGGTGTCCCGCAGCGGACTGCCCGACAGCAAGGCCCCCATTTGCGCGCAGAGTTCGACGTCCATCAGCCGACCCGGGCCGGACCGCGCGTCCAGCCCGCCGGAACCCGGACGCGCGGCGGCAATCCGCGCGCGCATGTCAGCCACATCATCGCGCAGCCGGGGATTGTCGCGTTTGGCGGCCAGTATCCGGCAGCGGACCATTTCGGCATCCTTCGCAAGATCCGGGTTGCCCGCCAGAACCCGCGCCCGGGTCAGGGCCAGATGTTCCCAAGTCCAGGCTTCGGTTTCCTGATACTGCACAAAAGCCGACAGCGAGGTGGCAACCGGGCCCTGCCGCCCCGAAGGACGCAGCCGCATGTCCACCTCGTAGAGCCGCCCCTCGGCCATCGGTGCGGTCAGTGCCGTCACCAGCGCCTGCGTCAGCCGCGCGAAATAGGTGCGGGGCGCCAGCGGACGCGGACCGGCGCTGGTTTCGGCCTCGGCGGCATCGTAGATCACGATCAGGTCAAGGTCGGATTGCGCGTTCAGCAGCCCTGCCCCCAGCGATCCCATCCCCAGCACGACCGCGCCGCGTCCCGGCGGCGGACCGTGCCGAACCGCAAAGGCAGCGACCACCACGGGCCACAGCGCCGCCAGAACCGCCCCCGCCAGATCGGCATACTGCCGCCCCGCCTCGAATCCGTCGATCAGTCCGCGCAGATGGTGCACGCCGATGCGGAAATGCCATTCCTTCATCCAGCGCCGCGCCGCATCCAGCCGCGCCTCGTAGTCCCGCCGCGCGGCCAGCAGCCGTGCCAGATCATCGGTCAGCGCGGCTTCTCCGGGCCAATCGGCAAAGAACGCCCCCCCGATCACCGCGTCGAGCACGCCCGCGTTGCGCGACAGATACCGGGCAAGGCCCGGCGAAGTGGCGGCGATGTCGATGATCAGATCGACAAGGCTGGGGTTAGCGTCGAACAGCGCAAAGATCTGCACCCCGGCGGGCAGTCCCGCCAGAAACCCGTCCAGCGCGATCAGCGCCTCGTCGGGGTTCGCGGCGCGGTTCAGCCGGGTCAGCAGCGTCGGCGCAAGGCGGCGGAAAATGCCCTGTGCGCGGTCCGACCGCAGCGCGGGATAGGACTGCCAGCCCCGGACGATCTCGCGCGCCTTGTCCGAAAGGGGCGGCCCTTCGGCGGCGGGGACCGGTGCTGGCGCGAAAAAGCCCCCGGTCAGCGCATCCGTGCGCGTCAGACGGTCCAAGAGACCCGCGCGAAAGGCCGCCTCGTCCTGCCCGCAGAACGCCGCGATCCGGGCGATGCCGTCGGACGTGGTCGGCAGATCATGGGTCTGCGCGTCCCCGACCATCTGAAGGCGGTGTTCGACCTCGCGGTGCGCCCGGTAAAGCCCGGTCAATTCCTCCGCCACATCCTGCGGAACCCATCCCTTCGCCGCCAGTGCCGACAGACCGCCGACCGTTGTGCGGCTGCGCAGATCGGGGTCCCGCCCGCCCGCGATCAGTTGGCGGGTCTGGGTGAAGAACTCGATCTCGCGGATACCCCCCGCCCCGAGTTTCAGGTTGTGACCTTCCACCACGATCGGCCCGTGCAACTGGCGATGGTCGCGGATGCGCAGCCGCATGTCGTGGGCATCCTGAATCGCGGCAAAGTCGAGGTGCTTGCGCCAGACGAACGGAACAAGTGCCTTGAGGAACCGTTCCCCCGCAGCAAGATCGCCCGCGCAGGGACGGGCCTTGATGAAGGCGGCGCGCTCCCACGTGCGGCCGACGCTTTCGTAGTAGGATTCCGCAGCGGCCATCGACAGGCAGACAGGCGTCACCGCGGCATCGGGGCGCAGCCGCAGATCGCAGCGAAACACGTAACCGCCCGCCGTGACATCGCCGATCAGGGCCATCAGGCGGCGGGTGACGCGGACAAAGCCCGCACGCGCCTCGGTCGCGGCACCGGGATAGCGGTCCTGATCGAAGAGGCAGATCAGGTCGATGTCGGACGAATAGTTCAACTCCCCCGCCCCCAGCTTGCCCATCGCCAGGATCACCATGCCCGCAGCAGTCCCTGCGTCATCCGCAATCGCGCCGGGCAGGCGGCCCCGGCGGATTTCGTCGGCGACAAGTACCCGCAACCCGGCCCCAAGGGCGCGGTCCGCAAAGGTGGTCAGCGCGCCCGTGACCGCCACCAACGGCCAGACACCGCCCAGATCTGCCAGCGCGGTGAGCAGCGCAACCCGTCCCTTGGCAAGACGCAACTGCACGGCCAGAGTCTCGGCAGTCTGGGCGGTGAGGCTGTCCAGCAGGCCCGTCATCGCGGCTTCGGGCGCAAGGGTAAGCGCGTCGCGCAGCCAGACCGACTCGCGCAGCATCAGCGCGCGCAGGTAGGGGCTGCACCCGGCGGTTGCGGCCAGCAGGTCGCGCAGGTCGGGCACCAGATCGGCAAACGCTGTCGCCACACCCTGTGCAGCGTCGGGGTCGTGCGCCCGGGGCTGACGGGTCAGGCGGTGGGAAAAGTCTGTCATCAGGCCACGATGCGCGTCGGGACCGGCAAGGTCAACCTGCGCTGCACCGGGTCGGCGGAGGGCATGTAAACATTTTTAACATACCCTCTTGAACCCGGACGCGAGCGAGGGCATCTTCGTCATGTGAAAGACATTCACATTAACCTGAACCGGGAGTGACACCGCCGATGACCACTGCATCCTCCACCGACCGCATGACCACCGGCGGGCCCCTGACCTGGCTGCGCCGTGCCGAACAATGGCTTGATGACCGTGGCAAGGGCGCCTGGATCGCCGCCATGGTGCTGGGATTCATCTTCATCTGGCCCGTCGGCCTTGCCCTTCTGGCCTATCTGATCTGGAGCAAACGCATGTTCACCCGTTCATCCTCTTGCAGTGCCCGCCGCCACGACCGTCATGATCGTCACATGGGCCGCGCCTATGCGACGTCCGGCAACTCTGCCTTCGACGCCTACAAGTCCGAAACGCTGCGCCGTCTGGAAGACGAACAACTCGCCTTCGAATCCTTCCTGCAGCGGCTGCGCGAAGCCAAGGACAAGTCGGAATTCGACACCTTCATGGCTGACCGCGCCCGTGCCGGCCGTGAAGCTCCGGCCGCATCCGACCCGACGAACGACACCCCGCGGGGCGGGCAGTACTGAGACGGTCACGACTGGCCCCCGCACCCGTGGGGGCCATTTCATGGTCCTGTCTTTCAACAAAAGACAGCCTTGGCGACGCCGCATTGCCTTGCTAACGTAACCGGCAACCCGCAAGCAAAGCTGACGATGCGCCACACCCTTCCCATTGCGCCGCAATTCTATGTGACGGCTCCGCAGGCCTGCCCCTATCTTGATGGGCGGATGGAGCGGAAGCTGTTCACCGCGTTGCAGGGCGACCACGCGCAACGGTTGAACGACACGCTGTCCAAACAGGGCTTCCGGCGCAGTCAGAACGTGCTCTACCGCCCTTCCTGCGCCGAATGTTCGGCCTGTCTGTCGGCCCGCATCCGCGTTGCCGATTTCGTCCCTTCCCGCACCCAGCGCAGGGTCATGAAGGCGGCGGCGCACCTGACGCGCAACGCAACCTCGCCCTGGGCCACCGAAGATCAGTTCGCGCTGTTCCGGCGGTACCTGGACGTGCGGCATGCCGATGGCGGCATGGCGGACATGGACGTGTTCGAGTTCGCGGCCATGATCGAGGAAACCCCGATCAAGAGCCGGGTCATCGAATACACCCGCCCGGCGGGGCCTGACGAATCCGGCCGGCCGCTTGCCTGCGTCAGTCTGACGGACGTTCTGGATGACGGTCTGTCGATGGTCTATTCCTTCTACGATCCGGCGCTGATCGCGCTGTCGCTGGGCACCTTTGCCATTCTCGACCATGTCGAAATCGCCCGCGAGGCGGGCTTGCCCTATGTCTATCTGGGCTACTGGGTGCCGGGCAGCCGGAAGATGGGCTACAAGGCCGGGTTTTCTGCGCTGGAAATCTACAAGGGCGGCGGTTGGCAGCCCATCGGAGATCCCGCCGACCACCGCGCCGAGCTGCATCCGCTGTCGGTCGATCCGATCGCCGAACAGGTTGCGCGCATCAACCTGCCCGAAGGCCGGACCGCGCGCGAGTGAGGCTGGCCGCCCTGACACTGGTAGTGCCGGGCTATGCAGAGGCGCTTGCGTTCTATCGCGACGGGCTGGGGTTCGATCTGGTGGAGGATGTCGATCAGGGGACCAAGCGCTGGATCACGATCCGCGCCCCCGGGGGCGGTCCGCTTCTGGTTCTGGGCCGGGCGGACACCGATGCGCAACGCGCCACCATCGGCAATCAGGCGGGCGGGCGGGTCTGGCTGTTCGTTGAAACGGACGATTTCGCGCGCGACGCTGCACGGATTTCGGCGGCGGGCGGCGTTTTCGAAGAACCGCCCCGCCCCGAAACCTATGGCACGGTTGCCGTCTGGCGTGACCCGTTCGGCAACCGCTGGGACCTGATCGAACGGCGCTAGATCAGCCCTTCCGCCTTCATCGCCGCCTGAACGGCGGGACGCGCGCCGACACGCGTCCGCAGCGCCTCGATCCGCGGGAAGCCCGAAAGATCATGGCCCAGTGTTTTCGACCAGTTGGTGACGGTGAACAGATATCCATCCGCCGGGCAGAACGCCTCGCCCGTCAGGAAGGTCCGCCCGTCGGCCAGCACCGACTCCAGCGCACCCAGCTTGGTGTCAAGCTGCGCCAACTGCGCCGTTCTGGCGTCGCCCGTCAGGCCGCGAAACAGCGGCGAGTAGGTCTTGTGCACTTCCGAACACACGTAGTTCAGCATTTCCTGAACCCGCGCCCGCGCCAGCCCCGAAGCGGGCATCAGTGCGGTCGCCCCGGCCTGATCGGCCACGAACTGCATGATCGCCACACCTTCGGTCAACACCTCACCCCCGTCCAGCACCAGCGTCGGCACCGCGCCTTTGGGATTGATCGCCCGGAAATCGCCGCCCGATGCGGTCGTCTTGGCACGGATGTCGGTCTTTTCCGTCGTATAGGGCAAACCGACTTCTTCCAGAACGATATGGCTGGCCAGCGAGCAGGCGCCGGGCGAGTAGTAAAGCTTCATCTTGCTGTCTCCGATGTCGGAACCGGCGCGGCCGGCGAACGGGCGGAAAATAGGGAGTTTGCCGTCACATGACCAGTTGCGCGCGTGCGCCCAGCCCCGCACACCCTGTGCGCCCACGCGCAATTCCCGAATCTTGCGTCAAAACCGCCCGAGAAGAAAGAAATGTTCAATTTTATGCCCATGGCGGACATTTTTGACTTCTTTTTCCGGTTGACGCCCCCGGCCGCAATCCCTAGTGTCCCCTGCGCAAGGTATGGAGGCGGCGATGACCGGGCTTCTCGTAATCGTAGGACTAAGGGGCATGGGCCGGTAACGGTTTGACCATTCAGGTTCCCATGCGCCCCCCCAGAGTTCTGCGGGGGCTTTTTGTTGACTGCTTCAGACGAAGGAAACGCGATGACACGTCAGATGACCGGTGCCGCAATGGTGGTGCAAGCCCTGAAGGATCAGGGCGTCGAAGTGGTGTTCGGCTATCCCGGCGGAGCCGTTCTGCCGATCTATGACGAGATCTTTCAGCAGAACGACATCCGGCACATCCTCGTGCGGCACGAACAAGGTGCCGTGCACATGGCCGAAGGCTATGCGCGGTCCACCGGCAAGGTCGGCGTGGCGCTGGTGACGTCCGGTCCGGGCGCGACCAACGCCGTGACCGGGCTGGTCGACGCCCTGATGGACTCGATCCCGATTCTGGTGATCTCGGGTCAGGTTCCGACCTTCATGATCGGCACCGACGGGTTTCAGGAGGCTGACACCGTCGGCATCACCCGGCCCTGCACGAAACACAACTGGCTGGTGAAGGATACCGAGAAGCTGTCGGAAGTCATTCATCAGGCCTTCCACGTGTCGCGGTCGGGCCGCCCCGGTCCGGTTCTGGTCGACATCCCGAAGGACGTGCAGTTCGCCACCGGCACCTACACACCGATGGAAAAGACACGCACCGCGCATTACCAGCCCCGCGTGCAGGGCGACCCCGAGCAGATCCTGCGGATGGTCGAGCTGATGGAAACCGCCGAACGCCCGGTCTTCTACACCGGCGGCGGCGTCATCAACTCCGGTCCGAAGGCAAGCCAACTGCTGCGCGAATTCGTGGCCGAAACCGATTTCCCGATCACCTCGACCCTAATGGGTCTGGGCTGCTATCCGGCATCGGGCAAGAACTGGTTGGGCATGCTGGGGATGCATGGCCTGTACGAGGCCAACCTTGCGATGCACGGCTGCGACTTGATGATCAACATCGGCGCGCGGTTCGACGACCGGATCACCGGGCGGATCAAGGACTTCTCACCCGGGTCGAAGAAGATCCACGTCGACATCGACCCCTCGTCGATCAACAAGGTGATCCGCACCGATGTGCCGATCATCGGCGATGTGACCCATGTGCTGGAAGAGGCGCTGAAGCTTTGGCGCGCACGGGGCCGCAAGACGAACAAGGCCGGGTTGACACAGTGGTGGGGCCGGATCGCCGAATGGCGGTCCGTGAAATGCCTGACCTACAAGAATTCGGACAAGATCATCAAACCGCAATACGCGCTGGAACGGCTCGAGGCGCTGACCAAGGGGATGGACCGCTACATCACCACCGAAGTGGGCCAGCACCAGATGTGGGCGGCGCAGTTCCTGGGCTTCGAAGGCCCGAACCGCTGGATGACCTCGGGCGGTCTGGGCACGATGGGCTACGGCCTGCCCGCCTCGATCGGCGTGCAGGTGGCGCATCCGGATGCGCTGGTCATCAACGTGGCGGGCGACGCGTCCTGGCTGATGAACATGCAGGAAATGGGCACCGCCATGCAGTTCCGCACGCCCGTCAAGCAGTTCATCCTGAACAATGAACGCCTCGGGATGGTGCGCCAGTGGCAGGAACTGCTGCACGGCGAGCGGTATTCGCAAAGCTGGTCGGAATCGCTGCCCGACTTCGTGAAGTTGGCCGATGCCTTTGGCTGCAAGGGCATCCAGTGCAAGGACCCGGCAGACCTCGACGACGCGATCCGCGACATGCTGGCCTATGACGGCCCGGTGATCTTCGACTGCCTGGTGGAAAAGCACGAGAACTGCTTCCCGATGATCCCGTCGGGCAAGCCGCACAACGAGATGCTGCTGGGCGACGCGGACACGCAGGGCGTGATTGGCGCCAAGGGGGCGGTTCTGGTGTGATCGGTCGCAGCGGGGGTTTCACACCCCCCAGTCCATTGGTTTTTTGAACCAATGGCGAAACCCATGGACTACCCCGTGGGATGTCTTTGAACAGATGATGAAGGAAGCAGGCCATGTCGCCGCTCAATATCAAAAAAGGCTCCAGCAGCCATTCGGCCTATGACCTTCGCGACCCCAATGCGGTGGTGATCGAGACGCATACGCTGGCGGTCGTGGTCGACAACGAAAGCGGCGTTCTGGCGCGGGTGATCGGGCTCTTCTCGGGGCGCGGCTACAACATCGACAGCCTCACCGTGGCCGAGACCGACCACGCCAGCCACCTCAGCCGGATCACCGTCGTCACCACCGGCACGCCGCAGGTGATCGAACAGATCAAGGCGCAACTGGCGCGCATGGTGCCGGTGCACGAGGTGCATGACCTGACGACCGACGGCCCCGCCGTGCAGCGCGAACTGGCCTTGTTCAAGGTGTCAGGCAAGGGCGAGGCGCGGATCGAGGCGCTGCAACTGGCCGAGATCTTTCGCGCCAATGTGGTCGACTCTACACTCGGCTCCTTCGTGTTCGAGATGACCGGCACACCGGAAAAGATCGACGCCTTCGCCGATCTGATGCGGCCCCTGGGCTTGCTGGAGATGGCGCGGACCGGGGTTGCGGCCCTGTCCCGCGGCGTCTGACTTCATTTTCTGTCCCTAAATATCCCACGGGGTAGTCCATGGGTTTCGCCATTGGTTCAAGAAAACAATGGACTGGGGGGTGTGAAACCCCCGGCGGGTCAAGCCAGAACTACGTTCAGAAGAACGCCTGCAACCCCGTCACCGCCCGCCCGAGGATCAGCGCATGCACGTCATGCGTGCCTTCATAGGTGTTCACCGTCTCCAGGTTCACCATGTGCCGCATGATCTGGTAATCTTCCTGAATACCGTTGCCGCCGTGCATGTCGCGCGCCATCCGGGCCGCATCCAGCGCCTTGCCGCAATTGTTGCGCTTGATGATCGAGATCATCTCGGGTGCGGCATTCGCCTCGTCCATCAGCCGCCCGACCCGCAGCGATGCCTGCAGGCCCAGTGCGATTTCCGACATCATGTTCGCCAGCTTCAACTGGTAAAGCTGGGTCTGCGCCAAAGGCTTGCCGAATTGCCGCCGGTCCAGACCGTACTGCCGCGCGGCGTGCAGGCAGAACTCGGCCGCCCCCATCACTCCCCAGGAAATGCCATAGCGCGCCCGGTTGAGGCAGCCGAACGGACCCTTCAGCCCCTCGACGAAGGGCAGCAAGGCGTCCTCGCCCACGGCAACGTCCTGCATCACGATCTCGCCGGTAACCGAGGCCCGCAGCGACAGCTTGCCACCGATCTTGGGTGCCGACAGCCCCGCCATCCCCTTTTCCAGAACAAAGCCGCGAATCTTGCCGCCATGCGCCTCGGACTTGGCCCAGACGACGAAGACATCGGCGAAGGGGGCGTTGGAAATCCACATCTTGGACCCGTTCAGCACGTATCCCGTCGCCGTCCTGCGCGCGACGGTCTTCATTCCGGCCGGGTCAGACCCTGCGTCCGGTTCGGTCAGGCCGAAACAGCCGATCCATTCACCACTGGCCAGTTTCGGCAGGAACTTCTGCCGCTGGGCCTCGGAGCCGTAGGCATAGATCGGATACATCACGAGGCTCGACTGCACCGACATCATGCTGCGATAGCCCGAATCCACCCGCTCGACTTCCCGCGCGACCAGCCCGTATGCCACATAGGACGCGCCGAGCCCGCCATAGGCCTCGGGGATGGTCAGGCCCAGCAATCCCATCTGCCCCATCTCGGAAAAGATCGCCGGATCAAAGGATTCGTCGCGGTACGCCGCGATGACCCGGGGCTGCAGCCGGTCCTGCGCGTAAGTGCGGGCGGCATCACGCAGCATCCGCTCTTCTTCGGTCAGTTGGTCTTCCATCCGGAACGGGTCCTGCCAGTCGAACCGCCCCAGATCGGGGGCGTCCTTGGCCTTCAGATACGGTTGGTCGAGCATCGGGAACCTCCATCGCTTTGACCAAAGATATTGCATATGCCGATCACCGGCGATACCGAAGATGCATCGTCCTGTCATGAGGAAAACTCATAATGCTGCCCCGCCGCTATCTTCCGTCGCTGGCATCCCTGATGGCGCTGGAGGCCGTCGGGCGGTTGCAGACAGCCTCTGCGGCGGCGGCAGAGCTGAACCTGACGCAAGGCGCGGTCAGCCGTCAGTTGCAGGTACTGGAGGCGCAGTTGGGCGTGCAGTTGCTGATCCGCGAAAGGCAGCGGCTGCATCTGACGCCGGCGGCGCAGGACTATGTCCGCACCGTGCGCGCCAGCCTGCACGCGCTGGCCGAGGCATCGGTGGCGCTGCGGGCCAACCCGGCGGGCGGGGCGCTGAACCTTGCGATCCTGCCCGCCTTCGGGGTGCACTGGTTGGCCCCCCGGCTTGCCGACTTTGCAGCCAGGCATCCTGAGGTGACGGTCAACCTGTCCACCCGCCTGCGCCCCTTCGACTTTGCCACAGAACGCTTCGATGCCGCGATCCACTATGGCCGCGCCGACTGGCCGGGCGCGCATCATCTGCTGCTGATGGAGGAAGAGATTTTGGCCGTCGCCGCGCCGGGCTTCGTTCAAGCCGGCACCGCCGCCGATCTGCTGACCCGGCCCCTTCTGCAACTGGAAAGCCGCACCGGCGACTGGGGCCGGTGGTTTGCGGCGCAGGGAATGCCGGGCGTGAAGCCGCCCGCAATGCAGTTCGACCAGTTCGCGACGATGGCGCAGGCGGCCATCCACGGTCTGGGGCTGGCGCTGCTGCCGATGTTCCTGATCGGCGCTGACCTGGCCGCAGGGCGGCTGGTGCCCGCCTTCGGTCCCCCCTTGCGCGCCCTTGGCAGCTATTATCTTGTGTGGCCGGAACACCGCCCGCCGCGCCCTGCCCTGACCTCGTTCAGGTCGTGGGTCGCGGCGCAGCGGGACCCCGTCGCAGGAGCCTGAGCCGTGCAGCATACCCCCAAGGCCATCGGTGACGTGTCGTTCTGGTATGCCGACATCGGTTTTCCCGCTCCGCGCCCGGCCTTGACGGGCGATGCGACGGTCGATGTGTGCATCATCGGGGCCGGGTTCACCGGACTTTGGACGGCCCACTACCTGCGGCAGCTTGCCCCCGATCTGAACATCCTGATCGTCGAGAAGAACTTCGCAGGCTTCGGCGCATCGGGACGCAACGGCGGCTGGCTGACCGGCGGGTTCGCGTGGAACCATGCCCGCTATCTTGAAACCTCGTCCGAAGCCGCCCTGCGCGCGATGGTGCAGGCGATGAACGGCACGGTGGACGAGGTGCTTGCCGTGGCCGACGCGCACGGGATCGACGCCGACATCCTGCGCACCGACGAATTGATGGTGGCCACCAATCCGGCGCAGTTGGCACGCGTGACGGCCGAGGTCGCGCACCGCCGCCACTGGGGCGAGGACACCCGCGTGCACCAGATCGACGGCCCCGCCGCCCGCGCCCGCGTCAACGTCCCCGATCTGCTGGGCGGGATGATCGTGCAGGGCGTGGCGCGCATCCAGCCGGCCAAACTGGTGCAGGGTCTGGCCCGGATGGTCGAGGCGCAGGGGACCCGGATTGTCGAGCGCACCGCTGCCCTTGCGATGGCGCCGGGGGTGGTGGAAACACCGCACGGTACGGTTCGGGCGCGGACGATCCTGCGCTGCACCGAAGGCTTCACCGCCACCCTGCCCGGATCGCGGCGCGAATGGCTGCCGCTGAACTCGGCCCAGATCGCCACCCAGCCGTTGCCCGCGACGGTCTGGCAAGAGATCGGCTGGAACGGCCACGAGATTTTCGGCGATTTCGCCAATGCCTACTGCTATTGCCAGCGCACGCGCGAAGGCCGCATCACGGTCGGGGCGCGCGGGGTGCCGTATCGGTATGGGTCCAGATTGGACGCGGACGGCGCGCCGGACGGGGAGACGATCCGCAGGCTGACCGCGATCCTGCACCGCCATTTCCCCGCTACCCGCGATTTCGCGATCGACCATGCCTGGTGCGGAACGCTGGGCGTGCCGCGCGACTGGTGCGCCACGGTCGGGCTGGACCCGTCCAGCCGCATCGGCTGGGCGGGGGGTTATGTCGGGGTGGGCGTGTCGACGTCGAACCTTGCGGGCCGCACGCTGGCTGACCTGACGCTGGGCCGCACGACAGACCTGACGTCCCTGCCCTGGGTCAACCGCCGCGTCCGCCCATGGGAGCCGGAGCCGTTGCGCTGGCTGGGGGTGCAGGGGATGTACGCCCTTCTGAACGCCGCCGACCGGCAAGAGGATGCGCGGCAGGGTCCGCCCTCGCGCCTTGCGCGACTGGGCAACTGGCTGACAGGGCGATAGGGGCAACGAAAAAGGGCACACCCTGCGGTGCGCCCTTTTGTTGTCTGCCAACCCGCAGGTTAGTTTGTCGCCGCCGCCGCAGGTTCTTCGCTGTGGCCGGTGCCGTGCACGTCGGTGCCGGTGATGTCCAGATAGCCATCATAGATCATCTTGACCGACACGTAGAAGATCAGCACCAGACCAACCCATGCGATCCAGCGATGCCTGGACAGCAATTTGGCCACAAACGTCGCCGCCAGACCCATCAGGGCAATCGACAGCACCAGCCCGATGATCAGGACCGTCGGATGGCCATGCGCCGCACCCGCCACCGCCAGCACGTTATCAAGGCTCATCGACACGTCGGCGATGATGATCTGGATCGCCGCCTGCATCAGGGTCTTTTTCGGCGCGCCCTTGGCCACGCTGCCATCGGCGTTCAGGTCGGCATCCGACAACGCCTCCATCGCGTCGGCGTCCTGATGCGCATGACCCGAGCGAAGCTCGCGGTACATCTTCCAGCAGACCCACAGCAGCAGGATGCCACCTGCCAGCAGCAGGCCGGTGATGCCCAGAAGCGTCGTGGTGATCAGCGCAAAGCCGATGCGCAGCACAGTGGCCGCGATGATCCCGATCAGGATGGCCTTGTTACGCTGTTCCTTGGGCAGGCCCGCGGCGGCAAGGCCGATGACCACGGCATTGTCACCGGCAAGCACCAGATCGATGCCGATGACCTGCAGAAGGGCGGTGAACCCTTCGGGGGTAAAGATTTCCATCAAGGCCGGGGTTCCAGTCCATCTGTTCGCGATTGGGGTTCGTAGCCCTTCGAGACGAAGGTTTCAATCCGTTTTTCCCCGGCCGGGCACTCCTTACAAATCTGTCATGATCCCGTGGTCTAACCCCGCGCAACATCTGCATCAGGAGACCGCGATGGCCGACCACCCGACCCCGACCGATGCCCTGCCGGGGCGTGACTGGCTTGAAGCGGAACTTGCCGACAGTCTGGACGAGGACTTTGAACTCGATCTCGAAGACGCGACGCTTTCGCTCGAGATCGCCCGCATCTACAAGGAAAAGCACCCCGACACGATCGACCGGCATACCTATTTCCACGCGCTGATCCGCCTGCAATCCGAACTGATCAAGTTGCAGGACTGGGTGCAGTACCACAAGGAAAAGGTCGTTGTCCTGTTCGAGGGCCGCGATTCCGCCGGCAAGGGTGGCGCGATAAAACGGCTGACTCAGCGGTTGAACCCGCGCGTGGTGCGCACCGTGGCGCTGCCCGCCCCATCGGACCGCGAAAAGACCCAATGGTACTTTCAGCGCTATGTGCCGCATTTGCCCGCAGGCGGCGAAATCGTGCTGTTCGACCGCAGTTGGTACAACCGCGCCGGGGTCGAACGGGTGATGGGCTTTGCCAGCGATGCGCAGGTCGAGCAGTTCTTCAACGATGTGCCGGAATTCGAACGGATGCTGGTGCGGTCGGGCATCAAGGTGGTGAAATACTGGTTCTCGATCACGGACGAGGAACAGCAGATGCGGTTTCTGATGCGCATCCACGACCCGATGAAACAGTGGAAACTTTCCCCGATGGACCTGCAGGCCCGCGTGCGGTGGGAGCAGTACACCAAGGCCAAGGAAGAGATGCTGCTGCGCACCTCGATCCCCGAAGCGCCTTGGTACATCATCGAAGGCAACGACAAGAAGCGGGCAAGGCTCAACCTGATGGATCACCTGCTGAGCCTGATGCCGTACGAGCCCGTGCCGCATGACGAGATCATCCTGCCCGACCGGGTGTTCAATCCCGACTATGAACGTGCGGTTTTGCCGCCGGAGCTTTACGTGCCGCAGAAATACTGACCGACCCGCAGGATGGGCAGCATTGCCCATCCTACCCCTTGCGCGCGACGCGCAAGGTCGGCAATACGCCCATCCTGTCCGCCCATTGCGGACACTCCTGCGGCCCGTTAAACCGGCCCCATGCTGTCCTACCAACACCTGTATCACGCCGGAAACCTCGCGGATGTCCAGAAGCACGCGCTGCTGGCCTGGGCGCTCGACTACCTGACGCAAAAGGACAAGCCGCTGACCTATGTCGAAACCCACGCCGGGCGCGGGCTTTACGATCTGGGGGCGGACGAGGCGTTGAAGACCGGCGAGGCGGCGGGTGGCGTTGCGGTTGCGGAAGGCTGGTTCGCGCCGGGCCATCCCTACCGCCGCCGTCTGGACGAGGTGCGGGCGGCGCACGGGGCGAATGCCTATCCCGGGTCGCCGATGGTCGCCGCGCTGTCGCTGCGCGATGGCGATGTGATGCATCTGGCCGAGCTGCACCCGCAGGAACACCGCGCGCTGCAGACCAACCTTGGCCCATGGGGGGCCCATATCCAAATGCGCGACGGGTTCGACACAGCGCTGGCCGTCTGCCCGCCCACGCCGCGCCGGGGTTTGATGCTGATCGATCCGTCCTACGAGGTGAAGGCGGATTACGACCGGGTTCCCAAGGTCATCGCCCAGATCAACCGCAAATGGAACGTGGGCGTGATCATCCTGTGGTATCCGCTGCTGGTGGGCGGACCGCATGGCCCCATGCTGGCCGATCTGGCTGCCGTCTTTCCGGACGGCTTGCGCAGCGAAGTCCGCTTCCCCCCGGTCCGCGACGGGCACCGGATGGAAGGGTCGGGTCTGTTCGTCGTCAACCCACCTTTCGGGATGGCCGAGGAGGCCGCACGGGTTGCCGGACTGTTTCGCCGAAACCTCGGGTAGTCCCCTTCACGACCGGGTGAGGCGGCTTTCCGCCGTTGGCAAAGCCGAACAACCCCTTTAATCTGCCCCGATGATCGCGAACATCCTGCGCCAGCTTCTGGCCCCCGCCCCACCCCCGCTGGCCGAACCCGATGCCCGGCTTGCCCTTGCCGCACTTCTGGTCCGGATCGCCCGCACCGACGGGCTTTATTCCGCCGAAGAGGTGGACCGGATCGACCGTGTGCTGATGCGCAGGCATGGTCTGGGTCCGTTCGAGGCCGCCGCCCTGCGCGCCGAGGCTGAACTGCTGGAGGTCGAAGCCCCCGACACGGTGCGCTTCACCCGCGCGCTGAAAGAGGCTGTTCCCGTCGAGGACAGAAGCGGCCTGATGCAGGCGCTGTGGTCGGTGGCGCTGGCTGACGGCTTGCGGGACGATCTGGAAGACAGGCTGATGCGGCTGGTGTCCAGTCTTCTGGGCCTGAGCGATGTCGATTCGGCGATGGCGCGCAAACGGGCCGAAGCCGAATGATCGCTTCGTTGGGAATGTACGACATGCCGCCGATGCAGGCGGCGAACGACCGATTCTGGGCGATGATCCGTGACGGCCTGCGCAGCGCCGGTCACGCGGCCCCCGAAAGCCTGACGCGGGGGCCGGACGCCTATTGGCCCGCATGGACGTCCTCCGATCTGGTGCTGAGCCAGACCTGCGGCCTGCCTTTCCGTGCCCGGTTGCATGGCAAGGTGACGCTGATCGGCACTCCGGACTATGGTCTGGCGGGATGCCCGCCGGGACATTACCGGTCTTTGTTCGTGGCCCGCGCCAAGGATACCCGCAAGACGCTGGCAGATTTCCAGGGGGCCACCCTTGCCTACAACGAAGACCTGTCGCAATCGGGCTGGGGGGCTCCGAGCAACCACGTGGCCGGAACGGGTCTGGTCTGGGGCGGACTGCTGCTCACCGGGGCGCATATTGCGTCGGCCCGGGCTGTGGCCGATGGGCGGGCCGATCTGGCGGCGATCGATGCGCTGACGTGGGAACTGCTGAAACGGTACGAAGACTGGACGCAACAGCTTTCGGTGATCGAAGCGACCGCCCCGACCCCCGGCCTGCCCTATATCGCCCGCGCCGGGGCGGACGCTGATCTTCTGTTCGATGTGATTACGGTGGCGATTGCGGCGCTATCCGCCGATGACCGCGAGGTGCTGCACCTGCGCGGCTTTGTGCGTGTTCCGCCCGGGGCCTATCTTGCGTTGCCCAACCCGCCCGCACCCGAGGCGGCGTTTGCCGCGACATGATGAAAATGCAGGCACAGCGTAACTGACGTTGCGCAAAGTGCGTTGCAATGCGGCGTGTTTTGCGCCCTAGATCGGCAATCCATCCAGAAAGACCCACTAACGTGACAGCCGCCTTTCCTTCGCAACCCGATGCGCCGGTCATCGCCATCGAAGGTCTGCACAAAAGCTATGGCAGCCTTGAGGTGCTCAAGGGCGTCGACCTGACGGCACCACGGGGTCATGTCGTCAGCCTGATCGGGTCATCGGGGTCGGGAAAATCGACTCTCCTGCGTTGTTGCAACCTGCTGGAGGACAGCCAGGCCGGCGATATCCGGTTCGAAGGCGAGGCGGTCCGCTGGAAGGGCACCGGGCTGGGGCGGCACCCGGCGGATCGGGCGCAGGTGACGCGGATGCGTACGAACCTGTCGATGGTGTTCCAGCAGTTCAACCTGTGGTCGCACATGACGATCCTGCAGAACGTGATGGAGGCCCCGCTGACGGTGCTGCGGCGCGACCCGAAAGAGGTCGAAGACACCGCGCGCAAGTATCTGGCCAAGGTCGGCATCGTCGAGAAGTGCGACGCCTGGCCTGCGCAGCTTTCGGGCGGCCAGCAACAGCGCGCGGCCATCGCGCGCGCCCTGTGCATGGAACCCCGCGCCTTGCTGTTCGACGAGCCGACAAGCGCGCTCGACCCCGAACTGGAACAGGAAGTCGTCAAGGTGATCAAGGCGCTGGCCGAAGAGGGCCGCACGATGATCCTTGTGACGCATGACATGAAACTTGCCGCCGACGTGTCGGATCACGTGATATTCCTGCACCAAGGCAAGGTCGAGGAGCAGGGCCCTCCCGACCGGCTGTTCGGAAACCCGCAGACCGAACGGCTGCGCGGGTTCCTTTCGGCAACGGCCTAAGATTGACCAACCTCTCAGGGAGACAACAATGAAGAAACTTCTGCTTGCAACTGCGCTTCTGGCGCTGGGGACCGGCCTTGCTGCCGCTCAAACCGTGCGTCTGGGAACCGAAGGCGCCTACCCGCCCTACAACTTCATCAACGATCAGGGCGAGGTCGACGGATTTGAACGCAAACTCGGCGACGAGCTTTGCAAGCGGGCGGCGCTGACCTGCGAATGGACCACCAACGAGTGGGACAGCATCATCCCGAACCTGCAGTCGGGCAACTACGACGTGATCATCGCGGGCATGTCGATCACCGACGAGCGCGACGAGGTGATCAACTTCAGCGAGAACTACATCCCCCCGGCTGCTTCCGCCTATCTGGCGCTGACCCCGGATGTCGATGTGAAAACCGCCGTTGTTTCGGCGCAGGTTTCGACCATTCAGGCAGGCTATGTCGCCGAATCCGGCGCGACCCTGCTGGAATTCGCCACCCCCGACGAAACCGTCGCCGCCGTGCGCAACGGCGAGGCGGATGCGGTGTTCGCCGACAAGGACTATCTTGCCCCGATCGCGGCGGAATCGAACGGTGAACTCGTGCTTCTGGCCGAGGAAGTGCAACTGGGCGGCGGCGTCGGTCTGGGCCTGCGCGAAAGCGACACCGAGCTGAAGGCCAAGTTCGATGCGGCCATTCAGGCGATGAAGGCCGACGGCACGCTGAACGCGCTGATCAAGGAATACTTCGGCGAAGCCGCGGTCACCTTCTGATACGGACCGGGGCGGCCGGAGACGGCCGCCCCCTGCCCCGATGTTCGCGTCCTGCGCCGATCCTTCGACCCTTGACGGCCTGAACTGGCTGGCGTGCTACCTGACCACGGGCAAGCACCTTGATTTCTATTGGTCCTTCGCCACGGTCCTGCTTTTGCTGGTCATCACCGCGCCCCTTGCGCTTGGCATGGGGTTTCTGGGGGCCATCGCTTCGCGCAGTCCGGTCCTGCCCCTGCGCTGGCTGGGTCGGGCCTATACGGCGATGGTGCGCGGCGTGCCCGACATCGTGTTCTTCCTGTTCTTCGTCATCGCGCTGGATCAGGGGCTGGAATGGCTTCTGCATCAGGTGGTCTGCCCCGACTGGGATCAGCCGATCCGTCAGGGCACCGAATTCAGGGTCTGTCCGCAGGCCAAGATTCCGTCGGGAAATGCCGATGCCTTCTGGTATCAGGTCGATGGCTTCGTGCGGGCGGTGATCACCTTCGCGCTGGTGTTCGGGGCCTTTGCGGCCAACGTGATCTATGGCGCAATGCAGGCCGTGCCCCGCGCGCAACTGGAAACCGCCGAGGCTTACGGCATGTCGAACCGTCAGGTCTTCCGCCGGGTTCTGGTGCCGCAGATGTGGGTGTACGCCCTGCCCGGCCTGTCGAACCTGTGGGTGATCCTGATCAAGGCCACACCGCTGCTGTTTCTGCTGGGTGTGCAAGACATCGTCTATTGGGCGCGCGAACTGGGCGGGTCCAAGACATCGGCCTATGAATACCCGCACCCGGACTGGCGGCTGTGGTACTTCCTTGCCCTCCTGGTGTTCTATCTGCTGGCCACCTGGGCATCGGAAAGGGCGCTGGGCCGTCTGACGGCCCGGTTGTCGCGCGGGCAGGCCACGGCGGCGGGCGAAGCCATGCGGAAGGCGGGGATATGACCTGCTGGGAAACCCTTGGCGCCTATGCGTTCCGCTCTATCGGATATGGCGAGCGGCTGTTGCCCCGCACCGATTTCACCCTGTGCCAGCAGTTCACCCTGATCGGGTCCGGCCTGATCTGGAATGTCTATTTCGGGCTGCTGGCGCTGCTGGCGGGGTTCTTTGCCGCCAATGCGCTGGCCCTGGCCAAGGCATCGCGCAACCCCCGGGCCCGCATCCCGGCGGACTGGTTCATCTTCATCTTTCGCGGCTCGCCCCTGTTCATCCAGTTCTTTCTGGCCTACGAACTGTTCGTCCTGCTGCCCCGCACCGGCATCGACCTGTTCGGCATCACGGTGGAAACGAGCTGGCTGACCAAGGCCTGGGCCGGGGCGCTGATCGTGCTGTTCCTGAACACCTCGGCCTATGCCGGCGAAATCTTCTACGGCGCATTGCAGTCGATCCCCAAGGGCGAACTCGAGGCGGCCGATGCTTACGGCCTGACCGGCTGGAAACGCTTCATCCGCATCCAGTGGCCCACCATGCTCCGTCTGGCCTGGCCCGCCTATACCAACGAGGCGATCTTCCTGTTTCATGCCACCACGCTGGTGTTCTTTTCCGGCTTTCCCGCGTTCCAGCAACGGGGTGATGCGCTCTATTACGCCAACTATTTTGCCGACAAGACCTTCAACCCCTTCATCCCTTACCCCATCGTCGGGTTCTACTTCATCTGCCTCACGCTGCTGGTCACGCTGGTCTACAACCTGATCAACACCCGGCTGAACCGGCACCTGCCCTAGAATCAGCGCGCCAGAATTCGCTTGCGTCCACAGGTGATCCGGTAGTACCGTAAATTTGATCAAATTGTGCGGGCCACCCGGCGGCGCACACGGTGATCGCAAAACAGGGGATAGGATCAAGGGCATGATCCACAACCTGCCGCAGGGGGCCTTTGGCTCTGGTGGCGGCATGCCCTGCCTGAAGTGACATGATGAAAGACTGGCTGAGAAAGCATCCGGACGTCCGGACCATCCGTGTAGCCGCCGCCGACCTGAACGGTCAGGCGCGGGGCAAGCGGATTCCGGCGCGATTTGCCGACAAGGTGGTAAAGGACGGGACGCGGTTTCCGTTCTCGGTTCTGATCCGCGGTATCGGGGGCGGGGATATCGATGACAGCCCGCTGGTGTTCGAACAGGGCGATCAGGATGGGCTGTTGAAACCCACCGAACGCGGCTTCATGCCGATGCCCTGGCTGGAGGCGCCGACGGCCCTGCTGCCGATCTGGATGTTCCGAGAAAACGGCTCCCCCTATGAAGGCGACCCGCGACACGCCCTGCGCGCCGTGCTGGAAAAGTTCAAGGCCCGCGGCCTGACTCCGGTCTGCGCGATCGAACTTGAATTCTTCCTGATCGACGACAGCGGCAAGACGATGCAGGTTCCCGCCAGCCCCCGGTCGGGCAAGCGCAGGAAGGCGGCGGAAACCCTGTCGATCCGGGCACTCGATGCCTTCGACACCTTCTTCACCGACCTGTACGACGCCTGCGAGGCGATGGACATTCCCGCCGATACCTCCACCTCGGAAACCGGTCTGGGTCAGTTCGAAGTCAACCTGATGCATTGTGACGACGCCCTGCGCGCCGCCGATGATGCGTGGCTGTTCAAGATGCTGGTCAAGGGTCTGGCGCGGCGTCATGGTTTTGCCGCCAGTTTCATGGCCAAACCCTATCCTGAATACTCGGGCTCCGGTCTGCACACCCATTTCAGTCTGCTCGACTCCGAAGGGCGCAACGTTTTCGACTCGGGCGGGCCGAAAGGCACGGCGACGCTGCGGCATGCCGTGGCGGGCTGTCTGAACGCGATGCACGACAGCACGCTGATCTTTGCGCCGCACCAGAACAGCTATGAACGGCTGGTTCCGGGCAAACACGCGCCGACCGCCATTTCCTGGGGCTATGAAAACCGGACCTCGGCGATCCGCATCCCTGCGGGCAGCCCTTCGGCCCGGCGGATCGAGCATCGCGTTGCCGGTGGCGATGTAAACCCGTACCTGATGCTTGCGGCAATCCTCGGCGCTGCCCTGACCGGCATCGAGGATCAGGAGGAACCCGCCTCGCCGATCAACGGCAACGCCTATGCCGTCGAAGGTCTGCCGCAGATTCCCGCGAACTGGGAATCCGCCATCGACGCGCTGGAAGGCAGCAGCATCGTGCCACGCTTTCTGCACCCCGAGTTGATCAAGAACCTGATCTCGACCAAACGTCAGGAACTGCACTACATCGAAGAACTCAGCGACAGCGAACGGATCGAGCTTTACCTCGACACCGTGTGACCCTGCGCGTTTTTTCTGCGAAGAATCGGAATTTTCGCAGAAAATTTGTGCGCTTCGCGCCGCCTCTTGACCAACCGGGGGGGCGGCACGCTAGGCTTGCGAACTCAAATAGGAAACACCCATGCGGATCGGCATCCTGCAAACCGGCCTCGCCCCCGACGCCCTGATCGAAAGCTCGGGCGATTATCCCGACATGTTCGTGCGGCTGCTGGACGGGCACGGCTTTTCCTTCACGACCTTCCGGGTGATCGATGGCCAGTTTCCGGCCGCCGTCACCGATTGCGACGGCTGGCTGATCACAGGGTCGCGCCATGGGGCGTACGAGGATCATCCCTGGATTCCGCCGCTGGAAGATTTCATCCGCGCGGCCTTTGCGGCAAATGTGCCCGTGGTAGGCATCTGTTTCGGCCACCAGATCATCGCGCAGGCGATGGGCGGGCGGGTGGAGAAATACGCAGGCGGTTGGTCGGTCGGGGCGACCGAATACGACTTTGGCGGCGAGACCCTGACCCTGAACGCCTGGCATCAGGATCAGGTGACTGTCACCCCTCCCGGTGCCACCGTCCTTGCGTCGAGTGACTTTTGCGCCAATGCGGCCCTTCTTTACGATGACCGCGCGCTGACCGTGCAGGCGCACCCCGAATTCCAGCCCGCCTTCATCGACGGCCTGATGCGGACGCGCGGCAAGGGCCTGGTGCCCGACCCCCTGCTGGCTGCCGCGACGGCCCGGCTGGATACTCCGCTGCAGACCCGCACCATGGCAGACCGCATCGCCGCCTTCTTCAAGCAACCCCGCACCCTCAACCCCTGAGTGCCCCATGTCCAAATGGACCGACCATCTGCCCGAAGCGACCCTTGAATACATCGGAAACCGCCGCGTGGACGAGGTGGAATGCATCATCGGCGACATTGCCGGCGTTGCGCGCGGCAAGGCGATGCCCGCCTCGAAATTCGCCAAGCAGACGAATTACTATCTGCCGAATTCGATCTTCCTGCAGACCATCACCGGCGAATGGGCGGACAACCCGTTCGACAGTTTCACCGAACCCGACATGGTGATGGTGCCCGACTTCACCACCGCCACCGCCGCGCCTTGGACGGCGGATGTGACGCTGCAGGTGATTCACGACGCGATGGATCAGGATGGAACCCCCATCCCCTTTGCCCCGCGCAACGTGCTGAAACGGATTGTCGCCCTGTTCAACGCCGAAGGCTGGTCGCCGGTGGTGGCCCCCGAGATGGAATTCTTCCTGACCGCCCGCAACATCGACCCGAACCAGCCGATCATGCCGCCGATGGGCCGGTCCGGCCGCAGGGCGGCGGGCAAGCAGGCCTATTCGATGTCGGCGGTCGATGAATACGGCAAGGTCATCGACGACATCTATGATTTCGCCGAGGCGCAGGGACTGGAGATCGACGGCATCCTGCAGGAGGGCGGCGCGGGGCAGATCGAGTTGAACCTTGCGCATGGCGACCCGGTGCGGCTGGCCGACGAGGTGTTCTTCTTCAAGCGGCTGATCCGCGAGGCGGCGCTGCGGCACGACTGTTTTGCCACCTTCATGGCCAAACCGATCGAGGGCGAGCCGGGCAGCGCCATGCACATCCACCATTCGGTGGTGGACACCAAATCCGGCAAGAACATCTTCGCCGACAAACGCACCGGCGAGACGGACCTGTTCCAGCACTACATCGCGGGCATGCAGAACCATCTGCCCGGCGCGATTGCCCTGCTGGCCCCCTACGTCAACAGCTATCGCCGCTACGTTCCCGACTTTGCCGCGCCGATCAATCTGGAATGGGGCCGCGACAATCGCACCACCGGCCTGCGCGTTCCGATCTCCTCCGCCGCCGGGCGGCGCATCGAAAACCGCCTGCCCGGCATGGACTGCAACCCCTATCTCGGCATCGCCGCCAGCCTCGCCTGCGGCTATCTGGGGCTGAAAGAGGCCAAGCTGCCCCGGCCCGAATTTTCGGGAAGCGCCTATATCGACAGTGACGACATCGCGGTCAGCCTTGGTGACGCGCTGGACCGGCTGGAAGAGGACACCGCGCTGCGCGAAGTCATGGGAGTAGAGTTCTGCAAGGTCTATTCCTCGGTCAAGCGCAATGAATACAAGGAATTCCTGCAGGTCATCAGCCCGTGGGAACGTGAACACCTGCTGCTGAACGTATGAACCTGCTGCACGCCAATGACCGGGCCGGGGAATACCCGGCGTCCTTCTATGCCGCGACGGCCACCCCGCTGGCCCGGTTCGCCGCGTTGAAGGGCGCTGCGCGGGCCGATGTCTGCATCGTCGGCGCAGGCTATACCGGCCTGTCGGCGGCACTGCATCTGGCGGAACGCGGGTATGACGTGGTGGTGCTGGAGGCACATCGCGTGGGCTTTGGCGCATCGGGGCGCAACGGCGGGCAGGTCGGGTCGGGCCAGCGGCTGGATCAGGAAGAACTGGAGCGGATGGCAGGCAAGACGGCCGCGCGTGCCCTGTGGGACATGGCCGAAGAGGCGAAGGCGCTGGTGGCCGAACTGATCACCCGCCATGCGATGCCCGTGTCGCTGCACCCCGGCGTGGCGCATGCGTGCGACAGCGCGGCCGGGCTGCGGCACGCCCGTCATCTGGCCGAAAAGCTGCACCGCGACTATGGCTATGACCGGATCGAGGTGCTGGACCGCGACGCTTTCCGCGCGGTCGTCGGATCGGACAGCTTTCAGGGGGGGGCAATTGACCGGGGCGCGGGCCATCTGCACCCGCTGAACTTTGCGATCGGTCTGGCGCAGGCAGCCACCGCTGCCGGAGCGCGCATTCACGAAACTTCCGAAGTGCTGGAGCTTGTCCCCGGTGCAAAGCCCGTCTTGCGGACGGCGCAGGGCCAGATCACCTGCGACCATGTCATTCTGGCGGGCAACGGCTATCTTGGCGGGCTTGCACCGAAAGTCTCGGCGCGCGTGATGCCGATCAACAACTTCATCATCGCCACCGAACCCCTTGGCGAGATGGCAGGATCGGTCCTGCGCCAGAATATCGCGGTGGCGGACAGCAAGTTCGTCGTGAACTACTGGCGGCTGTCCGACGACAACCGCCTGCTGTTCGGAGGTGGGGAATCCTACGGCTACCGCTTTCCCGACATCCTGAAGACCGTGACCAGACCGATGCTGAAGATCTATCCGCAATTGAAGGGCGCGCGGATCGACTTTGCCTGGGGCGGCACCCTGGCCATCACCATGAACCGGATGCCGGCATGGATGCGCGTCGCGCCCAACATTCTGGCCGCGAGTTCATGCTCGGGTCACGGCGTCGCGCTGTCGACGCTGTCGGGCAAGGTGCTGGCCGAAACCGTGGCGGGCACGGCGCAGCGGTTCGATCTGCTGGCCGACCTGCCACAGGCGTCCTTTCCGGGTGGGGCGGCCCTGCGCTGGCCGCTGCTGATGTTGGCGATGACCTGGTATTCCCTGCGAGACCGGCTGGGCGTCTGACCAGATTCATCCTCCTGAAACACCTATCCTCGACATGGTTCGGCGGATTTCGCCCGTTGAACGGATTTGTCACTGGCATGTCATCAATCTGGGATTTACACCTTTTCGAAAGATGAGTTTCAGAAAAGGCGCAAGCATGGCCCCCGACGGACAAATCGCAGCCCCCAATGTCTATGACGCGGAACCCATTCCGCTGGCTGCCCGCGACGAAATCGAACGGCTGCTGACCTCGGGCGACCTGTTCCGCTATACCGCACCCGAAGGCGCGCCGGTGGCCCTGCTGGAACAGGAATTCGCCGATCTGCTCGGCGCGCGCTATGCGCTGGCCGTGGCGTCCTGTTCGGCCGCGCTGTTCTTGTCGCTCAAGGCGCTCGATCTGCCGCGCGGGGCGCGCGTGCTGATCCCCGCCTTTACCTTCGCCGCCGTGCCTTCTGCCGTTGTCCATGCCGATTGCGTGCCGGTGTTGGTCGAGGTGGGGTCGAATTATCGTGTCGACATGGCCGATTTCGAGGCCAAGCTGCATGACGCGCAGGCGGTGATGATCAGCCACATGCGCGGCCACACCAGCGACATGGATGCGATCATGGCGCTGTGCGACGCGCGCCAGATCCCGGTGATCGAGGATGCGGCTCATTCGCTGGGCACCACATGGAACGGGCGGAACATCGGGACCATCGGCAAGGTGGGCTGTTTCAGCTTTCAGTCCTACAAGCTGGTGAACGCGGGCGAAGGCGGCATCCTGATCACCGACGATCCCGAGATCGCCGCGCGCGCCGTCATCATGTCGGGTGCCTACGAATCGAACTGGAAAAAGCATCCCGGCATGCAGAACAGCTATATGCTGTGGCAGAACAAGCTGCCGCTTTACAACATGCGGATGCAGAACCTGTCGGCGGCAGTCATCCGTCCGCAACTGCCACTGGTGGCCGAACGGGTGGCCAAGGGCCGGTTCAACCATGACCATGTCGCGGCCCAACTGAACGCCTGCGACTGGATCGACGTGCCGCCGCCGCTGGCCCCCGAACTGCGTGCTCCGGATTCGATCCAATTCAATCTGACCGGCGACTGGACCGATTCCGAGGCGCTGGAGTTTCAGCATCAGGCCAAGCGGCGCGGTGTGCATGTGCAGGTGTTCGGGCTGTCCGAAGGCAACGCGCGGGCGTTCTGGAACTGGCAGTTTCTGGGCGACCAGCCCGATCTGCCGCACACCCGGGCCATGCTGATGCGCGCCTGCGACGTGCGGCTGCCGACCCGGCTGACCCGAGACGATCTGGACTACATCGCTAACGCCATCGTCGACGCCGCCATGGCCGCGAAAACCTGAACGCACGAATCTTCTGCGAAAATTCAGGTTCCCGGCGGGCAGACCTGATTTTTCGCAGAAAAATCGCAGCTACAGCACGCGCAGCGCCCCGGCCACCCAGGGCCATTCCGCCACGGCGGGACCCACCACCTGCGCCGCAATCAGATCGCGCAGCCGAACCGCCATCTGTTTGGGAACATCGCGCAGCACACCCGCCCGCGCGGACAGCGACAGCGTGCGTTCCAGCGGCTCGAACGGCAGGGGCTGCACGTCCAGCGCCTCGCGGAACCGGGCGACATGGTGCAGCGCCAGCGGGGTCAGGATCGTCCACCCGGCACCGCCCGCCACCATCGCCAGAATGGCGTGATAGCTGTCGAGTTCGAACCTGTGTTGCAGCCGCAGGTTCTGCCGCGCCAGATGTCCGGCGATCTGCCGCCCCATCAGATGGCGCGCGGTATACTGGATCAGCGGCAGGTCCAGCGGACGCTTGCCCTTGGGCACCACCGCAAGAAAGGGTTCCGCCATCAGGGGATGCGCCTCGCGCCAGCCATCATCCGTGCCTTCGGTCCCCAGATCGGCCGCCACCACGATGTCCAGCGCGCGGGCGTCAAGCTGATCCAGCAGCCGGTGGCTGGCCCCGGTTTCCAGCAGGAACCGGCAACCCCGCAGGTCAGCCGCCAGCGCCTGCAGCAGGCGCGGCGTGACCTCGGCATCGAAGTCTTCGATCATGCCCAGCCGCAGCGTGGTCAGTTGCGACATGTCGGCGACCGCCAGTTCGGCCCGCGCCTCGGCCTCGGCGTTCAGGATCACCTGGGCGTGGCGGCGGAACATGGCACCCGCCGGTGTCATGCGCATCGGACGCGCACCCCGGTCCAGAAGGCCTGCTCCCAGCGCCGCCTCAAGCCCCGCCAACTGCTGGCTGATGGCGGACGGGCTGACCCCCAGACGGCGCGCTGCGGTCGAGATCGACCCTTCTTCCGCCACGGCCAGAAAGACCTCGATCCCCCACAGCGTGACGCGGCCCTGGGGCTCTGCCATCGGTCAGAGCTTGGACAGCTTGCGCTGCATTTCCGCCAGCTGCTTCTTGATCTCGGCCAGTTCCTCGGCCTGCGCCTCGACCGTGGGTTCCTCTTTCGCGGGCGGTGCGGTCCAGCCCGCCATGCCGCCCATCATCGTCTTGAGAAATGCTTCCTGCTGCTTGCGCATCGTCTCGAACCCCGGCACGGCGGCCAGCGGGTTGGGGATGGCCGTCAGGTTTTCGACCATCTTGGCCTGCCCTTCGCGCAGCATGTCGAAGCTTGCGGTCAGGAATTGCGGCATCACCGCCTGCATGTTGGTCGCATAGGACCGCACGAGGTCGGTCAGCACGGTCGTGGGCAGCACGGTGTGCCCCTTGCTTTCATGGTCGGACACGATCTGCAGCAAATACTGCCGCGTCAGGTCGTCGCCCGATTTCAGATCCACGATCTGCACTTCACGCCCGGCCCGGATGAAACCTGCAATGTCGTCGATCGTCACATAGTCCGACGTTTCGGTGTTGTAGAGGCGGCGGCTCGCATAGCGTTTGACCAGCAGCGGCTTTGACGTGTCGGCCATCGCGGACCCTCCCCAGTTGTTGCAGTGCAGAGAAGTCTAGGGCTTGTGCAGCGAAAAAGAAAGGGCGGGCACAAGGCCCGCCCTTCCGAAGGCGTCAGAACGCCAGATCACTTTGCAGCGGCAGCAACCGAAGCCGAGGCTTTCTTGGCGGCGGCGGTGACTTCGGTCGTGGCTTTCTGCACAACGGCGGTCGCTTCGGTCGACATGTCCTTGCCGGCGGCCAGCATCAGTTCCACGGTTTCCATCTGGGCCTTCTTCGCCACTTCGGCGAAGGCGGCCATATGCTCGGCGGCCATCTCGGCAGCAGCCGAAGCAAAGTCGGTTGCGGCCTTCGAATAATCGATCGGCTCGGCTTTGGCCTTTGCCATGTCGCCCAGCTTGGCGATCGTGTCCTTGACCATCTTGGTCGAAATCTCGGCCGACTTTTCAGCCGCCTGCAGGGCAACGGCGGTCAGCTTCTCGCCGAAAGCGGCCTGCGACTTGAACGCGTTCTGGAACGCGGACTGGTCCATCGGGAAAGACGCCATCATGTCTTTCATGACTTTGGTGAAGTCGGGGGAATTGGTCATTTCGAATTCTCCTGGCAGTCGCGCTGCACTGGTTGACGATGCCGATTACATACATGCTGCAGTGCAGCATTTCAAGTGGTTCCTCTGCAACGCAGCATTATCTTCCCCCCGACTGGATTCCGCAAAGGCGATCAGGCAGTTGGAACCGCCGTCACATAGGTGCCGGGTGCGGGGGCCAGCAGATCGCCCCCCGAATCACCGGGCTGACGGGCCGGAACCTGTTGACCGGACCGCGCGGCGAGCCACTCACCCCAGCGCGGCCACCAGCTTTCCTTGTGGAATGTCGCCCCCGCCTTCCACGCTTCGGTATCGGCCAGCGGCCCGTCATGCGTGTAGTGCCCGTACTTGCCGCGCGCCGGTGGGTTGATGATCCCGGCGATGTGGCCCGACTGCGACAGGATGAAGGTCTTGTCGGTCGAGGCCATCTGGCGCACGCCATTGAAACTCGCGCGCCAGGGCGCGATGTGGTCGGTTTCGCAGGCAATCGCGCAGATCGGCAACGTCAGATCCTGCAGCGACGCGGGCTGGCCGAACACCGGGAAGGTGCCCTTGGCAAAGCCGTCGCCCTGACACAGCCCCCGCAGATACTCGATGGCCATCCGGGCGGGCAGGTTGGTGCCGTCCCCGTTCCAGAACAACAGGTCAAACGCGGGCGGCGGCTCACCCAGCATGTAGCTGCGGATCGCCGGCTGGTAGATCAGGTCGTTCGACCGCAGAAAGCTGAAGGTCCGCGACATGAATGTCTTGGCCAGAACCCCGTCGATCTTGGCCTGACGCTCGATCCCGTCGACGAAATCGTTGTCAAGGAAAACCCCGACCTCGCCCGCATCGGAAAAGTCGGTCATCGTGGTAAAGAATGTCGCGGCCTTCACCGTTTCGTCCCCCGCACGTTGCAGATGCGACAGAGTCAGGCCAAGGGTCGTGCCCGCGATGCAATAGCCCACCGCATTGATTTGCGGCTCGTGGGTGATCCGCCGCACCTCGGCCATCGCACGGATGAATCCGTCGCGGATGTAGTCGTCCATCCCCACATCGGCATAGCTCGCATCCGGATTGACCCAGCTGACCACGAACAGGGTAAATCCCTGATCCACGATCCATTTGATCAGGCTGTTCTGCGGCTTCAGGTCCATGATGTAGAATTTGTTGATCCAGGGCGGAAAGATCAGCAGCGGCGTCGCATGGACCGTTTCGGTGCTGGGCGCATACTGGATCAGTTCCAGAAGATGGTTGCGATACACAACCGACCCCGGCGTTGTGCCCAGGTTCTTTCCGACCTGAAAGGCGTTTCCATCCGCCAGCGTCACCTGCAATTCGCCCGCGTTGGCCTCGATGTCGCGCACCAGGTTTTCCAGCCCCTGCACCAGACTTGCCCCGTCGGTGGCAACCGCCCGTTCCAGCGCGTCGGGGTTGGTGGCCAGAAAGTTGGTCGGGGCCAGCATGTCGACGATCTGGCGGGTAAAGTAGTCGACCCGCTTGCGTTCAACCGGGTCGAGCGTGTCCAGATCGGCGACGGCGGTCGTGACCGCCTCGGCATTCAGGAGATACTGCTGTTTTAGGAAGTTGAACACCGGGTGCGTGTCCCACAGCGGATTGGCAAACCGGCGGTCCGGCGGGCCCGGATCGGCTGGTGCCTTGAACTCCCCATGCAGAAGCGGTTGCTGCGCCTCGACATAATGTTTCAGAGTCTTGCCCCAGTAGCCGATCTGATGCTCCAGAATCTTTCCGGGGTTCTGCATCATCTCGGCGACATAGGCCGTCGCCGCCTTGACATAAACCTCTTGCGACGGGCCGTTCAGCGCCGGGTCAACCGGTTTGCGCGCCCCGAACGCGCGCATCAGCCGTTCTGACAACTCTTCCATCCTGGCGATGTTGGCTTGCAAAGCCACACTCCGCGCCCTGTCGTCATTCTCGGCAGTTGTCATCTTGATGTTTCATCCCTATTCTTGCTGCAAGTGCAGCATAGTGTCGCCCATTGCAGGACAGCGACGCATCGGATGCGAGGCCCGCCCGGGCAGGGAGACACGATGAAGTATATGATGACCTATGATCTGATGGAAAGCATGCGCAACACCAATGCGCTGCTTGGCGCGGCGGCGCGCACGATGGCGTCCTACCCCGCCTTCGCGCTGTCGGTAAACCCGATGCTTCCGCTGATCGCAGCATGGGGCACGGTCGCCGAGCGCAGCTTCGAGCGGATGGTGACCAAGCCCGACTGGGGCATCCGCTCGATCGTCGGTCCGGACGGGCAGGATCATCTGGTCGACGTCACCACGATCGTCGAGCGCCCCTTCGGAAACCTGATCGAATTCAAGGTGCGCCGCCGTGGCCCCACAGGCCGCCGCGTGCTGCTGGTCGCCCCGATGTCCGGTCACTATGCCACCTTGCTGCGGTCCACCGTGGCCTCGCTTTTGCCGGATTGCGACGTGTTCGTCACGGACTGGACGAATGCCCGCGACATTCCGGTGTCGGCTGGCAAGTTCGACATCGAGGATTACACGCTGTATCTGGTGGATTTCCTGCGCCACCTTGGCCCTGACACCCATGTCATCGCGATCTGCCAACCCGCCCCGCTGGCGCTCGCGGCGACTGCCTATCTTGCCGCCGAAGACCCCAGCGCGCAGCCCCGCAGCCTGACGCTGATCGGTGGCCCGGTGGACCCGGATGCCGCCGCAACCGACGTGACCGACTTCGGCAGCCGAATCACCATGGGCCAGTTGGAGCAGATCGCGATCCAGCGCGTCGGGTTCAAGTACAAGGGCGTGGGTCGTCTGGTCTATCCGGGATTGCTGCAACTGCAGTCGTTCATCCAGATGAACTCGGAACGCCACACCAAGGCGTTCACCGACCAGATCCTGCGCACCGCACGCGGCGAGGCATCGGACCACGACGCGCACAACCGGTTCTACGACGAATATCTGGCCGTGATGGACATGACGGCCGAATTCTATCTGTCGACCGTGCAGCGCATCTTCAAGAACGGCGAGATTGCCAAGAACGCCTTTGTCGTGGACGGCAAGCGGGTGGACATCGGGGCGATCACGCAAGTGGCGGTGATGACGGTAGAAGGGGCCGAGGATGACATTTCAGCCCCGGGCCAGTGCGTCGCGGCTCTGGCGATGCTGACCGGTCTGCCGGATACAAAGAAGGCGCAGCATCTGGAACCGGGTGCAGGTCACTACGGCATCTTCGCGGGCAAAAGCTGGCGGCTGAACATCCGTCCGCTGGTGCTGAACTTCATCGACAAGGCGGCGGGTGCAACGCCCAAGGCCAAAATCGCCCTCGCCACGTCGCAATAACCGCACGACCTGACTGCCAGACCCTCCCCTTCGTGGGAAGGGTCGGGGTGGCGGGCACGCGTCCGGTGCCCCTGCGGCTTAGCGCAGCAGCATCGGGCCATCCAGAAACGCGTCCAGCGCGGCGGTCACGGCCTCGGGCTGTTCCAGCGTCGGCAGATGGCCGGCCCCCTCGATCAGCAGCAGTTTGCCGAAGGGCATCAGACCCGCAGTGAACTCTTGCCGCCGCACGGGAACCAGCGTGTCATCGGCGCCCGCCAGGATCAGCGCCGGGATCTTTACGCGCCGCATGGTCTTTTGCTGATCGGGGCGGCGCTGCAGGGCGCGGGATTGCCGCACGAACACCCCCTCGCCCAACCCCAGCGCCATATCGCGCACAAGGGCCAGCACGTCGTCGCGCCATGGACCATCGGTCAGCGCGCCGGGCGGCACTTCGCCCAGCATCGCCTCGACCAGCCGCCCCGCCCGCGCCAGCACGATCCGCGCCTCGCGCGATGCCGATGCCTGTGGCGGTTCCGACAGCGGGTCGGTCGCGATCAGGACCACCCGTGTCACCCGGTCCGGGTCGCGCCGCACCACATCCAGCGCCACGTCGCCACCCAGACCATGCCCGACCAGCGCGAACGTCGCCGGGGCCTGCGCCAAAACCCACGCGCTCATCGCCTCGACCGTTTCGCCCTGCGTCACCAGCGCCACCTGCATCGCCCGCCGCGCGCCAAGACCCACCAGTTGTGGCAGAAACACCCGCGCATCCGCCATCAGGCCCGGAATCAGCACGACAGGGTCCTGCACTAAAGCCCCCTCGCCCAGGCCAGAATGGCCGCGACCACCGGCTCGGTCTGGCCGGGCGACATGATTTCGCCAGCGATGACATGGGCGAACGGATCATCGCCCGCCTGCATCGTACGCTTCTCCCATGTGACCGGCCCGCCCCAGCTTGCCATCACCGGCGCAATGATCTTCGGGTCGATCACGCCGTCCTCGTCCGACCATATGACCAGTGCAGGCACCTGCACCTGCGCATAGTCCAGCCCCCGTGCCAGCCGGGCGAGCGCCGCCATCGGGAACAGCGCGGTTGTGGGATAGGTCGTGGTCCAGTAGCGTCCCTGTTCGGGGCTGCGCGGCTGGAAACTCCGCTCGGCCCCAGCTACCAGCGGCCCCCACCACCGCGCCAGAGGCAGGTCCAGAATGAAGGCCGCCGGGCTGTTCAGCCGGAAGTTCGGGCTGACCAGAACCACGCCCGCCAACCCCTGTGACAGCAACGGATCCTCGGCCGCCAGCGCCGCCAGCGTGGCCCCTGTCGACGTGCCGATCACCAGAACCCGGTCGCCCAACCGACGGCCAATGGCCATCGCCTCGGCCATATCCTCGATCCAGTCCCCCGCCACCGGTTCGGCCATCGGGGCCCCGCCCCGGCCATGCCCGGCAAGACGGGTGAAAAACAGGTTCGCGCCAAGGGCCTTTGCCACCTCGTCGGGCACCGGGCGAATCTCTTCGGACGTCGCCGAAAACCCGTGGATGTAGACTACGGAAAGTGCCGTGCGCGCACCCGTCGCCCCCGCCCAGAAAATCCGCTTCGGCACACCGGGGATCATGTCAGGATAGGCCGCCTCGCGCTCTTCAAGCCAGACATCAAGGTCATCGCCCAAATTGCTGTCCTGAAACGCGATTTCACGGTCGACCGGTTCGGTCGGCGCAAAGACCCAGACTGCACCGGCGATCAGAACAAGCGCCACGATCGACCGACCCAACATTCGTCCGAATATCCGCATCAACCGCCCCTCGACACCTGCCCGATCGCCTCGACGATCATGGACAGACAGTCGGGCGTTGAAAAGCGGTGATCCGCCCCCTTGACCACAGTCAGACGGATATCCGGGCCGGTGGCATGGTCCAAAAGCCGCAACGCCCGGTCCAGTGGCACATCGACGTCCAGTGTGCCCTGCAACATCCGGACCGGGAACGGCAAATCCAGGGGCGAGCGCAACACCAGGTGCCGCCGCCCGTCCTCGATCAATGTCCCAGTGATCCGGTACGGCGCACCATATTCCGATGGCAGATCGACGAATCCCGTCGCCAGTTCCGCGCGCTGCGCGTCGGAAAACCCGGCCCACATGCTGTCTTCGGTGAAATCCGGCGCGGCCGCGATGGTCACCAGACCGGCAACCCGGCCCGGCATCCTGCGCGCCAGCAACAGGGCGATCCACCCGCCCATCGATGACCCGACCAGAACCTGCGGTCCCGCGGTCAGTTGCAGCACGGCCTCGGCATCCTCCAGCCAGTCCCCGATGCAGCCGTCCTCGAACGCGCCACCCGACTCGCCGTGCCCCGAATAGTCAAAGCGAAGAAACGCCCGGCCCTGCGCCTCGGCCCAGTCCTGCAGGAACACCGCCTTTGTGCCCCCCATGTCGGATTTGAACCCGCCCAGAAACACCACGCCCGGCCCGGTCCCCCCGGTCTGACGCAGGGCGATCCGGCGGCCCTTCGGGGTCGTCATCTGATGTGGCTGTGCCATCGCGGTCTCCTTTGCGGACTGGTATAGCGCCGCCCCGTTGACAAGGCCAAGCCGCCCGCGCAGAAAGCGGCCCACATAACCCGCAACCGGGCGTTTCGTGGACGCCAGACCGACGAGGATGCCAGCCATGGCCCAGATCACCCTGACATTTCCCGATGGCAACCAGCGCAGCTATGCGTCAGGCACCACACCGGCCGAGGTCGCAGCCTCCATCGCGCCCGGACTGGCCAAGAAGGCCATATCGGCATCGGTCGACGGCGCGCATTTCGATCTGGCATGGCCGATCACCGCGGATGCAAAGATCGCGATCCACACCCTGTCGGATGACAAGCAGGCGCTGGAACTGATCCGCCATGACTGCGCCCACATCATGGCCCGCGCCGTACAGGACATCTGGCCGGATGTGAAGGTCACCATCGGCCCGGTCCGCGACTACGGCTGGTTCTATGACTTCGACCGGGCGGACCCCTTCACGCCGGAAGACCTTGGCCAGATCGAAGCGCGGATGAAGCAGATCATCAACGCCCGCGACCCGGTCCGCACCGAAGTCTGGGACCGCGCCCGCGCCATCGCCTATTACGAAGACCGGGGCGAACCCTACAAGCTGGAGCTGATCGCCCGCATCCCGGAAGGTGAGGACCTGCGGATGTATTGGCACGGGCCCTGGCAGGACCTCTGCCGCGGCCCGCACCTGCAACACACCGGCCAGGTCCCCGCCGACGGCTTCAAGCTGACGTCCATTGCCGGGGCCTATTGGCTTGGCGACAGCACCCGCCCCATGCTGCAGCGCATCTACGGCATCGCCTTCAAGAACCGCGACGACCTGAAGGCGCATTTGACGATGCTGGAAGAGGCCGCCAAACGCGACCACCGCAAGCTGGGCCGCGAGATGGACCTGTTCCACCTCCAGGAAGAGGCGCAGGGGTCTGTCTTCTGGCACCCGAACGGCTTCGTCATCTACAACCAGCTCGAAGCCTACATCCGCCGCCGCCTGAACCGCGTGGGCTACGTCGAGGTGAAAACACCGCAACTGATGGCCGCCAAGTTCTGGGAGGCGTCGGGCCACTGGGGCAAGTACCGCGAGAACATGTTCGTGGTCCCCGATGAAGTGCCCGGTACGGAGGAGAACGCCCCCGTCTTCACCGGCAAGGCCGACCTGATGGCGCTGAAGCCGATGAACTGCCCGGCGCATATCCAGATCTTCAAGCAGGGCACCAAGAGCTACCGCGACCTGCCGCTGCGCATGGCCGAATTCGGCTGCTGCCACCGGAACGAGGCGCACGGCGCGCTGCACGGGCTGATGCGCGTGCGCCAGATGACGCAGGACGATGCGCACATCTTCTGCCGCGAAGACCAGATTCAGGGCGAGACGGAAGCCTTCTGCGCGCTTCTGGATGCCGTTTACACCGACATGGGATTTACCGATGTCCGCATCCTGCTGGCCACACGCCCAGACGCCCGCGCCGGCACGGACGAGACGTGGGACCGCGCCGAACAGGCGCTCGGCGACGCCCTGCGCGCCACGGGCCGCGATTTCACCGTGGCCCCCGGCGACGGTGCCTTCTACGGGCCGAAGCTGGAGTTCCACCTGAAGGATGCCATCGGCCGGTCGTGGCAACTCGGCACCCTGCAGCTTGACTTCGTGCTGCCCGACCGTCTGGACGCCGCCTACACAGCCGAGGATGGCAGCCGCCAGCGCCCGGTCATGCTGCACCGCGCGATCCTGGGCTCGCTGGAACGGTTCATCGGCGTGCTGATCGAAAGCTATGCCGGAAAACTGCCGTTCTGGATCGCCCCGCGCCAGATTGTCGTCGCCTCCATCGTGTCCGACGCCGATCCGTTCGTGCGCGAAGTGGTCGAATCGCTCCGCGCCCGCGGTCTGCGCGCCGAGGCCGACACCCGGAACGAGAAGATCAACTACAAGGTCCGCGAGCATTCGGTGGGCAAGGTGCCGGTGATCCTGGCCATCGGAATGAAAGAGGTCGAAGAGCGGACCGTGTCGATCCGCCGTCTGGGTGAAACAATAACCCGGACGATTTCGTTACACGACGTTGTCGAGGAACTTGCGGCCGAGGGCATCCCGCCGGACCTGCGCGCCTGATCAACCCTTAGACCGAAAAGAAAAAAGCGCCGGTTTTCCGGCGCTTTTCACATATTTGTGTTCCGCGGAACCCGGACCGCCTTTATTTCACCGTCTCACACCCCTGTGGGGCCCGACCGCCGACGTTGAGCGGCGGCGATGCGGCGCGGTACAGTCAACCCATCGCAACGACAGCGATGTGACCCTAACCCATTCAAGGAAAACCGAAATGTCCATCCACCTGAAATCCTTCGCCGTTGCCGGTGCCTTCGCCGCCGCGCTTTCCGCCGTCGCAGCCCCGGCTTCGGCCGCCGGAGAGGAAAAGTGCTTTGGCGTGTCGCTGGCGGGACAGAACGATTGCGCGGCCGGGGAAGGCACCACCTGCGCGGGCACGTCCAAGGTCGACTATCAGGGCAACGCCTGGACGCTGGTCCCGGTCGGGACCTGCACCACGATGGAACTGCCGGACGGCCGCATGGGCTCGCTCGAGCCGCTGGACCGCGATCTGGCCTCCTGATCCGTACCGCCCCTCCGGCCCTGCGCCGGGGGGGCATCCAACCACGAGGCCGCACCATGTTCGACGCCCCACCCCCGCGCCTTCCGACCCGCCCCGGCGTCGGCTACAAGCCACAGCATTTCGCGGCGATCCTGGAAAACCCCGGCAGTGTCGGCTGGCTGGAAATCCATGCCGAAAACTACATGGGGGATGGGGGACGCCCGCTTGCACAGTTGCGCCTGCTGGCGGAACGGTTTCCGATCTCGGTTCACGGGGTCGGCCTGTCGATCGGCGGCATGGGGCCGCTGGACGCGGATCACCTTGCCCGACTGAAAGCCCTGTGCGACTGGCTGAAACCGGCCAGCTTTTCGGAACACCTCGCATGGTCTACCCATGAAGGCGCCTACCTGAACGATCTGCTGCCGCTGCCCTATACGTCTGCCACCCTGACCGCCGTCTGCGATCACATCGATCAGGTGCAGGCCGCGCTTGGCCGCCGGATGCTGCTGGAAAACCCGTCCAGCTATCTGGCCTTTGCCCAATCCGAAATGGACGAGGTGACCTTCCTGCGCGAGATCACGCGCCGCACCGGCTGCGGCCTGCTTCTCGACGTCAACAACGTCTTTGTCTCGGCCGTCAATCAGCAGACCGATCCACACGCCTACATCAACGCCTTCCCCCTCGACGCCGTCGGAGAGATCCATCTGGGCGGACATGACGAAGACGTGGGCGACCACGGCGCACGCATGCTCATCGACAGCCACGGCGCGGCGGTGGTCGACCCGGTCTGGGCGCTTTATGCGCGGACCATCGCAAAATGCGGCGCGCGTCCCACACTGATCGAATGGGACAACGATGTTCCCGACTGGCCGGTGCTGGCCGCCGAGGCCGCAAGGGCCGCTTGCGTGCTGGAAACCGCATGATGAAACAGTCCGATTTCGCATCCGCCCTGCTGAACCCGGAGGCCGCCCTGCCCGCAGGACTGATCGACCCGCAAGGCAGATCCGCGCCCAAACGGTTTTCGGTCTATCGCAACAACGTGGCATCCAGCCTGACGCGCGCGCTGGAGGCGGGCTTTCCCGTGGTGCGCAAACTGCTGGGCCCGGAATACTTTGGCGCGGTCGCGGTTCTGCATCTGCGCGCCCATCCTCCGCAATCGCGCCAGATCATGCTCTACGGTCAGGATTTTCCGGGTTTTCTGGCGGGCTTCCCGCCGCTCGCCCACCTGCCCTATCTGGCCGATGTCGCGCGTCTGGAACTGGCGATCCGCGCCAGCTATCACGCCGCAGACAGCCAACCCGTCGCCGCGTCCGCATTGGCCCTGCCCGAAGCAGCCCTTCTGTCCAGCCGGTTTTCTCTGGCCCCGTCGCTGCGCATGATCCTGTCGCCCCACCCGGTCTTTTCGATCTGGCAGGCCAACGCCCGCAGCGGCCCCGCACCCGCACCCGGCGCGCAGGACGTGCTGATTTTGCGCCGCGACTACGACCCCGAACCCCATCTTCTGCCTGCAGGTGCCGCCGCGTTCATCGCGTCGCTGCAGGCCGGTCAAACCCTTGCGCAGGCGCTGACCGAGGCTGGCGCGGGGTTCGACCTCGGGCCGGTCCTGACCTTGCTTCTCGCCAATCACGCTTTGACAGGAATTTCTCAATGACCCCCTTTGCCACCTATGCGCGCCTGACCGACCGGCTTTCGGCGCAAGAGGGACTGCTGCCGACCCTTGCCCGCCTGACCTTTGCCGGCGTGCTGACGGGGTACTTCTGGGCTTCTGCCCTGACGAAATTCGACAGCTTTCCCTTCGGCCTGTCGACCGGCGCCTTTGCCCAGATCTATCCAAAACAGATCGAGGCTCTGGGCTATGACGCCAGCCTGATCGGCACGCTGCCCTGGCTGGTGGTGCTGGCCGGGTCCTATGCCGAATTGATCCTGCCCGCGCTGATCGTGCTGGGCCTGCTGACCCGGCCCGCCGCCCTGGGGATGATCGGCTTCATCGTGGTGCAAAGCCTGACCGACATCTATGGCCACATGGTCGGGGCCAAGGGTCTTGGCGCGTGGTTCGACCGGGT
>JAIYDJ010000068.1 GCA_027487575.1 Rhodobacter sp. | reverse complement strand
CTACGTCATCGACACCGCCGCCGGGCAGGACATTCCGCGCAAGAAGGGCCCCGGTCTGGTGCGGTCCGATCTTCTGATCGTCAACAAGACCGATCTTGCGCCCCATGTCGGTGTCGATCTGACACTTCTGGAATCCGACACCCGCACTGCCCGGGGCGCGCGCCCCTACGTCATGGCCCGTCTGCGCCATGGTGCCGGCGTGGCCGAGGTTGTGGCCTTCCTGGAACACGCCGGCGGTCTGGCGCTGACCTGAGTCGCACAGCATTTGCCCGCGAAGTCACCGACAAGGCTGGATTAGCGCAAAAATCAGGCATTGTTCGCCGATATTCCTGATGCCGCCGCGCCGCCACGGAACGAAGATTGCCGCGTTGCAGCGGCCCCGTTCATCTGACCCCTGCGACGGTCAGAAAACCGGCGAAAAAAAGTTGTGCGGTGGCGATCTGATGTGGAAGTCGCTCACCACCGCACGGGATGCAACCTTGGTTGCCGCCACAGGATACCCCCGGACCCCGATCAAGGGCAAGCCGGGCCTGACGCGGCCTCAGTCAGAGGAAGAAGAATGGATTATCGGGGATGGATGCTGGCAACAGGGCTTGGCCTTGGGTTGTCGGGCTTTGGACTGGTAGGGGCGGCTGCCGCCCAGGATGAAACGATCAAGGTCGGTGTGCTGCACTCGCTGTCGGGTACGATGGCGATTTCCGAAACCACGCTGAAAGACACGATGCTGATGCTGATCGCCGAACAGAACGCCAAGGGCGGCCTGCTGGGCAAGCAGCTCGAGGCGGTCGTCGTCGACCCGGCCTCGGACTGGCCGCTGTTCGCCGAAAAGGCGCGCGAACTCCTGACCGTGTCGAATGTCGACGTGATGTTCGGCTGCTGGACCTCGGTCAGCCGCAAATCCGTGCTGCCGGTGATCGAAGAGCTGAACGGCCTGCTGTTCTACCCGGTGCAGTACGAGGGCGAAGAGTCGTCCAAGAACGTGTTCTACACCGGTGCCGCACCGAACCAGCAGGCCATCCCGGCGACTGACTATTTCCTCGATGAACTCGGGGTCGAAAAGTTCGCGCTGCTTGGCACCGACTATGTCTATCCGCGCACCACGAACAACATCCTGGAAAGCTACCTGATTTCCAAGGGCATCGCCAAGGAAGACATTTTCGTCAACTACACTCCCTTCGGGCATTCCGACTGGTCCAAGATTGTGGCCGACGTCGTGGCGCTGGGCGCGGACGGCAAGAAGGTCGGCGTGATCTCGACCATCAACGGCGATGCGAACATCGGCTTCTACAAGGAACTGGCGGCAGCAGGCATTTCGGCCGACGACATTCCGGTCGTCGCCTTCTCGGTCGGTGAGGAAGAACTCTCTGGCCTCGACACCTCCAACCTCGTGGGCCACCTTGCCGCCTGGAACTACTTCCAGTCCGCAGACGTGCCGGTCAACGCCGAATTCATCGCCAAGTGGAAGGCCTTCGCCGGTGAAAACCGCGTGACCAACGACCCGATGGAAGCGCATGTGATCGGCTTCAACATGTGGGTTCAGGCCGTCGAAAAGGCCGGCACCACCGATGTCGACGCCGTCCGCACCGCGATGTACGGGCTGGAAACGCCGAACCTGACCGGCGGAATCGCCAAGATGCTGCCGAACCACCACCTGACCAAGCCGGTGCTGATCGGCGAAATCCGCGCCGACGGCCAGTTCGACATCATCAGCCAGACCGAACCCGTCCCCGGCGATGCCTGGACCGACTTCCTGCCGGAATCGGCCGTGCTCGACAGCGATTGGCCGGGCCTCGACTGCGGCATGTACAACACCGAAACCAAGACCTGCGTGCAGCAGAAGTCGAACTACTGATCCGACCGGGGGGCCGGGCCAATCCGGTCCCCCGCACCAAAGCGGGGGCGACATGCGGACCATCCTGATCCTGTTTGCGGCCCTGTTGGCCCTTACCCTGCCAGCCGCCGCTCAACAGGCTGCCGCCATCCTGACGGAAAACCGCGCCCTGGTCGAAAAGCCGTCACGCCAGACCATCGGCCCGATCATCGATGCGCTGGCCGCCAGCGGTGACCCCGCCGCCGCCTCGATCCTCGCGGCCTGGGCCGAAAAGGGCCTTGGCCTTCGCAAGGCGGATGGGGCTTTCGTCCTGCTGACGGCCACCGCCGACAGCTATACCCTGCGCGATCTGACGGGTGCCGATCTTGGCAGCGCCGCCCGGTCCGACATCACCGAATTGAAGCCCAACGCCGGCGTGCGCGGCCTGATCGCGACGGCACTGGTCCGCTTCACCCTGTCCGATCCCGACCCGGCCAAACGCGCCGATGCGTTGACCTCGATCGCCCGCGACCCCACGCCCGACTCGCTGACCCCGCTGCGCGCGTCGATCGACACCGAATCCGACCCCGCCCTGAAGGCCCAGAAACAGCGCCTGGAACGTCTGCTGACCATGCAGTTCGATCCGGACCCGGCCGCCCGCGTCGCGGCCATCGGCAGTTTCGGTGCCGACCTCGGGCTTGACCTGCGGGCGGGTCTGAACCCGCTTCTTGCAACCACCCGGCAGGCCGTTGCAGGCGACTTCTCGGCCGGCACCAACATCGCGCGCGTGCTGGTCCCGGGCAGCGACCTGCCCGCAGCCGAGGCTTATGACATTCTGGTTGCGGAATCGCTCGCCCCGGCCCGCCTGACGCGCACCGACGCGCGCGCCGCCCTTCAGGCCAATATCGTGGGCGGCAGCGTGGGCGGCTATCCGGTTGCCGAACTGGATTCTCAGGAAAACCGCGATCTGGCCTACACCGCGCTGGAGTCCGCCGGCACCGTTCCACCCGCCGCAACCGATGCCGAGGTGGCCGCCGCCCTGCAGTCGCACACCATCGCCGAGATCTTTGCCGAACCCGATCCGCAGGTCACCGCCGCCGCCCGCGCCGCGCTGCAGGCGATCAGCCTGAAACTGGGGCTGATGGAAGCTGCCGACCTCACACTCGACGCCCTGTCGCTCGCCTCGATCTACTTTCTCGCCGCCATCGGGCTGGCCATCACCTTTGGCGTGATGCGGGTGATCAACATGGCGCATGGCGAGTTCATCATGATGGGGGCCTACACCGGCTATGTCGTGCAACTGCTCGTGCCGAACTACACGGTGTCGATCCTGCTGGCGCTGCCCCTGGCCTTCGCCGTCGCCTTCGCCGCGGGCGTCGCGATGGAACGGCTGGTGATCCGCCATCTGGTGAAACGCCCGCTGGAAACCCTGCTTGCCACTTTCGGCATCTCGATCGCCCTGCAGCAGATCGCCAAGAACATCTTCGGCACCCAGGCCCGCCCACTGACCTCGCCTGCCTGGCTCGACGGCGCGCTGGTGTTCAACGATGTCGTCTCGATCAGCTATATCCGCATCGCGATCTTCGTCATGGCGCTGGTGTTCCTCGGCCTGTTTCTCTGGATCATGAAACGCACGCAACTCGGTCTGCAGGTTCGCGCCGTCACGCAGAACCCGAACATGGCCGCCAGCATGGGCATCAACCCTGACCGGATCAACATGCTCACCTTCGGCCTCGGCTCCGGCATTGCCGGAATCGCGGGCGTGGCCATCGGGCTTTTTGCCAAGGTCACGTCGGAACTCGGCAACGACTATATCGTGCAGTCCTTCATGACCGTGGTGGTGGGCGGCGTCGGCAGCATCTGGGGCACGCTGGCCGGTGCCGCGCTGATCGGCTTCCTGCAAAAGGGGATCGAGTGGTTCAACCCCTCCAACACGCTTGCGGCGCAGACCTACATGATCCTGTTCATCATCCTCTTCATCCAGTTCCGTCCGCGCGGAATCATCGCCCTCAAGGGCCGCGCGGCAGGAGACTGACGTGACAAGACACACCTCGTCCACATTTTCTGTCCACAAATATCCCGGGGGTGCGGGGGCTGGCCCCCGCTGCGACGGCGGAGGCCAGCCATGACCCAGGGATTCCTGTCCAAGAACCCTTCCGTCCTGATCTTTCTGGCCATCCTTGCGCTCTTCACGCTGGGCACAAGCCTGCTGTCCGAGGCTTACGGCATCGGCTTTCTTTCCACCTCGTTCGTCAAGACGCTTGGCAAGACCCTTTGCCTTTGCCTGATCGCCGTCGCGATGGACCTTGTCTGGGGTTATGCGGGCATCCTTTCGCTGGGGCATTTCGCCTTCTTCGGTCTTGGCGGCTACATGATCGGCATGTGGCTGATGTATGCGCGGACCGAAGAGATCGTTCTGACCTCGCTCGCCAACAGCCCGCTTCCGGCCACCCCGCAAGAGGTCCAAGACGGCATCGCCACCCAGATCTTCGGCGTCGTCGGCGCGTCGGAACTGCCCGCGATCTGGACGTTTGCCGGCTCGCTTCCGGTGCAGCTTGCGCTCGCGGTCTTGATCCCCGGCCTTCTCGCGCTGATCTTCGGCTGGCTCGCCTTCCGCAGTCGGGTGACCGGGGTCTACCTCAGCATCCTGACGCAGGCCTTCACCCTCGCCCTGTCGCTGCATCTGTTCCAGAACGACAGCGGCCTGCGCGGCAACAACGGCCTGTCGGGCCTGCAGAACATCCCTGGCCTCGATGCCGTCCCGCAGGCGTCCGTGTCGATCTGGTTCCTGTGGGCCTCCGCCGCCGCGCTGGCCCTCGGCTACATTGCTGCGGCCTTCACCGTTTCGGGCAAATTCGGCTCTGTCATCAAGGGCATCCGCGACGATGAACAGCGCGTCCGGTTTCTGGGCTATTCGGTCGAAGGCTACAAGCTGTTCATCTTCACGATGACGGCGATGATCGCCGCCATCGCAGGGGTGCTTTACTACCCGCAGGCGGGCATCATCAACCCGGCCGAAATCGCACCTATCGCCTCGATCTACCTTGCCGTGTGGGTCGCCATCGGGGGCAGGGGGCGGCTTTACGGTGCGGTCATCGGTGCCGCCTTCGTCAGCCTTGTGTCAAGCTGGTTCACCGGCGGCCGGGCGCCCGACCTGAACCTTGGCATTTACACCGTGCGCTGGGTTGACTGGTGGCTGGTCCTGCTGGGTGCGGCATTCGTTCTTGTCACGCTTTACGCACCAAGGGGCATAGCAGGCGCCTTTGACCGGTTCACCCATCTGCTGCCGCCCAAGCGCCGCGGCGCACCGCTGGGGCCAGGAGATGGCAGCCTGCAGGAAAAGGAGGCGGACCAGTGACGAGCCTTCTGGAAGTTTCGGGCGTTTCGGTCAGCTTCGACGGTTTTCGCGCGATCAACAACCTGTCGTTCCAGATCGGCAGCGCCGAATTACGCGCGGTGATCGGGCCGAACGGCGCGGGAAAGACCACCTTCATGGACATCGTCACCGGCAAGACCAAGCCAGACAACGGGCAGGTCCTGTTCGGAGAAAACTCCGTCTCCCTCCTCAAGCTCAGCGAAGCGCAGATTGCCCGCGCGGGCGTTGGCCGCAAGTTTCAGCGTCCCACCGTGTTCGAGGATCAGTCGGTCGAAGACAACCTGCTGCTGGCGCTGAAGTCCACGCGCAGCCCGTGGTCCGTCCTGTTCTACACCCGCAAACCGGCCCACATGGCCCGTGTGGCTGAGCTTGCCGCCTAAGTGGGTCTGTCCGACGCCCTGCCGCGCAAGGCAGGTGAACTGTCGCATGGACAAAAGCAGTGGCTGGAAATCGGCATGCTGCTGGCCCAGGAACCCCGCCTTCTGCTGGTCGATGAACCGGCTGCGGGCATGACGCTTGCCGAACGCGAACAGACGACGGCGCTTCTGGTCAACCTTGCCAGAACCCGCGCCGTGGTCGTCGTGGAACATGACATGGAGTTCGTGCGTCGGCTGAACTGCAAGGTGACCGTGTTGCACGAAGGCGCGGTTCTGGCTGAAGGCAGCCTTGACCATGTGACAAAGAATCAGGACGTCATCGACGTTTATCTGGGGCGCTGACATGCTGGAAACCAAGGGGCTGACCCTGCATTACGGCGCGTCGCAGATCCTGTACGGGATCGATCTTGTCGCGAAGGCGGGTGAGGTCACCTGCATCATGGGCACCAACGGCGTCGGCAAGACCAGCTTTTTCAAGGCGGTGTCCGGCACGCATCAACGCTCTGGCGGGGCGATCCTGCTGAATGGCCAGGATGTTCCGCGCGTTCCGCCGCAGGGTATGGCGCAACGCGGTCTGGGCTATGTGCCGCAGGGCCGGATGATCTTTCCCCTGCTGACGGTTGGCGAAAACCTGGCAACCGCCTACGCGACCCTGCCGAAATCCGAGCACCGCGTGCCGCCTGAAATCTATGATCTCTTTCCGGTCCTGAAAGACATGGATCACCGGCGCGGCGGCGATCTGTCGGGTGGCCAGCAACAGCAACTCGCCATTGCCCGCGCCATGATGATGAAGCCGAAGGTTCTGCTGCTGGACGAACCGACCGAAGGCATCCAGCCCAACATCATCCAGCAGATCGGCCGGGTGATCAGCCTGCTGCGGGACCGGGGCGACATGGCGATCATTCTGGTCGAGCAGTACTTCGACTTTGCCTATGACCTTGCCGACAGTTTCTACGTCTTCGAACGCGGACGGGTGACGACGCAAGGCCGCAAGGACACGCTGACGCGCGAACAACTGCGGCAGGGGCTTTCGATCTGATGGGCGGCGGGGGCCTTCGAAACTGAAGGGCCCCGACGTCCTATTCGTCCGGCAGCTTTCTCACCGCCCCGGTGGAGGCCGAGGTGGCGAACAGACCGTAAGCCCGCAGCGCCTGGGTGATCTTGCGCGGCCGCGCCTTTGCAGGCTTCCAGCCCAGCCGGTCCTGTTCGACCCGCCGTGCGGCGAGTTCGGCGTCCGGAACCGCAAGATGGATTCTGCGCGCGGGGATGTTGATCTCGATACGGTCCCCTTCGCGCACAAGGCCGATCAGGCCGCCCGACGCCGCTTCCGGGCTGACGTGGCCGATGGACAGGCCCGAGGTGCCCCCCGAAAACCGCCCGTCCGTCAGCAGGGCACAGGCCTTGCCCAGCCCCTTGGATTTCAGATAGCTGGTCGGATACAGCATTTCCTGCATGCCGGGTCCGCCCTTCGGGCCTTCATAGCGGATCACCAGCACGTCGCCTTCGCGGATCTCGTTCGACAGGATCGCGCCCACGGCCGCATTCTGCGATTCGAACACCCGCGCCGGGCCCGAGAAGATCAGGATCGAATCGTCGACCCCCGCGGTTTTCACGATGCAGCCTTCGGGTGCGATGTTGCCCGACAGCACGGCCAGACCGCCGTCCTTGCTGAATGGCGTTCTGGTGGAACGGATCACCCCGGTTTCGCGGTTCGTGTCCAGATTGTCCCAGCGCCGGGCCTGGCTGAACGCCTCTTGCGTCGCCACGCCGCCCGGCGCGGCAAGGAAGAAGTGCCGCACGCCTTCGTCATTGGTCCGGCTGATGTCCCAATGGTCGATGGCCGCGCCCAAGGTGGGGGCATGCACGGTTGAACAGTCGCGGTGGATCAGCCCCCCCGCATCCAGCTGTCCCAGGATCGCCATGATTCCACCCGCCCGGTGGACATCCTCCATGTGCACGTCCTGTTTCGCTGGCGCGACCTTGCACAGCACCGGCACCCGCCGCGACAGCCGGTCGATGTCAGCCATCTTGAAGTCGATCCCGCCCTCGTGGGCCGCGGCCAGGATGTGCAGCACCGTGTTGGTCGACCCGCCCATCGCGATGTCCAGCGTCATCGCATTCTCGAACGCCTCTTTCGTGGCGATCGCGCGCGGCAAAACCGACATGTCGTTGCCCTCGTAGTGCCGCTTGGTGATGTCCACGATCCGCCGCCCGGCTTCCAGGAACAGCTCCCGCCGGTCGCCGTGGGTGGCGAGGGTCGAGCCGTTGCCCGGTAGCGAAAGCCCCAGCGCCTCGGTCAGGCAGTTCATCGAATTGGCGGTGAACATGCCCGAACAGGACCCGCAGGTCGGGCAGGCGGCCTCCTCGATCTTCTGCACGTCTTCGTCCGACACGGAGTCATCCGCCGCCGCGACCATCGCATCCACAAGGTCCATCGCCACGGTCTTGCCGTCCAGCACGACCTTGCCCGCCTCCATCGGCCCGCCCGACACGAAGACCGCCGGAATGTTCAGCCGCATCGCCGCCATCAGCATGCCGGGGGTGATCTTGTCGCAATTGGAAATGCACACCATGGCATCGGCGCAATGGGCGTTGACCATGTATTCGACACTGTCCGCAATCAACTCGCGGCTGGGCAGCGAATACAGCATCCCGTCATGGCCCATCGCGATCCCGTCATCGACGGCGATGGTGTTGAATTCCTTTGCGACCCCACCCGCGCGTTCAACCTCGCGGGCGACCATCTGGCCCAGATCCTTCAGGTGCACATGCCCCGGCACGAACTGGGTAAAGCTGTTGACGATCGCGATGATCGGCTTGCCGAAATCGCCTTCCTTCATGCCTGTCGCGCGCCAAAGACCGCGTGCGCCTGCATTGTTGCGGCCATGGGTGGTCGTGCGTGAACGATAGACGGGCATCGGGACAACTCCGTTAAGGGCGCCTCTGACGTGGCATTTGACTGCCCCGCGGTCAAGCCCCGCTGCGTCAGGCGCCCACGGCGCCGAAAATCGAGTCGTGGTGATCGGTCAGATAGATCCGCAACCACGGCGTGAACCGTGCCGGCGCGGTGCGTGTTTCCGCCGTCAGCGTGGCAAGTGGCACCCAGCGCGTCTCGCAGACCTCGTCAGGGTTCAGGGCCATCGGCAGGGTGGTGGCCGCCTCGGCGAGGAAGACGTCGACCTCTTCATGCTCGATCAATCCGTTGCCCACTTCGGCGCGATAGGTCACATGGCCCGCCGGCCGCAGCGTCAGTCCGGTGATCCCCAGTTCTTCGCGCAGTCGCCGCACGGCGCAGGCATCCGTCGCCTCTCCCCAGCGCGGATGCGTGCAGCAGGTGTTCGCCCAAAGCCCCGGCGTGTGGTATTTCGACAGCGCGCGCCGCTGGATCAGCACGCGGTCCCCGGCCAGCACAAACACCGACACGGCAAGATGCCGCAGCCCGCGCTGATGCACCTCCAGCTTTTCGACGGGCTGCAGCACGCCATCGACCCAGGCAGGAACCATTTCAGACATAGGACGGTTTCACCAACCCCAACAGATGCGCGACATTCTTTAAGCCGATCTTGATATGCGCCATCGGCCGCGCCGCGACCAGCTTCTTGTTCATATAGGCCTCGAACGTCAGTTTTTGAACATCAAGGTCGTGGCACAGGCTGACAAACCGTTCGCGGCGCATGTCGGACTTGTAATAGGCGTCCTGCATCGACCGCAGCACCTTGAACACCGTGCCATGCTCCTTGATGAACAGCTTGCGCGCCAGTTTCAGGTCGGCCACCCGCCCCGAGGCAAGGCAGGCCAGCGCCGCCTTCGCCGCGACCTGACCGCCCACCATCGCATAGTAGATGCCTTCGCCCGACGATGGCGCCACCACCCCGGCGGCATCGCCCGCCAGCACCACGTCGCGGCCGTTGTCCCAGCGGTCCATCGGGCGCAGCGGGATTGGTGCGCCTTCGCGGCGGATCGTTTCGCAGCCCGTCAGGCCGGACGAGGCGCGCAAATCGGCGGTCGCCTTCTTCAGGTCCACACCGTCCACCCCGGTGCCCATGCCGACCGACACGGTTTTTCCGTGCGGGAACACCCACCCGTAAAAGTCGGGGCTGATCTTGCCGTCATAGATCACGTCGCACCGCGCCGGGTCGTAATCGGCAGTGGCGGGCGGGGCTGCGATGATCTCGTGATAGGCGATCACGTAAGGTATCTTGTCGCCACCGGGCACTTCGGTTTTGGCCACATTCGACCGCGCGCCGTCGGCCCCGATCACCAGTTTGGTCGCCAGCCGGATTTCCTCGCCGCTCACCTTGTCGCGGTAGACCACATGGGTCCCCTCGCGGTCCCGCTCGATCCGCAGATAGGTTCCGGTCAGCCGTGCCGCACCCGCCTTCACCGCGCGAACCCGCAGGAATTCGTCGAAATGCTCGCGGTCCACCATCCCCACATAGCCGCCCTCGATATGGATATCGACCGCCCGCTGCGTGGGCGAGATCATCCGCGCGACATTCACCTTGGCCACGATCTGGCTTTCCGGGATGTTGAAATCCGCGATCAGCCGTGGCGGAATGGCCCCGCCGCAAGGCTTGATCCGGCCCGCCCGGTCCAGCATGGCGACCTTGCGCCCGGCCTGTGCCAGCTCTTGTGCGGCAACCGCGCCCGAAGGTCCGCCCCCCACCACCACGACATCATACATGCGTCATTCCCCCGGAACCATGTTGGTTGAAATCCGGTGCCCTGCACCGTCGATGATCTGCGCGGCCATCCCGGCCGCCACGACGAACAACGCCGCCTCGAAACTGAACACCGCGCCAAACGCCCCGGCATCATCGGTCAGTGCGCGCATCAGGTCTGCCGCCGCCGCCCCCGTCAGGCCGCCGATGCCCGCCGCGATGGCCTGGCTCGCGCCCCACAGACCCATCCGAGTGCCCTCGCGTGCGCCGCGCCCTTCGCCGGCCAGCGCCATCATCGACCCGATGGCCGCAACCGCGAACATGCCGTTGAACAGGCCAAGCCCGATGACCGCAGGCTGCAGCAACGCAGGCAGGCCCAGCACCCCGACCGCCGCAATCGCCAGCAGCGCAACCGCAGATCCGACACAACCCGCAATGACCCACAGCCGCAGCGACCCCAGCCCGAACCCGGTGGACGCCAGTCCGACCAGCAGCATCCCCGCCAGAACCCCGCCGTTCTGCATCCCCGAAAGCGTCGTGGTCTGGCCCGGCGTCAGCGCGAACACCAGTCCGGCATAGGGTTCAAGGATCAGTTCCTGCATGAAATAGGCCGTCATCGACAGGAAAATGAACAGCGTGAAGCGCCGTGCCCGCGGTTCGGCCCAGACTTCGGCAAGCCCCTGACGGAGCGGCAGGCTTTCACTTTCGGCCGCCACGACATGTCGCGACTCGATCCCGCTGATGGCCAGCGTCGTCAGCGCCACCGCCGACCCGCAGACCACCGCGACGACCTTCAGCAAGACAGCGTGCGAATAGGGGTCGATGGCCGCCCCGACCGTGATCGATGTCAGGATGATCCCGCAGATCATCATCACCCAGGTGATCGTCGCCGCCGCAGCCCTGCGGCGCGGATGCGTGGCCGTGGCCAGCAACGCCAGCAGCGACGTGCCAGACGCCGCCACCCCCACCCCGATCAACCCATAGGCCACGACCGACAGGGCCAGCGCCACCGCGAACCCGGTTTCGAAAAGGGTCACCGCCAAAGCCGCCAGAAACGCCCCCAACCCCAGCGAGGCCATACCGCCGATGATGTACCGCGTCCGGTGGCCGCCCGTATCAGACTTGTAGCCCCAGCTTGGCCGGGTGATCTGGATGCCATAGTGCAACCCCACCAGCAGTCCCGGCAGCACCGCGGGCAGGCTCAACTCGACCACCATCAGACGGTTCAGCGTCGAAGTGGTCAGCACTACAATTGCCCCAAGGCACAGTTGCACCAGCCCCATCCGGAAGATCGAAGCCCAGGACAGCGTCACGGCAACACCTCCATCGACCGCAGGGCGACCGCCGTCACCATCATGCCGCTGACATACAGCGACACACCGACCGCGTTGTACCAGGGCGCGCGGCCCTTGGGGTCTGTCAGCAGAACCGCCATCGCCCGCACTTGCGCCACCAGCAGCAGACCGACGATCCCGGCATGGATCGGCTTGCCCCAGATCAGCAGCAGCGCGATGACCAGCATCTGCGCCAGCGTCATCACCGTACAGGCCAGCCGCGCGGCCATCTCGGGCCCCATGGTGACGGGCAGGGACCGCACGCCATGCTGCCGATCGCCTTCCAGCGCCTTGAAATCATTCAACGTCATGATGCCATGCGCGCCCATCGAATACAGGACCGCCATCGTGATCACCTGAAACGACGGCAACCCCGCCGCCAGAACCGCCGCCCCGGTGAACCACGGCAGGCCTTCATAGCACAGCCCCACCAACCCCGGCCCCCACCAGCCCGACCGTTTCAGGCGCACAGGCTCGGCCGAATAGGCCCAGGCGGCCAACACGCCGACCACCGTCGCCACAAAACCCCAGGTGCCCAGAAACCAGCCCATGACCAGCGACAGCACCGTCATCGCCAGCGCGATCCACAACCCCCAGCGGCCGGGAATTCGCCCCGAGGGGATCGGCCGATCTGGCTCGTTCACCGCATCGACATGCCGGTCGCACCAGTCGTTGGCGGCTTGGCTCATCCCGCAAACCACCGGCCCCGCCAGCACGACACCCAGCAGCACCAGCGGCCAATGTTCCAGCGGCGACACACCGACCGAAACGATGCCGCAAAGGTACGCCCACATCGGCGGAAACCAGGTGATCGGCTTGATCAACTCCAGCATGGCGCGGGGTTGGGGCAGGGCGGGCTGTAAGGTTTGGCTGACTTGCATGTGTCAACCTAGCATTACATGTTCGAGTCGATCAACAGCGGAATTCACGGACCGATCACGAAGCGGCACGCCGCATCGCCGCAGCCGCAGCAGGCCGTTTCGGTCACCTTTGCCGTGGGCCAGACCAGCTTGACAAACAGCCGTTCGAACACCGCCGCGTGCCAGTTGCACCGGGTTCCCACGGCCAGCGGGTTGGCGGCGATGGTCAAGGTCAGGGGGCGATGGCGTTCGATGGCGAAAACGCCCGACCCGGCAAAGGTCCAGGCGTGTTTGGCAATGGCCGCAGACAACAGACGTGCTGCCAAAGGCCGGGGCAGGGCGCGGATCAACCCTTGGGCAAGACGCGGAATTCGATGGGCAAGGATGTAATCCCCGGTGGACAGCCCGGCGGCGCGCGTCAGGTGCGGTGCGATCTGCGGAAGATCCTGCACCACTGCCCGCATCAGGCGCACCACCTGATCCTGCGGCAGCATCCCGGCATCGGGCGGCGGCTCTGTAACCCCGGCCCTTGAAAACAGCGCGCGTCGCTGGTCCGGCCCCACGGCCCGGTCAAGAACCGGGATCATCTGCAAGATCGCGTTCGGGCCGATCCGGGCTGCGGCCTGCATCGCGCTATTCCGCCGCAGTCACGGTCGCCGGTTCGGCGGCTTCCTCCATCTGGTGCCGCCCGCCGCCGCAGGCCATCGCCACCCCCAGATCGGGGATGCCCGCCCGTTGCGCCGCCCGTGCCTTGGTCTGGGCCCGCACGGCCATCTGACGTTCGCGGGCACGCGCGGCCTTGTCGGCCGTGGCGTCCCAATCCTCCATCTGCGCCTCGGCGATGGTGCGGGTTTCGTCAAAGTGGAAGTCGACCTTGCCTTTGGACTGCGGCCCCCAATAGCCCGCCTTGCCCAGATCGTAGAACGTCCGCCCGACCCCGGCCTTGAGGAACGCCTTGAGGCACCCCAGCAGATACTTGCGCCGAAACCCGGTGCCGCGCCACGGATAGTGGAACAACGCCTTGCGCATGTAGAACCGCCGGTAATTCTTCATCACCCCGTTCAGCAACTCGCCCCGCATCATTCCGGCAGGCTTCATGATCGGCGTGACGAAGTTGTACTTGCTGAAGTCGAACACTTCGACCTGATCGCGCAATTCCTGAAACAGCGGTGTGAATGGCCAGGGCGTGTACATCGCCCAATTGGCCAGATCGGGCTGCCAATCCCACGCCATCTGAAAGGTTTCCTCCAGCGTTTCCGGCGTTTCGTTGTCCAGCCCGACGATGAACTGCGCCTCGACAAAGATATCGGCGTCGCGCAACAGCTTGATCGCCAGCTTGTTGTCGGTGACCGTGGTTTCCTTGTTGAACTGGTCCAGCTTCAACTGCGCCGCCGCTTCGGTCCCCAGCGACACATGTACCAGCCCCGCGCGGCGGAACAGCGGCAGCAGGTCCTTGTCGCGCATGATGTCGGTGACGCGGGTGTTGATGCCCCACTTGATCTTGTCCGGCAGACCGCGCGCGATCAGCTCTTCGCAGAACTCGATGAACTTGCGGCGGTTGATCGTGGGTTCCTCGTCGGCAAGGATGAAAAAGCCGACCTGATGGTCGTTCACCAGCCGCTCGATCTCGTCGGCAACCTTCTTGGGGTCGCGCACCCGGTAGTCGCGCCAGAACTTCCACTGGCTGCAGAAACTGCAGGTGAACGGGCAGCCGCGCGCCATGTTGGGAATCGCCACCCGAACGCCCAGCGGCGTATACAGGTATTTCGACCAGTCGAGGATCGTCCAGTCCGGACTGATCCCGTCAAGGTCCTTGATCGTGGGCGCGGCCTGCGTCGCCACGATCTCGGTCCCGTCCAGAAAGGCCAGCCCCTTGATCTTGCGCCGGTCCTGCGGCCAGCGACCCTCGGCGCGCGCCTTCATCAGGGCCGTCAGAATCTCTTCACCCTCGCCCCGTACGATCACGTCGACCCAGGGTGCCTCCGACAGGACCTGCCGGTACATGAACGTTGCATGGATACCGCCCAGCACCCGCAGCGCCCCGGGCACCACTTCGGACGCGATCTTGAGGATCTGTTCGGCCACATAGATCGCCGGGGTGATCGCCGTTGTGCCGACGACATCGGGCGCAATCGCCGCCATCCGTGCCCGCAGGTCATCATCCGTGACGTTGTCCGTCATCGCGTCGATGAAGTGGATGTCATCGAATCCCGCCGTCCGCAGCGCCCCGGTCAGATAGGCCACCCAGGCCGGGGGCCAGGTCCCGGCAATCTCGGCCCCGCCGGAATGATAGTTGGGGTGAACGAACAGAATCCGCATCGAAGCCTCCGGTCAAGTTGACATGAGGTTGACATGCGATGTGTCAGAAAAATTTGACATGGGTCAAATCCGGTCGGGCATCTGACGCGTAGAACGAAAAAGACACCCCGAGGGGCCTCTGGTCAGAAGCGAACCCGGGCGATGCGGTCAGTCTTCATCCTTGCTGAGCAAGCCGAACTTGCGCAGCTTGACGTACAGCGACTGGCGCGACAAACCCAGCATTTCCGCCGCCGCGACACGGTTGTTTCGGGTCAGTTCGACCGCCGTCTGGATGCACATCTTTTCGACCACATCCGTCGTCTCGCCCACGATGTCCTTCAGCGTCGACGACCCGACCAGTTCCATCACCGACCGCATCCCGTCTTCGGACGTGTTCAACCCCGGACGGCGCAGCAATTCGGCGCGGCTGGCGTCGCGGATTACCATCACAAAGGCGGGTTTCGGTTTGTCATCCAGAAACGTCGCCGAAATCTCGACCGCGACCTGCCCGTCAAAGGCTGTCGTGACCTTGGTCGCATACATCCGCAACTGGCGGCTTCTGCGCGCATTGTCGAGGATCACCCGCAGATCAACCGATCCGCGCGCCAGAAAATCGGCCAGAGACCGGCCCCGCACCGCGTTGACGTTCGAACTGTCGGTCAGCTTCAGAAACGCGTCGTTCACCCCGGTGATCAGCCCGTCGGTATCCAGAAACACGATGCTGTCGACGCCTTCGTGATAAAGACGCTGCAGGTTTTCTGTGGTTTCATCCGATGCCGGGGCCGTTTCGTCGCTGGCCTCCAGTCGGCACATCAGCAACCGCTCTCCGGCCGCGCGAAACAGGATGGGCAGCACGCGCAGGCGGCGTTGCGACCGGCGGGCCTGCAATTCCACCGGGCTGGCGGCATCGGCGGCCGCGATGTTTGTTAGGCTTTCCAGAAACTCGCCGCGTCGCCGCCCTTCGAATTCCTGCGCGATGGCGGCCCCGATCAGGTCCTGCCGCGATCCGCCCAACAGCAGCGCTGCCGCTGCGTTCAGATCGGAAATCCGCCCGTTGGTCATCGCCACCAGCACGATCGCGTCCCGTGTCGCCTCCATCAGGACACGGTAACGGGTATCCATCTCGCGCTGGGTCTCGTAATCCCGCTCAAGCGCAATCTGCGCCATGACCAGTTGCTGCTGCATCTCGGCCAGTTGCCGCAGGTCACGCCCCAGCATCAGCACCGAATTGTCGGGCGCGACGCGGTGCATCGAATAGCGCACCGGAAACTCCCACGCACCCTCGTCGATGTGGTTCAGCTCGATGGCAACCGTCCGCGCGCCCGGCCTGCCCATCGTGGCCAACCGGCTGTCAAGCTTGGCAAAACTTTCCGACGTCAGAAAATCCCGGACCGGACGGCCAACCCAGTGATCCAGATGTCCGAAAGACCGATGATGAGGGTTGACGGCAACCGAGGCTACTCTACCATCCGATGCAACCAGCAAAGAGATGTCTGCGGCAGTCGTGATGATTTCCGACAGAAGCTCGGGATCGATCAGCGGCACAGACATGCCCGCGAGAATATGCTTCGAGTCAGTATTCACGGATATTCTGCTTGTTTGCCGCTCCCCCGACAGATCGGGACAACGGTATGTTACGCGCGCTTAAGCACGCAAAAGGCGTCAAACTTAAGGCCAATGGCCTGCAACGCCGCGCCGATATCGTTCGAGGCCAGATCCGCGCCGGTGTAGACGGCTGCATCGTCTCTCGTTGTCATCACTGCTCCGCCCACGATAACTGGAAGTGGGGTCTTCAAAGTCGATTTCAAGAATTTGACCATCTTTGCGACCGAATCCAGTTTTTCGGCCACTGCAACAGAGATCATGACACCGTCAAAATTCCGGGCTGTCACCAAACTGCGCAGTTCGTCATAGGATGGCGCAATTCGCAGGCAGACTGAAACCCCGAACCGGCGCATCTGGCCCATGGCGACCATCGGCCCCAGCGTGTGCTGCTCGCGGTCCGGGATGATCAGAAGCACGGTGCCGTGCCCGGTGTCTCCGGCCTGATCCGCGGCCCAGGCGACGCCGATCTCGCGCAGCAGGCTCTGCAGCCGCGCCACCCCCATCGACACGTCAAGCCAGCTCATCCGGTCGTCTTCCCAGGCCTGCCCCATCCGCCGCGCGGCGATCGGAATATAGATGTCGGCCAAGGCCGCAACCGTGACCCTGTTGCGCTTCATTTCCCCCAGCAGATCGGCAAAACAATCCCGCGTTCCCGAAACCGAGGCATTGATCAGACCGTTGATCAGCGACTCCCGCGGCTCGGGCGCAGAACGCGCGTTGCGCTCTGCCAGCAGCGATACCACCTGCGATGCAAAAAAAGCTACACCAGACGCATCCTGTGACCCGGACTGACCTTGGTCTGACGTCTGGAAATCCTGCATTCGCCTGGCTCCGTCGGGAACCCGCAACACCAACGTCTGAGTCTGTCAGCGTGGTTGTGGCCGTCCCTGCCAACAACTCTTCCTCAGCGCGGTGAAATTGTCAAAGAAAATTGACACAGCTCTGCCCAACTTCAAGACCCACATGGCCAATCGGCTTGAAATCGCAGGAAAAACCCAGTCTTTCCGCACCGGGCGGCCCGGTAGACCCACCTGTTGTCCGCAGCCGGTGTAAACTTCAATCCTGTAAGTTTAGGTTGACACTTCGCGCTGCGGGACACTAGGATTTGACAACAAGACACTGACCTTCAGGCAGAAGCATGATCCAGATTCGTCCAAAACGCACCGATCGCGCTCCGCTTTACACAGCAGAGCAGCGGGTGCGGCGCGATCAGACGATCTGGACCCCGGTGCAGGGCCTGCTCGCGCCGCTGCAGTTTCTGGCCTTTGCCGTCTCGCTGGTTCTGGTGCTGCGCTACCTTGTCACCGGCACCGGGTATGAGGCCGCCACCCTGTCGGTCGTGGTCAAGACGGGCTTTCTCTACATCATCATGGTGACCGGCGCGATCTGGGAAAAGGTCGTTTTCGGCCAATACCTTCTGGCCCCGGCCTTCTTCTGGGAAGACGTGTTCAGCTTTGCCGTCATCGCGTTGCACACGGCCTATCTGGTGACCCTGTTCACCGGCGCGCTGGCGCCGGCGGCCCTCATGGGTCTGGCCCTCGCGGCCTATGCGACCTACGTGATCAACGCCGCGCAGTTCATCTGGAAACTCCGGATGGCCCGGCTCGACATGGCGGCGCGCGACCGGGCAGAACAGGGGTTGCCCGCATGACCGCCGCCCTTCCCGCCCGCGGCTGTTCCGACACCCCTGTCCTCAAGGAGCGTGGCCAGCGCGAGGTGTTCTGCGGGCTTACCGGAATCATCTGGCTGCACCGCAAGATGCAGGACGCATTCTTCCTCGTGGTGGGCTCGCGCACCTGCGCCCACCTGCTGCAATCGGCGGCCGGGGTGATGATCTTCGCCGAACCCCGTTTCGGCACCGCGATTCTGGAAGAGAAAGACCTCGCCGGCCTCGTCGACGCGCAGACCGAGCTTGACCGCGAGGTGGACCGCCTGCTCGCCCGCCGCCCCGACATCCGCCAGTTGTTCCTCGTCGGCTCATGCCCGTCCGAAGTGATCAAACTCGACCTGCACCGCGCCGCCGAACGGATGAGCGTCAAGCACGCCCCCCATGTGCGGGTGCTGAACTACTCCGGCTCGGGAATCGAGACGACCTTCACGCAAGGAGAGGACGCCTGCCTCGCGTCCATGGTCCCGGTCCTGCCCGCCACGGATGCCCGCGAACTCCTGCTGGTCGGCGCGCTGCCCGATGTGGTCGAGGATCAGGCGCTGGGGCTGCTCAAGGCGCTCGGCATCGGCCCCGTGCGCTGCCTGCCCGCCCGCCGCGATGCGGACCTGCCCTCGGTTGGTCCGAACACCGTCTTCGCCCTGACCCAGCCCTTCCTCGGCGACACCCATGCCGCCCTGCAGCGCCGTGGCGCGCGGCACCTTCCCGCCCCCTTTCCCTTCGGCGCGGAAGGCACCACCGAATGGCTGCGCACCATTGCCGCCGAATTCAATGTGCCCGCCACCCTGTTCGAGGCGGTGATCGCCGCCCCGCGCGCCCGCGCCGAAAAGGCCATCGCCGCCGCCGCGCAGACCCTGTCCGGCAAGTCGATCTTCTTCTTCCCCGACAGCCAGCTTGAAATCCCGCTGGCCCGCTTTCTGACCCGCGAATGTGGCATGACCGCGATCGAGGTCGGAACCCCTTTCCTGCACCGCGACCTGATGGCCCCCGACCTCGCGCTCCTCGCCGAAGGCCCGGTGATCTCCGAAGGCCAGGATGTCGACCTGCAACTCGCCCGCGCCCGCGCCGCAAGACCGGACCTCACCGTCTGCGGCCTCGGCCTCGCCAACCCGCTCGAGGCCGAAGGTCTGGCCACCAAATGGGCGATCGAACTCGTGTTCACGCCGGTCCACTTCTACGAACAGGCGGGCGACCTCGCCGCCCTCTTCGCCCGCCCCCTCCGCCGCCGCGCGCTGTTGCAAAACCTCGCCCCGCTGGAGGCTGCCGAATGATCGCCTCCATTTTCTGTCCCCAAATATCCTCTGGGGGTCCGGGGGGCGAAGCGCCCCCGGCTTCTTCGGTCAAGATCGGGGCGGTCGCATGAAACTCACCCTCTGGACCTATGAAGGCCCCCCCCATGTCGGCGCGATGCGCGTCGCCACCGGCATGCGCGGTCTGCACTACGTCCTTCATGCCCCGCAGGGCGACACCTATGCCGACCTCCTGTTCACAATGATCGAACGCCGCGACCATCGCCCCCCTGTCACCTACACCACCTTCCAGGCCCGCGACCTTGGCGGCGACACCGCCACCCTGTTCAAAACCGCCTGCGCCGATGCCGTGGCGCGTTTCAATCCCGAAGCCCTGATCGTCGGCGCCTCCTGCACCGCCGAACTGATCCAGGACGATCCCGCCGGCCTCGCCGGGTCGATGGATCTCGGCATCCCGGTCATCCCGCTCGACCTGCCCAGCTATCAGCGGAAAGAGGGTTTCGGCACCGACGAGACGTTCCTTCAGATCGTCCGCCACCTCGCAAAACCCTGCGCGCGTTCGGAAAAGATCACCGCCAACCTGATCGGCCCCACCGCGCTCGGGTTCCGGCATCGTGACGACATCACCGAAGTCACCCGCCTGCTGGCCGACATGGGCATCGGGGTCAACGTCGTGGCCCCGATGACCGCCCGCCCGTCCGACATCGCACGCCTGCCCGCGGCGCATTTCAACGTCCTCATGTATCCCGAACACGCCGAATCCGCCGCCCGCTGGCTGGAGCGCGAATACAAGCAACCGTTCACCAAAACGGTCCCCATCGGCGTCGGCGCCACACGCGACTTCCTGGCCGAGGTCGGCACCCTTACCGGCCTGCCCGTCAAGTCCGACACCTCGCGCCTGCGCCTGCCCTGGTGGACCCGCTCGGTCGACAGCACCTACCTCACGGGCAAACGTGTGTTCATTTTCGGCGACGGCACCCACGTCGCCGCCGCCGCCCGCATCGCGCGCGATGAGATGGGGTTCGATGTCGCGGGCATCGGCTGCTTCAACCGCGAAATGGCAAGGCCGATCCGCACCCTCGCCAAGGACTACGGCATCGAGGCGCTGATCACCGACGACTATCTTGAGGTCGAGGCCGCCATCTCCGCCCTGCAACCCGAAATGATCCTCGGCACCCAGATGGAACGCCACATCGGCAAACGGCTGGGCATCCCCTGCGCGGTGATCTCGGCTCCGGTGCATGTGCAGGATTTCCCCGCGCGCTATTCCCCCCAGATGGGTTGGGAAGGCGCGAACGTGATCTTCGACACCTGGATCCATCCGCTGGTCATGGGTCTGGAAGAACACTTGCTGCACATGTTCCGCGACGATTTCGAGTTTCATGACGAGGCCGGGGCCTCCCACCACGGGGCTGCGCACAAACCCCGGGAACAGGGCGCTGAAGCCGCTCCTGCGGCAGCGGACGCAGCGGGCTCGATGCCCGCTCCGGACGCGCCCCTGTCCGAGGTCGCAAACGATCACACCGACCCGCAGACCGCCGACATCCTCTGGCTGTCGGACGCGGAAAAGGAACTCAAGAAGATCCCCTTCTTCGTGCGCGGCAAGGCCCGGCGCAACACCGAGAAGTTTGCCTTCGAAAAAGGACTGACCCGGATCAGTGTGGATACCCTCTACGAGGCAAAGGCGCATTATGCACGTTGACCCGATCCTGTCCGGCACCCGCGTGGGCTACAACATCGTCATCGTGACGCTGGACGCCCATGCCGCCGGACCCGCCGCCCGCATCGCGCCACGTCTGGCGGCCGACTTCCCCGGATTGACCATCTCGATCCACGCCGCCGCCGAATGGGCCGAAGATCCCGCCTCGCTGGCCCGCTGCAAAAGTGCGCTGCTTACCGCCGACATCGTCGTGGCCAACCTGATCTTCATCGAAGAACACATCACCGCCATCCTGCCCGACCTGACGGCCGCGCGCGCCCGCTGCGACGCCTTCATCGGGGTCATCGCCGACAGCCAGATCACCAAGTTGACGAAAATGGGCGAGCTGGACATGTCCAAGCCCGCTTCGGGCCTGATGGCCTTGCTGAAGAAGCTGAAGCCGAAGAAGGGCAACACCGCCACCTCGGGCGAAAAGCAGATGTCGATGTTGCGGCGCATCCCCAAGATCCTGCGCTTTATCCCCGGCAAGGCGCAGGACCTGCGGGCCTGGTTCCTGTCGATGCAGTACTGGCTGGGCGGGTCCGACGACAACATCGAACAGATGATCCGCTTCCTGATCTCGAAGTATTCGACGCACAGGAACTGGCGTGGCGCGGCGTCCAAGGCCCCGATCGACTACCCCGAAGTCGGCCTTTACCACCCCGATCTCGCCAACCGCATCACCACCAGCGCCGCCGACCTGCCGCGCCCGGCCGGCTCGACCCTGACCGTCGGCCTTCTGCTGATGCGCAGCTATATCCTCGCTTCCGACACCGCCCATTACGACGCGGTCATCCGCGCCTTCGAGGCGAAGGGCATCGCCTGCCTGCCGGCCTTTGCCGGGGGTCTCGACGGCCGCCCCGCGATCAGCGCCTATTTCACTGACAACCGGATCGACACCATGGTGTCGCTGACCGGTTTCAGCCTCGTCGGTGGTCCGGCCTACAACGACAGCGACGCGGCCGTTGCCGCCCTGACCGCGCTCGATGTGCCTTACGTCGCGGCGCATCCGCTGGAATTCCAGACGCTGGGCCAGTGGGCCAGCGCAGGTTCGGGTCTTGGCCCGATCGAGACGACCATGCTGATCGCCTTGCCGGAAATCGACGGCGCGACCAACCCGACCGTCTTTGCAGGCCGCCACGGTCTTGACGGCTGCGCAGGCTGCGCCCGCCGCTGCATGGGTGTGTCGGACTGCAAGGCGATGGCCCCCTGCCACGAACGGGTGGTGTCGCTGGCCGAAAAGACCTTCCGCCTTGCCAGCCTGCGCCAGCGCCGCAACGCCGACAAGAAGGTCGGGATCGTGCTGTTCGGCTTTCCGCCCAACGCCGGGGCCGCCGGGACGGCCGCCTACCTTTCGGTGTTCGAAAGCCTGCACAACACGCTGACCGCGCTGCGCGCCGACGGCTATGCGCTCGACGTGCCCGAAACGGTCGAGGACCTGCGCGAGGTCGTGCTGAAGGGCAATGCCAGCCGCTATGGCCAACCCGCCAACGTCGCCGAATTCGTGAGCGCCGACCAGATCGTCAGCCACACCCCGCATCTGAACGAGATCGAGTCCGTCTGGGGTCCCGCTCCGGGCAAGATTCAGTCCGATGGCCGCCGGGTGTTCATCCTGGGCCACCAGTTCGGCAACGTGTTCGTCGGGTTGCAGCCCACCTTCGGCTATGAAGGCGACCCGATGCGCCTGCTGTTCGAACGCGGCTTTGCCCCGACGCATGCCTTCGTGCAGTTCTACCTGTGGATGCGCAAAACCTTCCGCGCCGATGTGCTGCTGCACTTCGGCATGCACGGCGCGCTGGAATTCATGCCCGGCAAGCAGGCCGGGATGGGCCCGGGCGACTGGCCCGACCGGCTGATCGGCGAGATGCCCAACGTCTATCTCTACGCTGCCAACAACCCGTCCGAGGCAAGCCTCGCCAAGCGCCGCTCGAACGCCGTCACGATCACGCACCTGACGCCGCCACTGGCGCAGGCCGGGCTTTACAAGGGCCTGATCGAGTTGAAAGACTCGCTGACCCGCTGGCGCAGGACCGCCCCCGGTGCGCCTGAAAAGGCCGATCTGGAAGCCCTGATCGTCGAACAGGCAGCGCTGGTCGACATGAACGGCGCCGACCCCGCCGCGCTGTGGCTGAAACTGCTCGAGGCGGAAGATGCGCTGATCCCCGATGGCCTGCACGTCGTCGGTCGGCCGATGTCGCCTGCCCAGCGCGCCGACTACCTGAACCTGCTTCCGCCGATGGACGCCACCGAACGCAAGCGGATCGACGCCCTTCTGGCGCAAGACACCGAAACCCCGGCGATCCTGCGCGCCCTTTCGGCCCGCTTCATCTCTCCGGTGCCCGGGGGCGATCTGATCCGCTCGCCCCAGATCCTGCCGACGGGCCGGAACATCCACGCGTTCGACCCGTTCCGGATGCCCACCGAATTCGCCCTGCGCGATGGTGCCGCGCAGGCCGACAAGCTGCTGGCCGCCCACCCCACCCTGCCGCGCACCGTGGCGCTGGTGCTGTGGGGGTCCGACAACATCAAGTCCGACGGCGGCCCGATCGCGCAGGCGCTGGCCCTGATGGGAACGCGGCCCCGGTTCGACAGCTATGGCCGGTTGTGCGGCGCGGACCTGATCCCGCTGGCCGAACTGTCGCGCCCCCGCATCGACGTGCTGATGACGCTGTCGGGCATCTTCCGCGACCTGTTGCCGTTGCAGACCAAGATGCTGGCCGAAGCGGCGTGGAAATGCGCCACGGCCGATGAGCCCCTGTCCCAGAATTTCGTCCGCGCGCACAGCCTCGCCTATGCCGAACAGATGGGCTGCGATCTGGAAACCGCCGCCCTGCGGGTGTTTTCCAACGCCGAAGGTGCCTACGGGTCCAACGTCAACGTGCTGGTCGATCAGTCCGCCTTCGGCGACGAAGACGAACTGGCCGACGCCTACGAGGCGCGCAAATCCTTCGCCTATGGCCGCAATGGCAAGGCCGTGAAGAACGCGCAGGTCCTGCAAAAGGCGCTGAAGGATGTGGACCTGGCGTATCAGAACCTTGAATCCGTCGAACTCGGGGTGACATCGGTCGATCACTACTTCGACACGCTGGGCGGCATCGCGCGCGCGGTGAAGCGGCAGCGCGGAACCGAAACGCCGGTTTACATATCCGACCAGACCCGCGGTACCGGCAAGGTCCGCACCCTGAAGGACCAGATCGCGCTGGAGTCGCGCAGCCGCACCCTGAACCCGAAGTTCTATGAATCCCTGCTGAACCACGGGGCCGAAGGCGTGCGCCAGATCGAGGCGCATCTGACCAACACGATGGGCTGGTCCGCGACGACCGCGCAGGTGGAACCCTGGGTCTATCAGCGTGTGTCGGAAACCTTCGTGCTGGACGAGGCGATGCGCCGCCGCATGGCCGCGCTGAACCCGCAGGCATCGGCCCGGATGGCCAACCGCCTGATCGAAGCCTCTGAACGGTCCTACTGGACCCCCGACGCCGCAACGCTGGCCGCCCTGCAAGGGGCCGCCGATGAATTGGAAGACCGTCTGGAAGGGATTGCGGCCGAATGACCGTGTATCTTCCCTCAACAGAAAGAGGCCACCATGAGCCCACTTGACGCAATTCCCCGCCTCCGGGGTCTGGACGGAGAAGGTTCGGTGCAGGTGCACCAGGACAACGACACCAAGATCGAAGGCGCAAAGGTGTTCTCGGTCTATGGCAAGGGCGGGATCGGCAAGTCCACAACCTCGTCAAACCTGTCCGCCGCGTTTTCCATGATGGGCAAGCGGGTGCTGCAGATCGGCTGCGACCCGAAACATGACTCGACGTTCACATTGACGGGCCGCTTGCAGGCCACGGTGATCGACATCCTGAAGGACGTCGATTTCCACGCCGAGGAACTGCGCCCCGAGGATTACGTCGCGGTCGGCTTCAACGGCGTGAAATGCGTCGAGGCGGGCGGCCCCCCGGCAGGCACCGGTTGCGGTGGCTATGTGGTCGGGCAGACGGTTAAACTGTTGAAACAGCACCACCTGCTTGAGGATACCGATGTGGTGATCTTCGACGTGCTGGGCGATGTGGTCTGCGGCGGCTTTGCGGCCCCCCTGCAGCACGCCGACCGTGCGGTGATCGTGACGGCCAACGATTTCGACAGCATCTACGCGATGAACCGCATCATCGCCGCCGTGCAGGCCAAATCGGGCAATTACAAGGTGCGCCTCGCCGGTTGTGTCGCCAACCGCAGCCGCGAAACCAACGAGGTGGACCGCTACTGCGAACGTGTCGGATTCAACCGTATCGCCCACATGCCCGACATCGACGCGATCCGCCGCAGCCGCCTGAAGAAGAAAACCCTGTTCGAGATGGACGACTCCGAAGACATCGTGATGGCCCGCGCCGAATACATGCGTCTGGCCGATGTGCTGTGGCGTTCGGTTCAGGGCGAAGGCAGCAGCCCCGCCCCGCTGCCCGACCGTGAAATCTTCGAACTGCTGGGATTTGACTGAACCATGTCGAACTACGCCACCACGCGCGACCGGGTCGAACACTACTTCGACCGCTCTGCCACCAAGGTGTGGGAGCGTCTGACTTCTGACGCCCCGGTCAGCCGCATCCGTCAGACCGTCCGTGAAGGCCGCGACAGGATGCGGGCGCTGATGCTGTCGCGCCTGCCGGCCGATCTGAACGGCGTGCGCGTGCTGGATGCCGGCTGCGGCGCGGGGCAGATGACGGCGGAACTTGCCGAACGCGGGGCAACCGTCACCGCCGTCGACATCTCGCCACAACTGGTTGACATCGCCCGCCTGCGCCTGCCGCCGGAACATGCCCACCGCGTCAACTTCATCAGCGGCGACATGACGGCCAACCATGGCCGCCACGATTTCGTCGTCGCGATGGACAGTCTGATCTACTACGACACCCACGACATCACCAACGCCCTGCACCTGCTGGCACAGCGGACGGACGAGGCCGTGGTGTTCACCGTCGCCCCGCGCACGCCGTTCCTGATGGCGTTCTGGACAATGGGAAAGCTGTTTCCCAAGGCCGACCGGTCCCCCGTCATGGTGCCGCATGCCCATACCACGCTGAACACCACCGCCGAAGGCCTGGTCACCAAGGTCGACCGCGTCAGCCGGGGCTTCTACATCTCGGAATGTCTGGAGTATCGGGCATGATCCTGCGCAAGGCCCAGATCGCCAGAATGCCGATGTCGTGGCTGCCCTTTGCGGATGCCGCGTCAGAGGGTCTGCCGATCTGGCAACTGCTGCGGCTGGGGCTGTTCCAGGTCTCGGTCGGCATGGCGGCGGTTCTGCTGCTGGGCACGCTGAACCGGGTCATGATCGTCGAACTGTCGGTCCCCGCATCGGTCGTCGCCCTGATGATCGCGCTGCCCGTCGTGTCGGCCCCGTTCCGCGCGATGCTGGGTCACAAGTCCGACAACCACAAAAGCTGGATCGGGTGGAAACGCATTCCCTATCTGTGGTTTGGCAGCCTTTGGCAATTCGGTGGCCTCGCCATCATGCCCTTCGCGCTGATCGTGCTGTCGGGGGATCAGCATCTGGGGCCGGACTGGGCGGGCGAACTGCTGGCCGGGCTTTCCTTTCTGATGACCGGCATCGGGATGCACATGACGCAGACCGCCGGGCTTGCGCTGGCGTCAGACCGCGCAACCGATGAAACCCGCCCGCGGGTGGTGGCGCTGCTGTATGTCATGTTCCTGCTCGGCATGGCGGTTTCCGCCGTCGTGCTGGGCTGGCTGCTGCGCGACTACGACCCGATCACGCTGGTCCGCGTGGTGCAGGGCTGTGCCGTGGCCACCATGGCGCTGAACCTGGTGGCGCTGTGGAAGCAGGAAAAGGTCCGCCCGATGACCGCCGACCAGATGGCCGAAGTGCGCCCGATCTTCATGGAAGGCTGGCGCGACCTGATGGCGGGCGGCGTGGCAGGGCGGCTGTTGCTGGTCGTGGTGCTGGGCACGATGGCGTTCCAGATGCAGGACGTGCTGCTGGAACCCTACGGGGCCGAGATTCTGGGCATGTCGGTCGGCAACACCACCTGGCTGACCGCCTGCAACGCGCTGGGCGCGCTGGCCGGGTTCGTGCTGGCCGGGCGCTGGCTGATGCAGGGCCGCGACATGTACCGGATGGCGGCCCGCGGGCTGCTGACGGGTGTGGCGGCGTTTCTGGCCGTGATGTTCGCGGCCCCGTTGGGGTCCACCGTGATGTTCTACGCGGGCGCCGTGGCAATCGGCCTCGGGGCCGGTCTGTTCGCCGTGTCCACGCTGACAGCCGCGATGGCGCTGCCCGAACAGGGCACGGCCGGGCGCGGGCTGGTCCTTGGCGCCTGGGGTGCGGCGCAGGCCACCGCGGCAGGCCTTGCCATCGCCATCGGCGGCGCGCTGCGCGACACGGTCGGCTCCTTTGCGCTGTCCGGCGGGTTCGGTGACGTGTTTGCCACCCCCGCCTTCGGCTATGCCTTTGTCTACCAGCTTGAAATCGTGGTGCTGTTTGCCACGCTGATCGCGCTGGCCCCGCTGGTGCGGGTTCTGCCTCATATCCCGCAATCCCGCTCCAGCGACGCCCGGGTGGGCATCGCTGATTTCCCCACCTGACCCACGAGGATACAAATCATGGTTGGTGTTACGTTCTTCGGCAATTTCGACCTCGCAAGCCTGTCCATCTGGCTGTTCTGGGCCTTTTTTGCCTTCCTGATCTTCTATCTGCAGCGCGAGAACATGCGCGAAGGCTATCCGCTGGAAACCGAAGACGGCGAACCCGCCCCGAACCAGGGTCCGTTTCCGCTGCCCGGCCCCAAGACCTTCCAGTTGCCGCATGGCCGTGGCGACGTGACCGTGCCCAATGGCCAGCGTGAAAAGCGTGAACTGGCCCTGACCCGCAGCGCCACATCGGAAGGCTATCCCCATCTGCCGACCGGAAATCCGATGCTGGACGGTGTCGGTCCCGCCGCCTGGGCCCCGCGCCGCGACATCCCCGAACTGGACGGCCACGGCCACAACAAGATCAAGCCGATGTCGAACGCGCCTGGGTTCATCGTCAGCGCCGGGCGCGACCCGCGCGGCCTGCCGGTGCAGGCCGGCGATCAGGAGGTTGTGGGCCGGGTTTCCGAACTGTGGGTCGACGTCCCCGAACAGATGATCCGCTATCTGGAACTTGACCTGAACTCGGGGTCGAAGCGTCTGGTTCCGATGACGATGGTCCGCGTCTGGGACGACCGGGTGCGCATCCGCTCGATCACCTCGGACATGTTCGAATCGGTGCCGACGATCAAGTCCCCGGCCGAGGTGACGCTGCTCGAGGAAGACAAGATCATGGCCTACTACGCCGGGGGCACGATGTACGCCGCCGACAAACGCAAGAGCGGTTATTGACCGCGCATCCAGGAGGGCCGCGATGAGCGACCATGACGATTTCGCAATGGAGCCGGTGCCCGGTCTGCCCGAGGCGCCGCCAAAAGGCGAACAGGTTCTGTGGCAGGGGCGACCGGATACGCTTGCCCTTGCGCAAGAGGCTTTGGGGCTGTGGTGGGTCGCCGGGTACTTTGTCCTGCTGGCGGTCTGGCGGGTCTGGGCCGCGGGCGACGGGTCGGTCGGTTCGGCGGTCGCGCTGATGCTGCCCTATCTTGCCATCGGTGTCGTAACCTGCGCGATCCTGCTGGGCATCGCGCATCTTTACTCCCGCACGACGGTCTACACCCTGACGACCGCCCGCATCGCCATGCGGATCGGGGCTGCGCTGACCGTCACGCTGAACCTGCCGTTCACCCAGATCGCCAATGCCAGCCTTGATCTGAAACGCCGGGGAACCGGAACGATCGCGCTGGAAACCATGGGCGATACCCGGCTGGCCTATCTGGTCTGCTGGCCGCATGTCCGCCCCTGGCATCTGTCGCGCACCCAACCGGCGCTGCGGTGCATACCGGATGCGGCCCGTGTGGCTCAGATGCTGGCAGAGGCGGCCGACGCCCGCGTCAGCCAGCCCGTCGTCACCCGTCAGCCGACGGCCATGGCCGTCGCCGCCGAATAGGAGAGACTTATGCCCGCACATCCGAACCCCACCATGCGCAGCAGCGATCCGGACATGATCCCCGCGGTCCTTTTGAAGGCGATGCTGCTTCTGGTTCTTGCTTCGCTGGCCGTGGTGGTTTTCTCGGTCGTCAGCGGCCGCGACCGCGTTGGGGTTCCGAAACCGGCGGAAATCGTCGCGGAACGCACCATCATCCTGCAGGGCGGCGGCGCACAGGCCGTGACAGTCCTAGACGAAACGGGCAAGGTCCTTCTCGACCTCCCGCACGGCGGCTTCATCACGGTGATCCAGAACGCGAATGAACGCGCGCGGTTCGTCAAGGGGGTCGATAAACTGCTGCCATTGCGTATTGTGGAGTACGCAAATGGTCGCTTGACTGCACATGACGACTACACGGGCTGGAGCGCCGAACTCGGCGCCTTCGGCAAAGACAACAGGGCCGCATTCGAACGGCTCATGTCGCAATAATGCCAACGAAAAAAGGGAACCATCATGGGAATCTTTACCAAGACGGCCGAACAGGTGCCCTGCACGGTCGAAGTCAGCCACCGCTTTGAAAGCCTGCACGCCCATGTCCGCTTCAACAACGGCGCGGTTGTCTACCCCGGCGACGAAGTTCTGGTGCACGGCAAGCCGATCGAGGCTGCCTATGGCGAGCTGATCATCGAAGACCGCACGGCCACAATCACCCGCGCCACACCCCTTGAACGCCTCTGGACCCGGATGACCGGCAATTTCGGCTTCATGGAACTGTGCGAATTTTCTTTCTCGGACGAGGTGACCCTGTGAACGCGACACCGCTCGACCTGTACCCCGAACATCCCGAAGCCGACCTGATCGAGGAACCCACCGTCGACACCACGGCGATGGCGACCGAAACGACGCTTCTGAACCCGCGCTTCTACACCACCGACTTCGACGAGATGGACAAGATCGACGTATCTTCCGTGCGCCCCGAATGGGACAAGCTGATCGCGCAGATGAAGTCCGACCCGAACAAGGGCCACTTCAAGAAGAACGCCGAGTGGGATGCCGACTGGGCGAACATGCCCACGCCGCTGCGCCGCGAATTCATCGACTTTCTGGTGTCGTCCTGCACTGCCGAATTCTCGGGTTGCGTGCTTTACAAGGAAATGAAGCGCCGCGGATCGAACCCCGACATCTGCGAGCTGTTCAGCTACATGTCGCGCGACGAAGCCCGTCACGCCGGTTTCATCAACGACGCCCTGCGCGAGGCGGGGGTGGCGGTGAACCTGGGCTTTCTGACCAAGGCCAAGAAATACACCTACTTCCAGCCCAAGTTCATCTACTACGCCACCTACCTGTCGGAAAAGATCGGCTACGCCCGCTACATCACCATCTTCCGCCACCTTGAACAGAACCCCGACAAGCGGTTCCACCCGATCTTCAAGTGGTTCCGCGAATGGTGCAACGACGAGTTCAGCCATGGCGAGGCGTTTGCCCTGCTGATGCGCACCGATCCGAAGCTGACCACAACCTGGGTCAACAAGCTGTGGATCCGGTTCTTCCTGACGGCCGTCTATTCGACGATGTACGTCCGCGACCACCAGCGCCCCGAATTCCACAAGGCGCTGGGTGTGGATGTCGAATGGTACGACCAGAAGGTGTTCCGCACGACGTCCGAAATCGCGCGGCAGATCTTCCCGATCGAGGTCGACATCGACCACCCGCGCTGGCAGCCCAACCTGCGCCGGATGCGCGATGCCTTCATCGCGATGGACGCAGCGCAGAAGCGCGGTGGCTTCGGCGGCTGGGTCGGCAAGAAGACGGCGGCAGTCAGGGCCGGTCTGGCCTTTGTCTCGCTGTACCTGATCCCGGTGAAACGCAACACGCCGCCCGCGAATGTCCGGCTGGAGCCGAGCTATTGAGCCAGCCTTCCATCAGGGGCAGCCGCCCATGACCGACAACCCGTGGCACGCCGCAGGAATTGCAATGTTCGCCTGGTGGTTCTTCACCGGGGCAATCCTGTGGCGTGTCCGGGTGGCCGACAACAGCTATCTCGGCGGCAACCGTGACGCCCACCTCATGTCGGTGGTCCTTGGGCTGCCGGTGTTCGCGGCGGGTGCTGCGCTGGTGCATGCGTCCCTGTCCGACCCTTCGGCGAACGGCACCTACCTGGGGTTTGTCGGAACCCTTGCGCTGTGGGGCTGGATCGAACTGGCCTTCCTCTCGGGAGTGGTCACCGGCCCGAACCTTGAACCCTGCCCGCCCTTCGCGGCCCCGGCAGACCGGTTCTGGCGCGCGGTCGGCACCATCGCCTGGCATGAAACCGCGCTCATCGCGACGCTGGTGGTCCTTTCTGCCGTCAGCCGGCAGGCTGACAACCCCTTTGCCTTCTACACCTTCGCATTGCTGTTCGCCGCGCGCATCTCGGCCAAGTTCAACCTGTTCCTTGGCGTGCCGCGCATCAACACCCAGTTCCTGCCGCGGCCCTTGCGCCACCTGCCCAGCCACTTCCGCTTTGCCCGGATGAACCCGCTGTTTCCGCTGTCGGTCACCGCACTGTCGGCGGGAACGGCGCTTTTGCTGGAACAGACGCTGACCGCCGCCACCTCCGGTGCCAGCACCGGTTTCGCCCTTCTGACCTGCCTTTGCGCGCTGGCCCTTCTGGAACACTGGTTCATGGTCCTGCCGCTTCCCGATGAAAAACTGTGGCGCTGGATGCTTCCCGCCGCGAAATCCAACAGCCAGCACAAAGCAAGCCTGCACGAGGATGCCAATGGACTTTGACCAGCTTTTCCGCGACCAGATCGAGACATTGAAGTCTGAAGGCAATTACCGCACCTTTGCCGAACTTGAACGCAAGCGCGGCGAATTTCCGCGCGCGTCCAACCACAAGGACGGCGAGGTGACCGACATCACCGTGTGGTGCAGCAATGATTATCTAGGCATGGGCCAGCACCCGGATGTGGTCAAGGCGATGGTCGACACCGTGCAGGCTTGCGGCACCGGGGCGGGGGGCACGCGCAACATCTCTGGCACCAACCACCACCACCTGCTGCTGGAGGCCGAACTGGCCGACCTGCACGGCAAGGATGCGGCGCTTCTGTTCACCTCTGGCTATGTGTCCAACTGGGCGGCGCTGTCGACGCTTGGCTCGCGCATTCCGGGAGTGGTCATCCTGTCGGATGCCGGCAACCATGCGTCGATGATCGAAGGTGTCCGCCATTCCCGCGCCGACAAGGTGATCTGGCGACACAACGACTGGCGCGATCTGGACCGCAAGCTGAAGGCCGTGGGCGACCGGCCCAAGATCGTGGCCTTCGAATCCGTCTACTCGATGGACGGCGACATCTCTCCGATCAAGGAAATCGTCGAAGTGGCGAAGGCCCATGGCGCCATGACCTATATCGACGAGGTGCACGCCGTGGGCATGTACGGCCCGCACGGCGGCGGGGTCAGCGAACGTGAGGGGCTGGCCGACAAGATCGACCTGATCGAAGGCACGCTGGGCAAGGCCTACGGCGTCGTCGGCGGCTATATCACCGGCTCGGCCCCGCTGTGCGACTTCATCCGCAGCTTTGCCAGCGGCTTCATCTTCACCACCGCGCTGCCCCCCGCCATCGCCGCCGCCGCGACTGCCTCGATCCAGCATCTCAAGGCCAGCTCCTTCGAGCGCGCGCGTCAGCAGGCCCAGGTGGCGAAACTGCGCGCGAAACTCGACCGTGCCGGGATTCCGCACATGCAGAACGACAGCCACATCATTCCGGTGATGATCGGCGATCCGGTGAAATGCCGGATGATCAGCGACATCCTGATGAAGGACTGGGGCATCTACGTGCAGCCGATCAACTATCCCACCGTCGCCAAGGGAACCGAGCGGTTGCGCATCACCCCGTCGCCCTTCCATTCCGACGCGGATATCGACCATCTGGTAAGCGCCCTGTCGGCCCTGTGGCAGCGGTGTGCCCTTGCCCATGCGGTTGCATAAGGTAAATGTGACTCGCAAATCTGGCCGCAGGGTCTATGTATCTGGATAGAATATCCGTGGAGGACACCATGAAACTGAAACTTACCCTTCTCGCCCTTCTCGCCACTGGCGCTCCTGCCTTCGCGCAGGGTGATCCCGCCGCCGGCGAGGCGGTCTTCAAGCAGTGCCAGACCTGCCATGTCGTGGCCGATGCCGACGGCAACGTGCTTGCCGGCAAGGCTGCAAAGACCGGCCCGAACCTTTACGGCGTTGTCGGCCGTGTCGCAGGCTCCTATCCCGACTTCAAGTACGGCGAAGACATGATCGCCGCCGGGGCTGCCGGTCTGGTGTGGGATGCGGCGACGCTGACCGAATACGTGCAGAACCCGTCCAACTTCCTGAAGACGACGCTGAACGACAAGAGCGCCAAAGGCAAGATGCAGTTCCAGGTCAAGGACCCGGTCAAGGCGGCTGACGTCGTGGCCTACATCGCGTCGCTTGCGCCCGCAGCGGCACCGGCCGATCCGGCAGCCGCGCCCGCCGTCACCAACTGATCCGATCCGTTTTTCCGGATGCGAAAAGGCCCGCCGCACGGCGGGCCTTTTTCATGGCAACAGTCTGGGTCAGCCCCGTGCGGCGATCATCCCGACGCCCAGCGTGCGCAGCACCGTTGCCTGGATGTCGGCCGCCGTCAGTCCGGCATCGGCATACATCGCCGCCGGGCTCGCCTGTTCGATGAACCGGTCGGGCAGGGTCATCGTCCGCACCTTCACCCCGCCATCCAGCAGACCGGCATTCGCCATGTGGTGCAGCACCATCGCGCCGAATCCCCCGACCGCGCCCTGTTCGACCGTGATGATCGCCTCGTGATGGCGGGCCAGTTGCGCGATCAGGCCGGTGTCCAGCGGTTTTGCGAACCGCGCGTCGGCGACCGTCACCGACACCCCCTGCGAGGCCAGCGCCTCGGCCGCCAGCAGACATTCCGACAGATGCGCGCCGAACGACAGCAGGGCCACCCGTGTGCCTTCGCGCATCACCCGGCCCCGGCCGATTTCCAGCATCCGGCCCCGTTCCGGCATGGCAACCCCCACGCCCTCGCCGCGCGGATAGCGGAACGAGATCGGTCCCGCATCATAGCCTGCGGCCGTCGCCACCATATCGACCAGTTCGGCCTCGTCCCCCGCCGCCATCACCACAAAACCGGGCAGCGACGCCAGATACCCCACGTCGAAACACCCGGCATGGGTCGCCCCATCGGCCCCGACCAGCCCAGCACGGTCGATGGCGAACCGCACCGGCAACCCCTGCAAGGCCACATCGTGCACGATCTGGTCATAGCCGCGTTGCAGGAAGGTGGAATAGATCGCAACGAACGGCTTCAGCCCCGACGCGGCCATCCCGGCGGCAAACGTCACGCCGTGCTGTTCCGCGATGCCCACGTCGAACACCCGCCCCGGAAACCGTTGCGCCATGATGTCGAGACCGGTCCCCGACGGCATCGCCGCCGTGACCCCGACGATCCGCCCGTCCCGCGCCGCCTCGTCGGTCAGGGTCTGCCCGAAAACCGCCGTATAGGCAGGCGCGTTCGACCGGGACTTGGCCTGCAGGCCCGACAGCACATCGAACTTTGCCACGCCATGATACTTGTCGGCCGAGGATTCGGCCGGGGCATACCCCTTGCCCTTCACCGTTACCGCATGAATCATCACCGGACCCTGCGCGCGCGCCTTGGCCGCGCGCAGGGTGGCCAGCAGCACCGGCATGTCATGTCCGTCGACCGGACCGATGTAGGTGAACCCCAACTCTTCGAACAGCGTCCCTCCGCCGGGCATTCCCGTCACCAGTTGCCGCGCCCGGCGTGCCCCGTCGCGCAGCGGTCCGGGCAGGGCGGCTTCAAACCCCTCGGCCATCCCGCGCAGCGCGGCAAAGGGTGCGGTCGATGACAACCCGTTCAGATACTTGTTCAGCGCCCCCACAGGCGGCGCGATGCTCATGTCATTGTCGTTCAGCACCACGAACAGGCGTTTGTTCAGGTGGCCAGCGGCGTTCATCGCCTCGTAGGCCATTCCGGCGGTGATCGCGCCGTCCCCGATGACGGCGATCGCGTCGCCCGTCGGCTGCCCCATGTCGCGCCCCACCGAAAACCCCAGCGCCGCCGAGATCGAGGTGCTGGAATGCGCCGCACCAAACGGGTCGAACGTGCTTTCGCTGCGCTTGGTGAACCCCGACAAACCGCCTTCCTGACGCAGACTGCGCATCCGGTCGCGCCGCCCTGTCAGGATCTTGTGCGGATAGCACTGGTGGCCCACGTCCCAGATCAGCTTGTCCACCGGGGTGTTGAACACCGCGTGAATCGCCACCGACAGCTCGACGACGCCCAGCGACGATCCCAGATGCCCTCCGGTTTCCGACACCACCGAAATCACCTCGGCGCGCAACTCGTCTGCCACGCGGGTCAGGTCGGCATCCGACATGCCGCGCAGATCGGCGGGGGTGCGGACACGGTCAAGGGTCGGGGTCGACGGTCTGGTCACGGCGGATCTCCGAATGAAAAAGGTGCCGCGTGAGGCTCACACGGCACCAGGTTCCTGCCACGGCAGGAAGGGAACCGGGCTGTGGAGGCCCAGGATCCGGGCCGACATGGCGGCCCGAACGAAAGTGCGGCCCGGGCGACGCGGCATCGCCCGGGCCGGTTTCCGCAATCAGGCCACCGGAGTGGTCTGAACGATCTCAAGCGCGCCATAGGGCGACGGGGCCTGCTTGCTTTCTTCGGGCAGGAACTCTCCGACGACCCAGGTCGCAACGAAGATGGCGACGATCACCAGCAGGAAGATCCCGGCCAGAAACGCCCCCCAGATCATCTGACCCAGAACCCAGATCCGCAGGCGGATCACCGGGTGGTCCTGTTCCCAATATTCTCTATCGCTCATGATTCCCCTCAATCCGGCGCAGCAAAGCCGTGGTCCTGCGCCCAGACAAACCAGTTGTCCACCACAGTTCCCGTCAACAGAATACCGATCCCGCCGGTCACGGTGACCAGCACCGCAAACCACCAGGCCCAGCGGTGAATGCCTTCCATCGTGGCGTTGAACCCCATGGTCCAGCGCCAGAACAGGGCGGCCCGTTCGGTCGCCGTGCCGCGGTCGACGATCTGCTCCAGCTCGCGGTCGCCGCCAAGGCGGGTGACCGAAAGGATGGTGGCACCGTGCATGGCGAACAGCAGGGCCGAGCCATAGAGGAACACGATCGAAAGCGCGTGGAACGGGTTGTAGAACAGGTTGCCGTAGGTCAGGCTGAACAGGTTGGTCCAGTCGAGGTGACTGAAGATGCCGTAGGGCACCGCTTCGGACCAGCTTCCCATCAGGATCGGCCGGATCAGGCCCAGAACCAGGAACAGCCAGATCGCGCCGCCGAAAGCCCAGGACACATGCTTGCCCATTCCCAGCGCCTCGGCCCGCAGGTAGGTGCGGACCCACCAGGTGCAGACAGAGATCAGCAGGAAGAACCCGGCCAGCAAGAACAGCCCGCCCTCGCCCATCGGCGGAATACGCAGGCCCCATTCAGGCGCCGGCGGTTCCAGCGAGAACCAGAACAGGTCGCGCAGGAACACCGCAGGATCATATCCGGCCTGATCCCAGAAATGCACCCCGACGATGAAGAACCAGATGGCCCCCGTCGCAAGGCTGATCACGCCGAAGGTGCCCAGATAGATCGGCCCCAACTGCGCGTTCCCGAAGTAGCCCAGCAGCGACGAGAAGGTGGCGCTTTTGGTCCGGTTTCCCAGGTCGACATCCTCGACCATGCCCATTTCGGGCAGGGCGCGGACTTGGACCTGGGTGAAGATGTTCTGATACTCAGCCATTGACGCCTCCCGGAATGTTTGCCCACCAGGGCAGCTGCAGCCACCAGTTCCACCAGTCGGACCACTGGTCGAACCAGATCGTGCCCGAGATGACGATGCAGACCGCGCTCCAGAACGACGCGTTGATCGCCAGCAGCAGTCCCAGACGGTGGATGCCCAGCGGCCCGATCGAATAGCCGATCAGATCGCGGAAGAAGGTGTCCTCGTGGTCGGCCGTCTTCATCGTATGACCCTTGGCGGGGTTTGCCGCCGACAGGATCAGCGACCCGTGCAGCGCCAGCGCCAGCGCGTTGGTGAAGAAGAAGGTGATGGCGATCATGTGCGCCGGATTGTAGTGGAAGTTGCCGTACTGGTAGCCCGTGTTGCTGACCCAGTCGAGGTGGCTGAAGATGCCGTAGGGAAACGCGTAGCCCCATGCGCCCATCAGGATCGGACGAAAGAACACCAGCGTCACATAGGCCAGGATCGCGAACCCGAACGCGACTGGCACATGATACCCGATGCCCAGCTTGCGGCAGATTTCAACCTCGCGCAGGGCCCAGCTGATGAAGGCGCCGGTCGCGCAGATCGTGATGATCTGCCACAGGCCGCCCTCCAGCAAGGGTGCTGCCTGCAGTCCCAGCTCGATCGGGGGCGGGTTGATCGAGATCAGCCAGGGGTTCCAGGTCGGCCCCTGCGACGCGCCGTAGAAGATCAGGATGGTACCAAGGGCCGCGAAAAAGAAGGTCGTGACCCCAAAGAAGCCGACGTAGAACGGTCCGACCCAGAAGTCGAACAGGTTCCCGCCGACCAGCGTGCCTCCCGGCACGCGGTATTTTCGTTCGAAGCTGAGCAGTGCCATGCTTCCCTCTCCGCGATCTGATTGGGCCGAAACCATGGCGCACGCATCAGGCGCGCGGCGGTGGCCGAATACTTCTGAAATGTCTAGGTTGCGGGCGACGGGCAGCCGCCCGCAACGGGTTGTAGGCGATCAGTTCGCCGGTGCAGCTTCGCCGGCGGCAATCGCGCGGGCGCCTGCTTCTTCGATCCAGTTGTACCCGGGGGTCGAAAGCAGGACGAGGTGGATCATCGCCGCCAGCAGGAACAGGAACACGCCCTGTGCCACGAAAACGCGACGCGGATCGAAGATCAGCCAGATTTTATAGAACTTGCTCATTGCTCTGATCTCCTCAGCCGAACCACGGACGCCAGATGTAAACGGCCAGGTGGGCCACCACGGCAATCGCCGTGAAAAGCCAAAGGCCGCTCATGTAGACAGAGTGCAATTCCTGCGCCTGCTGCTCGGTAAGACCTGTGAACGACAGGTCGGTCTTATCAGCCATATTATCCTCCGGATCGTCAGACTGACACCACACACCCTGTGGCCGGGTCACGGTTAGGCGGAATGCCTTTCCGATCTCTCGCCCCTGACGAGGGGCGAAGCTTGGTCGCGGTTACCCGCGGAAAATCATCGGCGTGATCGCCGTTGCGTCCTTCCAGGCCCGCGTCAGCGGGTCGAGGCGCGGCAACCTGGCCCGCATCACGGTCTCCCCGGTCCAGGCGATCAGCTGCACGGGCACAGCGATCAGCAGGATCAGGGCGAAGTAGATCTTGAACTCGGCCCGGGGGACGCGCGGCGTGTGCGGCACATGGCCGAATGCGGTCTGGTCGCTCATGGTCTTTCTCCCTCGTTGCGGATGGTCCCTGCACCGGGCAGGGCCTCCACTGTTTCACGCACGACCCGTTCGGCCCCAGAATCGAGCGCGGCCTTTTCGGCCGCATCCCGCAGGGAACGCGCTGCACTGATCCGGGTCAGGATCGGGTGGCGGTTGACGATCCGGTCAAGCGCCTCCTGCGCGTCGACATCCCAGGGGAAGTCGCGCCGCAGGGTCGTGGGGGTCGCCTGCGCCGAGTCCATCTCGGTGCCCAGCGGCAGAATGTGGAACAGGGCGTCGAACAGGCTGTTGCACACCTCTTGCAGCAGCCAGACCGCCCCGCCGTAACCCATCACCGGGCTGCCGGTATGGCGGCGGATCGCAGCCCCGGGGAACGACGCAGGAATAAAACTCGGGGCGGGACCGAACCCGCCTTTCAACTCGGCAAGGTACATCTTCTCGTTGATCGATCCCATCACGACCAATGGGCGATGCTGTTTCAACAGCGCGCGCACCGCCTCGTTGTTGGTCTTCTGTCCCGGCAACCGGGCCACGGCAAAGGCGCAGGGCAGGCCAAGATCGCCCTCCAGATAGCCGCGAATTCCCCGCGCATAGGTTTCATTCGCCACGATCCCGAAACTGGCCGTCGCGAAGAAATCCTGCGTCACCGACCGCCACAGATCCCACACCGGCTTCAGCGTCGAATGCTTTTCCCGTTCGATGAACGGCTCGGGGTCCAGCCCCAGCATCTCGCCCAGCTTGCGCAGGAACTTGGTCGTGCTGTCCATCCCGATGGGGGCCTGCAGATAGGGTTTGCCCAGAACCTCGGCCAGACCGCGCCCGAACTCGCGGTACATGCAGATGTTCACATCCGCATTCACCAGATGCCGCATCTCGGCCACATGCGCGCCCAGCGGCATCACCATGTTGACGTCCGCGCCAATGCCTTCGACCAGACGGCGGATTTCATGCAGGTCCGACGCCATGTTGAACACGCCGTACATCGGGCCAAGGATGTTCACGCGGGGGCGCTGCCCGGCATCGCGTTTCGTTTCGGGCGGCATCCGCCCCTTGGTCATCCCGAACTCGGTGAAGATCCAGGTCATTGCCCGGTCGGCGGTCTGCCACTGATCCTCGTCAATGGTGCGCGGCAGGAACCGCTGGATGTTGGTGCCCATCGGCGTGACGCCACCGCCGATCATCTCGGCAATGCTGCCCGTGACCACCACCGCCGGAAGCGCCGGGTCGAGCGTCTTCCACGCCCGCCGCATGGCACCCTCGGTCCCGTCGCGGCCCAACTCTTCCTCGCCCAAGCCGGTCACTACGATCGGCAATTCATGTGGCGGCAGGCCGTCGGTGTAGTGCAGCACGGATGTGACCGGCAGGTTCTCGCAGCCCACCGGCCCGTCGATGACGACCTGCAATCCCTTGACGGCGCAGAAGGCATAGACTGCCCCCCAATATCCGCCCGCCCGGTCGTGATCCTGCACTAGCATGGGGTTCCCCCCGCCAATGCGAACGTCATGCGCAAAGCCATACGTGATGCCGACGTGAAACATACGCTGCGCACCATCAGATCATCTCCTCGGCCTTGGCGGCCTTCGCAGCCTTGTCGAGCTTCTTCTGATGCGCCGCCCGGAAGTCGGGCCGCAGGTTGGGCGAGCCTTCCCAGATGCCCGCCGTATCGCCATGACCGACGCCTTCGAAGAAGGCCTTCATGTCGTCCATCCGGCCCTTGCCCGCCATCGCCGCATTGACCACCGTGGCCAAGGACCCCGCCCCCGCAGGCCCCATCAGGGGGCGCGCGGAAATCAGGTTGGTGAAGTAGAGCGCTGGAATCGCACGCTCTTTCGCCTTCTGCACCACCGGAGTCGTGCCCACCGCCAGGTCGGGCCGGATCGCCTCCATCGCACTCAGATCGTCTTCCAGGCTGGCGCGGAATTTGACCTTGACGCCCCTGGCCTCCAGCCACTCCAGATCGGGGGCGGACCATTGGGTTTTCGGGCAGGCGGTGCCGACATAGGGCACATCGGCCCCGGATTCGATCAGCAGACGCGCGACCAGCAGTTCGGACCCTTCATAGCCCGAAAGCGTGATCGTCCCCTTGATCCGCGAGCCTGCAAGGGCCCCCTTGATCGCAGGCAGGAAGGCATTCTGTGCTGCGGAAATCCGTGCAGGATCAACGTTGTAGGCATCACCAATCGCCGCCAGCCAGGCCGCCGTGCCGTCCAGCCCGACAGGAGCGGACCCCACAACCTTGCGACCGGCCGACTGGAATTCCCGCACCGCCGCCGTGTAAAACGGGTGGATCGCCGCGACCACATCGCAGTCCAGCGCGGCATAAAGCTCGCGCCATTCCCGGCACGGAACAACAGGACCAGCCGCCAACCCAAGGGGGGCCAGCATCGCGCCGATCATCATCGGATCGGCCGGAAACATCTCGCCCAGCAGCGCGACTGTCGGGCGGTCAGACCGGCCTGACGCGGGTGCCTGTACCGGCCCAGCCTCGATCTCTGCGCGGGCATATTTCAGCATCGCCCCGGCCAGAACGTCCTTCGCCTCGGCATGGGTGGGAATGCCGAAGCCCGGAACGTCGATCCCGATGATCCGCACACCGTTGATTTCGCTTGGCAAAAGTTTCAGCGGCACACCGGATGCCGTGGGCACGCACAGGTTGGTCACGATGATCGCGTCGTTGCGTTCCGGGTCGGCCAGTTCGTGCACCGCGTCGCGGATGTCTTCGAACAGCTTGCCGGTGACCAGCGATTCCGAGTTGAACGGCACATAGCCGACCGACCGGCGCGCGCCGTAGAAGTGCGACACAAAGGTCAGGCCATAGACACAACATGCCGACCCCGAAAGAACCGTCGCCACCCGCCGCATCCGCAGGCCCACCCGCAGCGAGCCGAAGGCCGGGCACATCGACTGCGGCTTGTCATGCGGCCCCTGCGGGTAGTCGGCGGCGTATTGATCAAGAATCTCGGATTTGCCCGCGGCCCGCGCGGCATCCTGCATCGTCGCCCCGGAATGACAGGCGCCATCGGTGGGCGCGCTTGTCATCGGCACCTCCTCGGATGCCGGCAGCACCGTCAGCGGTGCCGTAGTGTCATATCCGATTTCTCCGGTCATTTGGCCCTCTTGCGGGTCAAACGGGCCAGTTCGGCTTCGATCTTTGCCAAGGCGTCGAGGTCAAACATTGTCGTACACAACCTCCAGCGACTTCTTCAGAACCGCATTCTTGCCGCGCATGTCGGCGTCGGTTGCGGGCGTCAGGACGAAATCCTTGCCCGTCGCCTCGGCGCTGAACAGGTTCAGCAAACCGTCCTGCGTCAGCGGTGCGGGCCGAACCGGCGGTGCAATCGCCACCGCTTCGGCAAGTGCGGCAAACATCGGGCCCCACTGGCTGTCATAGCTGCCAACGATCTGATAGTTCGCGGATTTCTTGCGCAGGTCATCGTCTTGCGGAATGGCGGCCAGCACCGGAATGCCAACCACATCGGCAAAGGCCGCAGCCTCGCCCGTGCCGTCATCCTTGTTGATGACCAGCCCCGCGATGCCGACATTGCCCCCCAGACGGCGGAAGTATTCGACCGCCGAACACACGTTGTTCGCCACATACAGCGACTGCAGGTCGTTCGAGGCGACGAGGATCACCTTCTGCGCCATGTCCCGCGCGATGGGCAGACCGAAGCCGCCGCAGACCACGTCACCGAGGAAGTCCAGCAGGACATAGTCGAAATCCCAGTCGTGGAACCCAAGCTTTTCCAGCAGTTCGAACCCGTGGATGATCCCGCGCCCGCCGCAGCCGCGCCCAACCTCTGGCCCGCCGAGTTCCATCGCGAACACGCCACCGCGCTTGAAGCAGACGTCGCCGATCTTCACCTCTTCGCCCGCCAGTTTCTTGCGGGTCGAAGTTTCGATGATCGTGGGGCAGGCCTTGCCGCCGAACAGCAGGCTCGTGGTGTCGGACTTCGGATCGCAGCCGATCAGCAGCACGCGCTTGCCCATCTCGGCCATCATGTGGCTGAGGTTGGCCAGCGTGAAGGACTTGCCGATCCCGCCCTTGCCATAGATCGCGATGATCTGGGTTTTCTTGGTCGGTTCGCCCTGCGGAATCTCCAGCGTAGGCTCTTCATGCGCCTCATCACGCAGGCGCTGATCGAAGTCTTTGAGGTTCGGGATATCCAAGGTCATGCGTGGCCCTTCCAGTCGAGTATCATTTTCAGGCAGTCAGGGTCGGTGAATGCAGCTTCATAGGCAGCGGGCGCTTCTGCGGCGGGTCTTGTGTGTGTGACAAGCCCGGCCAAGGAAAGCGCGCCGGATTCAACGAGTTGGCGCGTGGCGATCAGGTCTTCGGGGGCCCATTCGGCCGCGATGCGCAGGCGGGCCTCCTTCATGAAGGCCGGCGGGAAGGCGAAGGAAATCGGCGCGGTGTAGAACCCTGCCAGCACGATTTCGCCGCCGCGGGCGATGCGCCCGATCAGGCTGTTCAGCAGGTCCGGCGCGCCGGAGGCGTCATAGATGGCGGTGTAGTTGCGGCGCGGGTCCGCATCTGGATGGACGACTTCATAGCCTTCCGCCCCGGTCTGCCGCGCCGCGTCGGTCTCCCAGACGGTCGGCGGTCTGGCCCCTGCGGCAACGGTCAACCGCGCCAGAAGGCGGCCCAGAACCCCGTGCCCGACGATCAGGTCCGGCAGCGCCCGGTCAAAGCCCGCAAGTGCGTGCCGGGCCGTTGCGGCCAGTGCCAGCAGGGCGCCCTCGACGCCCAGACCCGCATCTATCCGCGTCACCCGCGAGCCGCTTGAAACCAGATGCCGCGACGCCCCGCCGAACAGCCCGCGCACCGGGCCGGCATCGGTCGGGGCAAAGCAGTTTGCGCCGGGAACAAAGACATGATCGCCGACGCGATAGCCCGATTCCGGTCCCGCCTCGAGGACCTCGCCGGCGGCTTCGTAACCGGGAACCAGCGGATAGCCCATGCCGGGAAAGGGCGGCATCGTGCCGGACCAGAACAGCTTTTCCGTGCCGGTCGAAATGCCGGAATGATCCACCCTTACAACCACATCCGCAGCCCCCGGATCGTTCAGCGCCAGTTGCCCGATGGACAGTTGGCGTGGACCGGAAAGGATGACGGCGTTGGTCTTCATGGTGTCTCCGTGCCCGGCCCCTCTTCCTTGCATCCAAGGATTCGACGGGCTTGCCGGGCTATAAGTGTCATTCTAATCTTACACCCATAACTGTCAATCAAAATAGACAGTTGCGCAGAACTCTATTCGGCGAGCTATCGGCGCGCGGTGACGACCGAGGTCACGAAGGGCCGAAAACCCTTGTTCTGCTGGACGTCGCGAAAGCCTGCACGCGCCAGCATGGCGCCGATCTCGGCCATCGACCGGGTCCTGCCGGTCTGCATCGCCATGGTGTAAATCGCGAAGTACACATCCGTGGCCCGGTCAGGATCGGCTCCGCCCGACATCGGTTCGGACACGATCAACAAACCGCCCGGCGGAAGCGCGGCATGGACGGCCGCCAGCAACCGTTCGACCGTTTCGTCGGCGTGATCGTAAAGGACCCGCACCAGACTGATTGCATCAGCGCCGATGGGCAGCGGGTCATCGCGGAAACTGCCCGGGTGGATCTGGCATCTGTCCGCGAGCCCCGCCTGCGCCATGCGCAGGTTTGCGCCGGTAACGACGACCGGCAGATCGAACAGGTCCATTGCGATTCGCGGATGGGCCACCCCGACTGCCGCAAGAAAGGCACCCGTCCCGCCGCCAACATCCATCAGCCGCTGCACCCCGGTCAGATCGACCATCCGCAAGGTGTCTTCGGCCACCAAAGTCTGGCTGTCTGCCATCAGGTTGGAATAGGTCGCTGTGACAACAGGATCGACGGCCCCGGCCGCCTCGAACACATAGGGCCAGAACCGCGCAAGTTCGGTCTGCATGCCGCCGCGGAAAAAGGCAGCGGGATCTGAAAGGTCGGCGTAAAGTGCCCGGTGGTGGCGCACCATCGCCTCGAGTCCCGGCACGCCCAGCAATGCAGCCCCGCGGATCGCAAGGTCGAACTGCCCGTCGCGACGCTGCCGCAAAAGCCCCAGCGCCGCCCCGGCGCGCATCAGGACCAGCATCCGATCCGCAGGAACCTGACACAGCGCGCCCAGGGCGGTGGCCGTGTTCGGTCCGCCCTGCAGCAGATGCAGAACCCGGAACTCGACCAGCGCCATCAGCGTCTGCGATTGAACAAAGCCTGCGATCAGATCGAACAGGGCCGCGCCTTCGGCCCGCGCCACCCGCCGCAGGAAAGGCATCCGCGCCGCCAGCGCCTGAAACCGGCGCGACCCCGCCATTCGCAGCAGCCGTGCGCGCAGGGTCAGCCCGCCCCGGGCGGTCATCGCGTCATCGGACAGGTCCGCCACGTCAGCCTCGGACTGCCGCCTGCGAGTAGGCGGGGGCGACAGGGGTCATCTTTTCGGCATAGCGGCGTACCATGTCGGCCAGCATCGCCTCGCCTGGGCAGGCGGGGATCGACGCGATGGCGCCGCCCAGAATGTCCTTCAGGCGGCGGATGGCTCCCTGCACCCCAAGCTCGGACACCGCGTTCGGGCGATCATGGGCAGCGTCCTGTCCGGCGGGCTTGCCAAGGGTTTCCGCGTCATAAAGTGCATCGCGGAGGTCATCGGCCACCTGGAACGCCTCGCCGATCCGCGCGCCCAGTTCTTCCCACTGATCGGGTTCCTGCCCTGCCGCAACCGCGCCCATCTGCGTGGCCGCGATGAACAGCGCGCCCGTCTTGGCACGGTGATAGGCCGACAGATTGACCTTCGCCTCGCTTTCCCAGCCTTGTCCCGCGCAGATGCCGTCCGGCATGCCGGTGCGCCGCGACAGGATGCGCACGAGGTCCAGCGCGCGGCGCGGCTGGTCGCCCGCGGCGTCGGCCAGCACATCGAAGGCCAGCACGATCAGACTGTCGCCCGTCAGCACCGCCAGAGGTTCCGAGAAGGCGCGGTGTACGGTGGCCTTGCCGCGCCGGGTATCGGCATCGTCGAAACAGGGCAGATCGTCATGCACAAGGCTGGCGCAGTGGATCAGTTCCAGCGCCACGGCGGCGGCATCCGTCAGGGCGGGGCGATCCTCGCGGCAGGCGGCGGCAACCGAATACAGGATCGTTGGGCGAATGTGCGCGCCACCGGGTGTGACGGCGTAATGCAAGGCATCCGCCAGACGCCCCGGCCCCCCGGCCTGCGCGCGGGCGATCACGGTGGCATTGGCCGCCTCGAACCGAGCTGTGATCGACATCGAAAGGCCCCCCAAATGCCCGACCGCGCCGGGATGATGCTGTCTGTCAACAAAAAGTGACACCTCTGTGTAAATCACACTGGACAGTTTCGCGTGTCAAGTCAACAATCAGGCGTGATGACAAATCCGGATGGCAAGGGCATCGTCGTGATCGGTGCAGGGGTGGGCGGTTTGTGCGCCGCCGTCCGGCTTGCGTCGGAAGGTCGGCGCGTGACCGTGGTCGAGACACAGGCGGCGCCCGGCGGCAAGATGCGGACCTTCGACAGCGCCGCCGGCCCGGTTGACGCGGGCCCGACCGTCCTGACGATGCGCGGCGTCTTCGATGACCTGTTTGCCCGGGCCGGGACGCGGATCGAAGATCACCTCACGCTGATCCCGCAACCGCTTCTGGCGCGGCATTGGTGGACCGACGGCAGCAGGCTTGACCTGTTTGCCGACCCCGAGGCAAGCGCCGCTGCCATTGCGGATTTCGCGGGGCCGCGCAGCGCGGATGAGTTCCGGCGGTTTCACCGGCTGTCCAGCCAGCTTTACACGGCCTTCGACCGGCCGATGATGCAGGCCGCGCGGCCACGGCTGGCCTCGATCGCACTGAATGCGCTGAGCAATCCGCGCCTGTGGCCTGCTCTGCGGCCGGGCATGACGCTGGCCCGGCAGTTGGCCGGACAGTTCAGCGACCCGCGCCTGCGGCAACTGTTCGGGCGCTATGCCACCTATGTCGGCGGCGCGCCGGATCTTTCTCCGGCGGTGCTGTCGCTGATCTGGGCAGCCGAGGCGCGCGGCGTCTGGGTGGTCGAAGGCGGGATGCACCGTCTGGCAAAGGCGCTGGCAGGCCTGGCAGTCCAGCGGGGGGCAACCCTGATCTGCGGTGTATCCGCAACGCGGATCGACCGGCAGGGCGGGCGTGTCGTCGCGGTGGAGTTGTCGGACGGGCGCGTTCTGAAATGCGACCGGGTCGTGTTCAATGGCGATCCTGCGGCGCTGCTGGCCGGGCTTTTGGGCAACGGCCCGCAATTCGCGCTGAAGCCGCACGCCGCCCATCCGCGCAGCCTGTCGGCCTGGGTCTGGGCGTTCGCGGCCAAGCCCCGGGGCGTCGATCTGGCCTACCACAACGTGTTTTTCTGCGACGACCCTGCTCAGGAATTTGGCCCGGTTGCGGCCGGGCGGATGCCGGAACAGGCCACGCTTTACATCTGCGCACAGGACCGTGCCGCAGGACCGCAACCGCATGCCCCGCTGGAGCGTTTTGAAATCATCATGAACGCCCCGCCCAAGACGACACAAACCGCCGGAGAGATTTCGCAATGCCGTCAACGGACCTTTCCGCAACTGGCCCGGTTCGGCCTGACCTTCGATCAGGACCCGCAAGACCACAGCCTGACCACGCCGCAGGGATTTGCGCACCTGTTTCCGGGGTCGCAGGGGTCGATCTATGGGCGCAGTCCGGTCGGGATGCTGGCCCCGTTTCAACGGCCGGGCGCGCGGACATCCCTGCCGGGGCTGTATCTGGCGGGGGGCGGGGCGCATCCGGGGGCGGGGGTTCCGATGGCGGCCATATCCGGGCGGCACGCGGCAGAGGCGATTCTGACGGACCTTGCTTTGGCGTCGAAGTAGCGCCCGACGGTTATGCCTGGTGGTATGTGGACGGTGTGTCCGACGACGGCAAACGCGCCGTGTCGGTCATCGGGTTCATCGGATCGGTCTTTTCGCCGTGGTACGCCTGGACCGGGCGGCGCGACCCGCAGGACCATTGCTGCATCAATGTCGTGACCTATGGCCCCGGCGGGCGATTTACCATGACGGATCGCGGGCGGGCGGCGTTGCGGCAATCCGGGGATGCCCTGCAGGTCGGCCCCAGCCGGATGCGCTGGGATCAGGGTGTGCTGGTGATCGACGTCGACGAGGTGTCGGCCCTGCCGATGGTCAGCCGGGTGCGCGGCCAGATCCGCCTGACACCCGCCGCGATCACATCGGTCGAGGCGGTGCTAAGCCCCGACGGTGCGCATATCTGGCGACCCTTTGCGCCAACCGCGCGAATAGAGGTCGATCTGTCGCAGGGGCACCGCTGGCAAGGGCATGGCTACATGGATGCCAACTTCGGGTCTGCCGCGCTCGAGGCGGACTTCCGGCGCTGGACGTGGGGCCGCTATCCGCGCCGGGCGGGGGGGGCGACCTGCTTTTATGACGGGGTTCGCCGCGACGGCTCGACCCTGGCGCTGGCGCTCGACATCGCGGCGGACGGGTCCGTCGCGCAGATCGAGCCGCCGCCCGCCACAGCCTTGCCCCGCACGCTGTGGGGCATTCGCCGCGACACGCGCTGCGACCCCGGCCAGCGGCCCCGCCAGACGATGCAGATGCTGGAAGCGCCGTTCTACAGCCGCTGTCTGGTGCAAACCGTGTTGCAGGGCGAAACCGTGACCGGTGTGCACGAGGCGCTGGACCTGAACCGGTTCCGCTCGCCTCTGATCAAGGCGATGGTTGCGGTCCGGGTGCCGCGCCGGGCCGGCTGGAGTCAGGCGGCGGTGGGCTGAACATCGGGGTTCATCCGCCAGACACTGAAATTCAGCGCGGACGCGATGGAAACCCAGACCAGATACGGCACGAAGAGCCACCCGGCGATCAGGTCGAGCTGGAAGAAGGCCAGCATCGTTGCCGCAACCGACAGCCACAGTCCCACCATCACCACCATGGCGGCCCGCATCCGGTGCAGCCCGAAAAAGATCGGCGTCCACAGGGTGTTGAACGCGATCTGCAGGGCCCAGAACGCCATGGCCTGCCCGTTGTCAGGCAGGGCTGCGACCCGCGCCGCCGAAACCGCCATGCAGATGTACAGCACACTCCACGCCACGGGGAACACCCAGCCGGGTGGCGTCCAGCGCGGTTTGGCCAGCCCTTCGTACCACTTGCCGGGTTCGAACATCGCGCCGGTGGCGCTGGCGGCGCCACAGGCCGCCAGAAAGGTCAGAAACAGGCCCCAGTCCATCGCACATCCCCGTCAGGTCACCGACATGACTTAGGTCAGGCGCGGGCGCGGTCCAACCCCTGACGTGCACGATCCTGTGCCTCCAACTGGGCAAAGACCGAAAGCACGGCTTCGGAACGGCCGAACCGCCGGGTCTGGCGGGCGGCGGCATCGACCAGAAACGCCACTTCGGGGCCGGGCGGGGCGTGCAGGGTGGCCGGACCGGGCACCAGCATCGAAAGCCCGCTGCGCAGGACCGACAGGCCGAGCCAGCCCAGCTTCTGCCGCCCGCTGGTGCGGGCGCGGTGGGTGATGCTGTCATGCCCATTGCGCCGGACGGCGGTTCCGATTCCGGCATAGACATGGCGTGCGGCATAGATGCCCGGGCGGCAGGCCACCGGCAAGGCGGGTACCCCGGCTTCGGACCGGGCATAAAGGCGATCCGCCTCGGTCAGCAGACGGTCCACCAAGGTACGGACCCGCGAGTCGACCTGCGGCGCGGCAAGGAACCGGTCGGCGCACAGCCCGACCTCATCCATCCACCGCAGCGGCAGGTACAGTCGTCCGGCGCGGGCATCCTCGCCCACGTCACGGGCGATGTTGGTCAACTGCATCGCCAGACCCAGATCGCAGGCCCGTGCAAGGCAATCGGCGCTGCGCACCCGCATCAGGACGCACATCATCGCCCCAACGGCCGCCGCAACCCGCGCCGAATAGTCCAGCACGCCCGACAGCGTGTCATACCGCCGCCCGACCGCATCCCACGCCAGACCTTCCAGCAACGCCTCGGGCAGAGCGCGGGGCATATCGAAATCCTCGACCACACAGGCAAAGGCGCGGTCGGCATAGCTGTTGCGCGGGCGGCCCGCGTAGACCAGATCCAGCCGGTCCCGCAGGCCCAGCACGGCCGGGGCCTTGTCATCGGAATCGTCGACCGCGTCATCCGCCAGCCGGCAGAACGCATAAAGTGCCAGCGCGGGGTCGCGCACGCGTGTCGGCAGCAGCCGCGAGGCCGCGTGAAACGACAGCGACCCGGTGCGAATCGCATCCCGGCATTGGGCCATATCCTGATCCGCGATCATTCCGCAGCCATCCGCAACGGGGCGCGGCGCGGCGCATCCGGAACCAGCTTGCCCAGCACCTCGGCGGAGGAGATCACGCCGGGCAGACCCGCCCCCGGATGCGTGCCGGCACCGACCAGATACAGGCCCTTCGCCTCTTCCGACACGTTGTGCGGCCGGAACCACGCCGATTGCAGGATGCGCGGCTCGATCGAAAATCCTGTGCCGTAAGGCGAAAGATAGCGCGATTCGAAGGTGTTCGGCGTGTAGACCAACTGCTCGGTCAGATGGTCGCCCAAGCCGGGCAGCAGGCGGTCTTCCAGCACTTTCTGCACCTTTGCACGGTAAGGTTCGGCCTGCTCGGCCCAGTCGACGCCATTATCGAACCCCAGATGCGGGACAGGCGACAGGGCATAGAACGTATCCCCCCCGACGGGCGCACAGCCCTTGTCCGTCACGGACGGGCGATGGACATAAAGGCTCATGTCGTCGGCCAGACGGCCCTTCACGAAGATGTCGGCGATGTGGTCGCGATAGCGGGGTCCGACCACGATCGTGTGATGCCCCACCTTCGGCCATTTCAGCGCAGTTCCGCGGGTGCCGAAATACCAGACGAACAGCCCCATCGACCAGCGCGTGCGCTTCAGACGCGGCGGGGTCCAGCGTTTGCGCGGGTGGTTGCGCATAAGGTGGTCATAGGTGTGTCCCGCATCGGCATTGGACACAACAAGATCGGCGTAAAGCACCTGCCCGTCAGCCAGCCGCACCCCCGTGGCCCGCCCGTTTTCCAGCAGAACCTCATCCGCTTCGACGTTCAGGCGCAACTGTCCGCCCTGGCTGGCAATCACGCCGGCCATCGCCAGCGCGATCGCCGCGACGCCGCCCATCGCATAATGGACCCCGAATTCCTTTTCGAGGTGACTGACGAGGATATACATCGAGGTCACATGAAACGGATCGCCGCCGATGAACAGCGGATGGAACGACAGCGCAAAGCGCAGGCGTTCGTCCTTCACGCGGGAGGCTGCATGCCCGTAGACCGAGCGGTCGGCCCGCATCGCCACGAAACCGGGCAGCGCCTTGACCAGATCAGCGAACTTGTGCATCGGGCGGCGGCCCAGGTTTTCGAACCCGAACCAATAGCGCCGCTCGCTGTCCTTCAGGAACCTCTCATAGCCGGGCAGATCAGAGGGCGACAGCCGCGCCACCTCGGCCCGCATCGCGTCGGTCGATTGGCGGGCGGTGAAGACGGACCCATCCTGCCAGTGGATTTCATAGAAGTTTTCCAGCGCCCGCAGATCGACGTCCGCATCGAAGTCGCGCCCGCAGGCCGCCCACAATTCGCGAAACAGATGCGGCACGGTGACGATGGTCGGACCAAGGTCAAACCGGTGGCCGCCCTGCGTCACCGACGAACCACGCCCCCCCGGCATGTCCAGCCGGTCAATGACCGTGACACGGTAACCCTTTGCCCCAAGGCGCATTGCGGCGGCAAGGCCACCCAGTCCTGCGCCGATGACGATAGCCTCGGACCCCGAAGTTCGGGTCTGGGCGGTGGGGGCGGAGTCGTGATGTGTCAGCATGGGATTACGATATACTGTCCAGTCAGATTTACAACATCTGCTGATGATGCTGTGAAATTTCCCGTTTCGGCTTTCCCGCGCCTGCAAAGCCTGCCAAAGTCGGCGGGAATTAGATGCATCACAGGCTGCCACACCGCATGCAGACCGTCAGTCTTTCGCTTTATCGCTTTCCATCGCTGGCGGCGCGTCTGTGGGTATTCGGGCAGATGGCCGTGGCGCGGTTCTCGATGTGGCGGATGCGCGATGTGGGATTCTGGAAGCTGTGCGGATCGGGGACCGGCGAGGGGTTCACGCCGCGCCCCAATACCCAAGTGTGGGCCATTCTGGCAACCTGGCCCGATGCGGACACCGCGCGGCGCAATCTGGATCAGGCGCCGGTGTTCCGCCGCTGGCGCAGCCATTCGGCCGAAAGCTGGACGGTTCTGCTGTCGCCCACCTCGGCGCGGGGCAAATGGTCGGGGGAACAGCCCTTTGTGCCGCAGGCCCCCGGCCCCGGCCCGGTCGTCGCGCTTACCCGCGCCACGATGCGGTTGCCCATCCTGCTGAAATTCTGGGGCCGCGTCCCCGACATTTCGGCCGTGATCGGGTCCGACCCGAACGTGATCTTCAAGATCGGCATCGGCGAGTTGCCCTTGCTGCATCAGGTGACCCTTTCGATCTGGCCGGATGCCACCAGCATGGCGAACTTCGCGCGCGGCGACGGCCCGCATGGCCGCGCGATCCGCGCCGTGCGCGAAGAAGGCTGGTTCGCCGAAGAACTTTACGCGCGATTCTCGATCATCGATGACTGGGGCACCTGGGGTGGAACTAGCCCCCTCGCCGCCAAGGAAGCCGCATGAAACAACCCTTTCCGTTTACCGCCATCGTCGGGCAGGCCGCGATGAAACAGGCCATGGTCCTGACCGCCATCGACCCCGGCATCGGCGGCGTGCTGGTGTTCGGGGACAGGGGCACCGGCAAATCGACCGCAGTCCGCGCGCTTGCCGCGCTGCTGCCCGAGATCGAGGTGGTCGAAGGCTGCCCGGTGAATTCGGCCCGGCCCGAAGATGTGCCGGTCTGGGCCGGGTCATTGCCCGGACGGATGGTGCGACGGCCAACGCCGGTCATCGACCTGCCGCTGGGCGTGACCGAGGATCGGGTGGTGGGCGCGCTGGACATCGAACGGGCGCTGACACGGGGGGAAAAGGCGTTTGAACCCGGCCTACTGGCGCGGGCCAACCGGGGGTATCTTTACATCGACGAGGTCAACCTCTTGGAGGATCACATCGTCGATCTGCTGCTGGATGTGGCGCAGTCGGGCGAAAACGTGGTGGAGCGGGAAGGCCTGTCGATCCGCCATCCGGCGCGGTTCGTGCTGGTGGGGTCGGG
>JAIYDJ010000024.1 GCA_027487575.1 Rhodobacter sp. | reverse complement strand
TCCAGCGCCAGCGGCGGGATGGCGCCCTGGCCGACCCAGGCCTCGGCCTCGGCCGCCGTCATGTGCCCGGCCAGGGTGCAGGCCAGCGCGAACTGGATGTCGGTCAGCACCATCGCGGCGCGCCGCATCGCCAGCGCCTCGGCGGCGTCGGTGGCAGGCGCATCGGCCGTCGTCGTCGTCTGTCCGGTGGCAAGGTCGTACACAACGCCCATCTCACTTCTCCCAGGTCAGGCGGAACGCACCGCCGGTGAAGAAACCGGCGCCGATCCTGAGCAGGCGCACCTGCGTGACGGCGCCGGGCAAGGTCACGCTGCCTCCGCCGCTGCGCATGGCGTCATTGCTGGCCAGGTTGGGGGAGACATTGTGGCTCTGGATCCATCTGTTGCTGACGGCATCCTCGCGCGTCAGAAGCATGTGCCCCGTCAGCGCGCGCCCGGCCAGACCGTTCAGGACCAGCATCCCGTCGGACCTGAAGCTTTCCCCGAACCTGCCGCCGGACCCGCTGTCGTAGCCGGTGGCAAGAATGCCGACGGTGGTGCCCAGCTGGATCAGGAAACTGTCGTTCGTGCTGAGCGTTATCGCGTCGAACGACAGCCGGATCAGGCGCACGCCCACGGGCAGGCCGGTCACGTCAGCGTTTACCGTCAAGCTCGTCACTATCCGCGGAGATGCGCCGCGCCGCGCCTCGATCAGCTGCGTGACGCGCAGCGCGGACATCGGCCTTTCGGCATCCGCTCCGGCCTCGGCCGTGGGCTGATCCGGCAGCACCAGCGACAGGGTGGGGTTGCCCGCCGCACCGTCGCCGTTGGCGATGGCGATCTGGTTCGCGGTGCCCGCCAGGCTGCGCTTGGCGAAGGTGTCCGCCCCCGTCTGCACGACCACCCCGGCGCCCGCGTCCAGCCCCGCCAGCGCCGTCAGCGTGGGGTCGACGGGCTGTCCGCCAAGGTTCGCCAGGGTGGCAGGCTTGTTCGCGAAATCCGATCCGTTGTTCGTGCTGACCACATCGCCAGCACCGACCCCCGCCACGCCCTTTTCGGCAAGGATGCCCCAGCGGGCGGCGGACAGGTCGGTCGGGAACAGCGCCGCCGATGTGTGCGCGACCGTCGCGTAGTAGCTGCTTCCCGCATTCGACACGCGGTCGCCCGCCGCATAGACCGTACCGGGCCCGGCCCATGGCCCGCGCCATGCCCCCAGCAGCGCCGCAGAGGCAGCCGCCGCTGCCGCCGCCGCTGCCGCCGTCCCCGCGCTGCCAGCGGCCGCCGAGGCGCTGCCAGCCGCCGCTGCGGCCGCCGCAGCCGCCGCCTCGATCTGGGCGACGGTCGGCCCGGCGACGATGCCGGTGCCGTCCCAGATCAGCGTGCGGTTCAGGCCCGGCACGATCATCGGGATGGCCACGCCCAGGCGCAGCGCCGTCCCCAGCCCCTGCTGCGCGTCCTGCGCCAGCATCGCCAGCCGGTCGAGCTGCGCCTCGAGGCCCTTCTCCCGCTCGCCCTGCACGCCCTGCCAGCCCTGCTCGGCCTGCGTGGCCCGCTCGACGTAAAGCGTGGCCCCGGCCCACAGCGCGGCTGCCGCAGGCGTCAGGTACACGTTGCCCGCCGTCGCGCTGTCCAGCGGCGTCGCGGCCCAGTCGGCGGCGCCCAGCGTGGTGCGGGACCCCGCCTGCACCACCACCACCGACAGGCTGCCCGCCGTATAGGGATGCGGCACGGCATAGGGGCCGATCCCGGCGACCGTGGCAGGACTGGCAGGGGTGAAGGCCTCGACGGTCATGGGGTGCCTCCAAGGGCGTTGGATGGATCGGGGCCGCGGCGCGGGGCGATCTCGCCGCGGCGCCACCAGCTTTGCGTGCCGAACTCGCGGTTCAGGCGGCGCTCGGCCTTGCGCCATTCGGTTTCCGCCTCGGGGTCCAGAAGGACCTGCAGCTGGTCCCAGAGGATGCGGTCGAGGGCGAGGCGCGTGGGGACGGGCAGCGGCGGCTGGAAGGTGGCCAGCGGGTTGTAGCGGCGGGCGAGGTTCACCAGGTCGCGGCCGATCAAAATGGGCTTGCCTTCCGTCAGCCTGTCTGAGTTCGACGCAACAGCCCGCAAAACATCGCCGACCAATCCGCCAACAGGCCCGGTCGCCGTTTCGGCGAACCCACCGCCCGCGCGGCTCGTGCTTGAGCTGAAAAAGTCGCCGAAGATGCCGAAGCCGCCGCCCTGCGCCGCTGACGCTTTCCAAAAGGTCCAGTTGTCCATCGGACGCGGATCGCGGCCCTTGGCGGTTTCCTTCAGCTGCACCGCCAGCGCGCCCGCCAGCGTCATGAAGGCGGCGTAGCGCACGACATAGATGCCTTTGGTCGCCGGCCCGCCGTCCAGCTCGGCCACGCGGCGCACCTGGTTGAACAGCTGCGACAGCGCATAGGACTTGTACATGAAGGCGGATCTCAGCAGCTCGCCCCCGACGCTGCCGGGCTTTGCATCGCCCAGGATCGTGGCGCGGCCGCGCAGGGATGCGGTCGGGATCGACAGCTCCATGTGGTCCTGCACCAGCGCGCCCCAGCGGATCGCGATGTCCTCGGCCTCGGCCGCGGGCAGGCTGGTGTGTACGCGGAACCATTCGGCGTTGACGTGCCGTCCGCCGGTCGGATCGGTGTGGATCACCGCCGGATCGCGCACCGCGTCCCATTCCCGCGCGCCGATCCGGCGGCTGGCCATGAAGTTCTGCAGCTCCTTCGGCAACTCGCCGAAGGTCTTGTCGGCAAGGTCGGCCATGTCGCTGCCGAAGGCGGCACTGACGGCCACCCGGCTGCGGTCGGTCAGAAAGGCAAGCCCGTTCAGGCGCAGGACCGTGCTGGTGATCCGGGCCGTGATCTCGGGCGCCCAGATGTCGCCCATGAACCGCGCCTGGCTTGCCCCGGTGTCGAACCAGGTGTCGAAGATGAACCCCATGTCCCTGGCCTGTTTCGGCGTCATGCCGGTGGCCAGCGTGCGGATCATCGCCTGCGTCGCGGTGTTGGGGTTCAGCCCCACGGCCTTGGCCGCCAGGCGCACCGAAATCCAGTCGGTCGTGGTGGACAGGGGCGCACCGCCCAGCTGGGCCGCCGTCAGGATGTTGCGGGTCCCCGCGAAGAACGAAGCCCAGAACCCGGAATGGGGCACGTTCGCCTCGCCGGTCAGGATGCGCATCATCACCTGCGCGGTCTTGCCCTTGCGGTTGTTCACGTTTTTCCAGCGCGTGTGCGTGGCGGCATCGCCCTTGGCCAGCGTGTGGCCCCGTTCGATCACCTGCAGGGCATGGTTCAGGCCCATCTTCGGATTGGGCCCGAAGCCGCGCATCAGGGCGATATCGCGGGCCATGCCGCGGAAGTGGCCGACGATCGCGTCGAACGGGTTCTGGGTGCCGAAGGCCTCGTTGTAGTCCATCCATGCGTCGGCATTGGCGAAGTGCAGCACGCGATGCTCGGCCCGGGACGCCACGATGCCCCGCCCGGCCACGGCCATGCTGGGGCTGCGGTCGGTCCAGCCGCGCTTGGTGATGCTGTCATAGACCTCGCTCAGGAACCGCTCGGCATCGGCGCGCAGCGGGCGCGCGCCCTTGGCCACGGCGAAGGGCTTGCCGGTGTCGTGGTTCACGATCCGGTCCCAGGCCAGCATCTTGCCGTCGTAAAGGCGGGCAAACCAGCCGTCGAACCCCTCGGCCTCGATCTTGCCCGCATGGTGGGTGTGCCGCACGCCCCAGTCGTCGAGGCGGCCGATGTCGCCGCCCAGGGCGTTGAACATGGCGCGGGCGCGTTCCTGCGTGGCGCGGATCGCGTCGGCGATGGCCTTGGCATTTGCATTGCCCGAAGCCTCGCCGTGCAGCTCGCGGATCACGTCCTTCAGCATGGCGCGGTTCCGCACCTGGCCGATGACGTTGGTCTTGAACTCGGCCAGCGCGTCCGCGATCGCCGCCATGAAGCCGCGCTCCAGCGCTTTCTGCTCGGACTGGACGATCTCCATGTCCTTCAGGATGCGGTCGGGGTCCTCGTGGGCGTTCGCGTAGCGCGCCTCGTTCCGCCGCATCGTGTCCAGCTGCTGCAGCGTGGCGTGGCGGCGGGACTTCATCCCCTTGGTGATGCTCTCGACGGCCTCGTCGGCCGCCTGCATCTCGGCGACCTGGCGGGGGTTGCCGCCGTCCACATAGCGCTGCACCAGCTCGCGGTAGTGCTTCTGCGCCTTGGCGCCAAGGTCGCGGTCGACCTCGCCCGCGTCGATCGCGCGTTGTATGCAGTCGTCCAGCTTCATGCGCGGCCCCCCCCGATGCGGCAGGCCTGCAGCGCATTCTCGAGGTTTGCCTCGGCCTCGATGTTGTTCAGGATGTCCCCGACCGTGACGGTGGTTTCCGCCTCGGCGCCCTTGTTCAGGGTGATCGTCGCGCCCTGGTCGAGGGCCGCGCGCATGTCGTCTAGGGATTGATCGGCAGCGTCAGCTACTCGGCCGCCGCCTTGCGGGCCTTCCTGCGCGCGATTGCCCGCTCCAGCGCCGACACCTCGATCTCCTCCATCTCGGTCAGCGAGAGAAGCGAGTATTTGGGCTTCGTCTTCGAGGATGCCTCGGGGCTGTCCTCGGGCGGGGGCGTTGTCGATCCGGGCATAGGCATCAGCAAGACCTTTCTCCTTCAGCAGTTGATAGGTGCGGGGCGCGCCGTCAATCCCCTCGGCCATGATCTTCGGCGGGATGAAGCGACCGGTGGCCTGACCCCGGGCCATCATGCGCGCGATGGCTTCGGGCGCGGGCGTCACGACCTCGATCAGCTCGACCCGGTAGCCTTCTCCCCGCAAGGCGTCGATCGTGCGCTCGATGCTGGCCGGGTTGGCGCCGACCTTCGGCAACACAACGTTTTCGCCACCTGCCAGAAGGGCGTCCAGCGCCTCGGCCGAAAGATCGCTGCTTTCCTCGTGCACCGCACTGACGCCTTCGCCGCGGCCGTACTCCGGGATCAGCTTCTTCGCTTCGTCCGCGTCGACGATCGCTGCGCCACGCGCACGGGCCAGGGGGTTTGCAACGCTGGACTTGCCCGACGCGGGCGGCCCGATGACGATTGTCGCAAGGCGCTCGGCGCGGATCGGTTCGGGGGAAAGGCCGTCCTCGCGCCAGGCGAGCGTCCGGGCCTCATCTGTCAGGTAGTCCACCGCCGCTTGGCTGCCAAGCAGTTCGCTGCCGTCCGCGCGACGATAGACGCGCTGTTGCGCGAATGCCTCGGTGCCGTAGCCCTTGATGCCCGTGGTGGGCGCAACCTCTTCCTGCGCGGCAAGGGCCGCCCGGTAGGCAGGGTCCTCGGCGGACAGGCGGGCAAGATCGGCCCCGGCATCGGTGGCAGCCCAGCTGCGCAGATCGGCCTCGAGCACATCATCCGCGCGCTGCACGGCCTGGCTGGCGGTGCCGTCGGTCAGCGGCGCGGGGTCGATCGCCGCCACCTCGGCGGGGGCCGGGTCGGGCTCGGGCGCCGCGCGCGCGGGCAGCGCCTCGGCGGGCAGGCCGCGCTCTTCCTCAAGGATCGCGCGGCGCAGGGCGGCCTCGGGCGTGACCGCCTCCACCAGATCGGCGGTGTCGGCGCGGCCGACGGCGGCCGCCTTGCCCGCATAGCGCGCCAGGATGTCGCCCGATACCTCGGGGCTGCGCGCGCGGTCGCCCCGGTAGAACACGTCGACCAGCGCCTCTGTCAGCGGGTCGGGTGCAGCGAACATGTTGCCCTGCGCCAGCCTGTCGCGGATCGCGGCGATGACGCTCTGCCCGTCGCGGTCCTCGGTCCGCGCCTTTGCGATCAGGCGCACCGCGTCCATCAGCTGGTCCGTGATGTCGAACCCGGGCCGGACATAACCCGCCTCGACCATCGCCCGGAACGCGGCCCAGTCGGGCGCCAGGTCCTCGAGCATGCGGATCAGGTTGATGACCGCGCGGTTTTCCGTCTCGACGGCCAGCTTCAGCAGATCATCGGAACCGAAGGCGCGCGCGAACAAGGCACCCCGGATGCGGCGGAACCCCTCGGCATTCAGCGCGCCGTCGGCGGTCAGCAGCGCACCGCGCTCCTCGGCCGTCATGTGGCCCAGCATGCGGCGCACGAAACCGGCATTCTCGGCCCCGCCGATGCGGCGGCCGGGCTGGTAGGCATCGAAGACGGGCCCCGTCAGATAGTCGGCGTCGACCCCGGCCTGCTCGGTCGCCGACATGCGCGCGGTCGAGCTGGTGTTGCTTTCGCGGATGAAGGCGCGCCGGTCCTCGAACGTCGGGCTGTCGGTCCGCTCGGCCACCAGCACGGGGCGCTTCACGCCTTCGGGAACGTCGAACCCGGCCTGCCGGATCGCCTCGACATAGCCCTCATAGGCCTGCGGGTTCTGCTCGGCCGCCCGCGCCAGCGCCTGCACGCGGCCGTTGCCGCTTTCGATGATCCCGTCACGCCCGATCACCGGCGCGCCGCGGTCGCTTTCCGGGCCGGGCATCAGGCGGGCAGGGTCCAGTTGCGCGGCGATCTTGGTCACCTGGTCGTCGCTCGCGGCGCGGCTGCGATCGCGCGGCTGCAGGTCGCCGGTGGCGGGCTTCAGCTCGGACAGGTCGACCACGCGGTACTGGACAGGCACGCGGCGCCCGGCGGGGGTCGTCACCTCGTCGAAGACGACGGGGCCGCGACGGGCAGTCGCACCGCCCGCCACGCCACGATAGGGCGCGGACGTGTCGCCCTGGAAGCTGTCGCGCGGCCCGGCATAGCCTTCCCAGGCACCGGTGCCCTGCTGGCGGTAAATCCACTGTCCGATGCGATCCTGCAGCGCAGGCGTCATCAGCTCGTCGCCCTTCAGGCCCAGCCCCTTGACGGCCGCCCGCAGCGTCGTGCCCACCACCTGGTAGGCGCCCATCGGCGTCGCGATGCGGTTGATGCGGCCCTTGACCCATTGCGCGTAGGGGCCGGACGGATCGGAAAACGCGATGGCCTCGTCGACCGTCATCTCGGTCAGCTTGACATCGGCGAAGGGACCGCCGGGGCGATTGGTGTAACCGAAGAGGGCGTTGTAGTCGCCCCCGCTCTCGCCCGCGAAAATGCCGTTCCTGATGGCATCCCAGTTGGGCGGCGGCGGTTCGTCGCCCCGGCGCAGGGCGTCCTCGGCGGCGTTGGTGTCGATGGCGTCGTCCAGTCCCGACACCGCCGCCGCCTCGCCCGCATTGCGGGTGCGCAGGAACTCGATAGCCCGGGCACCGCCGCCGATCAGCGCGCCGAAAGCACCGCCGAACACGGCGCCGGTGGCGATCTGGGCAGCGGCATTGCCGGGCTCGAACCCAAGGTCCTTGGCGACCTCGCGCTCCTTGATCACGGCAGGCACTTCGCTGGCGGCACCCCAGAACGCCTCGCTGGCGACAAAACGCCCGAAGCCCTTGGCCAGCGATCCGCCCGCCGCGAGGAACGCCAGCGAGGTTTCATCGGTCATCGCACCGACGATCTGGCCGCCCAGCTGTAGCAGCGGGCTGTCGCCGCGCGCCAGCATCTCGGCATTCTCGTCGCGCTCGGCCGCGCGCCGGCGCTCGATCTCACGGTCGAACTGGCCGCGATCCTGCGGCAACGTTCCCCAGGCCTCGGGCGCCATGCGGATCACGTCCCGGGCGCGGCCCAGATAGAAGTCCGCCCGCGTGGCAGGGTTCAGAAACAGGCGGAACTCTTCCGGCGTCCGTGGCTTGGCGGCTTCGGGCCCGCCAAGTGCTGCCTCCATTTCGCGCTGAAGGTCGGTTTCAAAACCCGATTTTCGGGCCCAGGCATCGGTGCGGATGAAGGCATCCTTGACCGCGCCGGTGAACTGCTCAAGGCCCGACGGCAGGGGCGCGGTCAGCCCGGGCAGCTTCTCTTGGATGCGGTCCAGAAACCACGTCACGGGGCACCCCCGTAACGGCGCAAGAGTTTGGTCATGTCCAGAAAGATCGGATCGCCGGTGGCGTCCACCAGCGCGACCGGCGCCGCCGATTTTTCGTCGGTCGCCTCGAGGCGGAACTTCGTCCCGCCGACGCTGACCAGCCGCATGCGGCGCAGGGTCGCCGCGTCGACCGGCTTGCCGCCAAGGCTGGGCACGCGGCCGTCGGCCGACAACTCGCGCCAGTAGCCCTCGATGCGGGCCGACCAGCCGGGCGCATCCGCGACGGCCGCCGCCGCGCCGAAGTTTTCCGTCATCACGTCCAGCGCCGTTTCGACCTGCGTGGCGTTCACGCCCTTGGGCAGGAAGACGGCATAGCTGCCCTGGGCGTTGCTCAGGGACTGCACGCCGCCGTCGGCGGTGCTGCCGTCATAGGTTCCGCTGCCGCCCGCCACCTCGTGCAGCGCCTGGTTCCACGTGGCGGCGTCATAGCTGCCGTCGGTGTCGGTGCCCCGCATGCGATAGGCATAAAGCGCATCTGCCGCCGCGATCAGCGCATCACGCTCGGTCGTTTCGTCAAACTCGGTCGGCCCGGTTCCATCGGACAGAAGTGCCGAAAACTCCTGGAAGAAGGCATTCCGCCGTTCTGCCACCGGCGGCAGTTTCACATCGCCGCGGGCGATCACGCGCTCGCCCTCGAACACGGCCAGCGCCGTCGGACGGGGCAGCGCCAGCGCGGCCATGCCAGTGCCAATGTGCCCGAACACGGGGTCGGACGCGATCTCGGCCATCGCCCGCTCGGCATCGGCACGGGGCAGGGCGGCGATCGCTTCGGCCACGCGCAGCCGATCGGCCGGGGCCACGTCGGGACCGACGGCCGCCTTCCAGGCGTCGCGCTCGGCCGGGCGAAAGAAGGGAACGGGTTTGCCCCCCGCGACCTGCGTCTGGCCAAGCGCCCGGGCTTCGCGCGCACGCGCGGTCAGGCTCGCAACCAGGTCGGCGCCCGGTGCCGTCGGGTCGGCCATCGGGGCCACCGGGGTCAGCCCGATCGCCTCGGCATAGCCATAGAAGTCATCCTTCAGGCCCGCCTCATGGGCCGTGATCGCGGCCTCCATGGCGGGCACCACGTCGGCCTCGTACCCTTTCTCCTTCGGCGCGGCCTTTGCCGCCGCCAGCATGGCCCGCTTGTCGGTCAGGCTGGCCACGTTGAAGCCCGGCATGGTCTGGGCCAGCGCCACGGCGTGGGCATATTCCCGGGCTTCCGGCAGGGCCGCGATTGCAGGGTCCGCCAGCGCGGTTACCGCCTCGCCGAACCGTGCGAAGGGCTGCCCCTTGCGGGTGACTGCGATGCCGTCTCTGAACAGGTCTGCGGCGGCGTCCAGCCGCGCCGCCTCGGCCCGCGTGGCCTCGACCCCTGCGCGGGCCGCGCGTTCGGCGCTCGCACCGACGGCGCGCGCGCGCCAGCTCTCGCGGGCCGGGCCTTCGAGGTTGCCCCCGATCACACCCGCGTCAATGCCCGCGACCAGGCTGTCCGGGTTTTCCGACAGAAGCCGCGTCATGGCCGTGGTGTCGAGGCCTTCGCGCACGGCGCGGCGGCGCTGGCCTGCCTCTTCCGGCGTCAGCGTTCCGTTGGCGACCAGCACGTCCACCGAACGGTCGTATTCTGCCAGGTAGTCAGCCTGCGTCTGCGGATCGGACAGGCCACCGGTGGCCACCACCGTGGTCTCCGTCTCGTCCAGGATTGCCCGCGCCTGGCTTTGCCGCAGCGAGATCGCGCGCGCGCCCACATTGGCCATGTGTCCATAGGACAACTCGTCGAAGATCAGCGCCCCGTCCTCGCGCACGCGCGGGTCCAGCGACCCGAGGATCGTGTCGCGCAGCTCGGTCGCCCCCGCCTCGAAGGCCGGGCCGATGCCGTCGGGGTCGCCCGACTGTTCGGCCTCCAGACGCAGGCCGTTCAGCCCCTTCATCATGTCGAGGCGACTGCGCGCCAGCTGGCGGTCAAGGCGCTCTTTCTCCAGCGCCTGCCCCATCTGCAGCATCCGCTCGCCCAGGCCCGCGATGGTGGCGCCGGTGTCCGGGGCCTCGAGGCGCACCTGCGCGGCGCGGCCTGCGGAGATGCCTGCGCTCGGAACGGTGATTGTCATGCTGCGGCCTCCCCTCGGCCGAAGCCGGGCCACAGGTCGGGCGCGGCGGTCAGCAGGGTGTCGGCGGCGCCGAAGGTGCCCTTCAGGATCGAGGACAGGCCGTTCGCGCGCATCTGCCGCTGCTCGTTGGACAGCTCGACCTGCCGCGCGGCGCCTTCCGACCGGATGCGCTGGCTCTCGAAGCTCAGCTCCTGCGCGGCGGTCTGGCCCAGCGTCACGGCCGTCACGCTGTCCAGCGTCACGCCGCGCGCGGCCAGCTCGGCCCGCTGCTGCGCCATGGCGGTGCCGAACTTCTTGCGCGTGCGCAGATCCTCGGTCGCGGCCAGCTGCGCCTCGGTCTTCCGCTGCGCCTCGATGGCCGCGACGTTGGCTTTGGCGGCCTGCGCCCCCTGGATGCCCTGCAGCAGCGACCCGCCGATCCCGGCGATGGTCCCCACCGTGGACAGCAGGCCTCCGGCGGTCAGGGCACCCGCCGTCGCACCGGCGGCCGTTGCCGCACCGGCACCGCCGACGAGATTGGCCAGAAAGCCTGCTGCCGGAAGGAAACACATCAGCGGCCCGCCTCCTGCACGATCGGCACCACGGCCGTGATGGTCATGGGTGCGCCGCCCGAGGGGGTGAAGCGCAGCGCGATCTCGCGTGCGTGCCCGCTGGGCAGGTCGATCGCGACGACGCCCGACGTGGCCTCGGTCAGGGATGCCGCGACGGCGCGGCGGATCAGGCTCTGGCGGCTGCCCGTGCGCGGCGCGGCGGGGACCTCGGTCTCGACCACCTGCACAAACCCCTGTGCGGTGCGGTGAACCCCGATCCCGGCGCCGCTGTGCAGCCGCTTGTGGCGCCCGATCGTGCTGCCGTCGGCGGCCTGCGCCGTGATGTCCAGCGTCTGCGCCTCATGCGTCGCATCGAAGAGGCCGATGGTCGCGATGCCCACGGCGGCGGGCAGCACCACCTCGCCCCCGGGGGCCACCGTCAGCGGGCCGAACTCGCCCTCGTCCGTCCAGGCCAGCACCTGCTGCCCCGCCAGATGCGGCACGGCAAAGCCCGCGGCCGGCACGCCCGGCACGAATGTCCGCGCCGCGAACAGGTGGCAGGCCTGCGCCACCGGCGTGGCCCCTGTCAGAAGGCCATAGGTCACCGCCAGCTCCTCGACAAAGCGCACCGTCGCGCTGCCGATCACGCGCCGCACGATCATGGTCAGGATGTCGGCCGCGCCGGTGGGGTCGGGCGACACCGCCAGGCTTTCGACAAAGCCGCCCGCCACCGGCACCGTGGCCCAGCCCAGCACCTCTTCCGCCGCGTCATAGATCATCGCGGCCAGGTCGCCGGTGGCCCGGCGCAGCCAGGCGATGGGCTGGGGCGACCCCTGCCAGACGATCTGCTCGAAGAACGCCGCACCCAGGTGCTGCGCGGCCAGCGACAGCGCCACCGCCCGGTTCGCGTCGGCCTCGAAGGAATAGGCGATCTGCGTCACCCGGCGCCGGTCGCGGCTGATGAAGATCGGGTTGCCGTCGGGCGCAATGGGCCGCGCGGGCGAGGCGCCGATGGCACTGTCCAGCCCGAAGGCGATCGAGGTGGGGCCGATCGCCTGCTGGCGGCTGTCCGACCGGGTGGAGTATTCCTCGCCCAGGGCGAAGATGTGCAGTCCGGTGCGGCCGCGCTTCAGGTTCAGGATGCGGTTCACCGATCCGTCGCCCGCGATGGCATAGGCAAAAGGTTCGTCCGCCTCCACCCCGTCCGCGAAATCGGCAAAGTCGCCCACGGCAGAAAACCACACCGTGCGCGGCTCGGTCGGCGTGGCGGCCGCCGCCAGCCGCTGGTCGTACAACTCCAGCGCGCCGGGATGGCCGTACCGCGCGGACCAGGCACCCTCGGACCAGCGATAGGTCGCCACCCCCGTGCAGCCCTTCGGCACGGTGCGCAGGACCACTGCCGTGGCGCTGGTGCCCGATGCGACGGCGGTGATCCTGACCACGCCCACATCGTCGCTGACAAAGCGCCAGACGGTGCTGTTGTCGACGCGCAGGTCGCCCTCTTCCTGGATGGGGGGATTGGGGCCTGCGTTGGTGCCGGTCACCAGCAGGTAGACCTTGCCGTCGTAGCGGCGCTGCGTCGTCCCCGCGGTCAGCCCGCCCTCGTTCGATGTCCACAGCGGCACGGCGGTGTTGTCGGTCGGCTTGAGCCGCATCAGGCTGCCGACGTGGTTGGCCGCGAAGAGGGCGGCACTGGCGGTCAGGGTGATCGTGCCCGTGGCGGCACTCGCCGTGACGGTCAGCGCCTTGTTCAGGTTCTGCGTGCGGAATGGGCCGGTGTTGAACACCTGCGCGGCGATGGTCCAGTTGTCCAGCGCAAGGCGCGCCAGCCGCTGCATCGGTTGCAGCCCGTCCACGATGTAGATCACGTCCGCCGACTGCACCCATTGCAGGCGCGGCAGGGATGCTGCGTCATAGGGGGTGACCAGCTCGTAGGGCACGTCCCCCACCATCACCAGCGCGCCGTAGCGCCAGACGCGCATGCACAGGGGCGTGAACTCCAGCGTGACGGCATCGTCGGCGGCAAAGACGAAGGGCACCAGCACCCCCGCGGCGTCGCCCTTCGTGTTGCCCCGCTGCAGCGTGCCGGGTGCCCGGGTGAAGCCGCCCTGCGGCAGGGGCAGGAACCCGCGGCACGTCGCCATGCCGGTCTGGAACCGCTGGTAGTCGAACCGGCGGTGCAGCAGCGGGTCGATCTCTCCCGACGAGAAGGCAACCTGCGGGGGGCTGGTGCGGGTCACAACCACCCTCCCCGGAAACCGCGCGCCTCGGATACCCAGTCGGGCTGGTCGTCCAGCCCGTCATAGCGGGCCGATGAGGACTGCCGCGCGTCGTGGCGCATCGCGGCCTTGAGGGTGGCCTGTGCGGCGGTGCGCAGCGCCTCGATCTTCGCCTGCGTGCCCAGCCAGCGCGGCGCCAGCAGCACCGCCAGCGCATGGGATACGGCGGTCTGGAACATCGCGGGCAGCTGCGCCTCGTTCTCGATGCGGCCCGTGTAGCGGACGGGCAGGGGGCCCGGATCGTCGGCGCGCAGGCCCGCGCGGTCGCGCCGCCAGCGGGTGCCGCCGTCGCCCACCTCGCGCAGGACCACGATGTCCCCGGGCAGCGCGTAAAGCCAGGGCAGGTCGGGATCGGCGGTCACGCCAAGGGGCAGGGTGGTGATGGTGGGCAGCTGCGCATAGACGGATGCAAAGGACCAGTCGGCGGCCTCGAGGCAGGCATCCATCGCCAGCGGGTACTGCTCGGCCGCATCGCGCGCCTGGTCGCTGTCGTCGCCGAAGGAACTGATCGGCCCGCGCTCCATCAGGCGGAAGGCCTGTGCTGCGATGGTCGAGGCGGCGATGGGCTGGGGCGCGGGCATCGGGGGCCTTCAGGTCAGGGTCAGGCC
>JAIYDJ010000080.1 GCA_027487575.1 Rhodobacter sp. | reverse complement strand
GGCGCTGGTCGTGGACTTCCGCCAGCCGGACGAGGCCGCGTCGGCCCCCGTGGCCATTGCCCCGGAACAGGGTGCCCGGCAGCTTTCGCTGCCGGTCCGCACCGGAGCGACCGCGGGTCTTCTGGCCTCCGACCCCATGGCCGGGATCGATGATGCCAAAGCCGCTGCCGCGATGGCCGAGGTCTACCGCGATTTCGTCCGGTTGAATGCCGACGTCTTCGCGGCCTTTCTGGGTGCCGTTGCCGCAGCGCCGGGTCCGGTGCTGTTTCACTGCACCGCAGGCAAGGACCGCACCGGCTTTGCCGCGGCGCTTTTGCTGGCAACGCTGGGGGTGCCAGCGGCGGCGGTCATGGCGGACTACTTGGCGACGGCTGGGCTTTGGCGCCCGGACGCAGACCTTGTGGCACACATTGCCCCTTCGGCGCGGCCGGCGGTGCTGGGCGTGCGGCCCGCCTATCTGGATGCGGCCTTCCAAGAGCTTGACAGGCAGCATGGTGGCGCCCGCGCCTTCGCCCGCGAGGTTCTGGGCGAGCCGACCCTGCACGCATGGAGCCACCGCAGCCTGATCTGACACCGCCCGCCGTGCCGGGCCCCTGAACAAGGACACATGATGATGACGACATTTCTGCATCTGACCGACCTGCACATCAGCGCACCCGATCCGGTGGACGCAGCCCTGCATTCCGACACCACCGCGACCCTACTGACCGTGCGCGGCATGATCGCGGGGATGGCTACGCAACCCGCCTTCATCCTTGTCAGCGGCGATCTGACCAACCACGGCGATACCGCGTCCTACCAGACCCTGCGCGGGCTGATGGCCGACGCGCCGATGCCGGTCGTCTATGCTCTGGGCAATCACGACACGCGGGCGGGTTTCCGGGCCGGGATGCTGGATGGCGCCGACATGGGTGACGCGCCCCATGACCATGAGACGGTGATCGCGGGCGTGCATGTGATCACGCTGGACACCAGCCGCGCCGACAAGATCGGCGGCGAATTGGACGATGCGCAGTTCGCCTTTCTGGAAGCCGCGCTGGCCAACCACCCGGACCTGCCCAAGGTCCTGATGTTCCACCACGCCCCCGCGCTGGACATGGACCCCGATTGGGAATGGGAAAGCCTGTCCTTTGCCGCGACTGCCCGTCTGGCGCAGATCGTCCGGGGCCATGCCATTGCCGGCATCTTCTGCGGGCACATCCACATGGACCGGTTCACCCAGTGGCACGGCATCCCGCTGATCGTGGGCATGGGTCAGCATGCGGCGCTTGATCCGCTGTTTGCAGGCCAGGGCATCCGCATGGTGCAGGGCACGTCCTTTTCCGTCTGCGTGCTGCGCGACTCGGGGCTGACGGTGACCTGTGTGCCGCTGCCCGCGACCCGGGCCGAAACGGGGCGGCATACGCTGGCCGACCTGCGCGCCTACGAGGCCGCCCGCGCGGCCGCAGAATGATCCCAGCTTTCCCTCGATCCAAAGGAGTGGTCCGATGACATTTTCCCTTTCTGCCCTGCGCACCTGTGCCGCGGCCCTGCTGCTGGGGGCGTCTGCCCTGTCGGCGGCGGCCCAGACGATGCCCGCCACGATCGACGCGCCCGTCACCATCCGGTTTTACAACTACAACCTCGCCGGGGCCGGGATCGGCAAGGACGCGACGGTCGAGATGATCGACAGCTTCATGGCGGCCAATCCGAACGTCACCGTCGAAGGCATCCCGACCCCGGCCCCCGAAGTGATCAGCATCGTGCAGGCGGATGTGATCGCCGGAAACGGGCCGGACATCGCGCAGATCATCTTTGCCGATTTCGGCTATGCGGCGGAGAACTTCGGTGTCCCCGCCTTGGAAGACATCGTGCCGGCCGAAGAACTGGCCGCGCATTTCGACGGGCTGTTCCCCAAGGGGCTGGAACTGGGCCGTCTGGACGGCAAGACCTATGGCCTGGCCTATGTGTTCTCGACGCCCGTGCTGTTCTACAATGCCGATCTGTTCCGCGCGGCGGGCCTGAACCCCGACGCGCCGCCCCGCACCTGGGACGAGGTTGGCGCGGCTGCCAATGCCATCACAAAGGCCACCGGCAAGCCCGGCCTTCTGACCGGCATCTTCGGGCCGTCGGCCTATGACTGGCTCTATCAGGGTTTCGTCAAGTCGAACGGCGGATCGGTCATGTCCGAGGACCGCAAGACGCTGACCTTCGGTGGCGCGGAAAGCATCGAGGCGCTGACGATGATGCGCGGACTGGCGCAGTCGGGCGCCATGGTCAACAGCAGTTCGGCCGACAGCATCGAGTCGATGTCGACCGGCAATGCGGGCATGTTCCTGATCACCAGCGCCGTGCAGGCGGTGCTGCTGAAAGGGGCCAAGGACAAGTTTGAACTGCGTTCGGCCCCGATGCCGACCTTTGGCGACAAGCCCGCCACGCCCACCAATTCGGGCTCCGCGCTGATGATCATGACGCAGGACCCGGTCAAGCAGCGCGCGGCATGGGAGTTGATGAAGCACCTGACCTCGGACTACGGGTACAACATCATCACGTCGAAGATCGGCTATGTGCCCCTGCGCCAGACCACCGTGGAAAGCGAAGAATTCCTCGCCCCCTTCCTGCGTGAGAATCCGGTGATGGCCCCGAACATCGCGCAGTTGCAGACTCTGACCCCGTGGCAGTCCTTCCCCGGCCCGAACTATCGCCAGATCATGACGACGATGATGACGGCCGCGGAACAGGCGGTGTTCGGGACCGGCGACATTTCAACGCTGATGACCGAAGCGCAGGCGAATGCGCAGGCGCTGATGCCCTGATCGGTTCTGTTCAGTCTTGATGCGGCGCAGGGTCTGCGCCGCGTCCCCTCTTTCAGGATTACCACCAATGACCGCCCTTGCCGCAGCCAAATCGATCACCCGCCGCAGGGCATGGCTGCGCCGCGGGCCGCTGGCACCGTGGCTGTATCTGGCCCCCGCGCTGGCGCTGCTGGTCATCTGGATCTACGGGCCGCTGGTCTATGCCTTCTGGCTGAGTTTCCACGAATGGAACATGCTGCCCACCGCCCCGCGCCGTTATGTCGGGACGCTGAACTATCAACGCCTGATCGGGTTGCCCGACATGAAGGCGGCCTTGTGGAACACGGGGATCTACCTGATCGGCCTGCTGCCTCTGACGGTTGTGCTGCCGGTCGCCATAGCGATCGTGACGAACGGGCTGTCGGGCCGCTGGCGCAATCTGTACCGCGCCCTGATCTTCGTGCCGCTGATCATCGCCCCCGTGGCGGCGGCGGCGGTCTGGCGCTGGATGCTCAACCTCGATTTCGGCATCATCAACACCGCGCTGCGCGGGCTTGGACTGCCCGCCGTCGACTTTCTGAAAGACGGCGATACGGCGATCTGGACGATCATCTGGATCACCGGATGGAAGCTGATCGGGTTTTCCACGCTGGTCATCTCGGCCAGCCTGTCGAACATCAATCCGGCCCTGATCGAGGCGGCCCGGATGGACGGCGGCACCGAATGGCAGATCACCCGCCGCATCCGGCTGCCGCTGTTGTCGCCCACGATCTTCCTGCTGGTGCTGCTGACCATCCTTCTGGGCGCGCAGTGGAGCTTTGCCTACATCCATGTGCTGACCCAGGGCGGACCGCTGGGAAGCACCAGCAACGTCTACTACCTGCTGTGGCAGTTCGGGTTCGGCAGCCTTGCGGCGGGCTGGGCCTCGGCGGCGGGAATGCTGCTGTTCGCGGGGTTCGGCGTGATCGCCGCGGGGCTGATCTGGCTGATGAACAGGGCGAGTTTCCATGACAACTGACGCCAGACGCCGCCGCCCGGGCGACTGGGCCGCCCACGCGGTGATGGTCCCGCTGGCCTTCGTCTCGGTCTTTCCGGTCTGGTGGATGGTCGTCACCTCGCTGCGCCCGGCCGCAGAGATCTACAGCGCCCTGCCCTGGCCTGCGGCGCCGACGCTGGAGAACTACAGTTATGCCACGCAGGTGATCCCGGTCTGGACGATGCTGGCCAATACGCTGATCTTCTCGGCGGTTTCGACCGTGCTGCAACTGCTGACGGCGGTGCTGGCGGCCTACGGGTTCGCGCGGTGGCGGTTCTTTGGCGACCGGGTGCTGTTCGCGCTGGTCGCGATGACCTGGCTGGTGCCGTTTCAGGTGGTGATGATCCCCAACTACGTGCTGATCGCGCAGATGGGCCTTGTCGACACGCTGACCGCGCTGGTGCTGCCCAACATGGCCTCGGCCTTTGCCATCCTGCTGCTGGTGCAGGCGATGCGGTCCTTCCCGGCCGAAGTGATCGAGGCCGCACATATGGACGGGGCCAGCCACTGGCGCATCCTGTGGCGCATTCTGGTGCCCAATCTGCGCGCGCCCCTTGCGGCGCTGTCGATCCTGATCTTCATCTCGGCCTGGAACGAGTACTTCTGGCCCCTGCTGCTGACGCGCAGCGAAGACCGGACGGTGATCCAGATCGGCATCCAGATGTTCCTGACCGAAGAGGGCAATCAGTGGGGGCCGCTGATGGCGGTGTCGACGCTGGCCTGCCTGCCGGTGCTGGTGATCTATGTCGTGCTGCAACGCCAGGTCATCGACAGCTTCGTGAAGGCGGGCCTGCGCTAGCGGGCCGCCAGTCATCCGGATGACATGATTCGCGAATACCGTGCATCTCTTGGAGGTGATCCATGGTGCCGGGCGAAAGCGATACCAAGGGCCGGTTGATTGCGGCTTGCATCAGCGTGATCGGGTCAGCCTCGAAGCCCTGCCAAGTCACCGTGCGCACGATCGCCAGTGCGGCCGCGACCAGCCCGGCGGCGCTTTACAGTCACTACCTGTCCCTCGATGACCTGATCATCGCGACGGCCGAACACCTTTATGTGCAGATCAACCACGAGCGGATGCTTACCCTGCAAGCGGCGATCGAGCGGTCGCGCCCGCAGCCCGCGCCACTGCGCGACGTGCTGGCCGCAATGATCGGCCCGCCGGTGCGCTGGTCGCTGGACCCGATGCGTCCCTATGCGGTGTTCCGGCATATCAACCGGATGCAGGGGTTGGACGGGGCCTCGGCGGGGTTGCGGGCGCTGATTGATCAGGTGGATCAATACCGGGTTTTCGCCGCCTACCTGAAAAAGGCCGCTCCCTGGTTCGATGACGTCGAAATCGGCTGGCGTATCAACGCGGCGCTGGGCGTGCGCACGCAGGTTCTGCGCGAACCCCGCCGGACCAGACTGCTGACGCAGGACCGGCTGGACCTGCAAGACCCCGATGCCGTGATCGAGTTGATTCTGGATGTGGTCGAACCGATGTTCCTCCCGCAGGGGAAAGCGCGTTTCCCGCAGCCGTCGGGCCAACCAACGGATGCCCAGACCAGTCCGGGCACCTAGCCGGAACCGCGCGGGGTCGTCTCGGTCGAGCACGGTGGCGCAGGGCGGTTGGACACCCGGCACCCCGTGCGCGACAATGTAGCCCTGCCGCGATGGAGCGGGCACCGCAAGGCGGCCACCCTGTTTCGCGGCCTAGTCGGCCCTGGCCAGCGACAGTGATCCGTCCGAGTAGATGGCGGCCCCGGCCCGCAGGGTGGCGCGGACATGCCCGACGCCGTTGTCGTCGGCGATCACCAGATCCGCGCGCAGGCCCGGCTCGATCACCCCCCGGTCGCCAAGGCCCAGCGCGTGCGCAGGGTTCGAAGTGGCCAGTCGGGCGGACCCTGACAGGCCCGCCGGATCCGCCTTGGCCAGTTCCAGCACGGCCGGAAGGATCGCGGAGGGGTGATAGTCGGACGCCAGGATATCCAGAAGGCCCAGACCATGCGCCGCGCGGGCGGACAGGTTGCCGGAGTAGGACTGCCCCCGGAGGGCATTCGGGGCCCCCATCGCGGTGGCAAGGCCGCGCGCCCGCGCCTCGGTCGCGGCCTCGACAGTGACGGGAAATTCGCTGATGGCGGCGCCCAGCGACTGCATCAGGGCCACCTTTTCGACAGTGTCGTCGTCATGGCTTGCCAGCGCTATGCCGTGCGTGGCGCACAGGCGGGAAATGGCGGCCAGAGTGGCCGCCACATCGCCCACATTGGCGCGCTTTTCATCGATGCGGTCCTGTATATGCGCAAGGGCCTGTTCCGGCGTCAGGCCCTGTTCGATTTCGGTGCGCCGCGCCAGATGCTCCAGATCTCGGTACTGGCCCTGCCCCGGCGTGTGGTCGGTCAGCGAAACGAGATCGACGGTGCCATCCGCGATCAGTTCCTCCACCACGGCCAGCGCGTTCGGATAGTTGATCTCGAACCTGGCATGCACCCGGTGATCGATCTTCAGGATCGGCCGCAACGCCTTGAGCGCACGAAGCATGTCCTTGGAATGCTCGTAGCTGCGCAAATGGCCATAGGCCGACTTGGGGTTGAAGCTGACGGCGGCGTAGGCCGTGGTCACTCCCGCGACCTTGAGCCGCCGGTCAAGGTCCCGCAGACCCAGTTCCGTGGGCATCCGCACACCGGGGCGCGGTTCGACCTCGCGTTCGATCATGTCGCCGTGCATGTCGACGAAGCCGGGCAACAGGATCAGACCGTCACCGGAAAGGGCCGCCCCCGGCATCGGGCGTTCCGCAATCTTGGCGATCCGGCCGCCCTCTATCCTGACCGAGCCACGCTCGATCACCCGGTCCGCCAGCACCACGCGGAAATCAGACAGCCACATCTTCGGATACCTCTCTGGAAGTCAGTTCAAACCGGCGGGGCTGTGGCGCTGCCACGCCGCCGGGGCGATCTCGCTGGTCTGGTCACGCATCTGCGCTGCGCCCTTCTGTCGCCTCGAAGGAAAACTGCACCCGGTCCGCAGCCCAGACCGCCTCGGAATAGCCGATGGGCCGGCCGGTCGCATCCACATCCGTCTTTTGCAGCACCAGAACCGGGGTGTCGGGATGCTGCATCAGCAGTTCGGCCTCCTCGGCGCTGGGGCGTCGGGCGAAGATGATCGTCTGCTTGCGGAAGTAATCGGTGATCCCGTGACTGCGGTAGATGTCCGTCACCGATTCACCGGCGGCGCGACGCCGGGCCAGATCCGGAAACCGCGTCGCCGCGTGCCAGGACAGTCCGATGCTGATCGGAACCCCGTCCGCAAGGCCCTGGCGCAGCAGACAGTGCACGGGGCTGCCCTCGGCCAGACCAAGCGCCAGCGCAATCGACGCAGAGGCGGGGACAATCGAGTCCGAAAGCTGTTCGCCGCCCGGAGATACGCCCTGTTCCATCAGGTTGCGACGAAACCGGGTGCGCGGCCCGATGTGATAGCTGATCAAGGGCGCGGCCTGCACAAAGGTGCCCCTGCCCTGTTCCACCCGCAACTTACCCTCGACCGCCAGCGCCGCGACCGCCCGCCGCACCGAATGCCGTCCGGCCTGAAAGGACTGGCACAACTGTGTTTCGGTCGGCAGTTGCATGCCCGGTTCCAGACGTCCGGCCGAAATGTCGTCGGAAATCCGATTCCGGATGATCTGCCAGTTGTCCCGTCCCATGGTTTCCGATCCGACCGGTCATCCGAATGATCCCGCCGTTACGCCCCAAGCGTTACGCTTGTGTGACATCTGCCGCAATGGCGGGCGTTCCTTTCGGTCGGGACCGGCCCCAAGGCCGGTCTGCGTGGTCCTGCCACAGGGCATCTCGCACCTGCCCTTCGACAACCAAGCCGGTCAGATCATCAGGAAATCGGCGCTGCTGATCTGCAGTCCGGGCATCATCGTGGCGAAATGCACGGCGGCAACGCCGCCAAGTCCGTCCTGGTCATAGGACAGCCAACCCGTATCGGTTTCATAGATGATCCGGCCGGATTTGGTCAGCGCACTTCCCAGCACATTGGCCGTGAACGCGGTGGCGGACAGCGGTCCGGGGACCATGCCCGCAAACAGCGATGCCTGCAGGTGGATCGTGTCGTCCACGGCCTGGAAATCCGTGATCAGGTCGATGTTGGTGGCTGCGGGCAGCGTCGCAAAGACGAACCTGTCCGCACCATCGCCGCCTGACAGGGTATCAGAGCCTGCGCCACCGTTCAGCGTATCGGCACCACCGCCGCCGGACAGCACATTTGCCCCGCCGTTGCCCGTCAGCCGGTTCGCCAGCGCGTTGCCGGTCGCGTTGGTGGCGGCAGTGCCCGCCAGCGTCAGATGTTCGACAAACCGCACGCCGACCGATGTGTCGAGGCTGAAACTGGCCGTGCTTTGCACCGTGTCGATGCCCCCGCTGTCCAGCGTGTCGATGACGGACCCGGTTTCGAACAGAAGATCGCCTGCGGAATCGACGATGTAGACGTCATTGCCCGCGCCGCCGAACATCACGTCATTGCCGCCCCCGGCAAAAAGGGTGTCGTCGCCGGTGCCGCCGGACAGCGTGTCATCGCCCCCCCAGCCGTTCAACTGATCATTGCCCTCCTCGCCGTAAAGGGCGTTGCGACCCGCGTTGCCCGTGATCTGGTTGGCCAGCGCATTGCCCGTCCCGTCGATGTCGGCGCTGCCGGTCAGCACAAGCTTTTCGACGAATTGCACGGCAACCGATGTGTCCAGACTGAACGAAACCGAGCTTTGAACCGTGTCGATGCCCCCGGCATCGATCACACCGGTCAGCGTGGTGGTTTCGATCACCCGGTCACCGGTGGAGTCGACGATATAGGTGTCGTCGCCTTCGCGGCCCATCAGGCTGTCGGCCCCGGCACCGCCGTTCAACACGTTCCTGCCCGAGGTTCCGGTGATCAGATTGGCCTTCAGGTTGCCCGTGCCGTTGATGTTCGCCGTTCCGATCAGTCCCAGGTTTTCGACAAAGCGCACCCCTGCATGCGTGTCGAGGCTGTAGGATACCACACTCAGCACCGTGTCGACGCCACCGGCGTCGATCAGTCCGCTGATCGTCGTGCTTTCAAAGACATTGTCACCGGCACAGTCGACGACATAGGTGTCATGGCCCGCACCGCCCAGCATCGTGTCGTTTCCCAGACCGCCGCGCAGCGTATCGTTGCCGCCACCGCCTTCCAGCAGATCGGCGGAATGCCCCCCGGTAAAGCTGTCGGCAGCGGCCGTGCCCCACAGATGCAGAAAGCCCGTTTGCGGCGTTTCCCGCGCCGCGATGATGCGGATGGTTTCATGATCGTTCATCAGCCGGACGGTAAAGGTGTTGCCGACATCGGTGATGGCCATGCGGCTGATGACCGGCCCGCCCACCGTCGTTGCCGGCGTCACGACGACCTGCCTCGGATCGGTTGGCACGGTCGACGAGATGATCTCGGCCCAGGCATACTGGATGCCGCCAAGCCCTTCGAGGTTGACCGTCACATCAAGACCTTCTTCCGGGATATCGAGGGCGGACACGAAGATCACGGCCTTCGCCTTGTCGGCATAGGTCACGCTGTCCCAGTTCGGGCCCTGATGGATCCATTCGCCCGCCGCGTCCAGCTTGCCCACGGCCTGCGTCGTGCCGACCAGGCTTTCCGCCATCAGCCGGAACGCATGTCCGCCATAGCTGATTTTCTGGCCGGTGTAATAGAACAGCGAGGACGGATTGTCCTGAACGCCCCAGACGGCGGCATAGTCGGACCCGGCGACGATCAGCTTGGAAAACATCTCGACCACCGCCGCCGCCTGCCGCGGACCGATGTCCGAGGGGAATGCGGCGGCTGTCACGGCGTCCGAAGGCCCGACGGCCCAGGCCGTATCAAGAACCTTCAATTCGGGCGCCCCGCCGCCCCAGGCCCTGTCCCACCAGGTGGTCACGGCTGCGATCTTTGCATTCTCCCAGGCGACCTTGAAGTCGTCTCCGTTGTGGACCAGTCCGCTGTGGCGGATGAACCCATCCACCGACCGCATGTTTTCCGGTGTGATCTGGTTGAAGATGCTGCTTTGGCCACCGACGGTCGTCGACATCTGGACCGCGACATTGATCTGGATGTCATCCGGGTTCAGGACCGGGTCGTTCAGGACCTTGTTGATGGCCGTCAGAAACGCGTTCGCGATATGTCCGTAGGACCCGACCCCCGGCGTGAACTTGCCGTTCGCCCAGCCGTAGTGCGACGTCTCGTTGCCGATTTCCAGTGTGAAGTCGGACGGCAGCTTGCCGAAATCGCCCGCCACCAGACGTTTGACGAAGTTCTCGACGTCGGTCGTGCCCTTGGCGACGTTGAACATGTATCGGTCGGTGGGCAGCACCATGGCGAAGGATTGCTTGGTGGCATTCGCAAAGATCAACATGCTGGACAGTCCGCGGTCCGGCCGCAGGTCCGTGTTGTAGACATCGGGAAACGTCAGGCTGTATTTTTCGACCTGCGCTTCGGCAACCATCCCGCCCGGCCAGCGCACGCTGCCCAAATTCATCGACTGCGTCGATTTCGCATAGTTATCAAGCGTCAGGAACGTCGTGTAGATGCTGCCCATGTGATTGGCAGTCACGACATTCGACCCGACAGCGATTGCCTGGTCGATGGTGGAAAGGTCAAAGCGTACATTGGCCATGGCGCGTTTCTCCGGCACGTCTCAGGGACTGGTTTCGCCGATGACACCGTGACGGCATCCAACAAGACCCTGCCGTTCACGAACCGCAGGAAAACGGCCGTGGTGATCAGGAACTGAAGGCGGATATGCGAGTTCGTCTTGGTGTCAGGGAGAAACTAGCCAGTGATTGTGGTTAAAGTTCCCGGTGCACTTTCAATTATCATGCCAAATTTTGGCGGGGCTTTCGGCCTTGTAAAAAAATTGTGCAATTTGTGTTTCTGGGCGTTTCGTCTGCAGAAATGTCCACATCGGCTGACAGATCAGAGATCGCGCCGGATCGGCGCAGGCCTGCGTCCCGACGTCAGGCGTCAGGCGTCAGGCGGTAAAGGAATAGCCGATCCCGTGCACGGTGCGGATGTAATGCGCGGCGCGCCCCTCGGCGGGCAGTTTCCGGCGCAGTCGGCTGATCAGGCCGTCGATCGCGCGGTCATAGCTTTCCCACTCGCGTCCCTTGATCGCGTTCATCAACTGGTCGCGGTCCAGAACCTGCCCTCTGCGACGCAACAGGGCGACCAGCAGGTCGAATTCGGCCGTGGTCAGGATGATCTCGCCGGTTTCGCGGTGCCACAGCCGGCGCGCACTGACTGCGAGCTGGTACTGGTCAAATTCGAAATCGACGGCCGTGCTGGGTTGGGCCGAAATTGTCGAAGTATCTGGTGCCGGGACGGGCACATGATTGGTCCGGCGGAAAACCGCGTTCACCCGTGCGGCCAGTTCCCGCACCCGGAAGGGTTTGGTCACATAGTCGTCCGCCCCGATTTCCAGACCCACCACCTGATCCGTCTCGCTGGCCCGGCCGGTCAGCAGGATGATGCCGCGGTTCGAGGTCAGCCGCAGTTCCTTGACGAGCGAGAACCCGTTGCCGTCCTGCAGGGTCACGTCCACCAGAAATACGGCGACGTCGTTTTGTGCATGCAACGTCCTGAATTCGGCCGCCGTGGTGGTCGTCAGAACCTGATACCCCTCGGACTCCAGCGATATCCGCAGAAGTTCAAGTATTTCCGGCTCGTCGTCCACGGCCAGAACCAGTGGTTTCATCTGCAACCTCCCCATCCGGACACTCAGTCCGGCAGCCTGAGACAACATGCAACCGCAAACGGTAGTCGGAACGTCGGCATACGGAAGTGGCAGCACGCATTTTATCCACAGGTGTGGCAGCTTATCAGCGCAACCGGAACACGAAAGTCATACTTGTGACTATCCTGTTCAAATTTAAACAATTAAAGACCATTGGACCGAAACTACCGCACACCCCGATGTTATTCAATGACTTCTGTTCCGGGACAGGCCTGAACACCATGCAACAAAAGGGGAGACATGGATGGGTATCCAGCTTTTCGGCAGCCGGAGTCGGCTGAAAACGCGGATGATTCTTCCCAGTGGCTATCGCGCGAATGTGCGCTGGCGGCCACAGCTTGGAGATATCTTTCCCGACTTTACGGCCGACTCGACCCAGGGACTGATCTCGTTCCACGCCTGGGCGGAAACCGGCTGGACCTTCCTGTTCAGCCATCCCGCCGCCTATACCCCGGTCTGTTCCACCGAGATCGCCGACGTCGCCTTTTCGCATGACGCGCTGAAGAAACGCGGCGTCAAGCCGATCTCGATCTCGGGTGACACACTGTCCGACCTGTCAGCCTGGTCAAAGGAAGTGGCCGAAACCTTTGGCACCGAAGTGAATTTTCCGCTGGTCGCCGATCCGGACCATGTGGTGACGCAGGCGGCGGGGATGGAACATCCCAAGGAAATCGACGGCTATGCCATCCGCAAATCGTTTCTTGTCGATCCGTCGCTGCGCATCCGGATGATCTTCGAATATCCGGTTTTTGTCGGTCGCAACATGGACGAGGTGCTGCGGGTGATTGATGCGCTGAAAGTGGTCGACCGGGGCGGCGTGGCGACCCCCAGCGGCTGGCATCCCGGCGACCCGGTGCTGCAGGCCGCCCCGAATACGCCCTACGCTGGCACAGGACCGGGCATCGCGAAGCAGTGGACCGAACTGCGCAGCTATCTGAAGGTCAGCGAGGGCTGACTGCCAACTCGAGCAACCTTGGCCCCGCCGGTGTTCTGGCGGGGCCTTTTCATTGCCCGGTCCACGGTCAGCGAGGCGGTCCTGTCACGCCATGCGTCGATGATCTTCCTGCGGACAACATGGCGATTGTGTTGACCAGGCCCCGGCGATCTTCAGGTTCGCCATCCTTTGCCCCGATCCATCACAATTGCACAAATTTTTGCACGTTCTTCGCATCGTTCCGCGAAATGCGTCCCTTACTCAGAATGGCAAGAGCAGAAAGCCGGCCGCGCAAAGCGGTTCCTTAACGACCGGGGCCACCCGTCCATCCTGGCGGCCCCGGACCATCAAAGCCCGGATCAAAGGTCCGGGCAGGACAACGGAAAGGAGATGACCATGGGTCAGACAATGATCGAGAAAGCCCGCGAGCAAAGGCTGAAAGCGTTGCGGCGGGTCCGGCAGAAGCCCTTTTTCAGCAGCATGGAATTCGTCGAGGACATCAGGAATGTGTTCGACACCTCCGACCCTGCGCTTTGCGGCAGCAATGTCATCACGTTCCGCCAAAACCGCGTTGCCCAGCACAAGGCGGATCAGCCCGCCCGGCGCAAGCACTGAGCCAATCCTTCAGGACCCGACGGTCGATCTGCACCGGTACACCCTGAATTGAACAATGATCTTCGTCGTGGGGACAGAAAAATGATCAGAATTGCCTTTGTCGACAACCAGCGGGAAGACCTTGCACCCTTGCGGGCGATCCTGAGCGAGGACAACAACACCGTCGAGACGTTCCGGGACGGCCAGTTTGCACTCGACACCTTTCAGCGTCGCATGCCGGACATGGTGATCATCAACCTGCCCACGTCCAAGATCGACGGCGTCACCCTGATCGACCGCATCCGCGCGACCTCGATCATCCCGGTCATCATGCTCAGTTCCACCAGGGACGAGATCGACGAGATCATGGGCCTGCGGTTCGGCGCGGATGACTACATCCACCTGCCGGTGTCGCCGCGGCTTCTGGCCGAACGGATCAAGGCGCTGTTGCGGCGGCATGCCGCCCTGCTGGCGCAGGCAAGAACGCCCGTCGCGGCCGAAAAGTCGTTGGTCTGCGGCGACCTGACGATGGACCCCAGCCGCCACAGCGTCTGCTGGAAGAACAGCGAAGTCACCCTGACCGCAACCGAATTCCAGATGCTGCGGGCGCTTGTGCGCCGCCCCGGCATCGTCAAGACCCGCGACCAGTTGATATCGGCCAGCTATCCGGACGAAGGATTTGTCGACGACCGCACGATCGACAGCCACATCAAGCGGATCCGCAAGAAGCTGAAAGGGATCGATCCCGAATTCGCCTGCATCCAGACGCTTTATGGCGTGGGATACCGGTTCATCCCGCCCGCGACCGCGCCATCCGACCGGACCGCAGAAGCAGCGACGGCTTTTGCGCCGGCGATGCAGAACGTGGACGATATCACGTCGACGCTGACCCCGTTCCGCAATGCGCCCTGGTCCAGCGACCCTGCCTATCTGCAGAAAGAGACTGGACGAAGGACCGCGACAGCCCCGACCCGCAAGTATTTGGTCAGTCTGGCGCGCAGCGGGTCCTGACCGAAGGCGCGGGGCAGACATGGAAGGGCAGACCGGAACGAGGGGATATCCGGTCTGCCCTTATGCCGCCGTCGGGCCCAGTCTCCCCGACCGCGACAATGCCGCTCTCCGTCAGCGCGTCCCGGTCGGGATGCGCTGACGGACGTTTTCAGAACGAATAGATCAGCGTCAGACCCAGTGTGTTGTCCGTCCGGGTGTCACGGCTGTCGTTGTAGTCGGTCAGATAGCTGAGCCGGGTCGAGAACGCCTCGGTCAGCCTGTAGTTCAGACCCAGATCGTTGTTGATGCGCAGCGCCGTATCCGACGACAGCACGTCGGTGTCATTGGTCACGAACACCGTTTCGTTGAACTGGTAGAAGAACCGCGACGAGGCGATGTAACCGATCTCGGTATCGCTGTCGCCGTTGCCGTCTTCCAGATAGCTGACGCCGATACCGGCCTGCACCCGCCAGGTCAGATCCGGGCGGTTGACGATCCGGTAGCCGGGACCGAACCCGATGAAGGCGTCGGTCTTGGTTTCGTCGGCAAGCTCTGCAAGGCCGTTCGATTCGACACGCGCCAGGACAAATCCGTAAAGGTTGTCGTTGAAGTAGTAGTTGAAGTCGTAGACCGCAAAGACGTCTTCCTTGGTGCGGATGCTTTCCGCCTCGGCGAACTGCAGCACGACACCGATGGTCTGCACGGTTTGCCCCTGGGCGAACCGCAGGCGCGCCCCTGCGGTCAGTTCCTGGGTCTCGTTGTTACCGGCCTTGCCCGAATAGCTGAGCGACGCCGACCCCGACAGCCCCTGACGGAACTCGGGGTTGCCAAAGCGCGAAGCATCCTGGCTGCGGTCAAAGTCTTCCTGCGCGTCGGACTGCACATCATCAAGCCGGTCGTTGATGTCGCGGACCCCGGTCAGGGTGGTCTGTGCGTACGCCGCCGCTCCAACGGTCGTGCCCAGTGCCAGCGCACCGGCAATTGCGATCAGGCGAGTCATCGGTCTTCCTTTCAAGTGGATGCGACGGACGCGGGCCTTTCGGACAGGCACCGTCTGATCCTCAAACCGGCAACCGGGCGGAATGTTCGGCATGGCAGGAAACAACCGAAAGGGCGTGGCAATTCCGCAACAGCCTGCACGAGGGTCGCTGCGTTCCGCCACAACGAAAGCGGCCTGCCCGAGGGGCAGGCCGCCTTTTCCGGACCGATCCCGCAGCGCGGGACCTGCCGTCAGTGCGACAGCAGGACCGGCAGGCGCAGGTCGGAAAAAACCCCCTTCGTTGCGCCGCCAAGGATGAAGTCGCGCAGTCGGGAATGGCCAAAACCGCCCATGGCCAAAAGTTGCGCACCTTCGGCAAGCGCGGTTTCCTGCAACGCCACCGAAATCGAACGGCCTGCAAGCGATACGCTGACAGCCTTTGCGTTGTATCCACGCCGCACGAGCGCGGCCGAAAGAGTATCGGCAAGCCCTGCCCCGGCCAGCGATTTTTCCCCCTCGACCGTCACAACCGAAACCCGGCCGGTCGCAGATACAAGCGGCAGCACGTCGCTCAGCGCGCGCGCGGCAACGCGGCTTCCGTCCCAGGCAATGACGACATGATCGACCGGACCGACGGGCGGTTGGGCAGGCACAAGGATCACGGGCACTCCGGCACCGAACACCAGCGCCTGCGCCATGTCCTGCGCGCTCGCCGTGGTGGCAGACCATGGCAGCAGAGCCAGATCCTGGTACCGCGCCTCGCCCGCCGCTGCATCCAGAGCCGCGCCCAGCACGAGCCTTTCGGTCGAGATCAGGGCCTCATTGTCCGCCGGAAGGGCATTCCGGATCAGCACTCGCAAGCGGTCGCATTCGGCCTTGCTTCGGTCTTCGGCCGCACGCGCCATTCCTTCGACGTTGATGAAAAAGCCACCAAGCGGCGAATTCATATGCGGCACGTCCACCGCGAAGGTCACGATGTGCAATCCGCAACCGATCGAGCCTGCAAAACTGATCGTGGAAAGGACAGCTGCGTCCGGAACCGCTTCGGGATAGGTGTTCAACGGCACATAGGCGATGCGATGGGGCATGTTGTTTTCCTTTTCTGGTGACGTTGTGGCGCAAGCAGGGGGCGTGTCGCCAGCCCGCGCGACGTTTTCGCTGCTACCTTCAGGTGGCCCGGAAAGGCCGCGTCGGTCCTTGACCCAAATCAAACAAACCTGACACAACTCGACTCTTCTTGGGCATCGGACACGGAAGCGGATCATGCCACACGATCAATACCAGACAGTCAGCGGCGTAGCCGAACGGCTCGATGTCGCTGAAGCCACGGTGCGACAATGGATCAAGACCGGCGCACTTCGTGCGATCGATATCGGAAAAGGCTGGCGGATTTCCGATACCGATCTTGGACAGTTCCTCAGGTCACGTGAGACGTCCCCCCGTCTGACCGATCGCCGCCAGACCGAACGCCGCCCGGATTCAAACGGGTCCTAGGACGCATCCCCGATGGGGCGGGAACGTTCCGTCAGGATGTGTGGGTCGGGTCCGATGCCTGGCCGCGCGTCTTCCACAGCGAATAGAAGATGCCCGAGGCGATGATGCCGATGGTGATCGCCAGCGACAGGTAGGGATCGAACTTGCCGAAGAAGTAGCTGTAGAAGCCTTTCAATCCGATGAACACCAGAACCAGCGCCAGCGCGTACTTCAGATAGTGGAAGCGGTGCACCAGTGCGGCCAGTGCGAAATACAGCGCGCGAAGGCCAAGGATGGCCATGATGTTAGCGGTGTAGACGATGAAGGTATCGGTGGTGATCAGAAAGATCGCCGGGACCGAGTCCACCGCAAAGATCACGTCGGCAAAGTTGATCACGACCAGCGCCACGAACAGCGGCGTCGCGAAGACGACCATCTTTTGTGTTTCGGGGTGCGGCAGGCGGACAAAGAACCTCTGGCCATGCAACTCTTTCGTCACGTTCATGAACCGCGACACCAGCCCGACCATCGGGTTCTTCGAAACGTCGGTCTCACCTTCCTGGGTGAACAGCATCTTGATGCCGGTGAAGGCCAGAAAGGCGGCAAAGACCAGCGTCATCCACTTGTAGTTAGACACAAGTTCGGCCCCGATCGCGATCATGATGCCGCGCAGGACGATCACCCCGATGATGCCCCAGACCAGCGCGCGGTACTGGTATCTGCGCGGGATCGCGAAGTATCCGAAGATCAGCGAGATGACAAAGACGTTGTCGATCGAGAGAACCTTCTCGATGATATAGCCTTGGAAATAGGCGGCGACCGGGTTGGTGCCGTCACTGGTGACCAGCGTGCCGTTTGACCAGGCCCACCAGATGTAGCCGCCGAACGCCATCGCGATCAGGATGTAGAAGGCCGACAGCTTCAGGCTTTCGGCAACGCCGATCTCGTGGTCGTCCTTGTGCAGAACGCCAAGGTCAAAGACCATCAGCGTGACGACGATCGTCAGGAATAACAGCCACAACCACAGCGGTTTGCTGATCACTTCTTGAAATAGGAAATCCATGTCTCACCCTCGTGACAGTTCGTTCAATCTGCCAGGAGCATTCGTCAACACGTCAGCCCCGGGCCTTTAACGCCGACATCACAGGCATGTGCATGCCTGTCAGAGGGGCCCGGTCGTTGAAAATCGAGGTAGGCACCTTTCGACGAAGCGTCAAGTGACGTCTTGAAGTTGTCAGCAATTGCAGGGTCGGCAAGGCTGCGGTGCAACACTTCGTCCGGGAAAGCAAAGGATGCGCTTTCCCGACAGGCAAAAAACTGCGGGCAGGATGGCACATATTGATTTGGAGGTATCCGGCCAAAGGGCGCAAGGTGGGCGTGCAGCGGTTGATACCTTCCTGCACACACCTGGGGAGGAGTGGGAGTTCCATGATTGACACCATGTTCGGCGCGCTGTTCGGCTTGCTGAGCTCACCTTCGATCATGGGGCTCATGTTGCTTGCCGTGGTGTTGGGTCTGCTCGTCGGCGTCACACCGGGAATCGGCGGCAAGCTTTCGATCGCGATGGCGATTCCGTTCATCTACGGGATGGACATGATCGCCGGTGCGGTGTTCCTGCTGACCCTGCATGCGGTCAACGGTACCAGCGGGCAGATTTCCAGCATCATGTTCGGCATCCCCGGTGACGGCGACGATGCGGCGACGACGCTGGATGGATATCCGCTGGCGAAACAGGGGCAGGCTGCGCGCGCGCTTGGTGCCAGCATCACCGCGTCGGGTGTGGGCGGCATCCTTGGGGCGGTCGTGTTTGCGCTGCTGATCCCGGTGCTGCGCCCCCTGGTCCTCAGCTTCAGCCCGTCCGAGTTCTTCCTGATCGCCCTGCTGGGGATCAGTTTCATCGCCTTCCTCGCCAGCGGTCCGAAGATCGTCAAGGGTCTGATCGTCGGCTTCTGGGGGCTCATGCTGTCGATGGTCGGCATGGACCCGCAGACCGGCACCGCACGCTTTGCCGGAGACATGCTGTTCCTGTGGGACGGGGTCAGCCTTGTGACGGCCGTGCTTGCGATGTTCGCGGTTCCGGAAATGCTGAGCCTCGGCACGAAGGGCACCGCGATTTCTCAGGTGCAGCGGGCCGACGATACCTTTTCCTACCGGCAATTGGTGTCGGGCGTGATGGAGGTTCCGCGCCACTGGGCACTGGTGATCCGCACTTCCGTGATCGGCGCGGTGATCGGCATTATCCCGGGTCTGGGCGGGTCGGCGGCGGCATGGATCTGCTACGGCCATGCCGTGCAAAGCTCCAAAACCCCGGAACGCTTTGGCAAGGGCGCCATCGAGGGCGTGATCGCCCCCGAAACCGCCAGCAACGCCAAGGAAGGTGGCTCGCTGCTGCCGACGCTGTTCTTTGGGATTCCCGGCAGTTCTGGCATGGCGATCCTGCTGGGGGCTTTCATTGTGCTTGGCATCCAGCCAGGCCCGATGATGATGACCGAACATCTGGATGTGGTGTGGAGCCTGATCTGGGCGCTGGTCGTCGGCAACCTGATGGCGGTCGCGATCCTGCTGGTGATCTGCCGGTGGATCACCGTGCTGACCTTCGTCAACGGGCGCATTCTGGTGCCGTTCATTCTGGTGTTCATCACCCTTGGCTGCTTCCTCAGCGATTTCCAGTGGCAGAACCTTGTCATCCTCGTCCTGTTCAGCCTGATCGGCTATGCGTTCCTGCGGGCTGGCTGGCCCCGGTCCCCGTTCGTGATCGGTCTGATCCTGGGCAGCAGTGCAGAAGGTTCGCTCAATCAGGCGCTGCAGATCTGGGGCATGTGGTTCTTCTTGCGCCCGCTGTCGCTGGTGCTGATTGCAATGATCCTCGGGCTTTTGGGCTACGCGCTGTGGCGCAACCTGCGGCCCGGGTCCCACCCGACGATGGAGCAGTGATCCATGCAGCGTTTTGAAACCCTCGTCACCCTGACAATGCTGGCGATCTTCAGCGGAATGGTCGCCATGGCCTCGACCTATCCGGCAGGCGCGCGGTTCATGCCCTATGTCATCGGAATACCGTCGATCGGCCTGTGCCTGCTGCAACTGGCGCTTGACCTGCGCCGGTCTGTCGGGGTGCCTGCCGCACCCGTCGAGGCCGACGAAGAACCGGTCGAGATCGCGGCGGAACTGAAGACCTGGGCCTACTTCGTCGTGTTCGTCGGCGGCGTCCTGCTTTTCGGCTTTCTGGTCTGTGCGCCGTTCCTCGTAACGATCTATCTGTGGCGCGAAGCCAAGGTGCGGCCGACCTACGCACTGATTGCCGGATGCACGTTCACTTTGGCGCTGCACCTGATGTTCGAACGCTTGCTGACCTTCCGCCTTCACGAAGGGTTCGTGACGGAATGGCTGCTGGACAGCCTGTCATGACAGAACCGCAGGACGGGAAACCTTTAACCGGGAAAGATGCGATGCAGGTAGGCTTCATTGGGGTCGGGGCGATGGGTCTTGCCATGGCGGACCATGTCCGCAAGGCCGGGCACACCGTCTGGGCGACCGACATAGACCCAGTGGCAAAGCAGGCCGCGCGGGATGCGGGTCTGGAGGTGGTCGACGGGCTGGCCGACCTTACCGCCAAGGCAGAGGTGTTCGTGATCGTCGTCGCCACCGATGCGCAGTCGCGCAGCGTGACGGCAGGGCTGCTGTCGGCGGGCGTCGCCAAGGGCAGCGTGATCGCCGTTGCCGCCACCAACCACCCCGACACCATGGTGGACCTGCACCGTCTTTGCGCCGGACATGGCGTGGGTTTCATCGATGCGCCGGTCGTTTATGGCATGCAGGGCGCCAAACATGGCAATCTTGGCACGCTGTGCGGGGGCGATGCCCCGCATGTCGAACGGATGCGCCCGGTCCTTGCGGCCTACAGCCGGTTCGTGGAGCATGTCGGCGGGATCGGAGCCGGGCAGTTGGCCAAGACCTGCAACAACATGCTGCACTGGGCCGCCTGCGTGGCCAACTATGAGGTGCTGCTTCTGGCGAAACGCTATGGCGTGGATGCGCAGCGAATGCGCGAGATCCTGCTGCAGTGTCCGGGCAAGAACATCACACTGGAACGATGGGACACGACCAAGTTCACCTGGCACGAGAAAGACATGGATGTCGCACTGGAGCTGAGCCAGGCGGGCGGCCTTTCGCTGCCGCTGTTCGGGCAGGTCGATCAACTGGTCAAGATGCTGGGACCCGATCAGGTGAAAGAGCTGCTGCACGGCACTTCGGCGCAGTATCTGGGGCAGACCATCGTGCCGCTGGACCGGGCCGCCGGGGGGCTTTCGTGAACGCTGTTCTTTATGGCGGAACGCTGGTCAGTTGACAGGAACGGAACTCTGGCCTTAATTTCAAAGCAGATCAGTGTCGGGAGAAAGCCATGGCGACAGACGCAGGCGGAGTAGGCCACAACAGCGAGGCCGGACGCGAAAAGGTCGTGTGGGAACGCTGGACCAAGAAACGCACGTTCGTGCGGGCATTGGAAGGCACCTATGGCGAGCTGAAGGAAGAGCTTTACAGCCAGCCGCGCATCATCAAGACCAGTGACCTGAAGTGGAAGGGCGGGCCGCACAACTACGGCAAGAAGGTCGTCAACCCGCAAGCCTGCCGCGTCGCGCAGTCGATCGAAACCCACATCGACGCCTTCGCGCCGGGCGGCTATGGCCAGACCCACGGGCACATGAACTCGGCCGTGTTCTTCGTGCTGAAGGGCAAGGGACACGACATCCACGACACCCGTCGCATCGACTGGGAAGCCGGGGATGCGCTGATCGTGGAAAACGCCTGCGTGCACCAGCACCTGTCGGACGACCATGACGACGAGACGATCGTGCTGATCATGAAGGCCAAACCGCTGTTCCTGTTCATGCACATGATCTTTCAGCAGATGGTCGAATTCCCGCCGACCGAGCCGGTGCCGGGGCACGAAGACTATCAGCCGCCAGCCAACCTGTGATTGGGACGAAGGAGCACAACATGGACTCGATCACTTTCGCCGACGCCACAGAACGCGAACGCGCCAAGCTGGGCGCACCGCATGTCAACTTCTATGCCGAGGCGCTGGAGGCGTCGAAGCAGTTCCGCAAGGACTATGACAACCGCATGAACGTGGTGAAATACCACGACATGCCGATGGAACGGTCGGCCGACGGGCTGATCAAGCACATCATCAACGAGCGGATGGACACCAAAGAGTGCTGTCTGGACATCTACATGCAGTTCATCCCGGCCGAGGGGTCGACCGGCACCAGCCGCCACCTGACCGAGGAGGTGGCCTTCGTCATCGAGGGCACCGGGTTCGATCTGCACTATGACGTCCAGTTCCAGTGCAAGGAAACCTTCATCTGGGAATGGGACACCACGCCCAAGCGGTTTGACTGGGGTCCGGGGGATTTCATCTACATTCCGCCCTACTGCGCGCACAAACGGTTCAACACCAGCAACATCGAGGCGCGTGTGGTGGTCATCAACAGCCGGATCATGAAGTCGATCGGGCTTGACTGGTTCGATCAGCTTGAACCCGCGAAAGGGTTCGAAGACGTCTGGGTGCCGCCCGCCGACTGATCGCGGCACCGCCAAAGCCGGGCACTCCGCGCGCCAGATGCGGTGGCCCCCATGTGTCAACCGGGAGGAGAACGCGAATGAAGCATCTGATCGTCGCCGCAACGGCGCTTGCCCTGTCTGCGGGCAGCGTCTTTGCGCAAGGCTACTACGAAGGCAAAAGCATCGACTACATCATCGCCACCGAACCCGGTGGCGGTTATGACACCTATGGTCGGCTTGTCGGCAAATACCTGGGCAAGCATCTGAAAGCCGATCAGGTGGTGTTCAAGAACATGCCCGGTGCCGGGCATCTGATCGGGACGAACACGCTGAATGCGTCAGAGCCCGACGGCCTGACCATCGGTACCTTCAACACCGGGCTGATCTATTCGCAGCTTCTGGGGGCGGAAGGCGTCCAGTTCGACCTGAACACCATGAGCTGGGTTGGAAAGGCCGCTTCGGACCCGCGCGTGATGGTGATGTCGACGCAATCGGGCTTTACCGATTACGACGCGCTGAAGGCCGCGGCGGGCCCGCATCTGTTTGCCGCCGCAGGCATCGGATCGGCGTCCTACAACGAGACGAACCTGCTGACGAGCGCGCTCGGGCTTGATATCAAGGTCGTGTCGGGCTTCAACGGCAACGAAGGCGAACTTGCCATGATGCGCGGTGAAGTGATCGGTCAGATCGCCTCGCTTTCGTCGATCACTCCGTTCGTCGAGGCGGGTAACGGTCAGGTGGTTCTGTCCATCGGCGGCGAAGGCCAGCCGCAGGCCATCGACAAGGCGGTGAACGAGGATGGCAAGGGCATCGTCAGCCTGATCGCCGCGAACTCGATCATCGGGCGGCTGACTGCGGCCCCTCCGGGCGTGGCCCCCGAAATCATGGCCGAACTGCGCGCAGGCTACATGGCTGCGCTGGCGGACCCCGAACTGCTGGCCGAAGCGGAAACGCTGGGCATTCCGATCGACCCGGCAGATGGCGTTGCGGTGGAAGGCCTGATCAAGGCCGCGCTGGCGCAAAGCCCGGAAACCGTGGAAATGGTCAAGGCCGCCCTGACCGAACAAGCACCGCTGACCAAGGTGACCTCGCCCATCCTCGCCCTGGCGGACGAGAACAAGGAAGTGACGATCAACGGCAAGGATGGCGAAATCGTGATCGAACCGTCAGGCTCGCGCACGGCCATCACAGTGAACGGCGCAGAAGCCAAGCGCGGCGATCTGGTGGTCGGAATGGAATGCGAGATCGAATACGATCCCGCCAAGGAAGGCAACGAACCCAAGACGATGGCCTGCAACGGCTGACGCCCGGCAGACCCGCGCCGCCGCGTCACCGCGGCGGCGTCCCTGTTTCCCAGATATCCCTGCGCCCGCCAAACCGGTTCCCTTGACCGGAATTGCAGCGGCATGACCCGATCCGCCAGAAGGACACCGCCCATGACCGATGAAAATCCGGCCTACAGCAAGTATCAGTCCGACGTGATCGTGGATCTGATGCAAACCTACGGCTTCAAGTACGTCTCGATGAACCCGGGTGCCAGCTTTCGCGGCCTGCATGACAGCCTGATCAACTATGGCGGCAACAGCCCTGAAATGCTGGTCTGCCAGCACGAGGAAACCGCCGTGCAGATCGCCCACGGCTACACCCGCGCCACCGGTCAGCCGATGCCGGTGATCCTGCACGATCTGGTCGGCCTGCTGCACGGAACGATGGCGATCTACTATGCCTTCACCGACCGCGCGCCGGTGTTCGTGATCGGGGCCACCGGCCCGATGGATGAAGGCAAGCGCCGCCCGCGCAGCGACTGGCATCACACCGCGCTGGTGCAGGGCAATGCGGTGCGGGACTACACGAAATACGACTATCAGCCGACATCGATCGAAGGTGTGCCCGACAGTTTCATGCGCGCCTATTCCGCCATGGTTACCGAACCCGCCGGGCCGATCTACATGTGTTATGACGCGATGCTGCAGGAAGCGCCGCTCTTGAAACCGGTGCCGATGCCGCCGCCCGGATTTGCCCGCGAACCCGCCCCGATGGCGGCCGATCCGGTGGTACTTGGCAAGATCGTGGATGTGCTGCTGGCAGCCGAACGCCCCTACATCATGACCGAATACACCGGACGGCATGCGGGCAACTTCGAAAAGCTGGTCGAACTGGCCGAAACGCTGGGCGTCGCGGTCTGGGATGTGAATTCGTCGCTGTGCTTTCCCAACCGTCACCCGCTGAACCTGTCGATGGACACCGCGAGCCTGAAGAAGGCCGATGCCATCCTGTCGCTGGACGCGCGGGAATGGGAAAAGGCGACGGCCAAACTGGACAGCACGACCCGCGCGCTGGACAGCTATCTGGCCGATGACATCATCTGGATGGAGGTCGGGTTCCACGAAACCGGGATCAAATCCTGGGCGCTGGATTATGGCCGCTACCTGCCCAAGGCGCTGTCGGCCCTTGGCGACCCAAGGCTCGCGATGCCGCAGATGACCGAAATCGCGCGTGCCAAACTCGCCGCTTCGCCCGAACTGCGCGCGAAGGTGGCCGAACGGACGCAAGGCATCGCGGCGATACACCATGCCAACTTTGCGCGTTGGGCGGACGAGGCGCAGGTCGACCGCGAGTCAAGCCCGCTGACCCTGCCGCGCCTTGCGCAAGAGGTCTGGGACGTGATCAAGGACGAGGATTGGGTCTGCGCCACCGGAACCCTGCGCGAATGGGCGCGCAAGCTGTGGAACTTCGACAAGCCCTACCAGCACCCCGGCAAGTCGATGGGCACCTCGACCCAGATCGGCATGTCGCTGGGTGTGGCGCTGGCGCACAAGGGATCGGGCAAGATCGTCGTGGCGCTGAACCCCGACGGCGATTTGATGTATGACGTGGGCGCGCTTTGGACGGCGGCCAAGCACCGCCTGCCGATCCTGATCGTGATGTTCAACAACCGGGCCTACTACAACGACTGGCACCATCAGATCCGCATGGCCCGGTCGCGCGGGACGGACGAGGGCAAGGCGCATATCGGCATGGACATCTTCGATCCGGAACCCGATTTCGCCGCCGCCGCGCGCAGCATGGGCGTCTGGGGCGAAGGCCCCATCGACAAGCCCGAAGATGTCGGCCCCGCACTGCGCCGCGCACTGGAAGTGGTGAAATCCGGCAAGCCCGCGCTGGTGGACATCATCACAAACCACCGCTGACCCTGCGGGCGGCGGGATTTACCCAATCAACCGCAATATCCCGGCTGCGATCAGTCCGGCGCAGATCGGCATCAGCCCGACCGACAGCAGCCGCAACCGCAGAAAGCTGAGGCCGAGCAGCGGGATTTCATAGGTGATGACGCGGTGAAGGGTGAAAAGGCTCCAACTGGTGATGAAGGCCACCAGCGCCTCGGGGGTGGCGCCCGCACGCTCGAACAGCGCCGCGATCGAGAATGCGAGGATCGGGCCAGCCGGAATGATCGGCCCGGCCACCGCCCCGATGATCAGGGCCCACCACCCGGCCTCTGGTCCCAGCAATCCGGCGATGAATTCACCGGGGATCAGTTTGGCCAGAAACCCCGCCGTCAGCAGGGCAACGGCAAGCTGCGGGATGACATAGGCGAACTGTTCCAGCCAGCGTTCCAGCGCGTCCAGCGAAGGTTCGCGCCCGCGCCGCAGGACGACCACGATCAGCCCGGCGCAGATCGCCCCCATGATGATCGTGCCGATGTTCATAGCTTGTCCCGCAGACGACGTTCTTCCTTGAGGTTCAGCGTGATCGGCAAAGCGCGCGCCAGAAGACCCGCGCAGACCGGCAACGGCAGCGTCGCGGCAAAGCGCAGCGCGGAAAAGTCGAACCCCATCATCGGCATGTCCCAGATCAGGATGCGTTGCAGCCCCAGCGTCGCCCAGGCCGAGATATAGGCCACCAGCGTCCCGCGATCCGCACCGACCGCGCCCAGCATCGCCAGCAGGGCAAAGGCCGACGTGGGCCCCCCCGGCGTGACCGCCCCCGCCATCGAGGCAAAGATCAATCCGCGCACCCCTGCATTGCGTCCCACCAGCGCCGACAGCTTTTCGCGCGGCATCAGCACCCACAGGATCGATGCCGCCCCGACGGCCACGACGACCCGCGGCACGGTCTGCCAGACCATCGCCAGATCTTCCTGCAGGGCCTGCCAGAAGACATCCGGGCCTTTCAGATGCCAGACCAAGGCCCCGCTGACGAGTGCCAGCACGCAGAACACCACGAACATCGGGCCGAACCCGGCGGCGGCCCAGGCCCGCCACCAGCGCGGATTGCGCCAGAACGTGTTCGGTGGCGCTTCGGGTTCAGCCATGGTGGTGGTGGTGATGCTGGCCGTGATCGTGGTCATGATCTTCGCCATCATGGTGATGGTGATGGTGATGATCCTCCATCGACGCCCGGATCTGGTCGGCCATGCGGCGCGGTTCGGCGTGACCTTCGGTCATCGCCTCGATCACCCCACGGAACAGATCGGCATCGGGCGGCAACTGCCCGGCAAGGAACCCGGCCAACCGCGCAAGGGCAATGGCCTGCGCTGCGATCGCGTCGATCCGTTCGGTTTCGGCGGCCCCGGCCACGTCGTCCAGCGCCGCCGAAAGCCCCGTCTCGAACAGGCGTTGCATGTAGGCCGACCGGTCCTCGGTCGCGGCAAGCGGGCCGGGATCGCCCGGCTGCGGCCCCGCGCTGACGCCCAGCCTGCGCGACAGGATCGTCAGGCGGTTGTGGATTTCGGCATTGATATGCACATCTTCGTCAAGTTCGCCGCACATGGGTCAGTCCCTTTCAGGGGTCAGATGGAACGCCTCGCACTTGGCAAAAAGCGCACGGGAATCAAGGGTGGCGCGATATTCCGCGACCTCGTCCGGGGTCAGCGATGCAGCACCGCCAAGGGGGGCCGCCTGCACCTGACGCAGGGCGGTCTGTTCGGCATAATGCGCAAGCGCGCAGGCCTCGGTCAGATCGGCCCCGACCGTGACGATGCCATGGCCTTGCAGGATTGTACCGCGCCCACGGCCCCGCTGCACGGCCACCGCCCGCCCGCGTTCCTGTGTCGAGATCGAGTGGGCGAAGGGATAAACCGGCATATCCCACACCAGCGCGCCCTGCGGAATGACCGGCGCAAGGGGGTGCCGCGCGGACGACAGCAGGGTCAGATGGTTCGGGTGGCCGTGCACCACGGCGTTCACATCCGCGCGCGCTGCATAGATGGCCGCGTGCAGCGGCGCTTCGTTCGGGGGCCGTGGCCCGGCCAGCAGGGTGCCGTCCAGCCCAAGGTACGAAAGGTCCGCCGCCGTGACCTGCGCGCGGTTGCTGTCGGCAGAGTTCAGGACAAACCCGTCCGCCGTGCGCCGCGAGGCATGGCCGTTGTAGTCCACGATCCCCGTGCGGACCAGAAACCGCAGCGCCCGTCCGATAACGGCCAGATCGGCGTCCTTGTCCATGTCAGGCCCGCAGGGCGCTGAGCATGGCGGCCAGATGGTCGGCATCCGGTGACACCACAAGCACGCCCGTCACCGGGCGCATCATGCGCACCACGTCATCGGCCGCATCGGCGGTCACGATCAGCCCGGCCGTCGTCACTGAAGCTGCGCGCGCCACCCTGCCGATGATCTCGGCCGCGCGCCTGCCCTGCGCCGAAGTGGCGATCAGCACCACGACATCCGCCCCCGCCAACTCGGTCGACAACAGCGCCTCGTCACCGTCGAGGCGCAACAGAACCACCTCGTTGGGACTGATGTCCGGCTGTCGCGGCGCGACCTTCAGGAAATGCGCCGCAGGCCGGGGTTCCGCAATGATGTCGTCCATCATCCGCGCCGCCCCGTCATCCAGCGCGACGATCCGCGAACTGCGCGGGGCGGCGTTCGGATACTGCACGCGAAACCGCGCTTCTTCTGCCGTGGTTGCCTGTGCGCAGGAACTCAGCAGGGTCGGCCGATCGAAGGTCGGCACCGGCGTGCGGAACGGCGTGTCGTCATCGTGCATGCTACACCGACGTCTGCTTGACACCGGGCCGGACGGTCAGATCCTCGCGGCAGGCTTCGACGAACGGCGCATCGGCAGGCAGCACTGCCGCGACCGACCGGACCTTCTGGTGCGCCGGGTCGATGCCGGGGGGCGTTGCGCCGGATTTCACCAGCGCCTGCACCGCACGGCGCAACCGGTTGCGCGCCATGATGATGCCGTTGTCGGTGGACACGAGGTTTTCCTTGGTGCGGTCCACGATCGGCCCCATGCTTTCCTGCAAAGACGCATCCTGCATCGCGATGCCCCAGACGCCGGAATAGGTCTCGCCCCGGCGCTGTGCCTCGCGGTCCATCAGATAGTCGTTGTCCTTGTTCTGCAGCGGGCGGAACGTGCCGGGGACATACTGGTTATGCACGCCGTAGCCGTCGATCATCGACTGCCGTTCTTCGGCGCTTAGCGCGCGGGTCGGGTGATAGTCGAATGACCATGCCCAGCAGTTTTCATCGTCGATCGGAATCCAGAAATGCCCGTGCATCGGATGGTCACCGCGCGGCGGCACCATGGTGAACGAAGGCATCACCCAAGGCGTGATGCGCCAGTAGTATTGCCCGTCCTCGGCATTGCGGCGTGCGCCGATGAACAGGCCGCCGGGGGCATCGACCACCTCGAACACCGGCTTGCGGTCCTGCTGGTTGTACTTGTTGCCCGCAGCACCCCGGAACAGCGGGTCGGTCTTCAGCGATCCGGAATGCAGGAACGACACATGGCTGGAATCGATCCCGCCTTCCATCGCCTGCAGCCAGTTGCATTCCTGCCAGCGCTTGCTGGTAAAGGTCTGCTCTTCAGGCACCGTGCAGAACTCCCACACCGGCAGCGGCGGACGTTCGGCCTTGTCGCCCATGTGGGTCCACAGGATATCGCCGATCTTCACCAACGGGTAGCCGGTCAGCTTGATCTTCTGGCAGAACCCCGACTCGGCCGCCTCGGACGGGACATCGATGCACTGGCCGGTATGGTCGTATTTCCAGCCATGGTAGGGACAGCGCAGACCGCCCTCCTCGTTGCGCCCGAACCACAGCGACACGCCGCGATGCGCGCAGAATTCGTCGATCAGACCATAGCGGCCCTCCGAATCCCGGAACGCCACAAGCCTTTCACCCAGCAGCTTGACACGGACCGGCGCGCTGTCGTTTGCGGGCAGCTCGCTCGCCAACAACGCGGGAATCCAGTATTTCCGGAACATCGACCCCATCGGCGTTCCCGGTGTGGTCTGGGTCAGAAGATCGTTCACTTCCTTGGTCAGCATCGGGTTCTCCTCTGTGTCGCAGGGCTTTGCGGCCTGATTCCGCCGCGACGACATTGACGCGCGAGGGCGGTTTTGCTAGGTCTCAGTCATTCCTATATGCGGAACACCGTTCTCTTAACGCTGAAGGTATATCCGGTGCGGTACCGCGTCAACTCTGAAGGAGAGAAAATGAGCACCTTGGAAACCCTCGACCTGATCGGCATCGACGCGGTCGATCCCGGCTCGGCGGTGCAGGTTGTGGCGAAGGGACTTACGCTTGCCGTGTTCCGCGTCGGCGACGCGTTCTATGTCACCGACGACCATTGCACCCATGGGCCGGGACTTCTGCATGAAGGCTGCCTGACCGGGTTCGAAATCGAGTGCGACTTTCACCAGGGCAGTTTCGACATCCGCACCGGTGAGGTCATCGAGCCGCCCTGCACGGTGCCGTTGAAGGTCTACACGACCATCGTGCGCGATGGCCGGGTGATGATCGAGATCTGAGGATGCGCCCCGCATGGCTGAACCATGCGGGGCATCGGTGCCGGATCAGGCCTTGGGCGGCAGATCGGGAAGTTCGGCCTCATAGGCTTTGTCCATCTTCGGCGTCATGCCGTGACGGGCCAGCGCGTCGGCGAACATCGTCCGCACCTCCTGGCTTTCGTCGGCATAGTCGATCTGGTCGCCACCGATCCGCTGCGAAATCCACGCTTTCGGCACGCCCTGCGCGTTGCGGATGGCCACCCCTTCATGCTTGAACGCCAGATAGCGCGCCGGGGACGTGCCGGTGTTGAAGTGCTGGTGATACCACATGTTCGGCGGCGTGATCAGCGAGCCTACCTTCCATTCATACCGGATCGGTTCTTCGCCTTCGGGATACATCAGACTGTAGCCCTCGCCCGACAGGATGATGACATGCGCGCCGGGGCCGTGGCGGTGGCACTTCTTGTAGGTGCCGACCGGGAACTGGCTGATGTGGCTGTTCATGCTGCTTTTCGCCAACTGGAACCGGATATGCCCGCCCCCTGCCCCGCGCTCTTTCGCCTCGATCAGCGGCAGGTTGACCGCATCGGCGACAAAGTTGGTTTCCAGAAGCAGGCCCTTCTGTTCGCCCTTGTTGGCAAAGTAGTCCGGCTCGCCGTTGAAGCGGCCCTTGAAGTCATAGCTGGTGCCAAAGATGAATTCCGGTTCTTCGAAGATGTTCATCAGGGGCGGCAGGTTGGTGACCGAACAGAACCGCGCGGGCGCGCTGCCCGACCCGTTGAAGTGCTGGTGGCTGGCGTTCAGCGGAATGCCGAAGATCGCGCCCGGACCCCATTCAAAGGTGATGCGGTCGCCCTTGTCGTTCCACACGGTCGTCGATCCGCGCCCCGACAGGATCAGGATCATCTCTTCGTACAGTTGCCGCAGCGGTTCCAGTTTGCCCCCCGGCGGGATCTCCATCACGTAGCAATCGTTCGAGGTGCGCGATCCGTCGTGGTTGATGAACACCGCATTGCCGCCGCGCCGCGCCCAGGGCTGCAACTCGACCGTGTTCAGGTCCGGCACATAGATGCCGTCCAGAATCCGCAGCCCCTCGGCCGCGACCCAGCGGGTGTAGGGCGTTTCCTTTTCCGTCTTGAACTTTTCGGCGAGCTTGTCCGACACGATTGCCGACTTGACCATCCCCATCCCTCCGCTGCAGTGATTCCGGGTTTCCCGTGGCGACAGCGCACAGACCCATTGCCACATGGTTACGTTCCCTCTAAGCTTCCGTCAATGGACCGATGGTCCGCATAGAGGAACAGCCTTGCCGATGTCCGGAAAACCCGCGCATACCATCGACGACCACCGCCTGACGGAATGGGAAGCGCATGAGCATGGCGAGGATGCCGACCATGACCATGACGACATCGACCCCGGCCCACTGGAAGAGAATCCGATCTGGCTGCGCGACAACGTCGCGCTATCGTCCGTGGGCATCGACGTCGGGTCTGCCGGGACACAGGTCATCTTCTCGAACATCCATCTGCAGCGCCGGTCGAAGGACCTGACCAGCCGCTACGTGATCGTTGAACGGCGCACGATCTATGAATCCCCGGTCTCCTTCACGCCCTATCTTGACGAACACACCATCGATGCCGGCGCCCTCGGCGCGATCATCGACGCGGCCTATGCCGAAGCCGGGGTGCGCCCGCAGAACATCGACACCGGAGTGGTGATCCTGACAGGCGAGGCGCTGCGGCGCGAAAACGCGTCGGCCGTCGCGCGGGTTCTGGCGGAACGCGGCGGCGATTTCGTCACCGCAACCGCCGGCAACCACATGGAGGCGATGCTGGCCGCCTACGGCTCTGGCGCGGCGCGCGCCAGCCACGATACCGGCTCACGGATCCTGAACATCGACATCGGCGGCGGAACCACGAAACTGGCGCTGGTCGAGGCGGGCCGCATCCTGTGGACGGCGGCCCTGCACATCGGCGGGCGGCTGATCGTCACCGATGCGGGGCGGGTGGTCCGGCTTGACCCCTCGGGCGCGCACCATGCGCGGCGGGCGGGCCTTGATCTGACCATCGGTTCCGCCCTGGACGACGCGGGTCGCGCGCGGATCGCAAGCGGCATGGCCGACCTTCTGATTGCCGCGCTGACAGGGAAGGGCGAGGCTGCGCACCTGTTTCTGACCGACCTGCCCCCGGACCTGTCGAACATCGCGGGGATGATGTTTTCGGGCGGTGTCGGCGAATATGTCTATGACCGCGAACCCCGGGATTTCGGCGATCTGGGGCATGC
>JAIYDJ010000012.1 GCA_027487575.1 Rhodobacter sp. | reverse complement strand
TCCAGCAGATCACAGGATAGCTAACACCCGGTTAAGCCCGGCCCTGCGCCGGAAAAAATCATGCCCCCCCTTGCTGGAACGCGCAGCGGCCCCCATACCGGAAAAAAGGAGATTTCGCATGATCGGACGCCTCAACCACGTCGCCATCGCCGTGCCGGACCTCGCCGCCGCAGCCGCGCAGTACCGCGACACGCTGGGTGCCGACGTGGGCCCGGCACAGGACGAACCCGACCATGGCGTGACCGTGGTGTTCATCACCCTGCCCAACACCAAGATCGAACTGCTGACGCCGCTGGGCACCAACAGCCCGATCACGGCGTTTCTGGAAAAGAACCCCTCGGGCGGCATTCACCACCTGTGCTACGAGGTGACAGACATCCTCGCTGCGCGCGACCATCTGCGCGGCCTTGGCGCGCGGGTGCTGGGCTCGGGCGAGCCGAAGATCGGCGCGCATGGCAAGCCGGTCCTGTTCCTGCACCCCAAGGATTTCACCGGAACCCTTCTGGAACTGGAGCAGGCATGACGATCACCGCCGCCCTCGTGCTGTTTTCGGTCACCTGGTTCATGGTGTTCTTCTGCGTGCTGCCGATGCGCTTTGTCAGCCAGGCCGAGGCGGGCGCGGTAGAGCCGGGAACCCCCCGCAGCGCGCCTGCGGATGCGCAGATCAAGGCCAAGGCCCGGCTGACCACGATCATCACCGCCGTGCTGTTCGCGATCATGGCCTCGGTCATCATCTGGGGCGGGCTGACGATCCGCGACATCGACTTTCTGGGCTGGATGACGCCTCCTGCTCCCTGACCCGCGATTTTTCTGCGAAAAATCAACGCACCGCCGCGCGACCGGATTGTTGGCAGAAAAATCGCCCTACGCCGCCCGCCGTTCCAGCCGGTGCACCAGATGGGTAAAGGTCGCCACCCCCAGCACCGGGATCAGCAGGTTCACCAGAGGCACCGACAGCGGGATCGCCATCATCACCCCGGCGGCCCAGACCGTAACCCCATGCCGCCGCCGCAGCGCCCGCGCCCGGTCGCGCCCCTGCCTCCGCTGCGCCACCAGCGTGAAATACTCCCGCCCCAGCAGATAGCCGTTCACCGACCAGAACACGAAGGGCGCAAAGGGGCCGGAAAAGAGATAAACCACCAGCGCCAGCAGGTTGACCGCGATCACCACCCCGGCAAAATTCACGCCGTCCACCAGCACGTCCCACAGCGGCAGCGGCGTGACCGGCGGCAGCCAGTCATAGTGCCGGTCCTCCACCGCATCGACCACGCTTTCCAGAAACAGCCCCGTGCAGGCAGACGCGACCGGCACCATCAGGAACACCGATCCCACCAGCATCGCCAGCACGAAGGCCCAACTGGCCGCCACATCCACCCCGCCGACCTCGCCCACCCAGGGCAGGGTAAAGGTTTCCGGCACCAGCCAATTGATCAGCCCCAGAAACCCCGCCGTCACCGTGACCAGCAGGGCCAGCGTCACCAGAACGCCCCACCCCAGCACCCGCGAAAACCGCGGGTCACCCATCTGGCCCACCGCGCGCAGGAAATCGCCCAGAATCATGGCAGCCCCCAGGTGATGACCGTTGCCGGGTCAGGGCGCGGGCGGTCGGTCATCTCGCCCGCGAAGGTGGCAACGTGCACGATCCCCGCGACGGTTTCCGCCGGGGTGCAGCCGAAGGCCGCCTTGATGAAGTCCCGATCATGGCTTGGCCACCCCGACAGCCAGCACGAGGCCCACCCCGCCGCCTCGGCCGCCGCGACGATGGCAAAGCACAGCGCCCCCGCCGACAGCAGCTGTTCCACCTGCGGAATCTTTTCGTGCGGCTGCGGCGCAGAAATCACCACCACCGCCAGTTGGCCTGCGTCGAACTGCCCGCGCCCTTTGGCGATCTTCTCGGCATCGCCGCCCAGATCATGCGCCCGCGCCTCGGCCAGATCGGCCAGCCGCGTCATGTCGGCCCGGTCCACCACCACCAGCCGCCACGGTTGCAGCTTGCCATGGTCGGGCACCCGCAACGCCACGGTCAGGATGTCCAGTAGCGCAGCGCGGTCGGGCACCGGCCCGGTCATCAATTTGGCTGGGCGGGACTGGCGGCGGGCCAGAAAGGCAAGGGCGGCTGGATCGGGCTGCAGGGGCATCGGCATCTCCATTTGCGCATGACTTGCGGGGAAACCGCTGCGGGCGTCAAGCACCGCTTGCCCGGCCGCACCGGAAACGCGAGAAGGGACGAAAAGGCTCCCCATGCCCAAAGGCCGCTGGTCCGACCGCGCCATCCCCGGCGCCACCTTCGCCCTGCGCGTCACCCCCGGCGCGCGCCGTGACAGCCTGACCGAAGACGGCGAGACCTACCGCTGCAGCACCACCGCCCCGCCCGAAGACGGCCGCGCCACCGCCGACGTGACGGAACAGTTGGCCCGGGCGCTGGGGGTGGCGAAGTCGAGACTGACACTGATGCGGGGGGCGGCATCGCGGGACAAGCTGTTCCGGCTGGACTGAGGGGCAGCGGTTCGGGAAAGGGCGGCTGTGCGGACGCAGCGGACGGTCGCGCCCTTTTGCCCGGAATCAAGGCGCCTTGGCGCCGCCAGGCAGCGCCCGACCGCCCCCTCGGGCGGGCCCTTTTGCAACTGTCGCGCGTAGAACTTCGGTGGAAGTTGTTGAACCATAAAGTGCCTAGAACTTCTGTTGCTGCGCCCACCCGGCGGTCAGGCGCCGCCCTCTGTCGGTCATGCAGCCATAGCCTCACGTCCCCCGCTCGATCCGGTAGCTCCCCTCCGGCAGGTTCAGCGCGGCGGCCAGATCGGCCACTTGCGCAAGCGACAGGGTAATGCGCAGGGCGCGGTCGGTGCGCGGGTCGGTCTGCTGGACCACCACGCAATCCTCGAACGCCTCGATCACCACGTCCTCCTGCAACGAGGCCGATCCCTCGTCCACAAGCGTGATGACCGTCGCGTCGAACTGGTGCTCGATGGTGAACATCGCTAGAGGTTAGGCGTCAGCACCCGCCCGGGCAACCACAAAGCCGCCACGCCGACGTGTAAAACCGCGCACCCCTTCGTGAAGGGGGCTGTCGGCCCGGCCCGGCATCGCTATCTATCCGACATACCGACCGGAGAGCCCATGCATCGTCTTGCCCTGATCGCGATCCTGGCCCTTCTGGCTGCCTGCAGCGCGCCCGTCCCGCAAGGCGCGCAAGGGCTGATGCAGCCGCCCGGAACGCTGCCCGGCGAGGCGACCTTTGCCGAGGTCGCCGCCCGCGTCGGCCCGGTGGCCGAGGCGATGTGCCGCGAACGGGCGGTGGTGCGCAGCTGCAACTTCCGCCTGCTGATCGACACGCGCCCCGACCAGCCGCCCAACGCCTTCCAGACGGTGGACAGGTATGACCGCCCGATCCTCGGCTTCAACCTCGCGCTGATCGAACAGGCCCGCAATCCCGACGAGCTGGCCTTCGTCATGGGCCACGAGGCGGCCCACCACATCGCCGGGCACATTCCGCAGCGCGAACAGGCGGCGCTGTCGGGCGCGCTGATGGGGGCGATACTCGCCACAGCACAGGGCCTGCCCGAGACCGAGGTGCAACGTGCCGGGCAACTGGGCGCGGCCTATGGCGCGCGCCAGTTCTCGCGCGATTTCGAGCTTGAGGCCGATGCGATCGGAACGGAACTCGCGCTGCGGGCGGGTTACGATGCGGTGCGCGGATCGGCGTTCTTCGACCGCCTGCCCGACCCGGGCGACCGCTTTCAGGGCACCCACCCGTCGAACGCGGCGCGCAAGGCGCTGGTGCGGGCCACGCAGACCCGTCTGCTGACCGGGCCGTGATCGCGATTTGATCTGGATCAAGGCGCAGGCGGCCCTCTGGCCCGACGATACCCCGACACAGTCAGGGAATACCGCCATGAACGCCTATCCGAACGCCCCGCTGGCCTGGGACCGCACCCGTGTGATGGCGCGCAAGCTGGGCGTCGACCTGCCGCGCGCGATCTTCGACGGCTGGCTGACCCGGCGCGAACTGGATGGTCTGGTCTGTGCCTGCGATGCCTGCGCCCTGGATGCCTGCGGCACCTCAGTTCAGACCATTGGCACAGCCCCCGATCCGGCCCTGCCCTGCGCCAACCGTTCGGACCTAGAATCCCTGCGGCTCTGATACCGGGCCAAGCGTCTTGACCATGGTCTGCGAGGTGGCGAACCCGAAGACATGCCGCAACGGGCCCAGCCTTTCGGTCCGCACCACCCGGAACCCCTGCCGTTCGTAAAGCGCCCGCGCGCGCCAGTTGTCGCCGATCACGTCCAGCCGCACCGCGCGGTATCCCCGCGCCAGCGCCTCGGTTTCGATCGCGGCAAGTAGACGCGCGCCGATCCCCTTGCTGCGCGCCGCCTGCGCCACGCAGATGCCGTCCAGCAGGAACCGCTCGTTGTCCACATCGCGGTTCAAAAGCTCCAGCACTAAGGCCCGCCAGACCGACCCGAACCAGCCATAGACCGCCCGCATGTCGGCCATCGCCCCCCCGGCAAAACTGCCCGCCGGCGTCTTGAATCCCACCAGCCCCAGAAGCTGCCCGTCCTCGACCGCGACAAACACGTGATCCGCCCGCATCACCCGGTCCAGAAAGGCCAGCGCGCTGGATTCCGGCCCCAGCACGGACCCCAACTTGCCTCCGAACGCCTGCCAGTAAAGCCGCACCGCCTGGGCCCGCAGCGCATCGGGCAGACCGAACCTGATTTCGACACTCATCCTGCCCCCTCCAGCAGCGCGGCCTGCCCGGCCCCCAGAATCCAGCCCTCTTCGCGGCGCGCGTCCACCGGCGGCGCGTCCAGCAACGCGTCCAGACCGCCCGCCTGCCCCAGCCGCCACAGGGCCAGCGCCAGAAGCCGCACCTGCACCTCGTCCTTGATGCCGCCCGCCTGCGCCATCTCGCGGCGGACCGCCCCGTCCAGCAGGCTGGGATAGACCTCGGCCACCACCACGGACGCCCCGCCCGGATCGTCGAACGGCCAGACCGCCGCCCCCGCCTGCGCAAGCCGGTGCACGACGGGCAACCCCATCAGGCTTTGCGATCCGACCGACCCCGTGGTGTAAAGCTTCCACACCGGCTGCGCGCGCGGGATCACACGTTCCACCGTGCGGCGTTCGGCCAGACCCAGTGCTGCATAATCCACCGCCTTGGTCGGCCCCAGACCCGGCAGGGCAATTCCCGCAGGGCAACCCCAGAACGGCCCCAGCCCACCCAGAGCCCGGTTCATCTCGGCCGCCACGGCAAAGCGGTTGTTGGCATTGTCCGGCCCGTCGACGATCCGCGCGGCCAGCCAGGCCCAAACCTGCTGCACCCGCGCCGAGCCGGTCAGGCGCGCCGCAAACCCCGCCGGATAGCCCATTGGAAAGTCGAATCCCACCAGAACCCGCCGACCTGCCGCAGCCTCGTCCGCCAGTACCCGCTGCAGATGCCGCTCGGCCAGCGCCCGCGTCCGGTGATAGCTGCTGACAGCGTCCCCGCCCCGCACCACCGCAACCCAGATCGCATCCGCCGAAGGTCGCGCGGGCGACGGGGCCGACGACGCCGACCAGTCCACCACCACCACCGTGTCAAACCGCTCGGCCCCAGCCACGGCCCGCAAGCCCACCTCGCGCAGGATGAACTCTGCCACCGCAGCGGTATCATTCAGGTCCAGCACCGGCACCCCGCACTGCAGCCCGGCCACATCGCTGGCCACCGCCCGCACCAGCGGGTCGGCGGGCTGGATCAGGTCATGCCCGGTCCCCGCGCGGAACACCTCGATCTTGCGGTGCGCGTCGCGCTTGTACCCCTCGACCAGCACCAGATGGACCGGGGCCATCCGCGCCAGAACCGCAGTCAGGTCCGGCTCTTCTCCGCGGTGTTCGCGCATCAGGGCAAACCGCCGCGCGCCCGCAAGAACAACTTCGGTCGCCCCGGCCTGGCGATGGCGAAAGCTGTCCTTGCCGGGCTGATCGACATCGACATCGTGATGCACATGCTTGACCGTCGACACCGAAAACCCCAGCCCCACGATATGCGCCACCAGCCGCTCCATCAAGCTGGTCTTGCCCGCGTTCTTCCACCCGATGATGCCGAACACCCTCACCGGCCCGGCCCCAGTGCGGCTTCGGCCCGCGCCAGATCATCCGGCGTGTTCAGGTTGTCAAAACTGCCGTCGTCGGCAAATTCGGCCATGACCGCCCCCTGTTCCATCGCGAAATCCAGAACCCGCGCCTTGACGCCCGAGTGCAGGAACGCCTCCAGCGCCGCCGCGACACCCACAGGCCACAGCGCGCAGGTCGGATGCGCCCGCCCGCCCGACTGCGCCAGTGCCACGCCACCATTCCCCGCCAGCCACAGGCGCGGCACCAGATCGCCCGGAACAAAGGGCGCGTCCACCGGCACCGTCACCACCGCATCCGCCCCCGCCCCCTGCGCCCAGCGCAATCCCGACAGCACACCCGACAAGGGGCCCATCGCCACCGCGTCCGCCAGCACCGGCAATCGCGGATGCGTCCCGCGCGCCGACACCGCCAACATCTCCACCTGCGGCTCGAACCGGGCCGTCACGCGCGCCAGCAGCGTCTGCCCGGCCAGGACCAGTTGCGCCTTGTCCACGCCGCCCATCCGCCGCCCCTGCCCGCCCGCCAGGATCACCCCGAATATCCGCACGCCACCCTCTTCCCCTTGCCTGCACAAAGGCCTAAGCCCTTCGCCATCCCCGGACAAGTGAAGAGCCTGCGATGAACGATCCCACCCCCGTCGCAACCCCGGCCTTTCTGCGCGGCCTGCGTCAAAGCGTGCCGTTCCTTGTGGTCATGATGCCCTTCGGGATGCTGTTCGGCGTGCTGGGCACCGAAGCGGGCCTGACCATGTTCGAGGTGGTGGCCTTCTCGCTGACCGTGTTCGCCGGGGCGTCGCAGTTCGCCGCGCTGCAGATGATGCAGGACCAGGCCCCGGTCTGGGCCATCTTCGCCACGGCCATGGCGGTCAACCTGCGGCTGTTGATGTATTCCGTCGCGCTGACGCCGCACCTTGGCGCGGCCCCGCTGGGTACCCGCGCCGTCATCGCCTATTTTCTGGTGGATCAAAGCTTTGCGCAGTCGATCGCGGAATACACGCGCAGACCCGAGATGACGATGCCGGAAAAGACCGCCTTCTTTTTCGGCGCGGTCCTGCCGGTGACGGTGATGTGGTTCGCGACCAGCGTGGCGGGTGCCGGGATGGGGCAGATCATTCCGCCGGAATACGCGCTGGATTTCGCGCTGCCGATCACCTTTCTGGCGATGGTGGCCCCGATGCTGCGCAGCCGGGCCGAACTGGCGGCGGCAGTCGTGTCGGTGGCGGGCACGCTGGCCCTGATCCGGCTGCCCTATGGCACCGGCCTGCTGGTGGCGGCGGGGCTGGCCATGGCGGCGGGCGTGCTGGTCGAGAACATGACCGACCGCAAGGCAGCACCATGATGGTCGACAAGACGGTTTTGTGGACGGTGATCCCGGCGATGGCGGTCGGGACCTATCTGATCCGGTTTTCGTTTCTGGGCTTTCTGGGCGCCACCCCGCTGCCCGGCTGGCTGCGCCGGGCGCTGCGCTATACGGCCGTCGCAGTGCTGCCCGGGCTGGTCGCCCCGGCGGTGCTGTGGCCTGCGGCAACCGGGGGCGAACCGGACCCGGCGCGTCTGATGGCAGCGCTGGCAACGCTGGTGGTAGGCTTCGCCACCCGGTCGATGCTCCCTGCCATCTTTGCGGGGGCGGCCACGCTTTACGCGGTGCAGGCGCTGCTGGCCTGAGGGTCAACGGATCAGAGCTATTCCGCCGGTTCGCCGTTGGCCTGTACCAGCAGCACGCCATGGTTGTCGTCTGCATCGTCATCCGTGATGACCCGCGTGACCGACCCCGGCAGGGCTGCGAAATCATCCGACAGCTTCTTCGGCGACCATGTATTCCCGATGCTGGCAAAGCCGGGCACGCCCGACAGGATGCTGGACACCGATTTCGAGCAGTGTGCCTTCGGCACCGCACCATAGGCCCGCGCCCGCGCTATCGCGATTTCCGCCTGTTCGCGGCTGACGACCACCGTCTGCTCGCGCACGTCGAACGTCTCGCGGGCGTGATAGTCGATGTAGAAGCTCACCATCTTGTCGTTCATGCCGTAGTGCAGGTCGTGGCGTTCGGGCAGTTGCGGATGGTGCCATGTGCCCGCCGGATCGAACATCACCCGTTCGTTGCCGTTGATCAGCAGACCGGAATGCGCGCCCGATCCGTTCCGCGTGCTGAGAACGGTGAACAGCGTGATGGTGCTTGGCCCGTCAGCCACATAGCGCGCCTGCGCCACGGCGGCATCCGACGCAAATTCGTTGTCCGCCCCGCAGGCCGACAGGGCGACAAGCCCCGTCAACGCCAAAACCTTGCGCATCATGTGTATCGAACTCCGCAGACCCGTGCCGGGTCAGATGTTGGCAAGGGCCATGAAAACGACCAGCACCAGAATGACCACCACCGCCCTCACGCTGAACGTGATGAACCCGGCAAAGGTCTTTTCCTGCGCGCGAATATCCATCCCACCCTGTTCCTTGTCGGCCATGCTGCTCTCCATTTCGCTCGTCCTGCGACGCCCTTACCCGATTCTGTTCACCCTGTCACGCAGTCAGGCCCGGCGCCACGCCCAGGCCCCTTCGGCGTCCAGCGCCCGCGTGACCGCCCCCTGCCGATGCAGATGGTTCAGATGCGCCACCGCCTCGACCAGCGCCATGCCGTACTCCGGCCCCGCCACCTCGCGCTTGAACAGCGGCATGAAACACTGCGCCGCCCGGCGCGGTTCCGCCAGATGGTCCAAAAGCCGCAGCAGCGCGCCTTCGTGGTTTTCCGCCATCTGCACCAGCCGGAACGGCAACCCGGTAAAGGGCAGCTTGTGCCCCGGCAGGATCAATTGGTCGTCGTGCGCGTGGACTGCAAAGCCACGCGTGCTGTCCAGCCATTCGCCCAGGGGGTCCGCCTCGGGTTCGGTCGGATAGACGCCGATGTTGGCCGAAATGCCGGGCAACAACTGATCCCCGCCGATCACCAGCGCATCGTCCTCGCTCCACAGCGTGATGTGGTCGGGGGCATGGCCCTGGCCCAGCCTGACCCGCCAGCGCCGCCCGCCCGCGTCAAACGCATCACCCTCCTGCAGCCGGGTGAACCCGGCGGGCAGAGCTGCCACGACATCGCAGAAGTTGAAGGGCCGCGCCGCTGCCCGTTCGGCCCGCATCGCGGCGGGCATTCCCGCCCGCTGTTCGAACAGTTGCGCCTCGGGCGAGGGCGTCGCCTGCACGTCCAGCACCAGCATCCGCGCGTAAAGCCAACTGACCCGCGTGGTGACCAGTTCCGCCCCCCTCGCCTGGAACCAGCCGGCAAGGCCGATGTGGTCGGGGTGGTAATGCGTCACCAGCACCCTGCTGACCGGGCGGTGTGCAAGGGGCCCCGCCAGCAGCGCCTCCCAGATCGCGCGGGCGCGGCGGCTGTCGAACCCGGTGTCGATGATCGTCCAGCCACAGCCATCGTCCAGCGCGTAGCAATTCACATGGTCCAGCGCCATCGGCAGCGGCAACCGGAACCACCACACCCCTGCCGCAACCTCGCATGCCTGCCCCTCGGCGGGCGGCACTTCGACCGGATGCCGGATCATGCCGACAGCGCCACGGCGTCCAGCGCGTAAAGCCCCGCCGCCCCTTCCCGGACCTGCGCCAGCAAGGCCGCATGTTCGGGCAGCAGCCGCTTGATGTAAAACCGCG
>JAIYDJ010000013.1 GCA_027487575.1 Rhodobacter sp. | reverse complement strand
GGGTGATGCCGTGATCGAAGGCTGTCCGGCAGATGGCGCGCTTGGTCTGATGCGGCGTATCGTGGCCGAAATTATGCCACAAACCCAAAGAGATGGCAGGCAGTTGCAAGCCGGACCGCCCGCAGCGGCGATAGGGCATCCGGGAATATCTGTCGGCGGCGGGGATGTAGGTCATCGGGAACTCCGGTGCGTCTGGCGCGTTGTAGAAGGTTCATGTGGACCGGCAGGGACTTGCCGGGGCACGCAGGTGTGTAAAGGTTCGGGAACGGGTTGGATTGCCCTTTCTTTCGTGTCGGGTGATAGTTGGCTGTTGCCGAAAAGGAAACTGAATGCACCGTCGACTTCTGCCGGTTCTTGCGCTGTCGGGTCTTCTGACCAGCCTTTCGGGCGGCGGCGGCGCGGCGTTGGACCGGCTGGATTTCGTGGTGCGCGGCGACGATCCGCGCCTTGAATGGTCACTGCGCGATGCGTCGATCCTTCTGACCCAGCAACGCGAGAAGAACACCGCAGCCCAGGATTTGTTCGCCGACGCCCGCGCGGAATACGGGCGGCTTCTGTCGGCGCTTTATGCGGCGGGGCATTATTCGGCGGTGATCAACATCCGTATCGACGGACGCGAGGCGGCGGGGATCGCGCCGCTGGATGCCCCCGACCGGATCGGCGTGATCGAGGTCACCGTCGATCCCGGGCGCAGGTTTGCCTTTGGCGAGGTTGGCGTCCAACCTCTGGCGCGGGAGACCGAATTGCCGGCGGGCTTTCAGGCGGGCCAACCGGCGCTGAGCGGGATCGTTGCGGCGGCGGTGACCGCCGGGGTCGAGGGATGGCGCGAACAGGGACATGCCAAGGCGACCGTCGCCGAGGAAGACGTGGTTGCCGACCATCCGGCGGCGCTGCTGTCGGCCCGGATCTGGATTGATCCGGGCCCGCAACTGCGGTTCGGCACGCTGACGGTCACGGGGACGGAACGGATGCGCGAGGCCCGCGTGCGCAAGATCGCGGGACTGCCCGAAGGTGAGCGGTTCAGCGTGTCCGAGTTGAACCGCGCCGCAACCCGGCTGCGGCGCACTGGGGTCTTCAGCTCGGTCACGCTGACAGAGGCGGACGCACTGCGGATGCCGGACCTTCTGGATATCGGAATCCAGGTCGTCGAGGCGCCGACACGCCGCTATACCTTTGGCGCGGAACTGGCGACGGATGCGGGTCTGCAACTGACCGGGGGCTGGCTGCACCGCAACCTGTTCGGCGGCGGTGAGCGGTTTGAAATCACCGGCGAGGTCAGCAACATCGGCGTGCAGGAAGGCGGCACGGACTATACGCTGGACCTGACGCTGTCGCGGCCCGCGACGCCGGGGCCCGATACAACCGCCGCCGTCAATCTGGGCATCGGGCGGTTGGACGAGGAAGACTACACCGCCAACTTCGCGACCGCCGGGGTGACGTTCATCCATATCTTTTCCGAAGAACTGTCGGCGCGGGTGGGGTTGGATTACGACTTTCTGGATGGCACCGATGCGACCGGCGATTTCCGCTATCTTTCGCTGTCGCTGCCGGTGGGTGCCACATGGGACCGGCGCGACAGCAAGACCGATGCGACCAAGGGGTTCTACATCGACGCCGAGGCGAAACCGTTCCTCGGGTTCGGCACGACGGACAACGGGGTGCGTCTGGAAACCGACCTGCGCGGCTACAAGGATTTCGGGGAACGGTTCGTTCTGGCCGCGCGGGTGCAGGCGGGGGCGGTTCTGGGGTCGAGCCTGCTGGGCACGCCGCGCGACGACCTGTTCTATTCGGGCGGCGGCGGCACGGTGCGGGGGCAGCCCTACCAGTCGCTTGGCATCGACGTGCAGCGCGGACTGGAATCCTTGCCGATCGGCGGCACACATTTTCTGGGCGGATCGCTGGAGGCGCGGGTGAAGGTGACCGAGACCATCGGCGTGGTGGGGTTCTTCGACGTGGGGCAAGTTGGACTGGGATTTGAAGGCGACATGTCGGAAACCCATTCGGGGGCCGGGATCGGAGTGCGCTATCAGACCGGGTTCGGCCCGATCCGGCTGGATGTGGCAACGCCCGTGGGTGGCGACACGGGGGATGGCGTGCAGATCTACGTCGGGCTGGGGCAGGCATTTTGAAACGCGCGGCACTTCTTCTTGTGGCAGGGTTGTGGCCGGTTGTGGCAGCCGCGCAAACGGACGATCGCGGGTATCTGACGGCGCTGCTGGAAGACAACCTTTCGACCGTCGATGCGCAGGTGACGATCACCGGCTTTGCCGGGGTGCTTTCCTCGCGGGCCTCGGTTCAGAAGCTGACCATCGCGGATAGCGACGGTGTGTGGCTGACGCTGACCGACGTTGCGCTGGACTGGAATCGGGCGGCGCTGTTTTCGGGCGTGGTCGAGGTCACATCCCTGACCGCCGCCGAGGTTCTGGTAGACCGGCTGCCCGTCAGCAGCGACGCCGGACCTTCGGCAGAGGCGGCCGGATTTTCGGTTCCGGAACTGCCGGTGTCGGTGACCATCGGGCAGATTCTGGCCGAAAAGATCGTGCTGGGTGCCACGGTGCTGGGCGAACCCGTCGAGGCGCGGCTGGATGCGTCGATGCAACTGGCCGGGGGCGAAGGCAATGCCAAGATCAACCTGGAGCGGACTGACACCAAGATCGCGACCATTTCGCTGGAAGGGTCCTACGTCAACGCGACGGGCGTTCTGCAGATCGACCTTTCGGCCATCGAACAGGAAAACGGCATCGCCGTTCGCCTGATGGGTGTGCCGGGCGCGCCATCGGCCGAGTTCACCGTGGAAGGCGCAGGCCCGATCGAGGCCTTCAATGCGGATATCTCGCTGAAAACGGATGAGGTCGTGCGGCTTGCCGGCAACGTGCAACTGACTGGCGACGGGGCCGGGACCAATTCGTTCAACGCGTCGCTGGGGGGAGATCTGGCCCCGGTGTTCCTGCCCGCCTATGCCGAATTCTTCGGTCCCGATGTCAACATCGCCGCGGCAGGGTCGCGCGATCCGCTGGGCAAACTGTCGCTGAGCGTGTTTCGCGTGCAGGCGGCTGCGCTCGACCTGTTCGGATCGGCCGCTTTGGCCCCGGACGGCGTGCCCGAAAGGTTCGACATCACCGGCAAGCTGGGTCTGGCGGACGGGTCACCCCTGTTGCTGCCTTTGACAGCCGATGTGCAGACTCGGGTAACCGCAGGGGCGCTGTCGTTGCGCTATGACTCGCGCGAAGGTGAAGGCTGGTCAGGCGGCGTTGATCTGACGGGGCTGGACCGTGCCGATTTCAAGGCCGAACGCGTGACGCTGAAGGGATCGGGGCGGATCAGCCGCACAACAGAGCCGACAGTGGGCGCGACGGTCACCTTCGCGGCGTTCGGGCTGGCCCCCAGCGACCCGGCGCTGGCGCAGGCGCTGGGGCCCGAGATCAGCGGGACGGCGCTGGGACACTGGCAGCAGGGCGACGGCGAGACGCGGCTGTCGCGGCTGGTCGTGCAGGGCGAGGATTACGACCTGACGCTGGGCGGATCGGTGCAGGGTCTTGAAGATGGCCTGGTTGCGGAAGGAACGGCCGAGGTCGTGTTCGACGACCTGTCGCGCTTTTCGGCCCTGGCGGGGCAACCGCTGGCCGGGGCCGGTCGGATCGGGGTACAGGGTGCGGGCAGCCCCTTGTCCGGTGCGTTCGACGTGACGACCGAGGTGGTCGGGACAAACCTGCAGTCGGGGATCGCGCAGCTCGACGGGTTGTTGCGGGGCGAGGCGCGGATCGATGCGTCGGTGCTGCGGGATGAAACGGGCACCACGCTGCGCGATGTGCGGCTGACGGGAAATCAGTTGGACGTGACGGCACGCGGGCGGTTGGCGACGGCGGCGAACGATGTGACCGCAGATATCCGGCTGGGCGATCTTTCGGTGCTGGGGGCAGGGTATCGCGGCAGTCTGACCGGACAGGTGCGGCTTTTGGGCGACCGGATCACGCTGGACGGGCGGGGGCAGGGTCTGGCCATCGGGCAGACGCAGGCGGACCGGTTGCTGCAGGGCGACAGCACTGTGGTGGCCGCCGTTCTTCTGACTGTCGCCGGCGTGGAGGTTGAACAGATCACCATCGACAACCCGCAGGTCGGGGTGGCCGCGCAAGGCACGGTCGGCGGCGGGGTCAGCACCGTCACCCTGCAGGCCCGACTGGCAAACCTCGGTATCCTGCTGCCCGAGTTTCCGGGCGCGCTGGTGGTCAGCGGAACGGCGGTCGACGATGGCAACGGTATGGTTCTGGACCTGCGCGGCACTGGTCCCGGGCAGATCGACGCGGCGGTTGCGGGCCGGATCAACGGGGCGACTGCCAATCTGACAATCACCGGCACGGCACAGGCCGCCCTGGCAAACGCCTTCATCGATCCGCGCGTCGTATCCGGCAGCCTTCGCATGAACCTTGCGTTGCAGGGTCCGCTTGCGCTGGGGTCGCTGAGTGGGACCGTGGCGCTGGACAACGGGCGGATTGCCGATCCGACGCAGAACTTCGCGCTGGAAAACGTGGCGGCACAGGCCGTTCTGGGCAATGGGTCGGCACGGATCGAGGCGACCGCATCGGTTTCCAGCGGCGGCAACCTCGCAGTGCGGGGATCGGTCGGATTGACCAATCCCAACCCCGCCGCGCTGGCCGTCGATCTGTCGCAGGTGACGCTGCGCGATCCGGACCTTTACGAGACGACGGTGAACGGGGCGCTGACGATTGACGGGCCGCTGGCAGGGGGTGCGCTGATTGCCGGGCGGCTGGCCTTGACCGAGACCGAACTGCGCATTCCGTCCACGGGGTTCGGCGGGTCTGCCGATCTGCCGGGACTGGTGCATCTGCAAGAGCCTGCGGCGGTTCGCGCCACGCGGGTCCGCGCCGGGTTGCTGGGCGAAGCGGTTTCGGCGGGCGTGCAGGCCAGCCGGGCCTTCGGATTGAATCTGGTGATTTCGGCCCCGAACCGGGTGTTCATACGGGGGCGTGGTCTGGATGCCGAAGTCGGTGGGCAACTGACGCTGACCGGAACGACCGCGGCCATCGTGCCCTTCGGGGCGTTCGACCTGATCCGCGGGCGGCTGGACATTCTGGGGCGCAGGCTGGACCTGACCCGCGCGCGTCTGCAGTTGGAAGGCGCGCTGGTGCCGTTTCTCAGCGTGCTCGCGTCATCCGAAGGCGATGGATATGTGACCAGCGTGCAGATCGAAGGCCCGGCAACCGACCCGGTGGTCAGTTTTACCTCGACGCCCGATCTGCCCGAAGAGGAGGTTCTGGCGCGGCTGCTGTTCGGGCAGGGGTTGCAGAACCTGTCGGCCTTTCAGGCGGCACAGCTTGCCGGGGCGGTTGCCAATCTGGCCGGGCGCGGCGGCGAGGGGCTGGTAAGCCGGCTGCGGCGCGGTATCGGTCTGGACAATCTGGACGTGCAGACGGACGCGGTGACGGGTGCCGCATCGGTGACGGCAGGCAAGTACCTGACGGAAAAGATCTATACTGAAGTCACGGTCGATCAGGATGGCGAAAGCCGCATCGACCTCAATCTGGACGTGGCGCGCCATATCACGCTGAAGGCCGGGTCGGGGTCGGACGGCAGCAGCGGGATCGGGATTTTTCTGGAACGGGATTACTGACGTTTCTGCCGCGCCCGTTCGGCGTCGACCGCAGCCCCCAGCAACAAGGCAAACGCGCTGACGTAAAGCGACATCAAAAGCGCCGCAACCGCCCCGATGGACCCGTAAATCCGGTTGTAAGCCGGAAAATTCTCCAGATACAGCATGAACCCGCGCGCCGAGATGCCCCACAGCACGACCGCCACCAGAAGCCCCCAGGTGAACAAGGGCGGCGCTTTCAGGTGGTTGGGCCCGAACCGGTAGGCAAAGGCCACGGCAAGCACCGCCATGCCAAGCCCGAGAAGCTGATTGACCTGCTGCATCGTGGTCATCCCGCGCGCGATGGCCGGGACGACCTGGGCGAGAAGCGGTAGCACGATCGACAGCAGCATCGCCCCCAGCACCAGACCCACCAGCGCCAGCATCATCACCATGGCCCGCAACTGGTGCCAGTGGCCGGTGCGGTTGGGCAGGCCGTGCACGGCATTCAGTCCGCGCATCAGGGCGGCGACTCCTGCACGGGCGGACCACAGCGCAAAAAGGGTTGAAAACAGGGTGGCCCAGCCGATGCCGCGTTTGCTGACCGCCAGCAAGGCTTCGACCTGGTCAAGGATCAGGGCAAAGGCATCAGGGGGAAGGACTTCATCAAGAAGTCCGATCTGCGTTCGGATCAAGCCGGGGTCCGACAGGGCCCCCCAGATGGCGATCACGGCTGCAACGCCGGGAAAGATGGCCAGGAATCCATAAAAGGCGACGCCTGCCGAAATCAGGTCCAGGTTCGCCTGTTCGGTGCGGCGATAGAGTTTCAGCAAAGCCGCCGCGATGCGGGGCGGAATTGGAAAGAGCCGCATCAAATGCGGCGGCCTTTAATGGTAGGGCCGAGGCGCTGAACGCGCCTCGGAATCTCATGAAACCGGATCACGACGCCTGCGCGTCGCGCGCCTTATTCCAGGTTTTCGCCGTTGTCGTTGTTATCGTCGTTGCCGCTGGCAATTGCAGCGCCGACCACGAGCAGGAGCAACAGCGGGATGACGATGCCACCGCGCGAACCGGGCTTGCCGGTCACGACGACGGGCGCATCATCCTGGACGACGACCGGGCCACCAGCGTGAGCCGTGGACGCGAAAGCGGCCAGAGACAGGCCCGACAACAGCATCGCGATCTTTTTCATTTGAGTACTCCCAATAGGATGTTTCCAATCTGTTTCTAACATGAAACCGTTTCAGCGAGAAGCCGCCAACCGCCATTAAGACGCGAAAACTTGAATGTGCAGGTCTTGAAATTGCAATTTGGCAACAGTGCGGCGCAAACGCTGAACAAATTTATGAAACAGGGCCCGGCAGAAGACCGGGCCCCGCCTTCAGTTCACGACCGCCGATCAGCTGTCGATGTTCGAGCCGTGGCTGCCCGAGGAAGACTCGGTGCCGAACAGCGCGGCGGCTGCGGCGGCACCACCAAGGCCGATCAGGGGGATCAGCAAACCGCCCTTGCTTTTGGGCGTCTTCGCAACCACAACGGGCTTTTCCGTTTGGGTCTGGAGCGGCCCACCGGCATGAGCAGCACCAGAGAGTGCTACCAAAACAGTCGCGGCCATCAAAATAGCAGTTTTTTTCATTTTCGCACTCCTTAGTTATATCGAAGGAGTAGCACAATCGCGGGTACATCGAAAGATGAAACTCGGCACAGTCCCGCATCATCGGCACAAACTGTCGCCCGAACAGCGCAATCAGCCCGATTTTGCAGCACCCGACTGCCGTGCCACGGCAACCAATGCCTTGCACAGCGAAGGATCAATCGATGATGGCAGAGACCTTCAGCATCTTGCCGTCCGGAACGAGGTACTGGACAGATTGGCGGATCCTTGCCCCTTGAAACCAGTAAAGGTTGGTGAAGGTGCCCAACTTGCCGACGCAGGTTTCTGTAATGTGACGAGTGGGATAGCTTAGGCCAAGCACGGCAATCGTCTGCAAACCGACTGTTGCCACGCTGCAGGTGTATGTGTACTTCTGTGTCTGGTCTCCGCCATCGAGATACACGTGCAAACGGTCATGGCTGCCCGATCCGCGCCCGATCAGGGCGGCTGACGGAACGGTGGAAGACATCAGATCGGACCCGAACCCACGGGTCGCAAGGATCACGCCGTCCCGTGTCGACAGGTTGATTCGTTCGTTGCTGACCCAGGTGGTGATGCCCTGATTCTGCGTGACCGGGGCAAGGAAAAGCAGGGCTTCCGGGTCGTCCACCTCGACCTGCAGAATCCTCTGGCCCGCCTCTTCAAAGGCCCTGCGCGTCTCCAAGTCCGAGGTCGGCGCGTCAGGCTCGGCAGTCCCGCTCATCATCCGGGTCGCCGCCAGGGCCCCGATTGTTGTCAAAAGGCGCGCACCCGGTTCAAGATCGGTTCCACTGCCGCAGCCCGCCAGAAGTGCGGCGGAGCACATTGCTGCCGCGGTGTGGCGCAAGACGGGAAGACGCATCATTTCCAGAACCTTCCCCATTGGCTGTCGATGCCGGACTGGTGGTAATCGCGCACCGTGTCGTACAGCCGACCCTGAACATCCAGCCGCGCCCCCCCGTCCCGACCGAACGGCCGCAGCGTCAGGCCTTTGGTCTGGCGCGACGGCTCGCCCGTCAGCCAGTTGAGCGGAACCGCCACGCGGATGCCCTTGTCGAACGAACCGGACCCGAAATCTTCGGGCGCCACATCGGTGAACGTGGCGAAGGCACCCACTTTCCATCCATTCGCGAATTCGCGGTCCAGCGAGAAGGTTGCCCCGACATCCCCCGCCAGGTAGCGACCCACGTCGACCTGCGCCAGATAGCCTTTGCCCAGATCCAGATAGCCCGAAACATGCCCGGTCGCGACTTCATAGTCGTAGTGGTCGAAACCGAAAAACTGATCAGGGTTTCTTTGCGCGACATAGTTGAGTTCTGCCCCCAGGGCAAAGCGGCCGCCCACGGGTTTCCAGAGAACCTCGGTCGAAATGCCGCCGAACATCCGCTCCAGATAGCCGAGTGTCACGCGGCCATAAAGGTCGGGCGACAGGCGCGTGTAGTAGGCCAGGGTCAGCCGTTCAAGGGCCGGATCGCCCAGCGCATCATAGCGGTTTCCCTCGGACCGGACCGGAGGCAGAACCGAAGCGACTTGCGGCGGCGGTTCATCCAGGTTGCCGGTCAGCTTCTTGGTGATGGTGCCCGACAGAACAAGCCCGGGTGCCAACTGGTAGTTGGCCGAAAGCCGCAGCCCGAAGTCCGCGCGCACCGGTTCGTCAAGGTCGAACAGGCGCAACTGGACATAGGGTGCCAGCGACCAGTTGAACTTGGGGTAAAGTTCCGGTGTGAACACCAATCCGTCCATCGGTCGTCCGGCATCGCTGATCCGGATGCGGTTGCGCATCTGGTCGGCGGCATCGGTCGAAAACTCGAGCGCTTCAAGATCCGACCGGCGGACCGTGACCATCGACGCCGGAATGCCGTTCACCACCGGGATGATCTCGAACACCTCGACCGAGGCCGGCATCACATCGGACATGGTTCGCGCGACGCGGCCGATGGCCTGCGCCTCGGCGTCGAACCGGGTGTTGCGGACTCGCACCTGCACCTTGGTGGCCGTCACCGCCAGCGCCTCGACGACCATGCCGTCGCGGCTGATGCGGGAATTGATGTTGGTGATCAGAATCTGCCGGGCGTCCGGCTGCGAAACCCAGTCGGTTTCCCATGCCTCGGGATCGGCGGCACGGGTGGGGCGCGGCTTCACCGGGTTGGGTCCGGTTCCAGAAACGCCACCCATCGGGCGCTGCGCGGGGTTCAGGATCAACTGCGCGGAAAAGCCGATCTCAGAGCCGTAAAGGTAGTAAAGCCCAAGGCGCGTGGTGTTGCTGTGCTGATACTCGATCCCGAAGTTGAAGGGGCTGTTGATCTCGAACGTTTCCCGCTTCACTGACTCTTCGAGATAAGCGTCTGACGAGTATTCGGCCTTGACCCCCCACTTGTCATTGATCTGCCATTCGATCCCGCCAAACGGTGCCACATCGCCCTTGAACCATTGGGCGGTATTGACCAGCAGCGAGTCCCCCCCCGCGACGGGCGGGCGGCTGCCGAAGGGCGCGCCAATCGGGTTGTTCGTGCCCAGACGACCCCAGCCAAGACCCGCTGTCACCTTCACGCGCGGCGTGACGTTCTTGGTTGCCACAATGTATTCGGCGGATTGCAGGCCGGTGCCGATGAAATCCTGAAATCCGATGGTCACCGCCGGAACATAACGACCTTCCTTGACGATCAGATAGCGCAGGTCGAACGCGCGGTCGTAGTAGGTCGGATAATCGTTGATCGCCAGATCGCACTCATTGCCCGGCGCACCGCAGTTTGCCGCCCAGTCCTCGACGCCCATGTAGCGGAAACTGCCCGACAGGCGCGGGGTGATCTGGAACGACAGCGTGTTGCGGCGGATCGGGCCGAAGTAGGACATGCTGAATGACAGAAAGCCGTCTTTCTGCGGTTCCGCCGTGGGCATGTCGATCAGGCCGGTCGTGCCATAAAGGTTGAGGCTGGGATTGTCCTGCGCCGCCGCATACCGGCCGTCCGCCATGACACCAAGCATAGCTGTCCCCAACAGGACGATCTGGCGCAAGGTTTTTTTCACGTTGGGTCCGCCTGTTTCAATCGGAGACAGTGTAAGGCCTTGCGCCGCCGACACAACGGGATTTGCTCGCTTGATCCCCGAAGATGTGCGGCTATGACCGGGAAGCCTCACTGCGCTTCCCTGCGGTCAGGATGCCAGCGTCGGAGTGCGTTCGGAGATGGCGACCTTTGGCGGGGCGGCCTGCGTCGCCGGACCGAACCCTTCGACGTAGGTTGCAGCGACCGCCCGCGCGCCCTCGGCATCGCCGGTTGCAACCGCAAAGCGCAGGGATTGCAGGGCGCTGGCCATCTGCAACTCGGAAAGGCTGCGTTCGCGGGCGCGCAGGATCTTGGGGTGCGGCGTGGTCAAGAGCCCCTCGCCGATCAGCAGTTCCTCGTGCATCTTTTCACCCGGACGCAGGCCGATGACGGTGATGTCGATATCGCCGTCCGGCGTCTGCTCGCTGCGGACGGTATAGCCGGCCTCGCGGATCATCTGTTCGGCCAGATCGCGGATGCGGATCGGCTTGCCCATGTCGAGGACAAAGACATCGCCGCCGTTCTGCGGATCGGGCTGCGAAAACGACGCCGCCAGAAGGACCAGACGCACCGCTTCGGAGATCGTCATGAAATAACGCGTCACATCCTCGTGGGTGACCGTGACCGGCCCGCCCCGCGCGATCTGTTCGCGGAACAGCGGGATGACGGACCCCGACGACCCCAGAACATTGCCGAACCGGACCATCGAGAACACGGTTTTGCGCGACCGCTTGGCATGATCCTGAATGACCAGTTCCGCCAGCCGCTTTGACGCGCCCATGATGTTGGTCGGCCTGACCGCCTTGTCGGTCGAGATGAAGATGAAACGTCCGACGCCCGCCGCCTCGGCCGCGTCGGCAAGGGTGCGGGTGCCCAGAACGTTGTTCGCAAGCCCGGCAATCGGGTTTGCCTCTACAAGAGGCACATGTTTGTAGGCTGCCGCATGAATCACCACTTCGACAGCCTGCTCGGCCATCACCATCCGGACAATCCGCGAATCAGTGACGGTGCCAAGCACGGCCACGATCTCTACCCCCGAATTTTCCGCGAGTTCCGTCAACTCGCGGTCGATGTTGTAAAGCGCGATCTCGGACACTTCGAACAGCACGATGCGGCGGGGTTTGTAGCACAGAAGCTGGCGACATATCTCCGACCCGATCGACCCGCCCGCCCCTGACACCAGGATGTTCCGGCCGGCATAGGTTTGCGACCCGTCCGGCAGCGTATCGTCCATCTGTTTGCGGCCAAGGAACTTGCCCGGATTGATCGGCGACAGATTGTCGACCAGAGCTTCGGTGCCGATCAGCTGCGAAAACGACGGAACCGAGAACACGTCCAGCCCGAGTGTCTGCAGGCGGCGGGCGATCTGCGACTGTTTGGCCGGCGAGGCCGACGGCATGGCAAGGATCACCCGGTCGATGTCGCGGTCGCGCACCACATGCTCGATCCGGTCGACCGGAAACACCCGCAATCCGGAAATTGCAGTGTAGTGCAACGACTTGTTGTCGTCGATGAACGCCATCGGAACGATGGTGTCATGCGATTTCAGCGCCGCCGCGAGTTGCAGCCCGGTGGTGCCCGCCCCGTAGATCAGCACCCGGCATCTGGGTTGACCCAGACGCAACACCCACAGATAGGCCCGCAACATCAGCACCCTTGCGGCGACCGACAGCAGGAAGAACATCAGGGCGAACAGAATCACGCTGGCCATGGGAAGCGGTGCCACGTTCATTTCGCGCAGACCCAGCAAGGCCACCGCAAGCAGAACGCTGTGCAGGCCGGTCGTCAGCACGGCGATGGATTCATAGGCCTTGAGCTTGATCTTCGGAATGCCCAGCGAAGATGACAGCAGGGCAGCTATCACCGGCATGATCAGGAAAAGCTGCCAAATCTGCGCAATATAGAACTTGGGAAACAACGTGTTGTACATCAGCTGGCACGTGATCAGCAGTGCCAGGGGCGCGATCAGGATATCGACGATCAACAGGGCGGACTGCTTCTGCCGCCTTGAGAGAAAGTTGACCGCTGCAAAAAGACGACTGCGAAATGCCTTCATGGAAATCCCTCAGCCCTGTCATTCAAGGCAGCCCGGCGCGACAGCAAAAGACCTGACACACAAGATTGATAGCGTTTCTGCGATGCAACATAGATCACGAATCCGTGTCGCTGCAAGCGCATCGTCATGGCGTCGGCGGGACCTTGCGCGACGCACCCTTTGCCGCCGGGCGGATTTTCCTGCGACGCGCACGCGGTTGCAGCGTCCGGACCATCAGGATCAGGTCGAAACAGACGTTGCGCCGACGCTGATAGATCAGGTCCAGGGCGGCCTTGCGGGGAACGCAGCGGCGGGAATAGACCGCGTCTGTCTCTGCCGGAGTGTGGCAGGCGGCCAGCAGGATTTCTTCGTGCCGGTGGAACATCAACGTGGCGAGGCCGGTGATTCCGGGGCGGCTTTGCAGCACCTGCGCATACAGGTCGGGAAACCGTTCGACATAGCTTCGCAGCGGCGGGCGCGGGCCGACAAAGCTCATGTCACCGCGCACGACGTTCCAAAGCTGCGGCACCTCGTCCAGCCGGGTTCGGCGCAGAAATCGGCCCGTGCGGGTGATCCGATCCGCCTTGTCGCCCCCCGACACCCCGCCGTTCTGTGAAGACGGACGCATCGTGCGCAATTTCCAGAGGCGAAAAGGCTTGCCGGGTGCATGCATCCTTTCGGCCACATAGAACAGCGGCCGACCCTCGATCGCCAGCAGGGCCAACAGGACAAGGCTGAACGGCACGGCCAGAAGTGCCATCAGGCCGAGGGCACACATCAGGTCCATGGCGCGTTTGGCCGGGGTCAAGGCCAGCGACCCCTGAACTGCGCAAGGTCAGCCACCAGTCCGGCGGGCGTCGCTGCGGGCATCGGCACCAGATGCTGCAGGGCGCGGGTATCAACGCCCACACGCGGCACGACCTGCGCATTGGGCGGGCCGAACTGCCAGTCGCGTCCTGCGGCCGTCAACAGATCGGCCATGGCGACCACGCCGGGTTCGGCAAGGTTCAGCGTCGCCGGCAGGCGGTGGCCGCGATGCGCAAGGTCGATCAGGGCAGCAAGGACCGACGCCAGTCGTCCCGGCCCGATGTACGACCGCAGCGGCCCCCCCGGCTGGCCCGCCACGGGGTCGAGCGTGGCCGGTCCCGCCCGGCCCAGAAGGGCATCGGCCCCGACGACATTGCCGATTCGCAGGATCGTCAGGCCGGGCATTGCGGACTCGGCAAGGACCTGCCGCGCCGCAACTTCCGCCTGAAGCTTGGCCGCGCCATAGGGACTGGCCGGATCGGGGGGGGCGGTTTCGGCAAGATCGGACGGACCCGGCCGATAGACCGCGACACTCGACGCGACAAACACATGGCCCGCCCCCGCCTGCGCCGCGGCCCGGCACACCTCGCGCGTCACGGCTGCATTCAGCGGCAGGCGCGCACCGTCTCCGCCGACCACGCCCGCCAGATGCAGCAGGATCGCCCCCCGCGGCATCTGGGGGGGCGCATCGCGCCCGATGTCCCAGCCGGTCAGCCCCGGCCCCGGTTTCCGCGCCGTCCACAGCACCGGCAGCCCACCCGCCGCGCCCGCCCAGGCCAGCCGCAGCAGCCACCCAAGCCGCCCCGCCGATCCGGTGACCAGAACGGTCACTCTTCCCCCTCCAGCCGGACGCGAAGTTCGCGCAACACCGGCAGCAGCGCCCGCACCCGCGCAGCCCCCAGAGCAGTGACGACATCGGCGATCACCGGCGTGACAACCTGCACCGCCGCATCGCGCGCCGCGCGCCCCGACGGGCTGATCGCCACGAACTTGCGGCGCGCATCGTCCCAGTCGGGGCGGACATGGATGTGCCCGGCCCACTCCAGACGCGCCAGAGTGTTGGTCATCGCGCCACGCGTGACGTGAAACGCGCGCGCCAGTTGCGCGGGGGTCCGTTCATCGCCTGCCCGCGCCAGATGGTTCAGCACCGAGAAGTGCGACAGTTGCATGCCCTTCGGCAGCGCCTTCGAGATGCGGTTTCGGGCAAGCTGGTCGGCCATGAACAACTCGCCGAACAGCGCCACCGCGATGTCTTCGGTCCGTTCGGCGATCCTGTCGACGGGCCGGTCCGGGCTCATGGTCCGGTGAAATCGCGATCATGGGTCAGACTGGGCACGCGGCCGCGGGCGCGGTCGACGGCGGAAAGGTCGATCTCGGCAAAGGTCACACCCGGCTCGGTGCCGGCATCGGCAATCACCTCGCCCCACGGGGCGATGGCCAGCGAATGGCCGTGGGTGTTGCGGCCCTTACCCCCGGTCAGCGTTTCGGGGTGAAAGCCGGTCTGCGCCGGGGCCAGCACGAAACAGCCCGTCTCGATCGCGCGGGCCCGCAGCAGGGTTTCCCAATGCGCAGCACCCGTGATGTGGTTGAACGCGGCCGGCACGGTCAGGATATGCGCGCCCGCCTTGGCAAGGCGGCGGTACAGTTGCGGAAAGCGGACATCGTAACAGACGGTCATCCCGATACGCCCCAGCGGCGTATCGGCCACGACCGCCTGCGTGCCGGGGCGGTAGGCGGCCGATTCGCGGTAAACCTCGGTCTCGGACACGTTGACGTCGAACATGTGGATCTTGTCGTAGGTCGCCGCGATGGCACCGTCGGGGGCGATCATCAGGCTGCGGTTGGCAAACCGCCCGTCCGGGTCATCGGTCTTCAGGCCCAGCGAGCCGATCAGCAGCCAGATGCCCGCCGCCCGCGCCTCGTCCCGCAGGGCGGCGAGGGTGGGGTCGGTTGCCTGCGGATGCAGGGTGGCGCGCTGATGGTCACGGTTCGACGACAGCAGGTTGGTGCATTCCGGGGTCAGCACGAATCCGGCACCGCCCGCTGCCGCCGCACGCACCAGCGCCACGGTTTCCAGCAGATTGGCCGCGGGATCATCGGTGACCGACAGTTGCACCAGCCCTGCGCGCATCGTCAGTCCGCCAGCATCGCGTCAAGACGGCCGGCATGGTCCAGCGCGTGCAGGTCGTCGCTGCCCCCCACCGGCACGCCGCCGATGAAGATCTGCGGCACGGTCCGTCCGCCACCGGACCGTTCGGTCATCGCCTGACGCAGCGTAGGGTCGCGTGATACGTCGGTTTCGACATAGGCCACACCCTTTTTCGTCAGAAGGCGCTTTGCGGCATGGCAATAGGGGCATGACGGGGTGGTATAGATTTCGACGGGTTTCATGGGCAAATCCTGTGACGTTGCGCCAACTATAGGGATTTAGCCGTCCTTCGCAACGCGGGCCAGCACCAGAACCGACACGCCTTTGGCGCCGGCCGCCACACAGACCTCGGCACAGGCGGCCAGTGTCGCGCCCGAAGTCATCACGTCATCGACCAGCAGGACATGCCGCCCTTCCACCCGATGGGCGCGGCGGCGGTGCACCGCCACGGCACCCGACATGTTGGAAAACCGCCCGTCCCGGTCGCGTCCGTCCTGCGAGCCGATGAAGCGGGGCCGGACCAGCAGGTCGGGGCAATGATCCAGCCGCGCCAGCCGCGCCACGCCGCGCGAAAGAAGCGCCGACTGGTTAAAGCGCCGCCGGATCAGGCGCAGCCAGTGCAGCGGCACCGGGGCGACCAGCATTCCGGGCAGCAAGATGGGTTGCGCAGCCCGGTACATCCAGCCCGCAGCCGGATGCGCAAGGTCCAGCCGGTCCCCATGCTTCAGCGCCAGCACAAGATGCCGCGCATTGTCGCGGTACAGCAGAGCGGCACGGCCCCGGCTCCACGGTCGGGCGATGGTCAGGCAGTCATCGCAGTGCACCGGATGGCCATCGTCGGTTCCGGGCAGCGGCACACCGCACAGATCGCAGACTAGGCCGGTGACAAACGGCGTTTCGCGCCAGCATGGCCCGCACAGGCCGAAGTCCGACGTCACGATCTCGCCGCAGGACAGGCACTGCGGCGGATAGATCAGATGCAGCGCGGCTTGCATTCGCAACATGTCCTCCTATCGTCCCGGCATGCAGAACCCGCCGATCCTGACCGACCTTGCCGCGCTGGCCCGTAACCGGACCCGCGCCAGCGACCCCTTCCTGCAGGCAGAGGCGCTGGCCGATGTTCAGGAAAGACTGGCCGAGGTTAACAAAGTGTTTACCGCGCCCGCCGTCGTGACGCCTTTCGCCGAGCTGTGGCGGGCGGGTCTGCCCGGCGCCCGCATCGTGCCCGATGCAGAGGTGCTGGACCTTGCCGAGCACTCTCACGACCTTGTGATCCATGCGCTGGGGCTGCATTGGGCGAATGACCCGGTGGGACAACTGGTGCAGTGCCGTCGCGCCCTGAAGCCCGACGGTTTGCTGCTGGCGCTGACTTTCGGCGGGCAGACCCTGCACGAATTGCGGTCATCGCTGGCGCAGGCGGAGACCGAAGTGACGGGCGGCCTGTCGCCGCGCGTTCTGCCGATGGCGGAAATCCGCGATCTGGGCGGTTTGCTGCAGCGGGCCGGTCTGGCGCTGCCCGTTGCGGACAGTTTTGTGCGGCGGGTCCTGTACCGCGACATCTGGCATCTGATGCGCGACCTGCGGGCGATGGGCGAGGCCAACGCGCTGGCCGGTCGGGTACGCCATCCGACACGGGCCGCCATGTTCGCCCGCGCTGACGCGATCTATCGCGCGGCCTTTCTGAAAGACGGGCGGATTCCTGCAACGTTCGAAATCATTGCCCTGACTGGCTGGGCCCCGCATGACAGTCAGCAGAAACCCCTGCGGCCGGGATCGGCACAGGTGCGGCTGGCAGAGGCGCTTTCCCATCCGCCGCCGCCGAGAGACACCGCGGGCAGTTGACCCCGGTGCCGGAACCCTTATGTCCCGCTGATTAGTTCTGGAAAGACCAAGCGCATGTTGGATTCGACGCAATCGACAGTGGTGACCGCAGGAACCGCGCGGCTGGCCCACGCCCCCGCCACCCACCCGCCGGTCCGGCGGGCCAGAATCGGTGTTCTGGTGGCCAACCTCGGCACGCCCGACAACCACGACTACTGGTCGATGCGTCGCTATCTGAACGAGTTCCTGTCGGACAAGCGGGTGATCGACTATCCGTCGTGGAAATGGCAGCCGCTGTTGCAGCTGATCATCCTGACGAAGCGGCCGTTCACCAGCGGCGCGAACTACAAGCTGATCTGGAACGAGGAAAAGAACGAAAGCCCGCTGATGACCATCACGCGGGCCCAGACTGCGGCCATCGCCGCACAGATCGCGGATTTGCACGGCGACACGGTGATGGTCGATTTCTGCATGCGCTATGGCAATCCTTCGACTCGGTCAAAGGTGCAGGCGATGGTCGAGGCGGGGTGCGAGAAGATCCTGTTCTTTCCGCTTTACCCGCATTACGCGGGTGCCACTTCGGCCACTGCGAATGACGAATTCTTTCGCGCCCTGATGCAGGAAAAGCGGCAGCCCGCCGCGCGGACGGTGGCAGAGTATTTCGAACATCCGGCCTACATCGACGCGCTCGCGCAGTCGGTAGAGCGGGCCTATGCGGCGCTGGACCATCGGCCGGACGTGCTGGTGGCCAGCTATCACGGAATGCCCAAGCGCTATCTGATGTCAGGCGATCCATACCATTGCCAGTGCGCCAAGACCTCGCGGTTGCTGCGCGAACGGCTGGGCTGGGACAGGGGCGCGATCGACACGACCTTCCAGTCGGTGTTCGGCCCCGAGGAATGGCTCAAGCCCTATACCGTGGAACATGTGGCGGATCTGGCGCGCGCCGGAAAGAAACGGATTGCAGTAATGGCACCGGCATTTTCTGCCGACTGCATCGAGACGCTGGAAGAGATCAACGGCGAAATCCGCGAGGCGTTCGAACATGCGGGGGGGGAAGTGTTTACCTACATTCCCTGCCTGAATGATGATCCGGCCCATGTGACCGCGCTGGTGCAGGTGATCACTGAAAATCTGGCCGGCTGGGTCTGACCCCGGCAGGTCGAACACGGCTTTTGGCAAAAGAAAAAGGCGGCAGACGAAGCTGCCGCCTTTTTCCATGTAGGGCCGAGTTCAGTCAGCCGAGACGACTGCGGCGACAACCAGCAGCAGCAGCAGCGGAACAATGATGCCGCCAGCCGACGAAGACGTCTGGGCAGCAACAACGGTTTCTTCCATGATCGGTTCAGCAACGCCACCGGCGAATGCGGTCGAAGCGGCAACCGACAGAACGGCTGCGAGCGCAAGTTTCTTCATAAGTAACCTCCAGTTATTGCATACCACCGAGTTTCGCAGAGGCGATGGTATGCACCCAAGCCTGATCCTCGTGATCCCTGCATAACCAGCTTGAACAGCCAATTGCAATCTGGTGTCAGGCGGTCCGCCACAGCGATGCCGTCATGTCGTCAAATTAGCAACACCTGTGTGCCGACCCGGGCGTAGCCGAACAATTCAAGGATGTGTTCGTTGTAAAGACCAACGCATCCGCTGGAGGACCGGCGGCCGATCTTGCGCGTGTCATGCGTGCCGTGGATGCGGTAATAGGTCCATGACAGATACAAGGCCCGCACGCCCAGCGGGTTTTCCGGCGAACCGCCGGGAACCTCGTCGGGCCATTCGGGATGGCGGGCCTTCATCGACGCGGTGGGCCGCCATGTCGGATTTTCGACCTTCTGCACAACCTCTGTACGGCCTTTGCGTGTCAGATCCTCGGTCAGCGGGACCGACGTCGGATACAGGCGGTAGACAGACTGATCTTCCGACCAGAAATGCAGCGCGCGCGACGTGATGTCGACCAGAATGGCCCCGTTGCGGGTGTTGTCGAAGTAGTTCTGCCAATCCAGCATCCGGAAGCTGGAGAAATTGTTGCGCACGGGGGCTTCGAATTCGGTGCTGCCGTCCTGGGCAAAGGCCCCGAACGCGGGCAGGGCAACCGCACCGGCGACACCCGCCGCAAGAAAGGATCGGCGATCAAGGCGCGAAATCTTGTCGGCAGACATTTGTGGTCTCCTTGGCATCAAGTGGCAGTTTTCTTACAATGTTGCGGCCTTGCCTGCAATTCAAACAGCCGTCATTCGGCGGAGCAGCGCACATTGACGACGCGTGATCCGCCGGGACTTGGATAAACCGAAGGCAAACGGTAAGGACGAGACTTGGGGCGCACTCTGGGGCTCGATGTAGGTGGATTTGTGATGAACAGACGGACGGTTCTGCTATTGGGCGGCGCGGCGATTCTTTCAGCCTGTGCTTCGACGTCGCAAGGGCCGGCCCTCGGGTCGGATGGAAAGCCGTTGCCCACGGTCTACACCATCAACCCGGCAACAGCAGCGCAGATTCCGTTCCGTCTGCTCGACTCGGTCAATGCCCTGCGCGCGGCAAAGGGGGCAAGCCCGCTTGCCTTTGATGCGGCGCTGAATGCGGCTGCGGCCACCCATTCACGCGACATGTCGGTGCAGAACCGCCCCTGGCATTTCGGGTCGGACGGGTCGTCGCCGTTGCAGCGGGTGCAGCGGGTGGGCTTCACCGGGCGGCTGCAGGGTGAGCTGATTTCGGAAACCTACCAGACAGAGCTGGAAACGCTGTCGGCATGGATGGGTCAGCCCGACACCCGCGACGTGATCCTTGACCCGGCCGCGCGGACGATCGGCTTTGCCTGGTTTCAGGAACCGCAGGGCAAGATCTGGTGGACGCTGATTACCGGTTCCTGACCCGGATCAAGGCCGGATGTTGATCGGCGTGCCGGGTTTGACCATGGCATAGATCCGCTCCATCTGGCGGTCTGTCACGGCGATGCAGCCCGCCGTCCAGTCGCGCCGGTCGGGGCGGCCGTTCGGCGCACCGTGAATGAAGATATCCCCACCGGGCCGCTTTCCGGCAGCGGCCGCAAAGGCAAGGTCGTTGTGGTTGGGGTACGAGATGCCCAGCGACAGATGGTAGGTGGAATCCGGGTTGCGGTGGCTGATGAAATAGCTGCCTTCCGGCGTCTTTCCGTCGCCTTCGAACTGCTTGTGCCCCGTCGGCGCAAACCCCAGCGCGATGTCGTAGGTTTTCAGAACCTTGTCCTTGTGCAGCAGATACATCTTGCGGTCTGATTTATCCACCTCGACCAGGGTCACGCGGGGGCCGCTGTACCCCTTGAACTTGGACCCGCAGGCCGTCAGGCCAAAAGCCATGACAAGAAGAACCACAACCCGAAAAAATGCCATCGCCTGCCCGTACCTTTTTCTTTGCGTGTACCGAAACAATGGCGATTTGCATAGACGGGACGGCCTCACGGCTCTGTGACCTATGGCGCATCCAGCACGAACCGGGCGGCGAGTTCGACATGCGCGGACCAGCGGAACTGGTCAATCACCTGCACCCAGTCCAGCCTGTATCCCGCACCGGTCAGAAGGCGGGCATCGCGGGCAAAGGTCACCGGGTTGCACGACACCGACGCGATCAGCGGCACGCGCGCCGCCGCCAACCGTTCGGTCTGCGCCTCAGCCCCGGCGCGGGGCGGGTCGATCACCACGGCGTCCAGCCCGCGCAACTCGTCGGGTTCCATCGGGCGGCGGAACAGGTCGCGGGTCTGCACGGTGATGCGTTTCATGCCCGTGGCGTTGCGCTGTGCCCGGTCCAGCGCCGACGTCATCGCAGGGTCGCCTTCGACGGCCAGAACATCCGCCCGTTCCGACATCGGCAGCGCAAAGGTGCCGATGCCCGCAAACAGGTCGGCGATGTGGCGGGCCGACCCGATGGCCAGCGCCACGGCGCGCAGCAGGGCGGCCTCGCCCTCGGCCGTGGCCTGAAGGAACGCGCCGGGCGGCGGTGTGACCAGCACACCGCCAAACCGTTGCATCGGTTGTGCACGCAGGGCGACCATCTCGTCGCCCCAGGTCAGCCGGGCCAGGTTGTGCGTTTCGGCCAGCCGCGCAAGGTCCATCCGCAGGTCGGAGGTCAGCTCTTTGCCGCCCGAAACCGCGACATCCGGCCCGGCCAGGCTGCGTGTGACGGTCAGCGCCAGTTCGGTCGTCCGCGTGCCGCCCGCGCGCACCAGCGCCTCCAGCGCGGGGAAGGTCGCGATCAGGTCAGGGTGCAGCAACTTGCAGTGCGGGATCGCGACCAGCAGATCGGACCCCCGCGCGTGAAACCCCAGAAGGACCCCGCCCTTGGTGCGCCGCCCGGTCAGAACCGCCCGCCTGCGCGAGTTGGGCGGAGAGGTGTGCATCGGCAGGAAGCGTGCCTGCAACCCCTGCCCCGCCAGCGCGCCCGCGACGATGCCCTGTTTCCAGTCCGCGACAAAGGCGTCGTCGGCGTGCTGCATCAGGCAGCCGCCGCAGGTCCGGGCATGCACGCAGGGTGGTCGGACCCGTTCGGGCGAGGGCATCAGGATGCGGGGCGACAGCATCCGGTCGCCCTGCACATCCCCTTCGATCACCTCGCCGGGCAGCATCTGCGCGGCATAGACCGGCCCATCCGGGCCCTGCCCGATTCCGTCGCCGTGGTGGCCCAGTCTGTCGATCGTCAGTTGCACGTCTGCCCCGCTTGTCAGATGCCTGCCTTGGCGGGTTGTGCGTGCGTCGTCAATGCCGGTCGGACCCGCGTCATTCGGCGGCTTTCACATCGTCCGCCCCGATGAACCCGCCCGACTGGCGGTTCCAATAGCGGGCATAAAGCCCGTTGCGGGCCAGCAGCGCGGCATGGGTGCCGTCCTCGACGATGCGGCCATCGTCCAGAACGATGATCCGGTCCATGGCGGCGATGGTCGACAGGCGGTGCGCGATGGCCAGCACGGTCTTGCCCACCATCACCCGGTTCAACGCCTCCTGGATGCTGGCCTCCACCTCGCTGTCAAGCGCACTGGTCGCCTCGTCCAGCACAAGGATCGGCGCGTCCTTCAGGAAGGCGCGGGCCAGCGCGATCCGCTGCCGCTGTCCACCGGACAGTTTCACGCCGCGTTCGCCCAGAAAGGCCGCATATCCCTTGCGCCCGGTGTGATCCTGCATCGTCTCGATGAAGTCGTGCGCCTCGGCCTGACGAGCGGCTGCGACGATTTCGGCCTCGCTTGCGTCGGGGCGGCCGTAGGCGATGTTGTCGCGGGCAGACCGGTTGAACATAGCGGTTTCCTGCGTGACCATGCCGATCTGCCGCCGCAACGATTCCTGCGTGACATGGCGCACATCCTGCCCTTCGACCAGAACCCGGCCCTGTTCCACATCGTAAAGCCGCAAGAGCAGCGACACGAGCGAGGATTTGCCCGCCCCCGAGGCCCCCACGATGCCCAGCTTTTCCCCCGCCCGGATTGTCAGGTTGATGTCGCTGACCCCGCCACGCCCCCGGCCATAGCCAAAACTGGCGGAATCAAACCGCACTTCGCCCTTGATGCGCGGCAGATCGACGGCATCGGGCGCATCGGCAAGCTGGTGCGGAACGGCGATGGTGCGCATGCCGTCCTCTACCTCGCCGACACTGGTGTAGATCGACATCAGGGTGAAACTGACCCAGCCCGACATCTGCGCGATCCGCATGGCAATGGCCCCGGCCGAGGCGATGGCCCCCGCCGTCGTCAGGCCCTGCTGCCAGGACAACACCGAACCGCCGATCAGCAGCACCGGCAACAGACCCGCCAGCGTCATCAGTGACAGGCGGAACCACGTCGAAATCTCGCCGAACTCCAGACTGCGGTCGCGAAACACCTCCATCGCCTTCAGCGCGACCTTGTCCTCGAACGCGGCGTGGGCGAACAGCTTCACCGTCTTGATGTTGGTGATGGTATCCACCACCTGCCCCGAAACCATCGCGCGGGCCGATGCCCGGCCAGCCGAGTTTTCGCGGATGCGTGGCAGGAAGAACCGGATCAGCAGGACATAGGCCCCCAGCCACACCGCCAGCGCCGCCGCCAGCCGCATGTCCAGCGCGACCAGAACCAGAACCGACCCGATCACCGATGCCAGCGCGAAGAAGACGGTGTTGATGACTTCGGTCGCGACATCGGTGATCGCCCGCGCGGCCTGCATCTGCTTTTGCGCGATACGCCCGGCAAAATCGTTGTCAAAGAAGGTCACCGCTTGCCCCAGCGTCCAGCGGTGCAGGCGCGACAGGACCAGAGGCATGACGTTCGGCCCGATGATGACCGAGTTCGCCGCCGCCGCGACCCCGAAGGACAACGGACGCAAGACCAGGTAGAACAGCAGAAACCACAGGACCAGTGTGCCATGGTCGGCAAAGAACCGCTCGGGTCCGGACGAGATGACGGCATCGACCACCCAGCCGATGAACAGCGCCGACACCACTTCGGACACGCCGGACATGGCCGACAGCACGCCCGACAGCCAGAGCATCGCCCACGATCCCTTCAGCCCCCAGTTCATGAAGGCCCCCAGGGACTGGGGCGGCGGGCCGTCGGCCGGGCGGAAGGCGTCGATCAGGTCGCCCAGTCGCAGCAATGCTTTCATTCGGCGGCGTCCTCCAGGCCGATGAACCCGCCCGACTGACGCATCCAGAACCTTGCATATAGGCCATCCTGTGCCAAAAGCCCGGAATGCGTGCCTTCCTCGACAATCCTGCCATCGTCCAACACCACGATGCGGTCCATCGCGGCGATGGTGGACAGCCGGTGCGCGATGGCGATCACCGTCTTGCCCTGCATCACCCCGAACAGCGTTTCCTGGATCAGTGCTTCGGCCTCGCTGTCCAGCGCGCTCGTCGCCTCGTCCAGAATCAGGATCGGCGCGTCCTTCAGGATCACCCGTGCCAGCGCCACCCGCTGCCGCTGCCCGCCCGACAGTTTCACCCCCCGCTCGCCGACCTGGGCATCGTATCCGGTACGGCCTTCGGGGTCTTCCAGCGTCAGGATGAAATCATGCGCCTCGGCCTGTTTTGCGGCGGCGATCATCATTTCTTCGCTGGCATCGGGGCGGCCGTACAGGATGTTGGCGCGCACCGACCGGTGCATCAGGCTCGAGTCCTGGCTGACCATGCCGATGGCCCGGCGCAGGCTTTCCTGCGTCACGCCTGCAATGTCCTGCCCGTCGATCAGGATGCGGCCACCCTCCGTGTCGTAGAACCGCAGCATCAGCTTGACCAGCGTCGATTTTCCCGCACCCGACCGTCCAACCAGACCGATCCTTTCGCCCGGCCGCACCGTCAGGCTGACGCTTTGCAATCCGCCCGACCCGCGCCCGTAGTGGTGCGACACACCTTCAATCTTGATGCCGCCTTCGGTCAGCCGCAGCGTGGCCGCCTGCGGCCTGTCCACCAGCCCGATCGGATGGGTGATCGTCTCCATCCCCTCGGCCACCACGCCCAGCGCCTGCACCAGCGCGGTGGTGGCCCACATCACCCAGTAGGTCATGTTGTTCAGCCGCAGCACCAGTGCGCTCGCGGCCGCCACGGTGCCGATGGTCGCTGCCCCGCCGTACCACAGCCACAGCCCCAGCCCGATCACTGACACGATCAGAAAGCCGTTCAGCGTGGTCAACGTCAGGTCCATCTTGGTGACGATCCGCATTTCCTTCTGAAAGGTCACGCGGGCATGCTCGATCGCCTCTTTGGCATAGTCCAGTTCCGCGTCGTGATGCGCAAAAAGCTTCACCGAATGGATGTTGGTATAGGCATCGACCACCCGCCCCGTCACGGCAGAACGTGCGTCGGAACTTGCCATCGCGGCAGGCCCGGCGCGGCGCAGCGTCCAGCGCACAAGGCCTGCATAGGCGATGAACCAGATCACCAAAGGGGCCAGCAGGCGCAGATCCGCCTCGGCCAGCATCAGCCCCGCGCCGATCACGGTCACCGATGCGAAGGCCACCGCATCAAAGGTCTGGAACACCGCATCTCCCGCCGCCGGGGGGGTCTGCATGATGCGGTTGGCGATGCGGCCCGCGAAGTCGGACTCGAACCAGCCCACCGGCTGGCGGATCACATGTCGATGTGCGCGCCAGCGGATCATCGTGCCGAAGTTCGGCAGGATGGTGTTGTGCAACAACGCCACATCCGCCGCGATCAGCAACGGGCGCACCACAAGGATCGCCGCCGCGACCAGCATGAATTCGGTGCCGTAGCTCGCCCAGACCTGCGCGGGCGTATCGCTGGCCAACAGGTCCACCACGCGCCCGACATACCAGATCAGCGCCACATCCGCGAAGGCAGACAGGATCGACAGGACCGCCGTCACGGCAAACACTCCGCGGAACGGCTGGATGTACTCCTTCAGGAACGGCCACAGCTTGCGCGGGGGCGTGTCGCTTTGCGCATAGGGGGCGTAGGGGTCGACGAGCCCCTCGAAGAACTTGAACATGATGGCCTCGGAGGGGTTCGCGCCGCTATACCCCAGATCACGGCCAAGGGAAACCGTCAGCCAAGCAGATCGTTCCGCGTCAGAGTCAGGTCCGACGCCAGCCAGCGCGCCTCGATCTGCCGCAGACGGGTACCCACCGCGGGGCCGGTCAGGCCCGTCAGGTCGGCCGCGGCAATGGGAAAGCGGCTGGCAGCCCCGCGCCGGACCTCGTCCATGGCGGCTGCGGGCAGCGGTTGTTCCAGCACGCTGGCCCGCAGCAGAACGGCGTCGCCGCCCCGCGCCAGACCCAGACGCCAGCCCAGAACGGCTGGGGTATCCGAACTGCCGATTGCCTCGCGCAGGGCGGCAAGGTCGCGCGCCTCGGCCCGCGAGAGGCGCAGGTTTCCGACGGGGTCTTCGCCACCGATCGCCGCCAGACGGCGCATCCAGTCAGGACGCGCGGGCGGTTCGAGATGGACCAGAGGCGCGACAGACCGGGGGTCCGCGCCGGGCAGCACGCGCGCCAGCACGCACGATTGCGCCATCGCCGCCAGCGCCGGGGCGGGGTCCGGGGCGGACAGCAGTTTCTTCATCTCGGCCCCGACCCGTTCACGCGACAGCCCGTCGATCCCGTCGGCCAGTTCGGCGCAGGCCGCCAACCCCTCGGCGTCGATCCCGAGATCGGGATCGGCGTACCACGCCGTGAACCGGAAGAACCGCAGGATGCGCAGGTAATCCTCGCGGATGCGCAGCGAAGCGTCGCCCACGAACCGCACCCGGCGCGCCACGAGGTCGGGCAGGCCGCCCAGCGGATCGAACACCCGGCCCCGCCTGTCGGCATAAAGCGCGTTCATGGTGAAATCCCGCCGCGCCGCATCCAGTGCGACGTCGGTTGCAAAGGCGACCAGGGCGTGGCGGCCGTCTGTTTCGACGTCACGGCGGAAGGTTGTCACCTCGTGCGGGCGGTCCCTGGCAATGACGGTCACCGTCCCGTGGGCTATTCCGGTCGGTATCACCCTGAACCCTTCGCGTTCCGCCAGATTGCGCACCCGCGCGGGAAGGGCATCGGTGGCGATGTCGATGTCGGACACCTTGGTTCCCAGCAGCGCGTTGCGCACGCAGCCCCCCACGAACAGCGCCTGATGCCCCGCGGCCTCCAGCGCCGCGCACAGCGCCTGGGTGCCGAGATGACCGATCCAGTCGCCGCCGATCATCATGGCGAAACCCGGTCTGCCAGTCCCCGAAGGATGCGCGCCGTCGCCCCCCAGATGTAGTAGGGGCCATAGGGCACGACGTAGAACCGCCGCCACTCGCCGCGCCAGCGCCGCCGCTCGATCCGGAAACGGGCGGGATCAAGGACATGGCTGATCGGGACCGAAAACACCTCGTCCACCTCGCCCGGCTCGGCAACCGGTGTGAACGGCTGGGTGACCACGGCCACCACAGGGGTGATGCGAAAGCCCGTCACGGTTTCATGCTCCGCCAGCCGGCCCAGCACCTGCACCGACCCGGTCGGCAGGCCCACCTCCTCGAACGCCTCGCGCAGGGCGGCAGCCTCGGGGGTGGGATCGCCGGGGTCGACCTTGCCACCCGGAAAGGCGATCTGGCCGGGGTGATGCGCCAGATGCGACGACCGTTTCGTCAGGATCAGCCGCCCCTGCTGTGTCACCGCCACCAGAACGGCGGCGGCGCGCAGGCTGCGGCCTTCGGGCAGCACGACGCCGGGATTGAGGTCGAAATCCGACGACGGGCGCGCCGGGCGGTTCAGCGCGTCGGACAGGCGTGCAAGGTCATCCGGCATCACCGGGCGCCTTTGCGGCCTCGAACCCCAGCGTGGCCGGGTCCATCTCATAGTGCGCGCCGCAGAACTGGCAATCGGCGGTCACCTTGCCCTCGGGCGTGGTCATCGTCCGGATGTCCTTTTGCGAATAGATCGACATCGTCGCGCGGACCTTGTCTTCGGAACACGAACAGCCGAACCGCACCGGCTGCGCATCGAAAACCCTCGGGTCCTCGGCATGGAACAGCCGGACCAGCAGGTCGGTCGGCGCGACCGACGGCCCGATAAGTTCCAGCTCTTCGACCGTGTCCAGCAGCATGTTGCACCGGGTCCAGTTTTCACCGGCTTCCCCGCCCAGAATGTCTGTGTGATGGAGCAGGCCACCTTCGCCCGATCCCGCATCCGCCGCAACCTCGACCGACATGCCGGCCTGCGGCATGTGCTGCAGCATCACACCCCCTGCCCGCCAATGCGCCGTATCGCCCGGAATCTGGCTGCGCCCGAAACTCAGCGCAAAGCGGGTTGGCAACTGTTCGGACTGCGCGAAATAGGTTTCGGCGCAATTCGACAGCGACGATCCGGCGATCGGCGTGAATCCCTGATAGGGCACCATCCCCTCCCCCTGGTCCAGCATCACGGCGAAATACCCCTCGCCGATCTGGCTGAAGGGTACAGCGCCGAGATCAAGCCTTTCATCGTCGTAACTGGCATAGGCACGGATGCGGGCGGGCTGGCCGTCGTCGGTCGGACCGTAGTAGTCGGTCGCGATCAGCCGTGCCGGTCCCTTGCCCCGGATCTGCAGCGACAGTTTCCAGCGCAGCTTGACCGCCTGCCCGATCAGGGCCGTCAGCACCACCGCCTCGGCCACCAGTGCCTCGATCAGCGGCGGATAGGCGTGCTGCTTCAGCACCTGGTCCAGAACCCCGTCCAGCCGCACCACGCGCCCCCGAACATCGGCGCGGTCAAGCTGGAACGGCAGGACGGTATCGTCCCAGGCAAGTTGGGTGGCGGACATGGGATTTCCTTCAGGCGGTTGCCCGTGCATACCGCGCCTATATAGTCAGGGCAACCGGCGCACCAAGGGGGGCTGCATGATCCGACGGTTTGGCGAGGCTGTGAAGCCCGGACAGGCATACAAGCGCAGGCCGGGCGTCTATGCCGTGTTGCTGCGCGGCAATGACCTGCTGCTGACGCATCAGGCGGCGCCGGTCCCCGAGTTTCAACTGCCCGGCGGCGGGATTGATCCGGGCGAACAGCCGGTTGCCGCCCTGCACCGCGAAGTGTTCGAGGAAACCGGCTGGTCGATCGGCAGCCCGCGCTTTGTGGGCGTCTACCGGCGCTTTACCTTCATGCCGGAATACGACCTGTGGGCGGAAAAGCTGTGCCGCATCTTTCTGGCGCGACCGATCCTGCAAATAGGCCCCCCGCGCGAGCCCGGTCATACCGCGATCTGGACGCACGCGGCGAACGGGGACATGCTGCTGCAAAATCCGGGGGACCGCGCGATGCTGCGGCAGTGCCTGCGCGCCTAGAAATCGCGCCCGTGAAAGTCGAAGACGATCCCCGACACGTCATCCGGAAAGTCCGGAGACCCGTGATGCGCCGTCAGGTCCCAGACGACCGCCTCCAGCAAAGCGGGACTGGGCAGATGGGCGCTGGCCCGCAAAAGCCGGGCAGCGCCTTCGGTGCCCAGCTCGCCGCCGGTCTGGTCAGGGCATTCGGTGATTCCGTCCGACATCAGGAAAAGCCTGTCTCCAGCCGACAGCTTCAGCGTGATGCGGTCATAGACCGCATGTTCCACCAGACCGATCGGTAGGCCGCCCTCGCCCAGAACCTCGATCTGTCCGTCGGCCCGCAGGACCATCGGGTGCGGATGCCCGGCCTGTACCAGCTTGACCGTGCCGCTTTGCAGATCGACCTCGGCATAGACCATCGTGAAATACTGATCGACCTGCACGCTTTCCATCATCATCCGATTCAACCGGAACGCCACCATTTCAGGCGGCCAGGCGTCGGTGCGCCCGAACGTCCCGTCCGAAAGCGTGATGTTGTTCTCGGGCGCGCCCCCCGACAAAAGCCCCGCCAGACGCGCCGTCAGCATGGCAGAGGCCACGCCATGTCCCGAGACATCGAAGGCGAACAACACCAGACAGCGCGGATTGATCAGAAAGCTGCCGACCAGATCGCCGCCGACATGCCCGGACGGGATCAGCATCACCGACACCTCGCCGCCAGAGTAAACCCGGTGCCGGTCCCGGACCAGCGTCTGCTGCAGCTTGCGCGCCTCGATCAGGTCGCGGTCCAGCGAATCGTAGACCTTCTGCAACTGTGCGAGGGTCGAGATGACCAGCCGGTTCTTCTCGACAAGTTCGCTTTGCATTCCGATGATCCGTTCTCCGGCGCGCAGGCGCGCGCGCAGCTCGTCAGGGCTGACCGGCTTGGTCAGGAAATCGTCGGCACCCTGTTCCAGACCATCGGCGATTTCGGTCTTTTCCGATTTCGACGTCAGCAGGATGAAGTAGCCATATCCGTCCCGCGGCAATGCGCGGAAGGCCCGGCACAGGTCCGGACCCGACATGCCGGGCATCATCCAGTCGCTGAGCACGATGTCGAACGCCGTCTTGCGGCACAGCGCCAACGCCTCTTCGCCCGACCCGGCCTCGGTCACCCGGTACCCCCAGCGCGCCAGTTGCATCGAAAGCATCCGGCGCTGTGCGCGGCTGTCGTCAACGACCAGAACATGGTACGGCGCTGCCGGAACCGGGGCCGGATTTTCGCTGTTCCGAAGGTGCGCTATGGTTGCCATCACGTTCCCCTTGTTGCGCCTGCGAAGGTTTTGCGCGGTGGCCCTTAAGGTTCGATGAATTCTAAAATGATAGATGACGCGCCGCCGACGACTCACCCTTCATTAAGCCGTGGCGGCATACCCTGCGACAGGATGTGTGGCCAAGGGTTGCTGTGATGATAGACTGGGATCGTGTGCGCGATCTGCAAACCGAAATCGGTGAGGCGGATTTCGCCGAGGTTGCCCTGCTGTTTCTGGAAGAGGCGGACGATGTGATTGCCCGGCTTTCGCGCGATCGTGGTGCCGCCACGCTTGAGCAGGATCTGCACTTTCTGAAAGGCGCGGCTCTCAACCTTGGGTTTTCGCAACTGGCAAGCCTCTGCCGCGAAGGGGAACGGCGCGCCGCCGACGGGTTGACGGATGTGGACCTTGCCTCGGTCAGCGGGGCGTACCACGTCTCCCGGCAGTCATTCCTGTCGGTGTGCGGGCCGTTGTCCTAGATCAGGAATTCCGACAGGATCTCGTCGTTGGTGATGTCGCGGTAGGCAAAGCTGGCTGCGTCCAGTTGCGCGAACAGTTGCACGAAACTTGCCGCTTCCTTCGTTTCGATCCCGATCAGGACCGATCCGAAGTTGCGGGCGGACTTCTTGAGGTATTCAAACCGGGCAATGTCGTCTTCCGGGCCGAGCATTGCCAGAAATTCGCGCAGCGCCCCCGGACGCTGCGGCATCCGCAGGATGAAGTACTTCTTCACTCCCGAATAGCGTTGTGCCCGCTCTTTCACTTCCGGCAACCGCTCGAAATCGAAATTGCCACCCGAGGTCACGCAGACCACCGTCTTGCCCGCGATCTGATCGGCGAGTTCCGGCAGCACGTCGATCGACAGCGCGCCCGCAGGTTCCAGAACGATGCCCTCCACGTTCAGCATCTGCAGCATCGTGACACAGATCCGGTCTTCGGGGGCCAGCAGCACCTCGGACGGCTTGACCCATGACAGCATCCGGAAATTGGCCTCGCCCAGCCGCGCCACCGCCGCACCATCCACAAAACTGTTCACCCGGGCCAGCTTGACCGGCTGCTGCGCCTGCAGGGCGGCCGTCAGGCTGGCCCCGCCCAGCGGCTCGACAAACCGGTATTCGGTCTGCGGCGACTCCACCCGCAGATAGGCCGTCACGCCCGACGACAGCCCGCCGCCCCCCACCGGCAGGATCACCATGTCCGGCGACCGGCCCAACTGCTCCAGCAACTCCACCGCCACGGACGCCTGCCCCTCGATCACGTCGGGGTCGTCGAACGGTGACAGAAAATGCGCGCCCCGGTCCACACAAAAGGTCTGCGCCGCTGCCAGCGTCTGGTCGAAATAGTCACCGGTCAGCACGATCCGCACCGCATCCCCGCCGAACGCCCGGGTCTTGTCGATCTTCTGCTGCGGCGTCGTCACCGGCATGAAGATCGTGCCGGAAACTCCGAAATGCCTGCAGGCAAAGGCCACACCCTGCGCATGGTTGCCCGCACTGGCGCACACGAAATCCGCTGCCTCGGGCCGGTGATCGCGCAGTTTGCGCATCGCGGTGAAGGCCCCGCGCAGCTTGTAGCTGCGCACCGGCGACAGATCCTCGCGTTTCAGCCAGATGTCGGCACCGTAAAGCGCCGACAGGTGCGCGTTGCGCTGCAACGGTGTCCGGGGGAACAGCGCGCGCAGGGCGCGTGTGGCAAGGCGGGCGGCATCGGTGAAATCGGTCATGCCCCTGCATACCTCGCGGCACGGGCAAGGCCAATCGGTCTTGTTCCTTGCGGCAAAAGCCAATACAGGCGAATTTCAGCCGTTTCAGGGAGCCCGCCCATGTCCTCGTCACCCGTCGCCGCGCCGAAGAAAGTCGTTCTCGCCTATTCCGGCGGACTGGATACCTCGATCATCCTGAAATGGCTGCAGAACGAATATGGCTGCGAGGTCATCACCTTCACCGCCGATCTGGGGCAGGGCGAAGAACTGGAACCGGCGCGGGCCAAGGCGATCCTGCTGGGGATCAAACCCGAAAACATCCACATCGAGGACGTGCGCGAGGAATTCGTGCGCGACTTCGTGTTTCCCATGTTCCGGGCAAATGCGCTGTACGAGGGGCTGTATCTGCTGGGCACCTCGATCGCGCGTCCGCTGATTGCCAAACGTCTGGTCGAGATCGCTGCGGAGACCGGCGCGGATGCCGTGGCGCATGGGGCCACCGGCAAGGGCAACGATCAGGTCCGCTTCGAACTGTCGGCGCTGGCACTGAACCCGCATCTGCGGGTGATTGCACCGTGGCGGGAATGGTCGCTGCAATCGCGGACCCAGTTGCTGGCCTATGCCGAGGCGAACCAGATTCCTATCGCCAAGGACAAGCGCGGCGAGGCCCCCTTCTCGGTGGATGCCAACCTGCTGCACACCTCTTCCGAGGGCAAGGTTCTGGAGAATCCGGCCGAAGAAGCGCCCGATTACGTCTATCAGCGCGTGACCCCGGTGGAACAGGCGCCGGATCAGGCCGAGATGGTCGAGATCACCTTCGAACGCGGCGATGCGGTGGCGGTCAATGGCGAGGCGATGTCGCCCGCAACGCTGCTGACCAAACTCAACGAACTGGGCGCGAAACACGGCGTAGGCGTGCTCGACCTGGTGGAGAACCGCTTTGTCGGGATGAAGTCGCGCGGCATCTACGAAACCCCCGGCGGCACGATCCTGCTGGAGGCGCATCGCGGCATCGAACAGATCACGCTCGACGCGGGCGCGGGCCACCTGAAGGATTCGATCATGCCGCGCTATGCCGAGCTGATCTACAACGGCTTCTGGTTCAGCCCGGAACGCGAGATGCTGCAGGCCCTGATCGACAAGTCGCAGGAACACGTCACCGGCACCGTCCGCGTCAAGCTCTACAAAGGCTGCGCCCGCACGGTCGCCCGCTGGTCCGACCATTCGCTCTACAGCGAAAAGCACGTCACCTTCGAGGAAGACGCCGGCGCCTACGACCAGAAAGACGCCGCAGGCTTCATCCGCCTGAATGCCCTGCGCCTGAAACTGATCGCCACCCGCAACGCGCGGGTCGCAGGCAAACCCTGATCTTTTTCATTTTCTGTCCAAAAATATCCCACGGGGGGCCCGGGGGGTGTTAAACCCCCCGGCCTGTCCGCAATCCCTAGGCCAGAAACGGCAGCATCACGGCCGCCACCGCCGCGGCATCCTCTTCCTGCACCAGATGCCCCAGACCGGGCAGCGACACCCAGACCGCCCCCGGTATCCGCTCCGCCGCGCGCTGCGATACTGCGGGTGGCACCGTGGCATCGCCTGCCCCGGTGATCAGAAGCACCGGCAGCCGCAGCGCGGGCAGCCGCGCCAGCAACCCGTCAAGCTTCCATTGCGACATCATCACCAGCGTCGCATCCACATGGCCCGTTGTCTGCAACAGGCGCAGATATTGCGCGCGCCCCGCTGCATCGATCTTCGATCCGGTCGAGGCGAGCAGGGCATTCACCCGGTCCGCCGTGCCCGACATCCGCGAAAACAGATGCGGCACCATCGGCGTGGCGGCCAGCAGCCGCGCCATCAGTGGAAAAAGCCACCCGGCGGCCCCGTCAAAACTGCTGAGCGCGGCATTGATCCCCACGACCCGCGCAACCGGCAGCAGTTCCGCCAGCCGCAGCGCCAGCGCGGCCCCCGCCGAATGGCCGACGACGGCGTGCGGGGACCAGCCCTGATCGGCGCACAGGGTGGCGATATCCTCGGCCATCGCGTCGATGCCGCAGCGGCGGCGCGATCCCATCCGGGTAAATCCCTGCCCCGGCAGGTCCAACGCCACCACACGATAGCCGGTCAGCAGCGGCATCAGATGCCGCCATGAATGCGTGGCCCCCCCCGCCCCGTGCAGCATCAGGACAAGCGGCCCCGCCCCCATCTCCTGCACGTGCCACAGGTGCGGACGGCAGGCGATGCGGCGGGACGCGTCGCGGTGCGGCCAGTCGGCGGGCAGGGTCAGTGGCGTCATTCAATCCCCCAGGGCTGCGGACAGCACCGCCGACAGGCGCTGCGCATCCGCCCTCGGCAGGGGAAGGTAGGGCGCATCCAGCAGCCCGGCCAGCAGCCGCAAGCCCGGGGTCGGGCGATTGCCGGTGTCGATCACCACGGCAGGGGTTCCCCGCAGGGCGCGGGCCAGCCGTTGCGCATCCGCCTCGGCCTGTGCGCGGTCTGCCGTGCCATCCAGCGCGATGTTGCCGCGCCCGTCGGTCAGCAGGGCGACCGTCGGCGTCATGCCGCGGCTGCGGGCCTGCGCGGCCAGGTCGAACGCCAGTTTCAGCCCGGCCGCCAGCGGCGTACCCCCGCCCCCCGGTAGGCCCGCCAGACGACGTTTGGTCTGCACCAGGGACCGCGTCGGAGGCAGCATCACCTCGGCCCCCTGCCCGCGAAACGCCACCAGCGCCACATGGTCGCGCCGTGAATAGGCCTGCGCCAGAAGCAGTTCGACCGCTCCCTTGGTTTCCGCCAGCCGCGCCATGGCCGACGAGCCAGAGGCATCGACCGCGAAGATCAGCAACCGGTCAGAGGTCTGCTGAAACCGCTTGATCCGCAGATCGCTGCCGCGAATTGCCAGCCGCGCCGCCGATCCGCCGCGCAGGGGTTGCCAGGGGGCCGCCGCGCGCAGGGTCGCCACAAGGTCGATCCGCAACCCGCCGCCGGGTTTTCCAGGGCGCGGCGGCAGGGGGCGCCCGCGCCGGTTGCCCTTGGTGACGGCACCGGCCCCCGATCCCTTGGCCGCTTTTGCCGCCCGTCCCGCCTGCAGCCGGGCCAGCAGATCGGCGGGCAGGGCGGCGCGGGCGGCTTCGACCAGAATGTCGTCGGGGATTCGGTCCTGCGGATCGTCGGGGCGTTCGGCATCGGACTCCCCCGGATCGGGGGGCGGCGGGGGTTCGGGGTTGTCGGACTCGGGGGCGGTTTCGGGCACGTCGCCGCGATGGGCCAGCACAAGTTCGGCAGCGCGCTGCAGATCGTCATCCGATACAAGGGCGCGCCCGCCCCAGGCCGCCAGCGCCCGCGCCACCGCCAGCGCCAGCATCGGCGCCCGCATCGACACGATGCCCAGTGCGCCTGCCACCCGCACCAGTTGGGCCGCCGCACCGTCGGGCAGCGTCACCGACAGCGCCCGGGCCGCAGCCAGACGCGCCTGGTCAAGGGTGATCGCGTCGCTGTCGGACCAGCCCAGCCCGTCGAGGTCCAGAAACAACCCCAGACGTTCGGCCAGCGCGGAAGGCAGGGTTTCCTCGTCCACGCCTTCGTCCAGCGCCACCACGCAAAACCCCGGATCGTCCAGCACCCGCGCCAGCCGCGCCGCCAGTCCGGGCGGGCAGCGTTCGGCCATCGTCAGAACCAGCGCCGCAGGCTGTTCCAGCACGCCCGGCGACCGCACGACATGACCGCTGGCCAGCGTGCCCGCCAGATCGACCCCGCCGTACAGCGCCACATCCTCGACCCCCGGGTGCAGCCGCCGCACCGGCAGGGGCAGCGCCGTCAACGCCGCCGTCAGCCGGTCGCGCACGGCCCCGGCGCGCGCCCTGATCCACAGCCCCTTGACCCCCGCAGGATCGACCGCCAACACCGTCAACGCCAGTTCCGCGCGCGCCCAGGGGGTCAGCGGGTCCATCAGGGCAGGACTTCGGCGATGGTGCGCGCCACCCGCGCGCCCGACCCCGCCTCGTCCAGCGGATCGCGGCGCAGGCGGTGCGACAGGGCAGAGGCCGCGACCGATTTCAGATGCGCCCGCGTGACGGTATCCGCCCCTTCATAGGCCGCCTGCGCACGGGCCGCGCGCAACAGCGTCAATTCCCCCCGCAGACCATCGGACCCCAGTGCGATGCACAGCGCCGCGCAGTCGTGCAGCACGACACCAGGCGTTTTTAACGTCTTCAACGCCCCGCGCGCGGTCAGGATCGCGTCGCGCAGGGCGGTGTCCTGTTCGCGCCAGACCTCCATGAACGCATCGAAATCGTTTTCATAGGCATCGCGGCGGGTCATCACCTCGACCCGCGTTTCGATGTCGCGCGGGCTGGTCACCTCGACCGACAGGCCGAACCGGTCCAGCAGTTGCGGGCGCAATTCACCCTCCTCGGGGTTCCCCGACCCCACCAGCACGAACCGCGCCGGATGGCGGATCGACAGGCCTTCCCGCTCCACCACGTTTTCGCCCGACTGCGCCACGTCCAGCAGAAGATCGACGATGTGGTCCTCCAGCAGGTTGACCTCGTCGATGTAAAGATACCCCCGGTTGGCCCGCGCCAGTAGGCCGGGTTCAAACGCCTTTTCACCCCGCGTCAGCGCCCGTTCAATGTCCAGCGCGCCCACCACCCGATCCTCGGTCACGCCCAGCGGCAGGTCGATGACCGGCGTTGGCCGTCGCACCATCCGTCC
>JAIYDJ010000077.1 GCA_027487575.1 Rhodobacter sp. | reverse complement strand
TGTCGATGTCGAGGAACAGCCGACGGGTTCTCTCAGCTTCGGGGCCAGCTATGGCGTCAACTCCGGCGTCGGGCTGAACGTCGGTTTTTCCGAGACCAACTTTCTGGGGCGCGGCCAGACCTTCAACCTGAACCTGCAGTCCGGAACCGACACCACCGACAGCAGCATCACCTTCATCGAACCCAGCTTTCTGGGCCGTGACCTGCGGTTCCGGTTCGGCGCGGGCTACCGCATCACCGATCAGGACAACGCGGATTACGGCACGACCGAAATCTTCATCGGGCCGTCGATCGACTTTCCGGTCAGCGCGAACGGCCGTCTGGAACTGCGCTATCGGGTGTCCGAAGATCAGATCGAAGATGTGAACGCCGATTCGTCGCAGCTTCTGAAAGACGAGGCGGACCGGGGCCGCGTGCTGACCTCGGCGCTGGGGTACACCTTCATCTATGACACGCGGTTCACCGGATTGAACCCGAACAACCGTATCCTGTTCCGCTTCGGTCAGGACTTTGCGGGTCTGGGCGGCGACGCGACCTATATCGAATCGACGCTGTTCGCGCTGGCCGAAACCAAGGTGCTGAAAGAGGAAGTGACGATCCGGGCGATTCTGGAAGCCGGGTTGATCAACGGGATCAACGGCTATGGAACGCGGGTGACCGAGCGGTACTTTGGCCGCGGCAAGATCCGGGGGTTCGAGCCGAACGGCATCGGGCCGCGGGATCTGGGGGTTCCAAATCAGGACGCGCTGGGTGGCAACGCCTTTGCCGCCGCCCGGTTCGAAGCGGACTTCCCGCTGGGCCTGCCGGAAGAATACGGAATCAAGGGTGGCGTGTTCTTTGACGTAGGTTCGGTGTGGAAGCTGGATGCGACGAACACCGACGTCGTCGGCGACGATTTCGCCCTGCGCTCTGCCGTCGGGCTGTCGCTGTTCTGGGACACGCCGATCGGCCCGTTGCGGTTCAACTTCAGCCGGGCGCTGCAGAAGGAAGAGTTCGACAAGGATCAGTCCTTCGATCTGACGATCTCGACCCAGTTCTGATGCGGCGAGTGCTGGCCGCGCTGTTGCTTGCGCTGCTGGCGGGTGCGGCGGTGGCGCAGGACCCGGTGCTGCCGAGTTCGTCGTTGGTCACGCTGGATCAGGACCGGCTTTTCGCGGAATCGGAATTCGGGCGGGCTGTCACGGCCCGCAACGAGGCCGACGAAAGGGCGCTTGCCGGCGAATTCCGCAAGATCGAGGCGGCGCTGGAGGCTGAAGAGCGCAGTCTGACAGACCTGCGCGCACGGCTTTCGGCGGATGATTTCCGCAAATTGGCGGACGAGTTCGACCTGCGTGTCGAAGGCGTGCGCCGCGCGCAGGAGGCCAGATCGCGCGCGCTGGTGCGTCGGCGCGAGGAAGACCGCAAACGCTTCATCGACACGGCCCTGCCCATCCTCAGCCGCTTGATGGAGGAGCGTGGCGCGGTCGCGATCCTGACCAGCGAGGCGATCGTTCTGGGGTTCGGGCGCATCGACATCACGGATGATGCGATTGCCCGGCTGAACAGCGAATTGGGCGACGGCGGGGCGGTTCTTCTGCCAGACGACGTGCCTGCCCCCGAAACCGGCTTTCCGCCGCTGACCGCGCCTGTGCCGGCGCCGGACCTCAGCCCTCGGTCGATCGTCCCAGCCCCCTGATCCGTGCAACCTTGTCGGGATGCGTTCGACTTGTTAGTCAGGACGGAAGGCCCCGTGCAGGGCAGCGAGACGGGAGGACCGATGAAAGACCAGCATGCAGCGCCGACAGTCGCCGATCTTGACCTTATTCAGCGGATCATCCCGCATCGCTATCCGTTTCTGCTGATCGACAAGGTGCGCGACATTGTCGTGCCGAAATCTTGTGTCGGCATCAAGAACGTCACCTACAACGAACCGCAGTTTCAGGGCCACTTCCCCGGAATGCCGATCTTTCCCGGTGTGATGATCATCGAGGCGATGGCACAGACCAGCGGGATTCTGGTCGGTCTGTCGATGGACCTTGTCGACAAGAACGCGACCGTGTTCTTCATGGGCGTCGATGGCGTGAAGTTCCGCCGCAAGGTCATTCCGGGCGATGTGCTTGAACTGCATGTGACCGCCCTGCGCGGCGGCGGACGTGTCTGGAAGTTCGAGGGTCGCGCGATGGTGGGCGACGAGTTGGCCTGCGAGGCCACGTTCATGGCCATGTTCGACGTGCCGAAGGCCTGAGGCAATGTCCGGCATCCACCCAAGCGCGGTGATCGAACCGGGTGCCGTGATCGGTGAGGGTGTGTCCATCGGGCCCTTCGCCGTGATCGGCCCCGAGGTGACGCTGGGAACGGGCGTGGTTGTCAAATCGCACGCCGTGGTGACCGGCTGGACCGAAATCGGCGCGCAGACCGAGATCTTTCCCTTTGCCTGCGTCGGCGAAATTCCGCAGGACCTGAAATATCGCGGCGAACGGACACGCCTGATCGTCGGTGCCCGGTGCCGAATCCGCGAATGCGCCACCCTGAACACCGGAACCGAAGGCGGCGGCGGCGTGACGCGGGTGGGCGACGATTGTCTTTTGATGACGGGCGCGCATGTCGGCCATGACGCGAGCCTTGGCAACCGGGTGATCCTTGCCAATCAGGTGGCGATCGCCGGGCACTGCCAGATCGGCGACGACGTGATCATCGGCGGGTTGTCGGGGGTGCATCAATGGGTGCGCGTCGGGCAGGGGGCGATCATCGGGGCGGTCACGATGGTGACCAACGACGTGCTGCCGCACGGGTTGGTGCAGGGGCCGCGCGGGGTTCTGGACGGGCTCAATCTGGTGGGGCTGAAACGGCGCGGGATCAGCCGGGCCGAGATCACCGCGCTCCGGGCCGCGTATCAGATGCTGGCGCAGGGCGAGGGGTCGTTTCTGGACCGCGCCCGGCGGTTGGCCGAGGAAACTGACAGCCCGCATGTGCGCGAGATGACCGATTTCATCCTGTCCGCGACCGACCGTTCGTTTCTGACACCGAAATGACCGGCCTTGCGATCATTGCGGGGGCGGGCGATCTTCCCGGCGTGCTGGCAGAGGCCTTGCCCGCGCGCCCGCTGGTCTGCGCGCTGGATGGATTCGTGCCGACCGGGGTGGAGGTGGACCGGGTGTTCCGGATCGAACGGCTGTTCCCGTTCCTGCGCCAGTTGACCGATGACGGCATCGACCGGGTGGTGTTCGCCGGGGCGGTGACACGGCCGCGATTGGACCCGGCGCTGTTCGATCCGGTCACCGCGCAGGCGGTGCCGCATCTTCTGGCCGCGAAGGCGCAGGGGGACGATGCGACCCTGCGCGCGGTGATCGCGCTGTTTGAAGAGGCCGGGCTGGAAGTCGTCGGTCTGGCCGGGATTGCACCGGGCATGCTGGCGGCGGTGGGGGGGCTGGGGGCGGTGGCGCCTTCGCCACAAGACCTGACGGATGCGGCGCGCGGTGCGGCGATTCTCGAGGCGTTGGCCCCTGTCGATGTCGGGCAGGGCTGCGTGGTGGCGAAGGGCCTTTGTCTGGGGGTCGAGGTGATCTTCGGCACCGATGCGCTGCTGGCCGATGTTGCGGCGCGCCGGTCGGGGCAGGGTGGGGTCTTCGTCAAGCGCGCCAAGACAGGGCAGGATTTGCGCGTCGACCTGCCGACCATCGGGCCTGCAACCCTGCGTGGGGCGATCGCGGCGGGGCTGTCGGGGATATGCCTGCAGGCCGGGCAGGTGGTGGTCCTGCACCGGGCCGAGGTGGTGGCCCTGGCCGACGCGGCGAGGCTGGCGATCTGGGCTGTTCCATGATGCAAGGTGGCCCATGAACCTGTTCCTGATCGCCGGAGAGCCGTCCGGTGATCGGCTGGGCGCGGCCCTGATGGCCGGGTTGCGGGGCCTTGTGCCGCAGGTGGCCTTTCACGGGGTCGGCGGGCCGTTGATGGCGGCGCAGGGTCTGACCAGCCGGTTTCCGATGGAAGAGCTGTCGGTCATGGGTATCGCCGAGGTGCTGCCGAAGTATTTCGCGCTGAAACGCCGGATCGCGGAATGCGCCGCGGCGGTACTGGACTTACAGCCCGCCGCGCTGATCACCATCGACAGTCCCGATTTCTGCCTGCGGGTGGCGCGGATCGTCAAGGCGGCGCGGCCGGGGCTGCGCACCATCCACTATGTCGCGCCCTCGGTCTGGGCGTGGCGGCCGGGGCGCGCGGCAAAGATGGCGCAAGTGATCGACCATGTGCTGGCGCTGCTGCCGTTCGAACCGCCGTTGATGCAGGCGGCGGGGATGAGCTGCGATTTCGTCGGGCATCCTGTGGTGGCCGAAGCGCTGGCCACGCCGGCGGAACGGGCGGCCTTCGACGGGGACGGGCCGCTGATCCTGGCCCTGCCGGGCTCGCGTCGGGGCGAGGTCGCGCGTCTCGCGCCGGTGATCGGGCAGGTTCTGGATCGGGTCAGGGGGGTGCATCCTGCCGCGCGGGTGGTCTTGCCGACCGTGCGCGGGGTGGCAGGGCTGGTGCGCGACCTGACCGCCGACTGGCCCATTGCGCCGCAGATCGTCGAGGACCCGACCGACAAGCGCGGGGCCTTTGCCGCCGCCGACGTGGCGCTGGCGGCTTCGGGAACCGTCTCGCTGGAACTGGCGGCCAACCGGGTGCCGATGGTGATCGCCTATGACATGCACCCCGTCACGCTGTGGCTGATGCGGCGGGCTGCACTGATCGACACGGTAACGCTGGTCAATCTGGTTTCGGAAACCCGCGTGGTGCCCGAATTCATCGGAGAACGGTGCCGGGCCGACCTGATCGCGCCTGCGCTGCTGGCTCTGCTTGAAGACGGATCGGTGCAGGAACCGGCGATGTGGACCACGATGGAGCGGTTGGGCTGGGGCGACGAGCCACCGGGGGTCAGGGCGGCGCGGTCCGTGCTTTCCGTCCTGTAGGATGGGCGATACTGCCCATCCTACAGGACGCCGTCACCGCCCGCGCCAGATCCATCCCCCACCGTAGACCCGGCTGCCTTCGGGGGCATAGAACACGCAGGCCTGCCCGGCCGACACGCCGTCTTCCGGATCGAGCAATTCAACCGTGGCTTCCGTCGACGACAGCGGACGCACGACGGCCGGGCGCGGCGGACGGGTGGAGCGGACCTTGACCGACAGGTGCCATTCCGCGCGGCTGTCAAAGGGATCATCGCCCAACCAGTTGATTTCGCGCAGCGGGATCGTGCGGGTGGACAGGGCAGCCTTCGGCCCCACGATCACCCGCCGCGCTTCGGCGTCCAGCTTCACGACGTACAGTGGATCGCCCAATCCGCCGAGCCCCAGGCCTTTGCGCTGGCCGATGGTGTAGTGGATGACGCCGCGGTGCTGGCCCAGAACCGCGCCATCCAGGTCCACGATCTCCCCGGGTTCCGCGGCACCGGGCCGCAGTTTTTCGATGACGGCGGCATAGTTGCCATTCGGCACAAAGCAGATGTCCTGACTGTCCGGCTTGTCGGCCACCGCCAGCCCATAGCGCGCGGCCAGCGCCCGGGTTTCCGCCTTCGACGCCAGATGGCCCAGCGGAAAGCGCAGGTAATCCAGTTGATCCCGGGTGGTCGAGAACAGGAAATAGCTTTGGTCGCGCGCGGCGTCGCTCGCCTGATGCATTTCCGGCGCGCGGCCCAGCTTGCGCTGGATGTAATGCCCCGTCGCCATGCAATCTGCGTTCAGGTCGCGCGCGGTGGCCAGCAGATCCTTGAACTTGACCCGTTCGTTGCAGCGGATGCAGGGCACCGGCGTCGCGCCGGCCAGATAGGCGTCGGCGAAATCTTCGATCACCGCTGCGCGGAAGGTGTTTTCATAATCCAGCACGTAATGCGGGAAGCCCATGGTTTCGGCCACCCGGCGGGCATCGTGGATGTCGCGGCCCGCGCAGCACGCGCCCTTTTTCGCCAATGCCGCACCATGGTCATAAAGCTGCAGGGTCACCCCTACCACATCGTAACCCTCTTCGGCCAGCATGGCGGCCACCACCGACGAATCGACACCGCCCGACATCGCGACGACCACGCGCGTATCGGCGGGGGCCTTGGCCAGGCCCAGCGAGTTCAGCGGATGATCGAGCATCGTTACCCCATGGCTTGATCCGGCGGGAATATAGGAAAATGCTATGCACTCTCAACCCCTGCATTTCAGCAATGCTTAAGGACGATCTGCCAACGTCATGCGCAGGAACGAGGGACCGCCCATGTATCTCAAACGCGTCGACGGACCGCGCCAGGTCACGCTGCCCGATGGCAGCACCCTGAGCCGCGCCGACCTGCCCAGCCCCGATACCCGCCGCTGGGTCGCCAGTCGCAAGGCCGTGGTCGTCAAGGCCGTGGTGTATGGTCTGCTGACCGAAGCCGAGGCGATGGATCGCTACGCGCTGTCACAGGAAGAATTCGGTTTGTGGCGCCGCGCCGTCGAGGCCCATGGCGAAAAGGCGCTGCGGGTCACCACGATACAGAAATACAGACAACTTTAGATTGTTACGCTATCCTCCGTGCACTCAGAGTAACCAGCGATTAACCATTGACCAGCAATGTCGTTAACGAACAAAGGGCTCACGCGGAGATTGGACAGATGCGCATTCTCTTGGTTGAAGACGATCCGACCACTTCAAGAAGCATCGAATTGATGCTGACGCATGCGAACCTCAACGTCTATTGCACCGACTTGGGTGAAGACGGGGTCGATCTGGCAAAGCTTTATGATTACGACCTTATCCTCCTGGACCTGAACCTGCCCGACATGTCGGGGCACGAGGTGCTGCGCCAGGTTCGTCAGGCCCGGATCGACACGCCGATCCTGATCCTGTCGGGCTCGGACGATACGGAAAGCAAGATCAGGGGCTTCGGTTTCGGGGCGGATGACTATCTTACCAAGCCGTTCCACCGCGAGGAGCTGGTGGCGCGCATCCACGCCATCATCCGCCGGTCGAAGGGGCACAGCCAGTCGGTGATTCGCACCGGGCGCATCTCGGTCAATCTCGATGCCAAGACGGTGGATGTCGAAGGCACCACCGTGCATCTGACCGGCAAGGAATATCAGATGCTGGAACTGCTGTCGCTGCGCAAGGGCACCACCCTGACCAAGGAAATGTTTCTGAACCATCTTTACGGCGGGATGGATGAGCCGGAACTGAAGATCATCGATGTCTTCATCTGCAAACTGCGCAAGAAGCTGGCCGAGGCGACCGGGGGCTTGAATTACATCGAAACGGTCTGGGGCCGCGGATATGTGCTTCGCGAACCGGTGGCCGTTGCCGCACAGGCAAGGCTTGCGGCCAGCGCCTGAGGCTGGACCTTCACCGGCAGGCACCTTACCTTTGCCGCCGCAGGACGGGGGCGGCGATGGACGGGCTGAAGCCGGTGAGGGATCTGACGGAAGAGGCGGCGCGTGACGAACTCGCGGCGCTGGCTGTCCGGCTGGCGCAGGCCAACCGGGCCTATCATGCCGAAGACGCGCCCGACCTGACTGATGCCGACTATGACGCGCTGAAGCAGCGCAATGCCGAGATCGAGGCACGCTTTCCCCATCTGAAACGCGGCGACAGCCCGTCGGACCAGATCGGCGCTGCACCCGCTGACGGGTTTGGCAAGGTGACGCATGCCGTGCGGATGCTGAGCCTTGAGAACGCGTTCACTCCGGCTGATGTGGTCGATTTCGACGACCGGCTGCGCCGGTACCTCGGGCACAGCGGGCCGCTGTTCTACACTGCAGAGCCCAAGATCGACGGCCTGTCGCTGTCGTTGCGCTATGAGCGGGGGGTGCTGGTGCAGGCGGCGACGCGGGGCGACGGCGAGGTCGGCGAGAACGTCACCGAGAACGCCCGCACCATTGCCGACATTCCCAAACGGCTTGCAGGGGCCCCCGACCTGTTGGAGGTTCGGGGCGAAGTCTATATGTCGCACGCCGATTTCGCGACGCTGAACGCGCGGGGCGACCGGATCTTTGCCAATCCACGCAACGCCGCCGCCGGGTCTTTGCGGCAACTGGACCCGGCGATCACCGCCTCGCGGCCGTTGCGCTTTTTCGCCTATGCCTGGGGGGCGCTGTCCGCGCCGCTGGCGGCCACCCAGCTTGGGGCGATTTCGCGGCTCGCAACGCTCGGGTTCAAGACCAACCCGCTGACTGCGCTTTGCGACGGACCCGATACGCTTGTCGCGCAGTATCAGGCCATCGAGGCGCAGCGCGCAGCCTTGGGCTATGACATTGACGGTGTGGTCTACAAGGTTGACGATCTGGACCTGCAGGCGCGGCTCGGCTTTCGGTCCAACACTCCCCGTTGGGCCATAGCGCACAAGTTTCCGGCTGAACTCGCCTGGACCGAGCTTATCGGCATCGACATCCAGGTGGGCCGCACCGGCGCGCTCAGCCCGGTGGCGCGGTTGCTGCCCGTCACGGTCGGTGGCGTGGTGGTCAGCAACGCGACGCTGCACAACGAAGATTACATCGCCGGGCGCGGGGCCAAGGGCAACCCGATCCGCGGCGGACGCGACATCCGGATCGGCGACCGGGTGCAGGTCTACCGCGCCGGGGATGTGATTCCCAAAATCAGCGATGTCGATCTGGACCACAGGCCCGCCACTGCGATGCCGTACGGTTTTCCCGTCCTGTGCCCGCAATGCGGCTCGGCGGCGGTGCGCGAAGCGGGCGATGCGGTGCGCCGCTGCACCGGCGGGCTGATCTGCCCCGCGCAGGCGGTGGAGAGGTTGAAGCATTTCGTCAGCCGGGGGGCTTTCGACATCGAAGGGTTGGGGGCGAAACAGGTCGAGATGTTCTTTCACGACGCCGATCTGCCGGTGAGAACCCCCGCCGACATCTTTACCCTCGCGGCGCGCGACGAAGCCAACGGCCTGCGTCGGCTGAAGAACCGCGAGGGGTTCGGCGAACGCTCTGTCAGCAATCTGTTTGCGGCCATCGAGAACAAACGCCGCATTCCGCTGGACCGTCTGATCTTCGCGCTGGGAATACGTCATGTCGGCGAAGCAGCCGCCGGGCTTCTGGCGCGGCATTATGTGACCTGGCCGGTTTTCGAGGCGGCCGTGACCGGGGCCAAGCCGGACACGGCGGAATGGGCCGAACTGACGTCGATCAACGGGGTGGGCGACGTTCTGGCGGGATCGCTGGTCGCGGCGTTCCGAAACCCGGCGGAACGCGCTGCGATCGACGCGCTGGTGGCGCAACTGGACGTGGTTCCGGTACAGGCCCGCGCGCGCGTCGACAGCCCCGTAGCAGGCAAGACCGTTGTCTTCACCGGCACGCTGGAAAAGATGAGCCGCGCCGAGGCCAAGGCGCGGGCCGAGGCTCTGGGCGCAAAGGTGGCTGGGTCGGTCAGTGCCAAGACCGATCTTCTGGTTGCCGGGCCGGGGGCCGGGTCCAAGGCGAAGGATGCCGCGAAACATGGCGTGACGATCCTTGACGAGGATGCCTGGCTTGCCCTGATAGGCAGCGCATGAGCCGCCCCGAGGCGCTGTTTCCCCTGTTCGCCGAACTGGAAACGCTGGAGGGCATCGGGGCCAAGACGGCCAAGGCGATGGCGGGCCTCTCGGTGCTGCGGCCGAAGGACCTGCTGTTCCTCTTGCCGGTTGCCGGTGTGGACCGCACGCGCCGGGCTTCGGTGCGCGACGTGCTTCCCCCCGCGACCGTCACAGTGGAGGTCGAGGTGGGCGGGCATTTCCCGCCGCGGGGCAAAGGCCCTTACCGGGTGATGGTCCGCGATGCGGGCTTTGAGTTTCAGCTCGTCTATTTCCACGCGCGCGGCGATTTCCTGCAAAAGCTGCTGCCGACCGGGCAGCGGCGGCTGGTGTCGGGCAAGGTCGAACTGTTCGACGGGATTGCGCAGATGCCGCATCCCGACCATGTCCTGCGCCCCGAAGAGGCGGCCGACCTGCCCGGATACGAACCGGTCTATCCGCTGGTTGCCGGGGTGACGCAAAAGCTTCTGGCCAAGGCGATTGCGGGGGCGCTGGCCCGCGCGACGGATCTGCCGGAGTGGATCGACGGGCCGCTTCTGCGCAAGGAGGGCTGGCCTGCGTGGCAGCAGGCGGTGAGGCTGGTGCACGCTCCGACGCAGGCGGCGGACCTTGCGCAGACCGCCCCGGCGCGTGCCCGGTTGGCCTATGACGAACTCTTTGCCCATCAGTTGACCCTGTCGCTGGCGCGGGCGACGCTGCGGCGGGGCAAGGGGCAGGTGACGCGCGGTACTGGCGCGCTGCAGGCGCGGGTACTGGACAGCCTGCCATACCGTCCGACCGGCGCACAGGTGCGGGCGGTGTCCGAAATCGCATCAGACATGGAAGCCCCGCTGAGGATGAACCGGTTGCTGCAGGGCGATGTCGGGTCCGGCAAGACTCTGGTGGCGTTCATGGCGCTCCTGATCGCGGTCGAGGCGGGCGGGCAGGGGGTGATGATGGCCCCGACCGAGATTCTGGCGCGCCAGCATTTCGAAGGGTTGCAGCCTCTGGCGCAGGCGGCGGGCGTGCGACTGGACCTGTTGACCGGGCGCGACAAGGGGGCGGAGCGTGGCGCCAAGTTGCGGGCGCTGGCGGCGGGCGATATCGGCATTCTGGTCGGCACGCATGCGGTGTTTCAGAAGGATGTGGTCTTTGCCGACCTGCGGCTTGCGGTGGTGGACGAACAGCACCGGTTCGGCGTGGCGCAGCGGATGGAACTGGGGGCCAAGGGGGCGGCGGCCGATGTTCTGGTGATGACGGCGACGCCGATCCCACGCAGCCTCGCCTTGGCCAGTTATGGCGACATGGACATTTCAGTGCTGGATGAAAAGCCCGCGGGCCGCAAACCGATCCGCACCGCGCTGATCTCATCCGCGCGGATCGGCGAGGTGGTGGCGCATCTGGCGCAAGCGGTGGCCGAGGGGCGGCAGGCCTATTGGGTGTGCCCGCTGGTCGAGGACAGCGAGGTCGTCGACTACGCATCGGCCGAGGCGCGGTTCGCTGCCTTGCGCGCGGCCTTGGGCGATTGCGTCGGGCTGGTGCACGGTCAGATGCCTGCGGCCGACAAGGACGCGGCGATGCGGCGGTTCGTTGCGGGTGAAACGGCGGTGCTGGTGGCAACGACGGTGATCGAGGTGGGGGTGAACGTGCCCAACGCGTCGATCATGGTGATCGAGCGGGCCGAAATCTTCGGGCTGGCGCAGTTGCACCAGTTGCGGGGGCGAGTCGGGCGGGGGGCTGCGGCCTCGACCTGCCTGCTGATGTATCAGGCCCCTCTGGGCGAGGCGGGCGAGCGGCGTCTGAAAGTGATTCGCGATACCGAGGACGGGTTCCGGATTTCCGAAGAGGATCTGAAGATGCGCGGAGCGGGCGATCTGATCGGAACCGCACAGTCCGGGCTTCCCCGGTTTCGCGTCGCCGATCTGGAACGGCAGGCAGGGTTGATGGCCGTGGCGCAGACCGACGCGCGCCGCCTGCTGTCCGATGATCCGGGGTTGGACAGCCCGCGCGGCAAGGCGGCGCGTGCCCTGCTGTGGCTTCTGGATCAGGACCGCGCCATCCGGCTGCTTTCGGTGGGTTGATGCCGATGTTCTCATAAAGTTCTTTACTTCGTGTTCAGATTATGAGAACAATCAGGCAACACGTAAACGGAGGCCCAGATGTTCGCAGAAATCAAAGACATCCTGACACGCGGCAAGGATCTGCTGCTGGAGGATCTGCTGGGCGTGACCGTTCTGTTCGTATTGCTGTTCGCCGGTCTGTCGGTGACCGGAACAGCCTGATGTCTGCCTGCGGTCTTTGCTGACCGGGCCCCGTGCATCTGTCCCCAAGGGATGCACCCCGAGGCTGCCTCGCCTCGCCGCCCGCGAAAAGATACGCGACTTGCCGCCGCCATCCAGCCGGATGCGCGGCGGTTTTTTTACATCCCGGCTTCGGCCTGAGCCGCAGCCTCGCAGGCCGCCTCCAGCGGCAGCAGGATCGACGCGTGGCGGTTCTTGAAATCGCGCGCGGGGATCAGGACCTCGTATCCGGCAAACGGCGCCTGCGGGACCGGGCCTGCCTTGCCCAGCATCGCAGCCAGCGCGTCGCGCGCCGCCACCAGATCGTCCCGCGTCAGACCCAGAACCGCCTGCCCCAGCACAGCGGCCGAAGCCTGACCCAGCGCACAGGCCTTGACGTCCTGTGCAAAGGCGGTGACACGCCCGTTCTCCATCACCAGGTCCACCGTCACGGTCGACCCGCACAGCGGAGAGCGTCGGCGCGCCGACCCTTGCGGTGCCGGTAGCCGCCCCAGATGCGGAATGTCGGTCGCCAGTGCAAGGATACGGTCCGAATAGAGGGTGATGAGGTCGCTGTCGGCCATGGTTTTCTCCGCCCTTTTCCCGTACATAGTCCCCGATCCCCGCATCGCCAAGGAGAACCCGCGTGACCTTTGATCCGGCGAGCCTGAAGTATGACGCGCAGGGCCTGATCCCCTGCATCACGCAGGACGAACGCAGCGGAGAAGTGCTGATGTTCGCCTGGATGAACGCGCGGTCGCTTGCGATCACGCTGGACACCGCGCGCATGACCTACTGGTCGCGGTCGCGGTCCGCGCTGTGGGTCAAGGGCGAAACGTCGGGCCATGTGCAACGGCTGATCGACCTGCGGCTGGATTGTGATCGCGATTGTCTGCTGGCGCTGGTCCGCCAGGAAGGTCCGGCCTGCCATACCAATCGGATGACCTGCTTTTACACCGCGATCCGGGACGGGGAAGAGGTCGAACTGATCAAGCCGGTGGCGTGAAGACCCTGCGCCTTATGTCGTCGGGGGTCCAGCCCTCGGCCCGGTAACGCGACAGTGACCGCGCATCATCCCGTTTGGCTAGCCGTCGCCCCGCGTCATCGCGGATCAGGAGGTGGTGGTGATAGATCGGGACGGGAAGTTCCAGCAGATTCAGCAGGATGACCTGAATCGGCGTGAAGGCGAACAGATCCTCGCCCCTGATCACGTGACTGATCGCCTGATCGGCATCGTCGATGGCAGAGGCAAGGAAATAGGCCACGATGTCTTCACCCTTGCGCGACAGGACGACATCCCCGATCGACTCCAGCGCCGAGGCCCGGACGATCCGGTGCACCCCGGCAAAAGCGGGCCCGGTTTCCAGAAACTCCAGCCCCTCGGGTATCAAGTCCAGCGCCGCCGCAAGATCAAGCCGCAGCGCATCCGAGGGCTGTCGGCTGGCCATCGGTCGACCCCGGCAGGTTCCGGGATAGACGGTATGGGGCACCCCTTCCTGCGGTGCCGCAAGGGCCGCGCGGATGTCGGACCGTGTGCAGGAACAGGGGTACAGAAGCCCGCGCTGCACCAAAGGCTCCAGTCGCGCGTTGTAGGCGGCCAGTCGCGTGGACTGCCGGTGGATCGGTCCATCCCATGTCAGGCCCAGCCACGTCAGATCGTCGACGATGCCCGCCTCGTGCACGGGAAGACAACGGTCAAGGTCGGTATCCTCCATCCGCAGCAAAAACCGCCCGCCCGCCGCGCGCGCCATGTCATGCGCCAGAATGGCCGAATAGGCGTGGCCCAGATGCAGCGGGCCGGTGGGCGAGGGCGCGAACCGCGTTACGAAAGCCATTCGGAAAACGCCTGCTTGGCGCGGTCGGTATAGGCCTTGTAGCGGTCCTTGCGCCCCTTGCGCCCGCCCTTGGCATCGATCGGGGGAAACAGGCCGAAGTTGACGTTCATCGGCTGAAACGTCTGCGCATCGGCCCCGCCGGTGATGTGGGTGATCAGCGCGCCCATTGCGGTTTCCGCCGGTGGGGGTGTCAGTTGGCCGCCGTTGAGTTCCGCCGCTGCCATCCGCCCCGCCAGCAGACCCATCGCAGCGGATTCGACATAGCCCTCGACGCCCGTGATCTGTCCGGCGCAGCGGATGTGCGGATGCGATTTCAGCCGCATCTGGCTGTCCAGGAGGGTGGGCGAGTTCAGGAACGTATTCCGGTGGATGCCGCCCAGCCGGGCAAAGCTGGCATCCTGCAAGCCTGGAATCATTTTTAGAACAGCGGCTTGCGCGCCGTACTTCATCTTTGTCTGGAACCCCACGATGTTATAGAGCGTGCCAAGCTTGTTGTCGCGCCGCAACTGCACCACGGCATGCGGCTTGGGTCCGCGCGGGTTGGTCAGCCCGACCGGCTTCATCGGGCCCCAGCGCAGAGTCTCGCGGCCACGTTCCGCCATCACCTCGATCGGCAGGCAACCGTCGAAATAGCCTGCCGTCTCGCCCTCGCGGAATTCGGTCTTTTCGGCCGCCAGCAGCGCATCGATGAACGCCTCGTACTGGTCGCGGTCCATCGGGCAGTTCATGTAGGCGGTCTGTTCTTCGGCCGTCTCGCCCTTGTCATAGCGGCTTTGCATCCAGGCAATCGACAAGTCCACGGTGTCGGCGTAGACGATCGGTGCAATCGCATCGAAGAAGGCCAGCGCCTCGGCCCCGGTGGCTGCGCGCAGGCTTTCCGCCAGCGCGCCGGACGTCAGCGGGCCTGTGGCCAGAATCCAGTTTCCGTGAGAGGGAAGTTCTGTAACCTCCTCATACGACACAGATATCAAAGGATGCGCCTTCAACCGGTCCGTGACACTTTGCGCAAAAGGATCGCGATCCACCGCCAGGGCGCCGCCTGCAGGAAGGCGGTGTTCCTGTGCCATCTGCATGATCAACCCGCCCGCGGCGCGCATTTCCCAGTGCAGAAGGCCCACGGCATTGCGTTCGTCATCATCGGACCGGAACGAATTCGAGCAGACCATTTCGGCCAGCAGACCCGTCCGGTGGGCAAAGGTACCGACGGCCGGCCGCATTTCGTGGATGACCACCGGCACGCCGGCCTCTGCCGCCTGCCAGGCCGCCTCGGACCCGGCCATGCCGCCGCCGATGATGTGAAGGGTTTCCGTCATGTGGCCCCGCTGAACAACCGCGCCCGATGGTCTGCCACAAAGGCCACGGGGTCAGCCACGTCAAGGCCCAGATCGGCACATTTCTGGAAAAACCCTTGTGCAGGCTGGCCTTGCGACAGTTTGCCTTCACAGAGCGCCGCCCGCAGCTGACGGCCCGCCTGCACATCCTCTTCCATCAGGCGTTCCAGTTCTGCCGTCATCTCGCCCATGCGCAGCCCCAGATCACGCGCCAGCGCCCCATAGGTCACTGTGCGCCCCTGCCGGGAAAGGGCGGCAAGCGTCTGTTCAAGCGGGGACATCGCCCTGTTCGGCCACCCGTGCGACCGACACGACATGTTCGTCGCCGCCGGTGTTGAACACCTTCACCCCACCCGCAGACCGCGAACGGAACGAAATCTGCGCCACCGGAACGCGGATGGACTGGCCCGTGCTGGTCGCCAGCATGATTTGATCGCTCAGGTCGACCGGGAAAGATGCCACCAGGGGGCCGCCGCGCATCGCGCCGTCCATCGCTTTGACGCCCATCCCGCCGCGCCCGCGGACCGGATAATCGTGGCTGGAGCTCAGCTTGCCGGCCCCGCTGGAGGTGATGGTCAGGATCAGATCCTCGGCCGCCGACATCTGCGCATAGCGGTCGGGCGACAACTGCCCTTCGACGACCGGTTCTTCCTCGTCGTCCGATTCGTCCTCGGTGACACCCGCCATCAACCGGCGCTGCTTGAGGTAGGCTGCGCGTTCGTCGGGATCGGCCTCGAAATGCCGGATGATCGCCATCGACACCACGCGATCCCCGGCCTGCAGGCGGATGCCGCGCACCCCGGTGGAACCCCTTGATTTGAAGACGCGAATCTCGGTCGTCGGGAAACGGATTGCCCGCCCGAGTGCTGTGACCAGCATGACGTCGTCGGTATCATCCGCAATCGCCGCGTTCACCAGACTGACGCCCTCGGGCAGGTTCATCGCGATCTTGCCGTTGCGCTTGACGTTGACGAAATCGGACAGGTCGTTCTGACGCACGTCACCGTCGCTGGTCGCGAACACGATCTGCAGGCTTTCCCATTCCTCCTCGGGCGCGTCTACCGGCATCAGGGCGGCAATGCTTACGCCCTGAACGATGGGCAGCAAGTTGATGATCGCCTTGCCTTTTGCCGTGCGCCCGGCCAGCGGCAACCGCCATGTTTTCAGCTTGTAGACCATGCCGTCGGTGGTGAAAAACAACAGGTTGGTGTGCGTGTTGGCCACGAACAGGGTGGTCACCACGTCGTCTTCCTTCGTCGCCATCGAGGCCAATCCCTTGCCGCCGCGGTTCTGGCTGCGGAATTCGACAAGCGGCGTGCGCTTGATGTAACCACCCGAGGTGATGGTCACGACCATGTCTTCGCGTTCGATCAGGTCTTCGTCTTCCATGTCGCCCGACCAGTCGACGATCTCGGTCCGGCGCGGCACGGCGAACAGCGCCTTCATCTCGCGCAGTTCTTCCGAGATGATGCCCATGATCCTGTCGCGTGAACCCAGGATTTCAAGGTAGTCCCGGATCTTGCCCGCAAGTTCAGCGAGTTCGTCGGTGATCTCCTTCACGCCGAGCGCGGTCAGGCGTTGCAGGCGCAAGTCGAGAATGGCGCGGGCCTGCAATTCGGACAGATTGTACGTGCCATCGTCGTTGACCGGATGGGTCGGGTCGTCGATCAGCTTGATGTAGGGGATGATGTCCCCCGCAGGCCAGCGCCGGGTCATCAACCGATGGCGTGCCTCGGCCGGGTCGGCCGATGACCGGATGGTGGCGACCACTTCGTCGACGTTCGACACGGCGACGGCCAGACCGCACAGGATGTGGCTGCGCTCACGTGCCTTGCGCAGTTCGAACGCGGTGCGGCGGGCCACAACTTCCTCGCGGAAGGTAATGAAATGGCTCAGGAAATCGCGCAAAGTCAGTTGTTCGGGGCGGCCACCGTTCAGGGCCAGCATGTTGCAGCCGAAACTCGTCTGCATCGGGCTGAACCGATAAAGCTGGTTCAGCACCACATCCGCCGTCGCATCCCGCTTCAGCTCGATCACTACGCGCACGCCGATCCGGTCGGATTCGTCCTGCACATGCGCGATGCCTTCGATCTTCTTTTCGCGCACCTGATCGGCGATGATCTCGATCATCCGCGCCTTGTTCACCTGATAGGGAACCTCGTCGATGATGATGGCGAAACGGTCTTTGCGCAGTTCTTCGATATGGGTTTTCGCGCGGATGATGACCGAACCGCGACCCTCCAGATACGCCTTTCGCGCGCCGGACCGGCCAAGGATCGTTGCCCCCGTCGGAAAATCCGGGGCGGGAATGATGTCGATCAGGGCTTCGGTGGACAGATCGGGATCGGCGATCAGGGCAAGGCAGCCGTCGATCACCTCGCCCAGGTTGTGCGGCGGAATGTTGGTGGCCATGCCGACGGCAATGCCGCCGGCGCCGTTGACCAGCATGTTGGGAAACCGCGCGGGCAGGACGGTGGGTTCGCGGTCCTTGCCATCATAGTTGTCCTGAAAATCGACGGTTTCCTTGTCGATGTCTGCAAGAAGAAACGCGGCAGGCTTGTCCATCCGCACTTCGGTATAGCGCATGGCCGCGGCGTTGTCGCCGTCCATCGATCCGAAATTGCCCTGTCCATCCAGAAGCTTGAGAGACATCGAGAAGGGCTGTGCCATCCGCACCAGCGCATCGTAGATCGCCGAATCGCCGTGCGGGTGGTACTTGCCCATCGTGTCGCCCACGGGTCGCGCCGACTTGCGGTATGCCTTGTCATGTGTGTTGCCGGATTCGTACATCGCATAAAGAATGCGCCGATGCACCGGTTTCAGCCCGTCGCGCAGATCGGGGATCGCGCGGGAAACGATGACCGACATGGCATAGTCGAGGTAGGCCGTCTTCATCTCGGCCGCGATGTCGATCTGCGGGCCGTGGTGAACGGGCTTTTCCGGAGGAATGCCTTTGGTATCAGTATCTTCGGGGGAATCGCTCACGTCGGTGCCGCCTGACTGGAGGGGGGTCTATATCTTGTTGTCACAACCTTACACCATCCCAGCCATGGGGTGCAAGGTTGCCGCCCGCAACGACTTGGCAGCAGGGGAATGACAGTGCCAACACAATGTTTTCATTGAAAATAAAACTGGTTTTGGCATGATTCCGTTACAGGTGTGTCACAAGGAGGTCATGGATGCCGGGGACCGAAACCGAACGGATGCTGAAGGGCTATGGGCTGACGACGGCGGAGCTTTACTATCGGCTGCCGGATTACCGCAATGTTCTCAACAGCTTCATCTGGCAGGACTATGATCTGGCCCCCGACTATCCGGAACTGTTCCGGTTCATCGAGTTCTGGCAAAGCTCGATCGAGGGACCGCTTCATTCGATCCGGTTCACCCATCGAAAGCTGATCGCGCCGGGCGAATGGCGCAATGTCGTGGGCGAATTCCGCCTGCATTAGTCTTTCGGCGCGCGCCGGGGCACCGCCAGTGTCAGGCGCTGCGCGTGGGCCGGTCGAACACGCGGCGGCCCATCAGCGACCCGACAAGGTCGACCATCAGCTTGGCGGTCTTTCCCCGTTCGTCCAGAAACGGGTTCAACTCCACAAGGTCGAGCGAGGTGACCAGACCGCAGTCATGCAGCAACTCCATGACCAGATGCGCCTCGCGAAAGGTGGTGCCACCCGGCACGGTCGTGCCGACGGCGGGGGCGATCGACGGGTCCATGAAATCGACGTCAAGACTGACGTGCAGCATGCCGTTCGCCGCCCGGACCTGTTCCAGAAACGCCCGCAACGGTGCGACAATGCCGAATTCATCCAGAACCCGCATGTCGTTGATCGCAATGTCGTGGTCCAGAAGGGCAGCATGTTCGGCAGGATCGACCGACCGGATCCCGAACAGACAGATCCGGTCAGCCGGGATCGGCTGCGGAAAAGGCGGGAAACCGGCGAACCCGTCGCGCCCTGCGATGTAGGCCACCGGCGTGCCGTGCAGGTTGCCCGAGGAGGTGGTCAGCGGCGTGTGGAAATCCGAATGGGCGTCCAGCCACAGCAGGAACAGCGGGCGTTCAACGCGGGCGGCATGCGCTGCCGCCCCCGCCACGCTGCCCAGGGCCAGCGAATGGTCGCCGCCGAGGATGATAGGCATCGCATCCAGCGCCAGCGCGGCTTCGGTGCGCTCGGCGAGGACCTTGGTCCAGCCGATGACCTGCGGCAAGGAATGCACGGCGGGATTGAGACTGGCCGCGTCGGTCAAGTCGGGCAGGGCCACGTCGCCCCAATCGGTGACGCCGTGCCCCAGGTCGCGAATCGCGGCAGCGATGCCCGCGACACGATAGGCGGCGGGGCCCATCAGGCAGCCGGGGCGGCGTTGGCCGTCATCGATCGGGGCACCGATCAGGATAGTGTGAAACATGGGGCACCTTTTGCGATTTGCCGCACCCTAGCCGCATTCGCGCGCCTGCGCGACCCATCGGCGCAGGCGCTTGGAAGCCGCCGCGATTGGGCCTAGAGTCCCACGCAACCCGGGAGGTAGGCATGATCGTCGAATTGGGGCACTTCGCACTGGTGCTGGCACTGGGCGTGGCGCTGGTGCAGACCGTCCTGCCGATGTGGGGCGCGCACCGTGGCAACGCCGCCCTGATGGCGGTAGGCGATACGGCGGCGGTGGTGCAGTTCCTTTTGCTGCTGACCTCGTTCGCCGCCCTGACCTATGCCTTTGTCCTGTCGGACTTTTCGCTGGCGCTGGTGGTCGACAATTCGCACACCGACAAGCCGATGATCTACAAGATCAGCGGCGTCTGGGGCAATCACGAAGGCTCGCTTCTGTTGTGGACGTCGATCCTTGCGCTGTTCGGAGCCTGTGCAAGCTGGTTCGGCGACAATCTGCCCAAGGCGCTGCGTGCGCGGGTGCTGTCGGTGCAGGGGTCGATCGGTGTGGCGTTCCTGCTGTTCATGCTGCTGACCTCGAATCCGTTCCTGCGGCTGGAAAGCCCGCCGATGAACGGAACCGACCTCAACCCGCTGCTGCAGGACCCCGGTTTGGCGTTTCATCCGCCGTTCTTGTATCTGGGTTATGTCGGCCTTTCGATGTCGTTCAGCTTTGCCGTCGCGGCCCTGATCGAGGGGCGGGTTGACGCGGCCTGGGCCCGCTGGGTGCGGCCCTGGACGCTGGCCGCATGGGTCTTCCTGACCATCGGCATCGCGATGGGGTCCTGGTGGGCCTATTACGAACTCGGCTGGGGCGGTTTCTGGTTCTGGGACCCGGTCGAGAACGCGTCCCTCATGCCATGGCTCTTCGCGGCCGCCCTGCTGCACAGCGCCATCGTCGTGGAAAAGCGCGAAAGCCTGAAAGCGTGGACGGTGCTGCTGGCGATCATGGCCTTCGGGTTCAGCCTGATCGGAACCTTCATCGTGCGGTCGGGCGTGATCACATCGGTGCATGCCTTCGCCAACGATCCAGAGCGGGGGGTGTTCATCCTGTTGATTCTGGCGGTTTTTCTGGGCGGTGCGCTGGTGCTTTACGCCGCCCGCGCCGGGGTGATGGAGGGGCGGGGCGTCTTTTCCATGGTCAGCCGCGAATCCGCGCTGGTGGCCAACAACATCCTTCTGGCGGTCTCGGCGCTGGTGGTGTTCATCGGCACGGTTTGGCCGCTGATCGCCGAGGTGATGTGGGGCAGGACCCTGTCCGTCGGGGCACCGTTCTTCAACGCCGCGTTTTCGCCGTTCTTCGTCGCGCTGGCGATCCTGCTGCCGGTCGGGGCGATGATGCCGTGGAAGCGTGGCGACATCGGCCGGACGCTGCGCAGTCTGCGGTGGGCCATGGTGCTGGCGCTGGCGGTCGGGGCGTTGGTGTTTGCGGTGCAGACCGGTCGGTCGGCGCTGGGGCCGGTGGCGGCCGCGCTGGCCGTGTGGGTGGTGCTGGGGGCAGTGGCCGATCTCTGGCTCAGAACCGGGCGCGGGTCCATCGGGGGGCGCCTTGCGCGTCTGGGCCGGTTGCCGCGTGCCGACTGGGGCAAGGCCACCGCGCACGCCGGGATGGGGGTCACCATCTTTGCCGTCGCGGCCATCACGACATGGGTGGCCGAGGATATCCGGGTCGTGCAGATCGGTGGCAGTTTCGAGATGGGCCGCTATACCGTCACGCTGGACGCGGTGAACGAACTGCGCGAGGCCAACTATCTGACGACCAAGGCGACAATGTCGGTGACGGCGGGCGGTCGCGAGGTGGCGGTACTTTACCCCGAAAAGCGGTTCTATCCGGTTGCGCAAATGCCCACGACCGAGGCGGCGATCGACCTTGGGGTATTCCGCGACCTTTATCTGGTGATCGGCGACAAGCAGGACAATGGCGGCTGGGCGGTGCGCAGTTACATCAAACCCTTTGCGAACTGGATCTGGGGGGGGTGCCTGCTGATGGCTTTGGGTGGGTTGCTGAGCCTGACCGACCGGCGCTATCGCCTCGCAGCGGGCGCGCGCAAGGTCGCGCTGCAACCGGCGGAGTAGCGGTATGTGGCGGATTTTCCTGATCGTGATGCTGTGGGCGGCGCCGGTCTTTGCTGTGCAGCCGGACGAGGTGCTGGAGGACGCGGCGCTGGAGGAACGGGCAAGGGCGCTTTCGGCAAGCCTGCGCTGCCCGGTCTGCCAGGGCGAAAGCATCGACGACTCGAACGCCCCGATCAGCCGCGACCTGCGGATCGCTGTGCGGGAACGGCTGGTTGCGGGAGACACAGACGCGCAGGTGATCGACTACATCGTGGCGCGCTACGGCGAATTCGTGCTGTTCGATCCGCCGGCCCGGGGGATCAACCTGATCCTCTGGCTTGCGGGGCCGGTCATGCTGCTGACGGCGGGCGGGATCGCCGTCATCGCGCTGCGCGGATCGGGCCGGGCAGAGGCCGTGGCCCTGACCGATGCCGACCGGGCGCGGGTGGATGAAATCCTGAAGTCGTGACGCGGGGTTCCGGCTGTCGCTTTGGCCGCGCGCCGATATGCTGGGGCAAAAGCGGAGGGGCCGATGTACCAGACAATCACCAGCGAGATCAGCGACGGCGTAGCGGTTCTGACCCTTAACCGGCCAGCGGTGATGAATGCGCTGACCACCGTGCTGCGGCAAGAGCTGCTGCATGCCTTGGGGGCGGCACAGGTTGCGGCGCGGGTGATCGTGCTGACCGGGGCGGGGCGGGCGTTCTGTTCCGGGCAGGATCTGGCGGATACCGGAGGTCTGGACGCGTTCGATGTGGAGCGTGTGCTGAACGAGGAATATGTGCCGCTGTTGCAGGCCATTCACGACTGCCCGCTGCCGGTGATCGCGGCGGTCAACGGGGCGGCTGCGGGAGCGGGGGCCAATCTGGCGCTGGCCTGCGATGTGGTGATCGCCTGCGAAAGTGCCAGTTTCATTCAGGCCTTCACCCGGATCGGGCTGATCCCGGATGCCGGGGGCACCTATTGGCTGCCGCGCCAGATCGGGATGGCGCGGGCGATCGGGGCTTGTCTCTTTGCCGAAAAGGTGACGGCCCGGCAGGCGGCGGACTGGGGGATGATCTGGGAATGCGTGCCGGATGACGCGTTCGCCGCGCATTGGCGGGGCAGGGCGGCGGCTTTGGCCAGAGGTCCGGCGCTCGCCTATGCCGGCGTCAAACAGGCGCTGCGGGGCAGTTTCGACCGCGATCTGGCGGCACAACTTGCCCTTGAGGCGCGGCTGCAGGGCGCATGCGGGCAAAGCGCGGATTTCCGTGAAGGCGTTGCGGCATTTCTGGAGAAGCGCCCGCCAGTTTTTGAGGGGAAGTAACAAAGCCTAAAGGATTGCGCGTGAATGTACCTGCGTAGTCCCCTCGATCTTGGCACGGAATTTGCAGGAACACGGGATCGCCGCCGATCCTTCACCCGTGAACAGGAATTCCGCATGTACCAGACCGTTCATATCGCCGGACACATCACCGCGCAGGGCCTGTTCGTCTGCCGCCTTGCCGACGGGCGGATCGTCATCGACCTGGGCGACCGGCATGTGACCGGCCGCCCTCTGACGCGCTAGGCAGCTTTGCGGGCGGCCAGCATCCGCGCCATCGTTTCGCCCATCGACGACGGGTTGGGGGCGACCGTGATGCCCGCCGCGGCAAGGATTTCGACCTTTTCCTGCGCCGATTCGCCAAAGGCGCTGATGATCGCCCCGGCATGGCCCATCTTGCGCCCCTTGGGGGCCGACAGGCCCGCGATGTAGGCGACGACAGGTTTGGTCATGTGATCGCGGACGTATTCGGCGGCCTCGGCCTCTTGCGGGCCGCCAATTTCGCCGATCATCATGACGGCGTCGGTTTCGGGATCGGCCTCGAACAACTGCAGGATATCCTTGAACGACGACCCGTTGATCGGATCGCCGCCGATGCCGACGCTGGTGGAAACGCCGATCCCAAGCGCATCCATCTGGCTGGCCGCCTCGTAGCCCAGCGTTCCGGACCGCCCGACGATGCCGACCCGGCCGGGGCGGTAGATATGCGGCGGCATGATGCCCATGAAGCCCTTGCCGGGGGAGATCACTCCGGCGCAGTTCGGGCCGATCAGGCGCATCTTGCGGTCCGCCGGATAGCGCCGCAGGAAGCGTTTCAGGCGCATCATGTCCTGGCTCGGGATGCCGTCGGTGACGCAGACGGCCGTCTTGATGCCCGCATCGGCGGCTTCCATGATCGCATCGGCGGCAAAGGGCGGCGGGACGAAGACGAGGCTGGCTTCCGCGCCCGTCGCCTCGACCGCCTCGCGCACGGTGTTGAACAGGGGGCGGTCCAGCGTGGATTCGCCTCCCTTGCCGGGGGTCACGCCGCCGACGACGTTGGTGCCGTAGCGGATCATGTCTGCGGCATGGAAACCGCCGATGCGCCCGGACATGCCCTGCACGATGACGCGGGTCTTTTCTGTGATCAGGATGGCCATGAAAACCTCACGCGGCAAGTTGGGGGCGGGCGGCGACAGCGGCGGCGGCCGCCTCGGCCAGGGTGTCGGCGGAAATCAGCGGCAGACCGGAATTGGCGATGATGGCCTTGCCTTCGGCCACGTTGGTGCCTGCCAGACGGACCACCACCGGCAAGGTCAGGCCAAGCTGGCGGTACGCCTGCACCACGCCCTCGGCCACCCAGTCGCAACGGTTGATCCCGGCAAAGATGTTGACAAGGATCACGCTGACGTTGCCATCGGCCAGCACGGTCTGGAAGGCGCGGACCACCCGTTCCGGGGAAGCGCCACCGCCGATGTCGAGAAAGTTCGCAGGCTCGCCGCCCGCCAGCTTGATCATGTCCATCGTGGCCATCGCCAACCCTGCGCCGTTGATCAGGCAGCCGATGTCGCCCTCCAGACCGACATAGGACAGGCCATGATCGCCCGCCGTGGATTCGCGGGGGTCTTCCTGCGACCGGTCGCGCAGTTCCGCGATCTGCGGCTGGCGGAACAGGGCGTTGGTGTCGAAGCTCATCTTCGCGTCCAGCGCCACAAGGTCGCCCGACCGGGTGATGACCAGCGGGTTGATCTCGACCATCACGGCGTCAAGGTCGCGGTAGGCGCGGTAGCAGGCACGCAAGGTGGTGACCATCTGCGCGATCTGCCCGCCCTTCAGCCCAAGCTGGAAGGCCAGCTCGCGGGCCTGGAATTCGGTCAGTCCGACCGCAGGGTCGATGGTCATCCGGCGCAGGGAAGTGGGGTCGTTTTCGGCCAGATCCTCGATCTCCATCCCGCCATGGGCCGAGGCCACGATCATGATGCGTTCGGATTTGCGGTCCAGCACGAAGCCCAGATACATTTCCTGCGCGATGTCCGAGGCTGCCTCGACCCAGACGCGGTAGACGCCCTTGCCGTTGGCATCGGTCTGCTTGGTGACCAGTTGCTTGCCGAACAACGTCGCGGCAAAGCTGTGCACCTCGTCCGCCGTGCGGCAGAACTTGACGCCGCCTGCGGCACCCCGGCCGCCTGAATGGATCTGCGCCTTGACGACCCAGGCCGAGCCGCCCAACTCGCGGGCGCGGTATCCGGCCTGTTCGGGGCTGTAGGCAAGGCCGCCGCGCGGAACGGGCACGCCGAAGCGCGCGAGGATTTCCTTGGCCTGATATTCGTGGATGTCCATTATGGCCTCCCGGGGGGTCAGGTAGGATGGGCAATACTGCCCATCCTACGGGTCAGTGTTTCGCGGCGATGGCGTCGGCCAGAAGCAGCACGTTGTTGGCCATCTTTTCCGACGCCGCGTCGATCATCTTGCCGTCGAGAGAGGCCGCCCCCTTGCCCTGCGCCTCGGCCTTGCGCAGTTCCTCGATGATGCGGCGGGCCTTCGTCACCTCGGCCTCGGGCGGGCTGAACACCTCGTTGGCCAGCGCCACCTGCGACGGATGGATCGCCCATTTCCCCTCGCAACCCAGGGCGGCGGCCCGGCGCGCGCCATCCTTGTAGCCTTCGGGGTCCGAGAAGTCGCCGAACGGGCCGTCGATCGGGCGCAGGCCGTAGGCGCGGCAGGCGATGACCATGCGGGTGATCGAGGCATGCCATTGATCGCCGGGGTACATCGGGTTCAGCCCGCCGATATTGGTGGTCCGTGCCCGCATCGACGCGGCATAGTCGGCCACGCCGAAATGCAGCGCCTCCAACCGGCTGGCAGGACCCGCGCCGTAGCGGGCGATGTCTTCGACATTCGCCATGCCAAGCGCGGTTTCGATCAGCGCCTCGATCCCGACGCGGGTGGTCAGGCCGCGGGCCTGCTCGATCTGGTTCACCATCGCCTCGACCATGTAAAGGTCTGCGGTGACGCCAACCTTGGGCACCAGCAGGGTATGGACCCGCGCGCCCGCCTGTTCCATCACATCCACCACGTCGCGGTACATGTAGTGGGTATCCAGCCCGTTGATCCGGACCGACACGGTTTTCCCCTTGGCGGCCCAGTCGATATCGTTCAGCGCCTGAATGGCGTTCTTGCGGGCCTGTTCCTTTTCGGGCGGGGCCACCGCATCTTCCAGATCCAGAAAGACGAAATCGGCGGCGCTGTCGGCGGCCTTGTCGATCATCGTGGGGTTCGACGCCGGAACGGCCAGTTCGGACCGCTGCAAGCGGGCGCGACGAAGGGGGTGAAGGGTATGGCTCATGACCCGGTCCTATTCTGCGGCAAGGCGGTTGGCGGCGGGGGCCGGTTCGGCATAGACCGCCTGCGCGGCGGCGACCCCCGACCCGAAGCTGACGCTTGCCCCGGCGGCATGCAGGCTGAGTTCGGCCAGCGCGACGGCGGTCAGGCACATTCCCTCGTTCAGGTCCCCCAGATGGCCGATGCGGAATACCTTGCCCGCCAGCGGGCCAAGGCCCGACCCGAAAGAACAGTTGTAGCGGTCATAGCCGATGCGGATCACGTCGCGGGCATCGACGCCTTCCGGCACCCGGATCGCGGTGACCGTGTTCGATGCGATCGAGGGATGCTCAGCCGCCGGTGTCAGCCCCCAGGCCGCAACAGCAGCGCGCACGCCCGAGGCAAGGCGCGTGTGGCGGGTGAAAACGTTTTCCAGTCCTTCTGCCATGATCCGGTCCAGCGACCGGCGCAGGCCGTGGAACAGTTGGGTGGGCGGGGTGTAGGGAAAATAGCCCGTCGCGTTGTTCTTCGCCTGATCCGCCAGTTCAAAATAGGCCCGGCGCATGGTCGACGTCCTGCTGACCGCCATCGCCTTGGCCGAAACCCCCAGAATGCCAAGCCCCGCAGGCAGCATCAGGCCCTTCTGGCTGCCGGTCACGGCCAGATCGACGCCCCATTCATCCATGCGGAAATCGATCGAGGCGATGGATGACACCCCGTCGACGAACAGAAGCGCCTCGTGGAACGCGCCGTCCAGCGCGCGGCGGATTGCCGCCACATCCGACGTAACACCTGTAGCGGTTTCATTCTGGGTGACGAACACAGCCTTGATCCGGCCGGTGGTATCAGCGGCCAGCCTCCGGGCGAATTCTGCGGTGGGGCAGGCGGCCCCCCAGGCGACATCGACCACCTCGACATCCAGACCCAGCCGTTCGGCCATTTCGACCCAAAGCGTCGAGAACATCCCGTGCCGCGCCATCAGCACGCGGTCGCCGGGGTTCAGCGTGTTGGTGATGGCCGCCTCCCAGGCGCCGGTTCCGGAACCGGGCAGCAGAAAGACCTGACCGGTTTCTGTCTTGAAAACCTTTTTCAGATCATTGAAAAGGCCGAGCGTCAGGTTGCCGAAATCATGCGCCCGCATATCCTGCATCGGCACGTTCATCGCTTGGCGGACCACTTCGGGAATGTTGGTCGGGCCGGGGATGAACAGATGGTTGGTTCCGGTACGCATGGGTTCCTCCGCTTGGGTTGCCCCGCTATCGCAGGCAGGCCGCGCGATGCAAAATGAAACAGGGTTCTGCTGTGAATGCGAAAGTTTACAGAACTGAAAATCTGAAATATTGTAAACTCTACACCTTACGGGTTTCGCCATGCACAAGACCTTTATCGGCCCTCATCTGCGGCGTCTGAGGCTGGAGCGGGCCGAGACCCAGGGTGCGATGGCGCGCGCGCTTGGCATCTCGGCGTCCTATGTCAACCTGCTGGAGAACAACGAAAGATCAGTGTCGGTTGCCGTGTTGCTGCGGTTGTTCGACGCCTATGGCGTGGACTGGCGGCAGATCGCCGAGGACGACGGCTCGGCACAGTTGGCCGACCTGCGGGCGGTGATGCAGGACCCGCTGTTTGCCGACAGCCGCCCGGACCTTGTGCAGTTGCGCGCGGCGATGGTGCATTCGCCGGCGCTGGTGGCGGGGTTCCTTGCGCTGCACCGGGCCTATCAGGCCACGACGGACCAGTTGCTGTCGCTGGCACAGACCGATGCCACCCTTCTTTCAGGGTCGCCCGAGGCGGCGGTGCACGACGTCTTTCGCCGCAACCGAAACCATTTCCGCGAGCTTGAAGAGGCGGCAGAGGCGTTCTGGGACGGGCCGGTCGAACCGGACGAGGTCTATGTGGCGCTGAAAAGGCGGCTGCGCGACCGGGACGGCGTGGCGGTTCGGCTGTGCCGGGTCGAGGATCTGCCCGGCGCGCTGCGCCAGTATGATGAGACGCGGCGCGAAATCCTGTTGTCCGAGGCGCTGGACCATACCAACCGCACCTTTCAACTGGTGCATATGGCCGGGCTTCTGGAACAGCGGGCCCTGTTCGACGGTCTGATCGCGCGGTCCGGGATCAGCGAAGCGCGGGGGATGGCACGGCTCCGGGTCGAGCTTGCCAACTATTTTGCGGCAGCCGTGCTGATGCCCTATGCCGCCTTTCTGGCCGAAGCGCGCGAGACGAAATACGATCTGGACCATCTTGCAACAAGGTTCGGCGTGTCGTTCGAACAGGCCTGCCACCGCGCGACGACCCTGCAGCGCGAAGGGGCGCAGGGCGTGCCCTTCTTCTTTCTGCGGATCGACAAGGGCGGCAACGTGACCAAGCGGTTCAACGCGACGGGGTTCCATCTGGCCGAATACGGCGGAGCCTGCCCGCGGCTTGATGTGCACACCAGTTTCCGCACCCCCGGCCGCATCGTGCCGCAGTTCGTCGAAATGCCGGACCGCAGCCAGTTCTTCGTCTTTGCCCGGACCGTCGAACGGCCAAGCTGGGCGCGCCACGCGCAGGACAACCGGCTGGCGGTGGCGATGGGCTGCGGTATCGAGCATGCCCCGGAAATCGGCTATGCCGAAGGGTTCAGCATGGGGTCGGCGCGCATGGTGCCGATCGGCATCAATTGCCGCATCTGCCCGCGCAGCCAGTGCGAACAGCGTGCGCATTACGCCGCCATCCTGACCGATCCGGTCGACGAACGTCGCCGCGGCGTGACACGCTACAACAGCTGATCCCATTGCATCTTCCTGATATATTGTAAGATACAACTTAAGATTGTAGTTCGGCCCCACGGGTTACGACATCAGGGACCGAAGATGACGCGCGCTGCCGCCAAACCGTCCATTCCGCAAGGCCCAAGGAACCCGCAGCCGCGCCCGGCGTTTTACGAAGGGACGCTTTCGGCTGCGGGCTTAAACCCGACTGCGGGGATGGGGGCGCGTTCCCTGCATGGGCATGACTTCGGCGCACCCCACGACCTGCGGCATCTGGAAAAAGAAAGCACAGTTGCAGATGGTGTCGATCAGGAACCTGCGCGGGGATCGGAACAGGCGGCAGGACAGGACTGCGGTTCTGATTGCCCTTGCGCTTGCCTTTGTCGGGACGATGGCAATGTTGGTGCCCGCCCTGGGCGGCGGCGGTCAACCGCCGGTGCAGGTCTGGATCGGTGGCCTGCTGGCAGCGATTACCGGGGGGATGCTGATCCTCGTCTGCTTCAACCGGACCCTCGCGACGGAACGGACGACCGGGCTTTTGTCGGTCTACTTCGTGGCGCACCTGAATGCCGGTGCGATGCTGGCCTATGCCGCAACGCCCGACGTCGTCCACATCCTGCCCTACATCTTCTGGTTCTTTCCGCTGGTGCTGTTTCACCGTTTCACCAACACCGGTTTTTTCCAGCGTCCGATCGGCGTGCTGGTCAGCCTGAGCCCGGTTCCCATCGCTCTTTTTGTCACCGGAACCGGGTTGGGACAGCCCGGCATTCCCGGCATCGGGGCAATCGTCACCTTCATGGCCTGCTTTCTGGCCTTCGTCATGCTGGTCGAGTTCTATGCACGGCGGCGTGATGAGGAGGTCTGGTTTGCCACCTTCGCCGAAGAGGCAGAGCGGACCGCAGATCTGCTGCGCCTCAGCGACGAAAGGTTCCGGCTGATCGGGTTGGCGACAAACGACATGGTTTGGGACGCCGATCTGAAGTCCGGCAAGATCTGGTGGAACGATGTCCTGCTGAACATCTATGGCTATGATCCGAATGACCTGGGCACCGACATGACCGCCTGGGACAGATGGATTCATCCCGATGACCGGGATCGGGTGACGACCGGGCTGCAGAGTGTCATCGACAGCGGGGCCAGCAACTGGACCAGTGAATACCGCCTTGTCTGCGCCGACGGGCGGATCGTCGAGGTCGTCGACCGTGGCCTGATCCTGCGCGATGCCGAAGGGCAGCCGATCCGGATGATCGGCAGCACGGCCGATGTGACCGAACTGCGCAATCTGGAAAAGAAACTGATGCATGCGCAAAAGCTGGAGGCGGTGGGCCAGTTGACCGGCGGCATCGCGCATGACTTCAACAATCTGCTGACGATCATCGTCGGAAACGCCGAGTCGCTGGCGTCGATCGGGTCGGACCCAAAGCTGCGCCGACTGGCCGAGATCACGCTTCAGGCCGCCGAACGCGCGGCGACGCTGACAAGCCGCCTCTTGTCCTTTTCACGCAGGCAGGTTCTGTCGCCGCAACCTGTCGACCCCGGCCGGCTGCTGACCGGGATCGAAGGCCTGATCCGCCGGACCATCAACGAAAGCATTGCCATCCGGATCGACGCGGGCAGCGGTCTTTCGCAGATCGAAGTCGACCAGAGCCAGTTGGAAAATGCCGTGTTGAACCTTGTGATCAATGCGCGCGATGCCATGCCGGACGGAGGGCGCTTGACGATCGATGCGTCGAACGTCACGCTTGACGAAGATGACCTGCATCTGATGGCGGGCAGCTATGTGACGATTACGGTGTCCGATACCGGTTGCGGCATGCCGCAGGACGTGATCGAGCGGGCATTCGAACCGTTCTTTACGACCAAGGGGGTCGGAATGGGGTCGGGCCTTGGATTGTCGATGGTGTGGGGCTTCGTGCAACAATCGAAAGGCCACGTCCAGATCCGCTCCAAACCCGGCGACGGGACATCGGTGAAGCTGTTTTTTCCTGCAAGGACAGGACACGCCGCGGTCGAGGCGCCCAAAAGCGACGACCCGGTCCCCTTGACCGGAAGCGAGCGCATTCTGGTCGTCGAGGATGACGGGATGGTGCGCAAGTATGTCGTGACGCAACTGGTGTCGCTGGGGTACCAGGTGGTCGACCGGGAATCCGCAGAACTGGCGCTGGCGGTGATGGAAGGCGGAGAGAGCTTTGATCTGCTGTTCACCGATGTGGTGATGCCTGGCATGAACGGCGGAGAGCTGGCCGCGGAAGCCTTGTTGCGCCAGCCCGACCTCAAGGTCCTGTTCACGTCGGGCTATACCGAGGACGTGATCCTGCACAAGGGACGTCTGGCCGAAGGGGTGTCGCTGCTGACCAAGCCGTACCGGCGGGCCGATCTTGCCCTTGCGATCCGGCAAACACTGGACGCGCCCGGACCCGGCGTTGCGGCCCGGCGCCCCGAGGTGCCCTAGGCTGTCAGGATTGCGTGGGTTCGGCAAATTCGGGATTGCGGACCACCGGCAGATGAATTTCGACTGTGGTTCCGACGCCGAGTTGGCTGTGCAGTTTCAACTGCCCCCCGCCGATCCGCGCGACGCCATCCACAAGGCTAAGCCCCAGTCCGATGCCCTTGCCCACGTCATGCGTGGTAAAGAACGGCTCCCGTGCCTTGGTCAGCGTCGCTTCGTCCATTCCACGACCCTGATCGCGCATCGAGATCACGACCATCACCACGCCGCCGGGCGCCGGTTCGATCCGGGTGGACAGCAGGATGTCGCCCCCGGCAGGCATGGCGGCGGCGGCATTTGCCGTCAGTTCCTCCAGAGCCTCGCGCAGCATCTGGATGTCGAGTTCAACAGTCCCTTCGGCCTTCAGGTCGCAGATCAGGCAGTGGCGCGGCTCGACCGAACGCGCAAGGCCCGGGGCCACCTGCCGCAGCGCCGTGTCCACGGCGATCCGGTCGCGTCGCGTCGCGCTGTGGCCGGAATAGACCAGAAGGCGGCTGATCAGCTTTGCCGCCCGTTCGGATGCGCTGAGGCCCGCCCCCAGAATGGCATGCAGGGCCGGGCGATCCGGCATCTGATCGCCCAGCAGCTCAAGATTGCCCATGATGACGGTCAGCAGGTTGTTCAGATGGTGTGCCAGCCCGCCGGTCATCTGGCTGACGGCCGTTTGCCGGTCGATCTGGCGTTTGTGCGCCTCGGCCAGAACCTGTTCGGTCACATCCTCGACCACGCCGACAATGACCCGCGGCTCGGTCGTCTGGCCGGGAAGGGGGGCGGCCTTCATCTCGATGTGCCGGACAATCTCGCTGGCGGCCGCCAGGGGGAACCGGTTGGAAAACGGAATTCCGGCCATGATGGCCTGCCGCAGGGCCTGTTCGGCCTCGGCGCGGTGGCTTTCGGCGATGGAAGACAGCCAGTTGTCGGGCGTGTCGATTTGCAGCAGCGTCGAAAACCGGCGACTGGCCTGCACGATCCTGCCGGAGGATTCGGCGCGGAAGATGCCGACGGGCAGCGTGTCGTAAAACGCGCGCAATTCGCGGTTCAACCCGTCAAGCCATCGGTTTGTCATCCCGAGCTGTTCGTTCAGGTCGCGCAGCGTCTTGTTGGCCTGCGCCAGTTCGTTGCGGGCCGCAAGAAGTTCGCGTTCATAGGCAAGGGATGTGTTTTCCGAAAGTGTTTCCGCTTCCGGTTTGCCCACGTCTGGCTGCGGGAGGTCGGCGGGGCGCTTCGTGGCCATTTCAGAGACCCTGACCGGCGCAGGCCGCGATGGCAGGTCCTGATGCCCGGCAACCGGCGCAGGTCTCTTGCGGCCATGTGCGGGGGAAGGCTCGTGTCCTAACGCTTCGGGTTCGCGAAAGCGCGTCCCAGGGACCGCCGCACCTTTCCCGGCCACCCATCCGGATGCCCTGTCCGCGGGCGGGTGCACAGGCGGGCGCAATCTTGCGAGTCCGAACCGACATGGTGCCCCCTGTGCGTCGTACCGACGCCACGACATGAAACACGGTCATCATGGTTAAGTTCCGGTCTGCTGCCGCGATACCTTCAACCATTCCGCAACACCCGGCCATTTTCAGCCGGTCAGACAGGCCCGCCATCCCGCCCATGGCAGAAGACCGGCCGTGGCAACTCACATCGACCGGGACAGCGCCCCTGCGACAGCTTCCCTGGTCCCTGGTAGGCCCGGAGGGACTCGAACCCCCAGCCAAGGCGTTATGAGCGCCCTGCTCTAACCGTTGAGCTACGGGCCCACGGTGTTTTGCTACCACATGTGCCGTCCGGGTCAAGTCGGCGGGCGGTGCGTTGCAGAGCGGGGCGGGATCGTCTAAGGGGCGAAGGGGAATTTCAAGCGGGAGATCGCGCATGACCACCGAAACCGGGGGCGGGCACAACGGGTTGACCTATGCCGAGGCGGGGGTCGACATCGACGCGGGCAATGCGTTGGTCGAGCGGATCAAGCCCGCCGCCGCCGCGACCCGCCGTCCCGGCGTGATGTCGGGCTTGGGCGGGTTCGGTGCGCTGTTCGACCTGAAGGCGGCGGGTTACACCGACCCGGTGCTGGTGGCGGCGACCGACGGGGTGGGCACCAAGCTGAGCATCGCGATCGACACCGGGCATCTGGACGGGGTGGGCGTTGATCTGGTGGCGATGTGCGTCAACGATCTGGTCTGCCAGGGGGCAGAGCCGCTGTTCTTTCTGGACTATTTCGCGACGGGCAAGCTGCAAGTCGAGCAGGCCGCCCGGGTGATCGAGGGGATCGCGGCGGGCTGTGCCGCGTCGGGCTGTGCGCTGATCGGCGGCGAGACGGCGGAAATGCCGGGAATGTATCACGGCGGTGATTTCGATCTGGCGGGGTTTGCCGTCGGCGCGATGGAGCGGGGGGCTGCGTTGCCGTCGGGCGTGGTCGAGGGCGATGTGCTGCTGGGGCTGGCCTCGTCGGGGATTCATTCCAACGGATTTTCCTTTGTGCGCAAGGTGGTGGCGCTGTCTGGCCTGAGCTGGGATGCGCCCTGTCCCTGGGGGCCGGGGACACTGGGCGAGGCGCTGCTGACCCCGACGCGGCTTTATGTGTCGCAGGTTCTGCAGGCGGTCCGGGCGGGCGGGGTGCATGCGCTGGCCCACATCACCGGCGGGGGGCTGACCGAAAACCCGCCGCGCGTGCTGCCGGACGGTCTGGCCTGCGAGATCGACCTGGGGGCATGGCAGTTGCCCGGCGTGTTCCGCTGGCTGGCGGGGACGGCGAACATGGCCGAGCCCGAACTTCTGAAGACCTTCAACTGCGGGATCGGGATGATCGTCGTGGTGGCCGCCGACCGGGCCGGGGCGGTGGCGGACCTGCTGACCGAGGCGGGCGAGACGGTGGTGACCGTTGGCCGCGTCATTGCGGGGCAAGGCGTTCACTACCGGGGCCATCTGCTGTGATCCGGGTCGCCATCCTGATTTCAGGAGGCGGTTCGAACATGGCGGCGCTGCTGGCCGACATGGCGGGCGATCATCCGGGGCGGCCGGTTCTGGTGGCGTCGAACGTGCCGGGGGCAGGCGGGCTGCGGCGGGCTGCCGAGGCCGGAGTGCCGGTGGCGGCGGTGGATCATCGCGGATTGTCGCGTCAGGCCTTCGAGGCGGCGCTGCTGGAGCCGCTGCGGGCGGCGCGCCCGGATGTGGTCTGTCTTGCCGGTTTCATGCGGGTGCTGACTCCGGAATTTGTCGCCGCCTTTGCCGGACGGATGATCAACATCCATCCATCGCTGCTGCCGAAGTATCCGGGGTTGCACACCCATGCGCGGGCGCTGGCGGCGGGGGATGCCGAGGCCGGCTGTTCGGTCCACGAGGTGACGGCCGATCTGGATGCGGGGCCGGTGCTGGGGCAGGCCCGGGTGCCGGTGCTGCCGGGCGACACGGAAGGCATGCTGGCCGGGCGCGTGCTGCAGGCCGAGCATCGGCTGTATCCGGCGGTGCTGCGGCGGTTCGCGGCGGGGGACCGGACGCCGGTGATGATCTGACGGGGGGCGCCGCCGTGCGGGCCATCGAGGCCCGCCCGGCGGCGTCATCCACCCTTGGGGGGTGGCTGACCGCCCGGGTCCGCAGCGGTGGACGTGAGGAGGCGTCGGAGCGCTCTGCGCGGGGATATTTGGGCAGAGAAGAAGCCGGCGGGGTTTTCTTTGAAGGCCGTCGCGCCTATAGCGGAAAGAACGGGATGACCCCGTGCGCCCTTGGCCGAAAGACATTCATGCAGATCATCACCACAACCGACGCGCTGGCAGAGTTTTGCACTGCCGCGAAAGAGCATCCCTACGTCACGATCGACACCGAATTCCTGCGCGAGCGGACCTACTGGTCGAAGCTTTGCCTGATCCAGATGGCGATCCCGGCCACGTCGGGCACGGGCAAGGAAGGCGATGCCGTCCTTGTCGATCCGATCGCGGGCGAAGCGATGTCGATGGAGCCGCTGTACGATCTGTTCCGTCACAAGCACACGGTGAAGGTGTTCCACGCCGCCCGGCAGGATCTGGAGATCTTTTTCGTCGAGGGCGGAGTATTTCCTGAACCATTGTTCGACACACAGGTCGCGGCGATGGTCTGCGGGTTCGGCGAGCAGGTGGGCTACGAGACGCTGGTCAAGAAGATCGCCAAGGAAAACCTCGACAAGACCTCGCGCTTCACCGACTGGTCGCGGCGACCCCTGTCGGCGGCGCAGATGGAATACGCGCTGTGCGACGTGACGCATCTGCGGGTGATCTACGAATTCCTTGCCGCGCAGCTGGCCAAGAACGGGCGGCAGTTGTGGGTCGAAGAAGAACTGCAGGTTCTGACCAACCCCGCGACCTATACCGTCACGCCCGAAGATGCCTGGATGCGGGTCAAGACCCGCACCACCAGCGGCCGGTTTCTGGCGCTGGTGAAGGAACTTGCGCGATTTCGCGAGGATTACAGCCAGAAGCACAACGTCCCGCGCAGCCGGGTGATGAAGGACGACGCGTTGCTGGAACTGGCCTCGACCCGGCCCCAGACTTACGAGGATCTGGGGCGCAGCCGCCTGCTGCAGCGGGAGGGGCGCAAGTCCGAGATTGCCGACGGCATTCTGGCGGCGGTGAAGGCCGGGGTCGAGATGCGCCCCGAGGACATGCCGAAGCCCGACCTTGCGCGCGAGCAGATGCAGGTGAACCCGGCGCTGGCCGATCTCTTGCGGGTGCTTCTGAAGGCCAAGTCCGAACAACTGGGCGTGGCCCCCAAGCTGATCGCCAGCGCCGCCGATCTGGATTCCATCGCGGCGGGCGAGCGTGATCTGGAAAGCCTGCGCGGCTGGCGGGCCGAGGCGTTCGGCGACGATGCGCTGCGCCTGTGCCGGGGCGAAATCGCGCTGACCGCCAAGGGCAACGACGTTCGGGTGATCCGGGTCTAGCGCCGCGCCGAACGGGCGTCGTTGGCACCCTGCACGACGATCTGGCGTACGGCGGCAAGTTCACGGGTCGACAGATCTGCCGCGACGGCGATTTCGCGCGACTGCTGCGGGCCGGTGCCTGTCGGGGTCTTGGGCGGGAAGACGTGGAAATCATAGACCAACACGCCGTTTTCATCCAGCGGGCGGGCGACCAGTTCGGCGTCCCACCAGCCTTGGGTCGGTGGCAGGCCGGTGGCGCGCACGATTGCCCCGCCCGGGTAGCTGTCGATGTTCAGGCTGACCACCCGCTCGACCAGCGGGCGCGCATCGGTGACCGCTCCGGCTTCGACCACCACCACCTCGGCGGGGGCGGACCGCTTGAACCAGTTGAACGGGTTCAGGCGTGCGCTGAACCCGCCACCGCAGGCCTGCAGCAGCATCACGGCGGTCAGGGCGGCAAGCAGCGGTCGTCTCATGTAGGCATCCCCGGTTGGTTCCATTCTGCTAGCCTATGTGCAGCGACTTGAAAAGCCCGTGCGGGCTGGACCGGGGGCGGGCGGCGCATTACCTGTGCACCAGTTGCAGGAGATTGCCATGGCCACCGCCGCCTTCGAAGAGCTTGTCGAAACCTTTGCCTTTCTGGACGACTGGGAAGACCGCTATCGCCATGTCATCGATCTGGGCCGGGCGATGCCGCCGCTGGACGACAGTTTCAAGGTGGCCGCCCTGAAGGTGGACGGCTGCGCCAGTCAGGTCTGGCTGCGCCCCCTGCCAGGGCCCGTGTTCGATTTTCAGGGCGAAAGCGATGCGATGATCGTGCGGGGCCTGATCGCGGTGCTGCATGCGCTGTATTCCGGGTTGCCGCCGGATCAGGTGCTGCAGGTGAGCGCCCCGGCCGAGCTGGCGCGGCTGGGGCTGGATGCGCATCTGTCGGCTCAGCGGTCGAACGGGGTGCGCGCGATGGTGGCGCGCATCCGCGAGGTCGCGCAGGCGGATCAGGCCGGGGTGACGGTGACCGAAGGGTAAAAGGCAAGATGCCCCGCGATGCCTTCGACCCCGGCAATCGGGGTTTCATAGCTCCACACCGCGTTATCGAGCGTGCCTGCCCCGGTCGTGACGCTGTAGTAGCTGGCCACACCCTTGTAGGGGCAGGTGGTCTGGCGCGGAGTCTTGGTCAGCTTTGTCATATCCATGTCGGCGCGCGGAACGTAGATGACCGGGCGGCCGCCACCCTCGACAAGGGCTATTGCGTGATCCGTCCTGCCTATCTCGGTATCACCCGCGCGCACGACATGCGTTCCGGGGGCGGGATTCAGCGTGATGTGGGCCATTGCACTCTCCTTGCGGGTCAAAGCGGCGCGCAGGCCGCACGACACCAATCTAGCGCGAAAGGCGACAGGCGGGGACCGATTTTCGCCAGCACATCTGCGTGATAGGCATTCAGCCAGCCACGTTCGCCCGGCGACAGCATTGCAGGCACGAGCAGCCGCCGGTCCAGCGGCACGAAGGTCAGCGTCTCGAACGCGTACTGGATGCGGTCATCCGCGCCGGACAACGCCGGGGCGGGGACCACCACGATCAGGTTTTCCAGCCGGATGCCGAAAGCCCCCTCGCGGTAATAGCCCGGCTCGTTCGACAGGATCATGCCGGGGTCCAGCGGCACCTCTGACAGGCGGCTCAACCGCTGCGGGCCTTCATGGACCGACAGGAACGCGCCCACGCCGTGCCCCGTCCCATGGTCGAAATCCTGCCCCGCCATCCACAGCGCCGCGCGGGCGAGGGGATCGAGGTCACGGCCTGCCAGCCCCTTGGGCCAGCGGACCCGGCTGATCGCGACCATGCCCTGCAGCACGCGGGTATAGCACTGGCGCGCCACGTCTCCGGGGTCGCCCACCGCCACGGTGCGGGTGATGTCGGTGGTGCCGTCGGCATACTGCGCGCCGCTGTCGACCAGCAGCAGGGTATCGGTGCCGACGGCGCGGTTGGTCGCCTCGGTCACCCGGTAATGCATGATCGCGCCATGCGGGCCCGACCCGCAGATCGTGTCAAAACTGATGTCGTGCAGCGCGTTGGTGGCGCGGCGGAAGCCTTCAAGGCCGCGGACCACGTCGATTTCGGTCAGGGTGCCCTTGGGCAGTTCCGCATCCAGCCACGCCAGGAATTCGATCATTGCCGCACCGTCGCGCAGATGCGCCTCGCGCATTCCTGCGATTTCAGCCGAAGTTTTGCGCGCCTTGGGCAGACGGCAGGGATCATCGCCCCAGACAACTTCGATTCCGGCGTCCATCAAGGTCTGGCTGACCGCAAGGGGGGCGGTGGCGCGGTCCACCCGTACCGGGCCGGTCAGACGGCCAAGGGTCGCCGCGAAATCGGCGGGCGGCGACAGCGCCACATCCGCACCCAGATGCCCCAGGGTTTCGTCGTCGAATTTCGCCCGGTCGGCGAACAGGCTGATGCGGGCATCATCGTGCAGGATCGCAAGGCCGTGCAGCACCGGGTTGCGCGGAACATCTGCCCCCCGGATGTTCAAGAGCCAGCACAGCGAATCCGGCAGGGTGATCACGGCCGACCTTTGCCCGCCCCCGCGCAGGTCTGCGGCCAGCACCATGCGTTTGTCGGCGCTCGTCGCCCCCGCCAGCGCATCGGGATGCACAAAGGCGCGGCCTGCGGGGGGCGGGGGCTGGTCCGTCCAGATTCCGTCGATCAGGTTCAGCCCGGGGCGCAGGGTGATGGCGGTATCGGCCAGTGCCATGCGCAGCTTTTCGATCTCTTCCACCGTGTGCAGCCAGGGATCGAACCCGATGACGCCTTCAGTCAGGTGCTGCCTGATCCAGTCGCCCGGCTTCACCTCGGGCCAAGCCACCGGCGTGAAGGCCGACAGGTCGACCTGCCCCTTGACCTGCACGCGGTACCGGCCGTCGATGAACACCCCTGCCACGCCGGGCAGCACGATGCAGAACCCCGCAGACCCGGTGAAACCGGTCAGCCACTGCAACCGGTCATCGCGCGCCGCGACATATTCGCCCTGATGCACATCGGCACGCGGGACCAGAAAGCCGGTCAGGCCTTCGGCGGCCATCGACGCGCGCAGGGCAGCCAGCCGGGCCGGGCCTTGCGCAGGGGATGCGGGACTGTCGAAGGTCTGAAACATCGGTTTCTTCTCTGCAAAAATATCCTCGGGGGGCGAGCCGCAGGCGAGGGGGGCGGAAAGCCCCCTTACCCCGCCCGCCGCAGGCCCGCCTTCGCCCGTTTGCGCGGGTCCACCTCGAACAGTCCGGCCAGTTGCTCGGTCATTGCGCCCGCCAATTGCTCCACATCGGTGATCGTCACCGCGCGCGGGTAATAGCGCGTCACGTCATGGCCGATGCCGATGGCGATCAGTTCCACCGCCTTGCGCCGCCCGACCATCGCGATCACGTCGCGCAGATGCTTTTCCAGATAGTTCGCCGGGTTGACCGACAGCGTCGAATCATCCACCGGCGCCCCGTCCGAGATCACCATCAGGATGCGCCGCGCCTCGGGGCGGGCCATCATCCGGCGGTGCGCCCATTCCAGCGCCTCGCCGTCGATGTTCTCTTTCAGAAGGCCCTCTTTCATCATCAGCCCCAGATTTGGCCGCGACCTGCGCCAGGGCGCATCGGCGGCCTTGTAGATGATGTGGCGCAGGTCGTTCAGCCGCCCCGGTGACTGTGGCCGACCCGCCGCCAGCCAGCGTTCGCGTGACTGTCCGCCCTTCCAGGCGCGGGTGGTGAACCCGAGGATCTCGACCTTGACCGAACACCGCTCCAACGTGCGGGCCAGAACATCGGCGCAGATCGCCGCGATGCTGATCGGCCGTCCGCGCATCGACCCGGAGTTGTCCAGCAACAGCGTCACGCAGGTGTCGCGGAATTCGGTGTCCTTTTCCTGCTTGAACGACAGAGGCGTCGTGGGGTTGGCGACGACCCGCGCAAGGCGGCCCGCATCCAGCGTGCCCTCCTCCAGATCAAAGTCCCAACTGCGGTTCTGCTGGGCCTGCAGGCGGCGCTGCAGCTTGTTGGCCAGACGGCCCACCGCACCCTTCAGGGGTTCCAGCTGCTGGTCCAGATAGGCGCGCAGCCGTTCCAGTTCGGCGGGTTCCGCCAGATCCTCCGCCCGGATTTCCTCGTCGAAATCGGTGGCATAGACGGTATAGTTCGGGTCGGCATCGGAATAGGGCGCGGGCGGAGGCGGCTCCAGCGGGGCTTCGCCTTCAGGCAGTTCGGCCTCGTCGCCCTGCTCCATGTCGGCGCTGTCTTCCATGGTGACCTGCGCCTGGCTCTGGTCCTGACTGTCTTCCTGGCTTTGGTCGGGCGAGGCCTCGCTGTCCTCGCTGTCCTGTTCCTCGTCGCCTGCGCTGTCGGGCTGGTCCTGATCGGGTTCGGCCTCGCCCTCGCTGTCGTCGGGGTTGTCCTGATCGGGGTCGTCGCCCAACTGGTCGCCATAGCCAAGGTCCGAGATCACCTTGCGGGTCAGCCGGGCAAAAGCCGCCTGATCGGCCAGCGCGTCGCCCACGCCTTCCAGACTGCCGCCCGCCTGTTCCTCGATGAAGCCGCGCCACAACTCCATCACGTTGCCCGCCCCGCGTGGCATGTCGCGTCCCGTCGCCAGATGGCGCACCAGATAGCCCGCCGCGACCGACAGCGGCGCGTCGGCGGACTGGGTGATCTGGGAATATCCCTTGCGATCGGCCTCGTGGCCGATCTTGGCGTCGATGTTGCCCGCGGTGCCGGGCATCGACCGTGCGCCCACCGCCTCGCACCGGGCGGTTTCCATCGCGTCGTAGATCTCGCGCGCCAGGGGGCCGGTCGGGGCATAGCGGGCCGAGGTCGCCTCGTCATGGAACTTGCGGCGCAGCGCAAAGGCGTCTGCGGTGCCGCGCGCCAGCAGCACCTCGTCGCGGGTCATCCGGCGGCTGACCTGCGGCAGGCGGATGCCGTCCTTGGTCATGCCAGCCGGATCGACCGAATAGCTGACGGCCATGTCGGGATCGTCCGCCATGGTGCGGGTGGCGTCGGCAAGCGCCTTCTTGAACGGATCGGCGGGATTGTCGGTTGGTTTGTTCATGTCCGAGATTAAGCACCGCGTCCCGGCAGGGGCAAGGGCCGGGCGGGCCCGGCGCGGCATTTCTGCCGGCGTGCCGTGCATCGCCGCACATGGGCTGTCCCGATCTGCGCAATTGCGCTGCGGACGGGTTGCTGCAACTCTGCCCGCAGCATTTACATCCTTCCGGAGGAAGACCATGACCACGAAACCAAAGATCGCCCTGATCATCGGGTCCACCCGCAAAACCCGCTTTGCCGACATTCCAGCGCAGTGGATGCTGGCGCAGGCGCAGGCGCGGGGCGACATGGATGTCGAAATCGTCGACTTGCGCGACTTCGACCTGCCGATGTTCGATGAACCGGCGTCGGATGCCTACATGCCGTCGTCCAACGCCGCCGCCGTGGCCTGGCAGCACAAGATCGCGGGCTATGACGGCTACATCTTTGTCGTTGCCGAATACAACCACTCGGTCACCGGGCCGCTGAAGAACGCGGTCGATCAGGCCTATGTCGCTTGGGCGAAAAAACCGATGGCGGCGATTGCCTATGGCAGCATGGGCGGTGCCCGCGCACTTGAGCATCTGCGCCTGATCGCGGTCGAGTTGCAGATGGTCCCCACCCGGAACGCCGTTCACATCGGCGGCGGCGACTTCTGGAAGGTCCACCCCGGCATGGGCGGTTCGGGCAATCTGGCCGACATCGAAGGCGCTTTGCTCCCCTCGGCCAAGGCGACGCTGGACGATCTGGTGTGGTGGGCGAAAGCTACGATGGCCGCGAAGGGTTAGCTCTTCTCCTCAAAATGCAACGAAGCCCGGAGATCCTCCGGGCTTTCCTTTTATGCCTTCAAGTTTCTTTTGGTCCCCCGGCGGCTTGGCTGGATCATCTAGCAATCCTCATACGAACCACGCGTTCCCCATGAAACGCCGCACTCGCCTTGGGACCCTCGCAAACCAGCCGCTGCACCTAGAATAGCCATACCCGCCAAAAGAATTCCGACCTTCTTGTCAATAACCCATTCATTGCCGGCGAAAAGGCCTAAAGTTAAGAGGCCTCCACCAATCAGAGTTAAAGCAGAGATCATTTCGCACCGATTTCTAGAGGTGTCACCGCATCGCCATGCTCGCCGCCGATTCCGGCAGTTCCTCGGCGAAGCAGCGCTGATAGAACTCGGCCACCGTCGAACGCTCCAACTCGTCGCACTTGTTCAGGAACGACAGCCGGAACGCATAGCCCACGTTGCGGAAGATCTCGGCGTTTTCGGCCCAGTTCAGCACGGTGCGGGGTGACATCACTGTCGACAGGTCGCCGTTCATGAAGGCGGTACGGGTCAGGTCGGCGACGGTGACCATCTGGCTGATCACCTTGCGGCCCTTGTCGGTGTTGTAATGCGGGCGCTTGGCCAGCACGATGGCGGCCTCAGCGTCGTGGGACAGATAGTTCAGCGTGGCAACCAACGACCAACGGTCCATCTGGGCCTGGTTGATCTGCTGGGTGCCATGGTAGAGGCCGGTCGTATCTCCCAGACCCACGGTGTTCGACGTGGCGAACAGACGGAAGCAGGGATGCGGGGTGATGATCTCGTTCTGGTCCAGCAGGGTCAGCTTGCCGTCATGTTCCAGCACGCGCTGGATCACGAACATCACGTCCGCCCGGCCCGCATCGTATTCGTCGAACACGATGGCGACCGGATTGCGCAGGGCCCAGGGCAAGATACCTTCATGGAATTCGGTCACCTGCTTGCCGTCGCGCAGCTTGATCGCGTCCTTGCCGATGAGGTCGATCCGAGAAATGTGGCTGTCGAGGTTGACCCGCACCGTCGGCCAGTTCAGCCGCGCGCCGACCTGTTCGATGTGCGTCGATTTGCCCGTGCCGTGATAGCCCTGGATCATCACCCGGCGGTTGTAGGAAAACCCCGCAAGGATCGCCAGCGTGGTGTCGGGGTCGAACTTGTAGGTCGGGTCGATCGCCGGCACCCGGTCCGTCGCGTCGGCAAAGGCCTTGACCTTCATGTCGGTGTCGATCCCGAAAACCTCGCGGACGGAAACTTCTTCGGTGGGTTTCATGATCGTATCCAGCATTGTCGCGGCCCATGTGCAGTTGCAGGCAAACGGCCCGCGGTTCCGACCCGAGTAGTGGAACATATCGCCGGGGGCTGCAAGGGGAAGGGCCGAACTCGGCGGCCGGTGAAACTTGTGCCTGGGTTGCTTCGTACCCAGATCATCCCCAGCAGGAGAACTCCGATGAACCGCAGAACCTTCCTTGTCTCGACCGCCGCACTGACCCTGGCGCGCCCGGCCCGCGCCCAGAATTTTGAAATCACGCTGACCGATGACGAATGGCGCGCGCGGCTGACGCCGCAACAGTACGCCGTGCTGCGGCAGGAAGACACCGAACGCGCCGGGTCCAGCCCGCTGGACGGCGAAAAGCGGGCCGGCACCTTTGTCTGTGCCGGATGCGAGTTGTCGCTGTTTTCATCGCAGCACAAATACGACAGCGGCACCGGCTGGCCATCGTTCTGGCAGCCGCTACCGAATGCCGTGGCCACAAAACCCGATCCGGGCCTGTTCGGCAGCCGGACCGAGGTGCATTGCCGCCGTTGTGGCGGACATCTGGGCCACGTGTTCGAAGACGGGCCGGAGCCGACAGGCCTGCGCTATTGCATGAACGGCGTCGCGATGCTGTTCCGGCCCGCCTGACCCGATCAGCGCAGGGCGGCGGTGACGATCACCTCGACCCGATAGGCGGGAGCGGCCAGTTTCGCCTCGCCGGTCGCGCGGGCCGGAGTGTTGCCCTGCGGCACCCAGGCATCCCAGACCGCGTTCATCGCGGGGAAATCGGCCATGTCGGCCAGCCAGATCTGCGCCGAAAGGATGCGGGTCTTGTCGGTGCCTGCCGCGGCCAGAATGCGGTCCACCTCGGCCAGACAGGTCTTTGTCTGTTCGGTGACGGAGTCATCGGGATTGCCGACCTGGCCTGCGACCCAGACGATGCCGTTGTAGATCGACGCCTCGGACATCCGGGGTCCGGTGCCGATGCGGGTGATTTCAGTGGTCATGAAGAATTCCTTTCCTGTGGGTCCCCGCGTGCTAACGCAAGGTGGACGCAAGGGAAAGGGATGGAGCGGGTGAAGGGAATCGAACCCTCGTATTCAGCTTGGGAAGCTGCTGCTCTGCCATTGAGCTACACCCGCATCGCCGCGCAGACCTAAGCCAAGGGCCGCGGCGCGTCAAGCGGGCAGGGGCCGCAATAACCCCCCGAAGCCAGCTTCGGGGGGCGACCTGCACCCGGCCCCTTGGGGACGGGCTAAAGCCGGATGCAGGACGTCATCGCACGATCAGCCGCGGCGGTGACCGCGCCGGGCCGACCGTGCGACGATCCGGATCACATCTTGGGCAGCATCACAGTGTCGATGACGTGGATCACGCCGTTCGACTGCTTGACGTCGGCGATGGTCACGGTGGCCACGTTGCCCATCTCGTCCGTCAGGGTGATCTTGTCGCCGTCCATCTTGGCGTTCAGCGTGCAGCCGCCCACCGTCGCAACCGGGTGGGTGCCGTTGTCATCGGCGATCATCTGGCCGATGGCATCCGACATGGCGCTGGCCGCCACAACGTGGCAGGTCAGGATCTTGGTCAGCGTTTCCTTGTTTTCCGGCATCACCAGCGTTTCCACCGTGCCTGCGGGCAGCTTTTCGAAGGCGGCGTTGGTCGGCGCGAACACGGTGAACGGGCCTTCACCCTGCAGCGTTTCGACCAGACCGGCTGCCTGCACGGCGGCGACCAGCGTTGTGTGGTCGGCGGAATTCACCGCATTTTCGACGATGTTGCGGGTGTCGAGCATTTCGGCGCCCCCCACCATCGGATTCGCACCGTGGCTTTCGGCGAAGGCGGTGACGGTGGACAGGGCAAGGATCGCGACGGTCATACGAAGTTTCATGAGAAAAGCTCCCGGTGGTTGGAGGGCGGGTCCATCCCGCCTCACGCAGAAGCTACGAAGCGGAATTTCCGGAAGTTTCAGCGGCGCATGTGTTTCCGCCGCCCCTCACGCAGCCGTGAACAGGTTTAAAGTTCCTGTGCCAGGATGACCGGGCCGGTCGGGGCCCCCGTCGGCGATCCACCCGCCGGTTCAACCGACACGGCCAGTGTCCAGCCGGGCGGCGGTGTGGGGTAGCGCACTTCCAGTGGCGCGTCGGCCAGCAGGCCGAGCGATACGGGCGCGGCCCCCGGCGCGATCGCCCACAATTCATGGACCTGACCCTCGGGCGCGGCGTCGCCCGTCACCCGGATCACCTGCAGCACCTCGCCGTCCGACCGCACCTCATAAGCCAGATCGGCGGTGGCCAGCGTGGTCAGGACGGGAACCGTGGCGGGCGGCATCATGACGATCACCGCCAGCGCCAAGGACGCTGCCAGAGCGGCCCCTGCGGCAAAGCCGAACCAGGTGGGGCGCGGGCGCGGGTATTGCGGGAACAGGCGCGCCTCGATGGCGGGCATCAGGTCGGGGGCGGGGACCGATGCGAAATCGTCGTTCAGCCCGCCCAGCCGGTATTCCCAATCGGTCACGACCTCGGCCAGCGCCGTGTCCCGCTTCAGCCGCGCCTCGACCATGGCGCGGCTCTGCGCGTCCAGAACGCCCAGCACATACTCCGCGGCCAGCAGATCGTCGTCTTCGGACAGGGGAGTGCCTGCGGGGGTCATTGGTCCAGACACTCCCTGAGGCTGTTCAGGCTGCGGCGCAGCCAGGTGCGCATGGTGTTCAAGGGCACATTGTGACGCGCGGCAAGGTCGATATAGCTCAGTCCTGACAGATAGGCCCCGCGCACCGCATCGGCCCGGTCCGGTTCCAGCCGGTCAAGGCAATCCGTCACCCGGCCGACCTCTCCCTTGGCGATCAGGCGGCGTTCGGCGGTAGGCGTCTGATCCACGATCGCCTCGGCAGCGCCTTCGTCGGCCTGTTCTTCGGGGCGGCGGCGCAGACGGTCCAGCGCCAGGTTGCGGGCGACGGCGATCATCCAGGTCATGCCCCGGCCCTTGGCGGGATCGTACTGCCCGGCCCTGAGCCACAATCTGGTGTAGACTTCCTGCACGGCATCCTCTGCTTCGGCCCGATCATGGAGCATACGCAGCAGCACACCCATTAGTTTCGAAGAGGTTGCCGCATAAAGCGCGCGGAACGCCGCGCGATCCCGGTCGGCGACACGCGCAAGCAGAAGGGCGACGGGGTCCTGTTCCATGCCTTTGAGTTGCAGCCGGGGTGCCGCCTGTCAACCCCTGCGCCGCCGCCCCCCCGTGCCACCGGAGCCCGAGGTGTTGAAGCTGACATCTGGCAGGGTGACGATGCTCAGCAGGTTTGGAAACGGGTCGGTCGCATGCGGGATGGCGTTGGCATTGACGAAATGTTCCTGAAAGCGCGGCTCGATCGCCGTTTCCACCTTGTGGATGTGGTGGACGGTTTCCTCGATCTGATTGCGCGCGGCGACTGAACACAGCGCAATGCGAGCGCCTGTGCCCGCCGCGTTGCCCGCACTGGTGACATGATCCAGCGGCGCGTCCGGGATCATCCCCAGCACCATCGCGTGTTTCGGGCTGATATGCGCGCCAAAGGCCCCGGCCAGCGTGACGCGGTCCACATTGTCGATGCCCATTTCGTCCATCAGCAGCCGCGCGCCCGCGTAAAGCGCCGATTTCGCAAGCTGGATCGCACGGATGTCGCCCTGGGTCACCAGAATCCGGGGCCCGCCCTCGGCGCTGCCGTCGTGCAGAAGGTAGCCATGCACCCGACCTTCCTGAATCATCCGGGCCGTGCCTGTCTGTTCGGCAGACCCGACCAACCCGCCCGGATCGACCAGACCGGCCAGGCGCATTTCGGCCACCGCCTCGATGATGCCCGACCCGCAGATGCCGGTGATGCCGCTGGTCGCGGTGGCGGCGACAAAGCCCGGATCGGTGGACCACAGGTCCGACCCGATCACCTTGAAGCGCGGCTCCTTGGTCGCCGGGTCGATTTCCACCCGTTCGATGGCACCGGGGGCCGCACGCTGACCGCTGCTGATCTGCGCCCCTTCGAAGGCGGGGCCGGTGGGAGAAGAACAGGCGAGCACGCGGGTCTCGTTGCCCAGCAGCAGTTCGGCATTTGTGCCGACATCGACGATCAGCACCATGTCCTTTGACTTGCCGGGTTCCTCCGACAGGGCCACGGCGGCGCAATCCGCCCCCACATGCCCCGCGATGCAGGGCAGCACATAGACGCGCGCCGCCCGGTTGAGGTTGGTCAGGTCCAGATCGCGGGCGTCCAGTGACAGGCTTGCGGAATGGGCCAGCGCAAACGGGGCCTGTCCCAGTTCGACAGGGTCGATCCCCAGCAGCAGGTGGTGCATGACCGGGTTGCAGACAAACACGGCTTCATAGATCGCGGTAGCCTCGACCCCCGCCTCGGCGGCAATCGAGGCCGCCAGTGCATTGATCGCCTCGCGCACCGAGCGGGTCATTTCCACATCGCCGCCGGGGTTCATCATCGCATAGCTGACCCGGCTCATCAGGTCTTCGCCGAACCGGATCTGCGGGTTCATCAGGCCTGATGAGGCCAGAACCTTGCCGTCCGACAGATCGCACAGATGCGCCGCGATGGTGGTCGATCCAAGATCGATGGCGAGGCCGTAAAGATGCCCTTCATGAAAGCCGGGCCAGATGTCGAGGATGCGCGGGGCTTCGTCGTGGTTGCCCTTGTGCAGCGCCACGGTAACCGACCATTCCCCCTTGCGCAGGGTCGTCTGCAACCGGCGCAGGATGGCGAGGTCGGCACGTACGCCCTTGACCTGCCATTGTGCCTCCAGCGCCTGTGCCAGACGCTCGAAATCGCCCGAGGGTTCGTGCATGTCGGGTTCGGCGACCTCGACGTACAAAAGCCGGGTGGCCGGGTCCATCACCATGTCGCGCATCGTGGCCGACTTGCGGATCACCTGCTTGTGGACCTGGGATTCGGGCGGCACGTCGATGACGACATCGCCCATGACCTTGGCCTGACAGCCCAGACGGCGGCCATCCAGCATGCCACGCTTGGATTTGTAGCGTTCCTCGACCGCGTTCCATTCGGTCAGGGCATCCGCATGCACCGTGACGCCATGCTTGGAAAACTCGCCGTAGCCCGGGCTGATCTGGCATTTCGAACAGATGCCCCGCCCGCCGCAGACCGAATCGAGATCGACCCCCAACTGCCGTGCCGCCGTCAGGATCGGCGTCCCGTGCGGGAACCGGCCCCGCTTGCCCGAGGGGGTAAAGATCACGAGTGCGTCATCGGTCACGGGGGCAGTCCTTTGATGGGGCGCGGCAGGCGGCAGTCGAAAGGGTCATATGGCGCGGTCAGGGATTGGCAAGGGCAGGGGGGAAGCATCGGGCCAATGATAGGTGACGTCGTCAAAGCTGTCGGTCGCGAAGACGTAGAAAAACCGCAGCGGTTCACTGACCGGGGGCACAGCATGCACCGCATGGGACGGGATGAACAACGCAACGCCCGGCGCGATGCGGTGCGCCACGCCGTCGATCATCACGGTGCCGCTGCCCTCCAGACCGAAATAGATTTCGGCCTGTGCGTGGTGGTGGGCGGTGAAATCCTCACCCTCTGCCAGAAGCGCGATGCCGCAGACCATCCCGGCGCTGTCGGTCAGCCCGCGCGAGATCAGCGTCTGCCAGCGGATCGACCCGCGGGCAGGATCGGCCCATCCCTCGACGGGCCGGTCGGCTGCATCGATGCCAAACGCCTTCATCAGCCGCGCGACCGCCCGGCCCGCCCACCCGAACGCCCACGCGAAGCCTGCGCCACAGAGACGGACGCCTCCGAAAAGGTCTGCCCTTCCTCGACCGCGTCCAGCACGCGCGTAAAGCGGATCCAGTCGGTGCCATTGGCGTCGTGGTTCATCAGGAAGTTGGCGGCGCGGATCGCCTCCATCTCGACTTGGCGTACCGGGTTCATGATCGCGGATGTCATGCCCGCGCCGATGGCCATCGGCAGGAAGGCCGCGTTGATGCCGTGGCGGTGCGGCAGGCCGAAGCTGATGTTGGAGGCACCACAGGTGGTGTTGACGCCCAACTCGTCGCGCAGACGCCGCACCAGCGTGAACACCTGATGCCCCGCCGTGGCCATCGCACCGATCGGCATCACCAGCGGATCAACGACGATGTCATGCGCCGGGATGCCGTGATCTGCCGCGCGTTCGACGATCTTCTTGGCCACCGCGAACCGCACGTCGGGGTCCTGCGAAATGCCGGTGTCGTCGTTCGAGATCGCCACGACCGGCACGTTGTATTTCTTGACCAGCGGCAGAACCAGTTCCAGCCGCTCTTCCTCGCCCGTGACCGAGTTCAGCAGGGGGCGGCCTTCGCAGGCCATCAGCCCGGCCTCCAGCGCGCCGGGGACCGAGGAGTCGATGCACAGGGGAACATCGACAACCGCCTGAATGCGCAGGATCAGTTCGCGCATCAGCGGCGGCTCGACAAAGTTGTTGTCGGCATAACGCGGGTCGGTCGCCATGCGGTTGGTGAACACCGCGCCCGAATTGACGTCCAGCACCATCGCCCCGCAGGCCACCTGTTCCAGCGCGTCCTTCAACACGGTTTCGTAGTTGTCCATCTCCAACTCGGCTGCCAGCTTCTTGCGGCCCGTCGGGTTGATGCGCTCGCCGATCACGCAGAACGGCTCGTCAAAGCCGATCACGACGGTCTTGGTTTTCGATTCGATGACGGTGCGGGTCATGGGATTATCCTTGCGCTGCTGCAGGCACGCCCGAGGCGCCGCCGTTTTCGGTGACCCATGCGGCGTTGGTCTTGATGCCGCCGAGGGGGAAGAAATGGACCTGTTCGATACCGAAGTCGGGGTTGGCCGCCTTGTGAGCGGCCAGTGCCGCGACAACCTCGGTCGGCTCGTAGGGCAGCAGCAACTTGGTCACGTCCATCGCGCGCTTTTGCAGCACGCGCAGCGACGGACCAACCCCGCAGGCGATGGCAAACTTGATCAGCGTCTGCAGCTTGGCAGGCCCGGCCACGCCGATGTGGATCGGCATCCGGATGCCCTCGGCGGCCAGGCGGTTGACCCATGCGATCACCGGATCGGCCTCGAAACAGAACTGGGTGGCAATGGCAAACTCGGCATCCGAGCGGTCGGCGAATGCCTGCTTCCACTTCAGCGCCTGCAGCACGATGGCGTCGCCGCCGGTCCTGTCGATGTCCTTGTTGCCTTCGGGGTGGCCGGCAACATGCAAACGCTTGAAGCCGTCGAACAATCCCGTTTCCATCATCTGCATCGAAGAGTCGAAATCCCCCGCCGGCGTGTTGACCCCGCCGCCCAG
>JAIYDJ010000114.1 GCA_027487575.1 Rhodobacter sp. | reverse complement strand
GCGATGAATGCCGTGCTGCAACCGCTGCGCAGCTTCATTCTGCCGGGGGGCAGTGTGCTGGCGGCGCAGATGCACCTGTGCCGCACCGTCTGCCGCCGGGCCGAGCGGCTGGTGGTGGAACTTGCGACGATGGAAGAGGTCAACAGCGAAGCGGTGAAGTACCTGAACCGCCTGTCGGACTGGTTCTTCGTCGCAGGCCGCATCGCCAACAATTACGGCAAGGATGATGTCCTGTGGGTGCCGGGGCTGACCCGGTGACAGGACGCGACGTCGCGACGCGCGGCAGCGTCGGTTTTGGTCTGTTACGACAGCCGCAAGCGCGGTAACAGAACGCGATAGATGCAGGGGCCTGCGGGCCTTGTTCAGAAGGATTAGCGCCGATGAAGGTTCTGGTGCCTGTCAAACGGGTGATCGACTATAACGTGAAGGTCCGTGTGAAGGCGGATGGTTCGGGTGTCGATCTGGCGAACGTGAAGATGTCGATGAACCCGTTCGACGAGATCGCCGTCGAAGAGGCGATCCGTCTGAAGGAAAAAGGCATCGCAACCGAGGTGGTGGTCGTGTCGATCGGCGTGAAGCAGAGCCAGGAAACCCTGCGCACCGCGCTCGCCATGGGTGCCGATCGGGCGATCCTGATCGAGGCGACCGACAACGTTCAGACCGACATCGAACCTCTGGCCGTGGCAAAACTGCTGGCTGCGGTGGTCCGGGCCGAAGAACCCGGTCTGGTGCTTTGCGGCAAGCAGGCCATCGACAACGACATGAATGCCACCGGGCAGATGCTGGCGGCGCTGCTGGGCTGGTCGCAGGGAACGTTCGCGTCCGAGATCGCAATTGCCGGGGGCATCGCGACCATCACCCGCGAGGTGGACGGCGGGTTGCAGTGCATCAGCCTGAAGATGCCCGCGATCATCACCGTCGATCTGCGGCTGAACGAACCCCGCTATGCCTCGCTGCCCAACATCATGAAAGCCAAGGCAAAACCGCTGGCCGCCAAGACCCCCGCCGACTACGGCGTGGACGTCAGCCCGCGCCTGTCTGTGCTGAAGACGGTCGAACCGGCAGGCCGCAAGGCCGGGGTCAAGGTCGGCTCGGTGGCGGAACTGATTGCGAAACTCAAAGACGAAGCGGGGGTGATCTGATGGCCGTTCTTCTGCTGGCGGATGTTGTCGACGGGCAGCTTGCGACCGATCAGGTCGCCAAGGCCCTGACCGCAGTGAAGGCTCTGGGCGAAGTGACCGTTCTGGTGGCGGCGGCGGGTGGCGGTGCGGCTGCGGCCGAGGCGGCCACGCTGGCGGGCGTGTCGAAGGTTCTGTTGGCCGATGACGCGACCTATGACCATGCTCTGTCCGAACCGAATGCGGCGCTGATCCAGACGCTGGCCAAGGATTACACCCATATCGCTGCCGCGTCCGGGTCCTTCTCGAAATCGGTGCTGCCCCGCGTCGCCGCACTGTTGGACGTGATGGTGATTTCCGAAGTCCTCGCGGTGATCGACGCAGAAACCTTCGACCGTCCGATCTACGCAGGCAACGCCATCCAGACCGTGCGCTCTGCCGATCCGGTCAAGGTCATGACCATCCGCACCGCCACCTTCGATGCCGCCCCCAAGGGCGGATCGGCCCCGGTGGAAAAGATCAGCGTGACTGCAGACGGTAGCCTGTCGTCTTGGGTGGAAGACCGTGTTGCAACATCGGACCGGCCGGAACTGACGTCGGCGGGTGTCGTGGTGTCGGGCGGGCGCGGTGTCGGGTCGAAGGAAAGCTTTGATCTGATCGAGTCGCTGGCCGACAAGCTGAACGCCGCCGTGGGCGCAAGCCGTGCGGCCGTCGACAGCGGTTATGCCCCCAACGACTGGCAGGTCGGGCAGACCGGCAAGGTGGTGGCCCCCAACCTGTATGTTGCCGTAGGCATCTCTGGCGCGATCCAGCATCTGGCCGGCATGAAGGACAGCAAGGTGATCGTCGCGATCAACAAGGACGAAGAAGCCCCGATTTTCCAGGTCGCGGACTACGGGCTGGTGGGCGATCTGTTCACCATCGTACCCGAGATGATCGAAAAGCTGTAACGCCCCGCGCGCCCCGGAACCGCCCCCTGCTACAACAGGCTGGTAATGACCGGGGCGAGTTTCCGTGCCACTTCCTCATGCACTGCCGGGCCGGGCAAACCTGCGGCGGCGGGCGCGTCCATCGGACCGAACGACATTCCCTGCACGCCGCGCGCCCGCGCCTCGGGGCTGCTGATCGCCTCGACATAGGCGGCGGCCAGGGGACGGATGGCTGAGATCATCTCGGCGTTTATCAACAGCGGATCGGCTGAAAGATCGGCACGCCCGCTTGCCACAGGCGGGCGGCGGCCCGCCATCCACAACAGCACGACCTTGGTCGGCAACCGCGCCAGCAGCCTGTGCATCCGTTCCGTCCAGGCACTGCGCAAGTCTTCTGCCACCACATCGAACCGCTCTTCGGACACCGCATGCAGGCTTTGCAGCATGTGGCGCGTAAAGTGGAATTCGGTGAATTCCACCTCGCGGAACATCGAGCGCAGCAAGGGTGTCGCCCCAAGGAAGCGGTCGTTGCGGCGCGGATGAACGGTGTAGTAGCGGTTGGTCAGGTTGTGCGCGCCGACCAGTTGCACCACCACCAGATCCGCCTCGGCCGCGATCTGGGTCACGGAGGTTTCGTTCAGATACACATCCAGACCAGCGTTCACACAGCCCAGATTGACCATCCTGAGCCCGGTCGCAGACTCGATCAGAGCCGGATAGGGACGCGGCACATACTTGCCATAGGTTTCCGTGCCCCCCAGCAAGGCCACAAACGGACGGTCCAGTACGCGTCGCGGCCCGCGAAACAGCAGGCGGGACGTGCCATACCGGCACGGAAAATAGTCGAGCGCCCCCGCGCCCGGAAAAGCATAAGCCATAGAGTCACACCCACTCGTCTTCACACCCGACGTGGAGCCTGCGGCAAAGCCCTTTCCAAAAGGCTAAATCCCGCATTCGGCGCAAATCCTAACCATTACGCCGCGCCGCAGCGCACTTGCGCCAGCAGCCCCCCGGTGCGTAAGGTGCGGCTGAAAAGCGAGGAGATCGGTCATGGCCATTCAGACAGTCGGGGTCGTCGGGGCGGGCCAGATGGGCAGCGGCATCGCGCATGTGTTTTCGCTTGCAGGCTATGACGTGCTGCTGAACGACATTGCGCAGGACAGCCTCGACAAGGCGATGGCGACCATCGACCGCAACATTGAACGGCAGGTTGCCCGTGGCAAGGTGACCCCCGAAGACAAGTCCGCCGCCATGGCGCGCATCCGCACGACGCTTGACCTGACCAGCCTCGGCCCCTGCGATCTGATCATCGAGGCGGCGACCGAGAAGGAAGCCGTCAAGCAGGCGATCTTCGACAAGCTTGCGGGGCATCTGGCGCCGCACACCATCCTCGCCTCCAACACCTCGTCGATTTCGATCACCCGGCTTGCCAGCCGGACCGACCGGCCCGAAAAGTTCATGGGCTTTCACTTCATGAACCCGGTCCCGGTGATGCAGCTCGTCGAACTGATCCGGGGCATCGCCACCGACAAGGCCACGTATGACACACTGCACGACGTGGTGGTCAGGCTTGGCAAGACCTCGTCGACCTCCGAGGATTTTCCGGCCTTCATCGTCAACCGCATCCTGATGCCGATGATCAACGAGGCGGTCTATACGCTGTATGAAGGTGTGGGGTCGGTCAAATCCATCGACGAATCGATGAAGCTGGGCGCGAACCATCCGATGGGCCCGCTGGAGCTTGCGGATTTCATCGGGCTGGATACCTGCCTGGCCATCATGAACGTCCTGCATGACGGGCTGGCCGACACCAAGTATCGGCCCTGCCCGCTTCTGACCAAATATGTCGAGGCCGGCTGGCTGGGCCGCAAGACACAACGCGGGTTCTACGACTATCGCGGGGATGTGCCGGTACCGACGCGCTGACCGGCCGGATCGTTCAGGAAAAAGGCAGGGCTACTTGCCCAGGTCCAGCGTGTGCTGTCGCAACCAGGCAAGGAACCCGCGTGGATTGCCCTCCCAGTTCTTCAGGACAGAGGCCGGTATCGGCTCTCCGATGACCGGGCGCTGCGGCTTGAACAGGCTGCGCTTGATTTCATACAGCAGCAGCCCCTGCCGCAACGTCGCCGATACCAGATTTGCGATCTGGTAGATACGCGAGTTCTGCCCGGCGAAGTAGATCGGAAGGATCGTCGCACCCGACCGGTGAATCATCTTGTGCGTAAATACGTTCCACTCGGCCTCGACCGCCTTGCCGAACCAGGTTTCCGAACAGGCGACACGCCCTGCTGGAAACAGGATGATCACCCCGCCCCGCTTGAGGTGTTCCATCGTCAGGGTGCGCATCTCCAACCCAAGTTCGCGCGAATTCTCTTCATGCGGAAACGGAACCGGGATCATGAACTCTTCGACTTCGGGAATCCCCGTCAGCAGCGACCGTGTCAGAATCCGGAAATCTGAGCGAACCCGGTTGACCATCTCGGCCATGATCATGCCATCCACGAGACCCGACGGATGGTTGGCGACCACGACCACCGGCCCCGTCTTGGGAATGCGCGCGATCTCATCTTCAGGTGTATCGATCCGGATGCCCATGTGCTTGATCGCCTTGGGCCAGAACGGCGACCCGTGCGGCGCGCCCGACTTCTCGAAGCTGCGGATCAGAGACAGAAGCTGGACCTTGGCCGTCAGCCATTCGATCGCGCGGATCGACCCGGCCTTGAACGGATTGGTAAATGTCCCGGCATACGACAACCGACGCATGTCGTATTTGCGCCCTTTCGCCTTTGCGGCGACGGGTGGAATGATCGGACGGGTCTGCGGGGTATCTGTCACGAAGCGTCAGCCCTTTTGTCGCAGCACGTCAATAGTCTTCGCCAAACCGGTTGGCCACAAGGGCAATCAACGCGTCGGCAAGCTCTTGCTGCTGGCGGCCGCTGGTTTGCACCTCAATAGAGGTTCCGCGCGAGGCTGCCAACATCAAAAGACCCATGATGCTGTCACCCGAGACGGACATCCCGTCCTTGCTGACTTTCGCCTCGGCATCGTGGCTTTCCACCACCTCGACAAATTTCGCCGAGGCGCGGGCATGCAAACCCTTTTCGTTGATGATCCGCAGCGTCACGTCAATCATGATCAGACCCCAGACCCGATATCGAGGCTGTTGATGTACTTGCGCCCCGCGTCCAGTGCAGCAGCAACCGCTTCGGGCAGCGGAAGATCGCGCGACTTGGCAAGTTTGATCAGCATCGGCAGGTTTGCGCCGTAGATGATCCGGCGCTCTGATCCGCCCGCACAGGCCATCAGAGAGAGATTCGACGGAGAGCCGCCGAACATGTCCGTCACAACGACAACGCCGCTGCCCTGATCGACGGCGTCGGTGGCGTCGTGGATTTCGGCCTGCTTCTTGCCGCGGTCATGATCATCCTCGATCGCGATGGCGCGCATGCCCTGTTGCGGTCCGACCACATGTTCGACAGCCGACACGTATTCACGCGCCAGGCCGCCGTGCGCGACGATCACGATTCCGATCAAGCGTGTTCCTCATCTGATGGCTGTCGTTGCGCCGAAGCGCGGCGTTCCAGTTCCCGATGACGTTTTGACACCGGCCAGCCGGCATCTGCAAGGACTTTGCCCAACAATTCCGCAACGGCGACAGACCGGTGTTGCCCGCCGGTGCACCCGAACCCGATCGACAGATGGGCCTTGCCTTCCTCCCGGTGCGCCGGAAGCAGCATCAGGATCAGCCCCCGCAAGCGTTCGAAGAATTCTTCGAATCTGGGGTCTGTCCGGATATGCGCCTGCACCTCCGGATCGCGCCCGTCCAGCGCGCGCATCGATGCAATCCAGTGCGGATTCGCCAGAAACCGGCAATCGAAGATCATGTCGACCCCGCGCGGCACCCCACGCTTGTAGCTGAACGACTGCACCGACACCGCAAGCCGCTCGGCCCGGCCCTGTCCGAACCAGCGCGCGATGTCGGCCTTCAGATCATGCGGGGTCATTTCCGTCGTGTCGATCAGATGGTCGGCGCGCACCTTGATCGGGGTCAGCAGGTCGCGTTCCCGCTCGATGCCCTGCGACGGGGTGTCCTTGGGGGCCATCGGATGACGTCGGCGCGTTTCGGAATAGCGCCGGACGAGCTCGGCCGGGGCACAGTCCAGATACAACACCTGCAGGGCCACGCGCGGATCGCCGGTCAGCTTGTCGATCAACTCGATCAGCGTCGTGGCCGCGAAATCCCGATTGCGCACGTCGAGACCCAGGGCAATCGGACGGCCCAGGGCCGGGCCCGCCGTCAAATGCGGAACGAGGCTCATCGGAAGATTGTCGATGACCTCGTATCCCATGTCTTCGAACGCGTGGATCGCGGTCGATCTGCCTGCGCCTGATGGCCCGGTCACCAGAACCAGCCGGTGGTCAGGCTCCTGCTCTACCAAAGCCAGCATCGGCCTTTGTCCTCATGCGTGCCGCCCATGCCTCAGATAGCACAGGATCGCTGCCGGGAAATGGTCACTCTGCGACCCCAACACAAGATTGCACGCCACATCCAGCACCTTGACGCTGCGATGCGGCGGAAGCCGTTCGGTTTCATGACGGGAAAGGTCCACCATCAGGACGACCCCAGCCTCGGGCAGTGCGGGTGCCCGCAGGATGCCCAGACCGCGCGCCTCGATCAGTCCAGATGTTTCGGGCGGACACTGTGCGAAAAGCCCACCGCCGCGCACGCTGACCACCGTGCGGTCATCTGAAACCAGGTTCGCCCCCAGGGCCATCAACCGCAGCGCAAGACCCGACTTTCCCGAACCGGATGGCCCGGTAATCAGAACGGCCCGCCCGTCGACCGCCACGCAACTCGCGTGCAGAAGCGTCGTGTTCACACGGGAAGACCCACCACAAACCGCGCGCCGAGCGGTTCCGACGTGACGTCCGCCGTGGTCGGGCGGATGTTCTCGGCCCAGATCACACCGCCGTGCGCCTCGACGATCTGCTTGGAAATCGCCAGCCCAAGCCCCGAATGGTTGCCGAAATCACCTTGCGGGCGTTCGGAATAGAACCGCTTGAACACCTTCTCCAGCGCCTGTTCCGGAATGCCTGGACCGGTATCCTCGACCACCACCAGAATCCGGTTTTCGCGCTTGCGGGCCCAGACGCGCACCGCATCGCCTTCGTCGCAAAAGGAAATCGCGTTGGTGATCAGGTTGACGAACACCTGCGCCAGACGCGCCTCGAGCCCGCGGATCAGGATCGGGTCGGGCGGGAAGTCGGTGATGAACTCCACACCCTTTTCGCGCGCCTGATTGCCCAGATATTCGGTCAGGTTGCCCAGCGTCTTTGACAGGCTGAACTCTTCTTCCTCTTCCTTGACCAACTCGCTGTCCAGCCGCGATGCGTTCGAGATGTCGGACACCAGCCGGTCCAGCCGCCGGACGTCATGCTCGATCACATCCAGAAGCTTGATCCGGTGGTCATCACGTTTCGCCACCCGCAGCGTGCCGACGGCAGATCGCAGACTGGCCAGCGGGTTCTTGATTTCATGCGCAACGTCCGCCGCGAACTGTTCGTTCGCGTCGATCCGGTCATAAAGTGCTGCCACCATGCCCCGCATCGCCACCGACAGACGGCCAATTTCGTCGGGGCGCGCCGCAAGGTCGGGAATCCGCACACGCCCCGGTGCCATCTTGCGCGCGTCGCGGTCGCGCCCAAGCTCAGCCGCCGCGGCCAGATCGGACAGCGGGTTGGCGATGGTCGAGGCAAGAACCAGTGACAGACCGATCGACACCAGCAACGCAATCACGAACATCTGCAGAATCTGTTCGCGCTCGTACCGCACCAGCCGGTCGATTTCCCCCTCGGCCGAGGTCAGCGCAACCACGGCCAGCACCTCGCCCGCGCGCGACACCGGCGTTGCCACCGCAAACTGGGTTCCCCCCTCGGCCCCCTGCCCCGTGTTAACGGCGGTCTGCCCGCCCCGCGCCTCGGCGAACAGGCTGCGGGCGCGTTCCTGCCCGTCGACCTTGCCATCACCGTCGCGTGACGACGACAGCAGACGCGACATGAAATCCCAGATGCCGTTCAGGAAATCGGTGATGATGGTGGACCGCTGGTCAACTTCGCTTTCCGGACGGGGCTGACCGACGCCAGAGCCCAGCATCGTGCCGTAGGCGTCGAACACGAACACCTCGACCCCCGGTGCGATCTTGATGTTGGCCAACTGTGACGGCAGGTCCTGCGCCACACCGGGGGCCAGCGCGCCGCCGCCCGAAAGCGTGGCCTCGAACACATCGGCGATCAGTTCGGCCTCGGTCACAAGGCCCTGTTCGCGCTGCAGCACCAGACTGTCGCGGAACGGGTTCATGAACAAGACCCCCGCCACCAGAACAACCAGCGCCATCAGGTTGAAGATGATGATCTTTCTGGCCAGAGGCGAACTGTTGAGCGCCACGACGCCGCGGCGGCTGCGCCCTTCGCGGTGCACGGAATCCGCCGCCGCGTCGGGCGAAACCCAGTCTTCGCCCAAAAGGACGTCACCGCTTTTTGCGGGTTTTTCAGTCATCGTAAGGCGCGGAAGGGCCGTCATTCTTCGTTATAGCGATAACCGATGCCATACAGGGTTTCGATGGCCGAGAAATCATCGTCCACGGCGCGCATCTTCTTGCGCAACCGCTTGATATGGCTGTCGATCGTGCGGTCGTCGACATAGACTTGATCATCATAGGCCACGTCCATCAACTGATCACGCGACTTGACGAAACCCGGCCGCTGCGCCAGCGCCTGCAGCAGCATGAATTCCGTCACGGTCAGCGACACGTCGTTGCCCTTCCAGGACACCGAATGGCGCAGCGGGTCCATCCGCAGATGCCCGCGTTCCATGATCTTGGTTTCTTCGGTGACAGCAACCTCGCCGGTCGCGATCGCATCCTGACGGCGCAGCAGGGCCCGTATCCGCTCGACCAGCAAACGCTGGCTGAACGGCTTTTTCACATAGTCATCCGCCCCCATCCGAAGCCCCAGAACCTCGTCGATCTCGTCGTCCTTCGAAGTCAGGAAGATTATGGGCATCGACGACTTCAGCCGCAGACGCTGCAACAGGTCCATCCCGTCCATACGCGGCATCTTGATGTCGAGAACCGCCATATCCGGCATCCGCCGGTTGAAGGCGTCCAGCGCGGACTGGCCATCGTTGAATGTCTCGACCTCGAACCCCTCGGCTTCCAGAGTCATCGACACCGACGTCAGGATATTCCTGTCGTCGTCCACAAGGGCGATCCTTGCCATGGTTGGGTTTCCCTCTGCTGCTCGGCTTTGCCTGATTTTTTCCACATGATCCGTTTTCTGGCCCCTGGAATCAACTGGAATGTGCGAATCACGTCGGCAGTCCGAATCATCACGCGTCAAATTCCTCAAAGAATGACTAATATGCCGCAGTCGGCAAAACGGTGCCGAGTGATTGCGCTAACCTGCAGATGGTTGCGCTAACTGCACCCGCGCACCCTATTCCGCTTTGAAATCCGCGTGTTATAGACCAAGTGCGGACTGTCACCATCCCATTGTCTGCGGGTCAGACGCCGACCGCGACCCGGACCTCGATCACCTGAATGGATCGCCCGCGCGATCGAAGGGAGCTTTCTAGATGACCAACGGACGCGTGAATCCCAGCCAACGGCTTGAAGATCAGGGCATAACCGGTTTGGGAGCGGTCTATTACAACCAGATCGAACCGTCCCTGGTCGAGGCCGCCGTCGCACGGGGTGAGGGAAAATTGGGAAAAGGCGGGGCTTTCCTGTGTTCGACCGGGCAATTCACCGGACGGTCCCCGAAAGACAAGTTCGTGGTCCGCACCCCTTCGGTCGAGGCGTCGATCTGGTGGGAAAACAACGCGGCGATGGACGCGGCCGCCTTCGACCGGCTTTACGCCGACATGCGGGCCCACATGCAGGGACGCGACTATTTTGTGCAGGACCTTTATGCCGGAGCCGATCCCGACCACCGGCTGGACCTGCGCATGGTGACCGAACTGGCCTGGCACGGCCTGTTCATCCGCCATCTGCTGCGCCGACCCGACCGGGCAGAGCTTGACAGTTTCGTGCCAGACTGGACCGTCATCAACTGCCCCAGCTTCAAGGCCGATCCGGAACGGCACGGTTGCCGGTCCACCACCGTGATCGCAATGAATTTCGATGCGAAGCTCATCCTGATCGCCAACACCGCCTATGCCGGCGAAAACAAGAAGTCGGTGTTCACCCTGCTGAACTATATCCTGCCCGCCAAGGGCGTGATGCCGATGCATTGTTCGGCCAACCATGCGCTGGATGATCCTTCGGATACGGCGGTTTTCTTTGGCCTGTCGGGCACCGGCAAGACCACGCTCTCCGCCGCGCCGGACCGCACGCTGATCGGCGACGACGAACATGGCTGGTCCGACCGGGGCACGTTCAACTTCGAAGGCGGCTGCTATGCCAAGACGATCAACCTGCGCGCCGAGGCAGAGCCCGAGATCCACGCGACCACGCACCGGTTCGGCACGATCGTCGAAAATGTGGTCTATGATCCGGAAACCTTCGAGATCGACTTTGACGATGACAGCCTGACCGCAAATACCCGCTGCGCCTATCCGCTGGACTACATCTCCAACGCTTCGGCCACGGGCTTGGGCGGGCATCCGAAAAACATCGTCATGCTGACCTGCGATGCGTTCGGGGTGTTGCCGCCCATCGCCCGGCTGACGTCCGCGCAGGCGATGTACCATTTCCTGTCCGGGTTCACCTCGAAAGTGGCAGGAACCGAGCGGGGGGTGACCGAACCGACGCCGACCTTCAGCACCTGTTTCGGGGCGCCCTTCATGCCCCGCAGGCCAGAGGTCTATGGCAAGCTGTTGCAGGCCAAGATTGCGCAGCACGGGGCCACCTGCTGGCTGGTCAACACCGGCTGGACCGGGGGCGCCTACGGGGCGGGGCGCCGGATGCCGATCAAGGCGACGCGGGCGCTGCTGTCGGCGGCGCTGGACGGGTCACTCGCGGACGGGGCATTCCGCCGCGATGCGAACTTCGGCTTCGAGGTGCCCGTGGCGGTTCAGGGCGTGGACACTGCGCTGCTGACCCCGCGGACGACCTGGGCCGATCCCGCCGCCTATGACGCGCAGGCGGCGCGGCTCGTGGGGATGTTCGCCGAAAACTTCGGGCAGTATCTGCCCTTCATCGATGCCGATGTCAGGGCCGCCGCCATCGGCTGACGCCGGGCCGGGGTCGCGCCCCCGGCCTGCAAGTCGTGCCGTGCAGGCCGTGACGTCGTGCACCGCAAAGGGAGCGCTGACCGCAGGCGCGAACTGACGATCCACTACGTCATCAACGCCTGACGCACCAGATTGACCCCGGTCAGCACCAGCAGGCCCTGGGTCCATCGGCGAAACCGTCTCTGGTCCATCTTGTCCTGCAGACGCAGGCCAAGGCTTTGCCCCATCATCGCCGGCAGCACCAGCACCGCCGAGAATACCGCCAGCGGTCCCGACATCAGGCCAGTCTGCAGATGGGCCCCCAGCAGAACCACCGCGCCCAGCAGGAACACCACGCCCTGAGTCCGTACGGTTTCTTCCTTGTCCGCCCCGACCGACAGCAGGTAAACCAGCAGCGGCGGCCCCCAGACCCCCGAAACCCCGCCGTAGAGGCCGCCGATCACCCCCAGCCCCCATTCCGCGCGGGTCCGGTCTTCCAGCCGCAGCGCCAGATTGCGGCCCATCAACTGCAACGTGGCAAAGATCGTGATCGGCGCGCCCAGCAGCAGCAGGAAGACCGCCTGCGGGATCGACATGGCGAACTGCGCCGAAACGACCAGCAGGACCAGCGTCGCTATGAGAAACCGGTGATACCGTCGGGCGGTGCTGATCGCGGCGGGCACACCCTGCCGCAACGCCTGGCTGAGGTTGGTGATCAAGGTCGGCAGGATCAGACCGGCCAGCGCCTGCTGTGGCGTCAGGAAGGCGGAAAAAGCCGAGATCATGATCATCGGCATGGCAAATCCGACCGCGCCCTTGACGAAGCCCGCAAAGCCCGCGACGGCCAGCGCGGCACAAAGGGCAGTCAGCGAGATGTCGTCCGGCAACAGCATGTGGCTGGTGTACCGGGGTTGCGGGGCCTGTGCATCCCGAAAACGGTTGCGACATATTAGGTCGTGCGGCTTCACGATTATGAAACGATATTGCGCTGCAACTGCGAAGCAGCTATCGGAGATACAACATTCAAAAGGGGATCGTCATGGCGCATGATGGACAACTGCGGACCGAAACGCCGGTTCTGACCGACCTGACCCGTCTGACCGCTGCGGCACTGCCCGAGGTGGAAACGCTGTTCGTGACAGCCCGCGAAGCCCTTCGCGCCGAGGTGACGGTGGGCGGCAAGGTGCAGGCATCGGCGCTGGAGGTGCATCAGTTCCGCGCGCACGCGCTGTCATGGCTGGCCACCTATACCGAATCGCTGCGCCAGATGCAGGCCTGGGCAGACCGGCTTGCCGCCGACAACGCCTTTGGCGAATTGGAGGCGCTGCTGCTGCAGATCGCTTTTGGCGAATATCTGGCGCAGATCGCCGGCGGCATGCCGATGAGCCAAGGCGAGATGGCGCGCCTGACCGATCTGAACGTGGCATGGACACCGGGACCGGACGCGCAGGCGCTGATGGCGCGCGGCAATACAGCGGCGGCCCGCGACCGGCTGGTCCTGCTGATGCAGGATAATCACGGGCGGGCGACGTTTGGCGCGACGGGGCTTGATGCGGAACTCGAGATGATCCGCGACCAGTTCCGCCGGTTTGCCGATGAACAGGTGGTGCCGCACGCCCATGGCTGGCATCTGCGCGACGAGTTGATCCCGATGGAGATCATCACGGCGCTGGCCGACATGGGGGTGTTCGGGTTGACGATCCCCGAAGAGTTCGGCGGTCTGGGCATGTCGAAGGCGTCGATGGTCGTGGTGTCCGAAGAGTTGTCGCGCGGCTATATCGGCGTCGGGTCGCTGGCCACCAGGACCGAGATCGCGGCGGAGTTGATCTTGTGTGGTGGAACGGCCGAGCAGAAGGCGAAGTGGCTGCCAAGGCTTGCGTCGGGCGAGACGCTGCCGACGGCCGTTTTCACCGAGCCGAACACCGGGTCCGATCTGGGAAGCTTGCGGACCCGGGCGGTGCAAGCGGGTGACGACTGGGAGGTGACGGGGAACAAGACCTGGATCACCCACGCGGCGCGGACGCATGTCATGACGCTGCTGGCGCGGACCGATCCGGCGACCACGGACTACCGGGGTTTGTCGATGTTTCTGGCCGAAAAGCTGCCCGGAACAGATGCCGAGCCGTTCCCGACACCCGGCATGACCGGGGGTGAGATCGAGGTTCTGGGCTACCGCGGGATGAAGGAATATGAACTCGCCTTCGACGGATTTGCCGTGAAGGGCGAGAACCTGTTGGGCGGGTTGACCGGGCAAGGCTTCAAGCAGTTGATGCAGACGTTTGAATCCGCGCGCATCCAGACGGCGGCGCGGGCGGTGGGTGTCGCGCAGAACGCGCTGGAAGTCGGCATGCAGTACGCCATCGACCGCAAGCAGTTCGGCAAAAGCCTGATCTCTTTCCCGCGCGTGGCGGGCAAGCTCGCCATGATGGCGGTCGAGATCATGGTGGCGCGGCAATTGACCTATTTCAGCGCCTGGCAGAAGGACCATGACAAGCGCTGCGACCTGGAGGCGGGGATGGCAAAGCTCCTGGGGGCGCGGGTGGCGTGGTCCTGTGCGGACAACGCCTTGCAAATTCATGGCGGCAACGGCTTTGCGCTCGAATACCAGATTTCCCGCATCCTGTGCGATGCGCGCATCCTGAACATTTTCGAAGGGGCGGCCGAGATTCAGGCGCAGGTGATTGCGCGGCGGTTGCTCGATTAGGTGGAATTAGCAGTACTTTCCTAATTAGCCGTTTTGTGCTATTCGTGACTTATGGCGCAGGACCCCTGGCATTTTCCCCGGACCGAACTGGCGCGCGCGACGCTGGCGGCTCTGACGCGCGGGCCGGTCATGGCGATGAGCCTGTTCGGCGCGCGGCGGACCGGAAAGACGGAATTCCTGCTGCGCGATCTGGCCGTCGTTGCGGCGGATGCGGGGCACCGGGTGGTCTACGCGTCGTTCTGGCAGAACCCGGCCGCACCGTTGGCGGTCCTGCTGTACGAATGCGACCGGGCCTTGCAGGCGAAATCCACACTGGTCAACCGCGCGGCGGCGCTGCCCGTCAAGGCGCGGCTTGATCTGGGGGTCGTCTCGGCCGAGGTCGACTTTGGCGCGCGGCGCAAAAGCCCCCCCGACGATCAGGTTGCACTGCTTGACGCCTATCTGGAACGGTTGGCCAATCCGGCGAAGCCTGCACTTCTGCTGCTGGACGAGGTGCAGGAACTGGCGGCGCATCCGCATGGGCCGGTCATCATGGCAGCGCTGCGCACTGGCCTCGACAAACGGCGGGACGGGGTGCGCACGCTGTTCACCGGGTCGTCACAATTGGGGTTGAACAAGGTGTTCTCTGCGCGCACCGCACCGTTCTACCGCTTTGCCACGCCACTGACCCTGCCGCCCCTGGGCGAGGATTTCGTCGATCATCAGCGCGCGGCGTTCCGCACGACCTATCGCCGTCGCCTGACACGCGAGGCGGCGCTGCATGCCTTTGACCGGTTCAAGGCCAACCCCTTCATCTTTCAGCAATGGCTGATCGCACTGGGAATGGACGTCGGCCTGAACGAGGCGGATGCAGAGGCGCGGGTGCTGCGGGATCTGGCGGCGCAACTGGATTTCGACCGGGTCTGGCTGGGACTGACTTCCGACCAGCGGGCGGTGGCGCGGCTGTTGGCGGAACGGGCGCAAGGGTTGTTCGGTTCGGCGGTGGAACAGCGTCTGACGGCGCTGATCGGGCAGGCCCCTGCCCCATCGGTCCGGCAGTCCGCGATCCGTCTGCTGCAACGGCAGGGTCGCGCGGATCAGTTCGACAAGGAATGGCGGCTGGCAGACCCATTGTTCGAAGCATGGGTGCTTCAGCGTCCGCCGGAAGACTTTTAGCCGCCTTTAGCCGTCACTGCCTAACCAGATCGCCTTTCGGCCTCCCCAGACGCGGATGCAACTGCCCTGCGATCAGCCACGACGCCCCCATTCCCAAGGCTGCGGCGACAAAGATACCGGGCAACGGGGCCACCAGCAGCACCAGATAGGCCGCGCCTGGTGTCAGGATGCCGGACACGTCGCGAAAGCTGGAATAGACCGCCGACATCTCGGTCCGCTCTGACGGTTTGACGGCCATCAGGAACGGCAGTCCGCCGACCACGTCCAGCAGCACCAGAAAGATCGACGCCGCCATGCAGAACCCCACGGTCGCCCATGGCAACGGCGAAGCCAGCGCTGCCGCCGCGAACAGGACCGCCCCCAGACCAAAGCCCACCCGCACCGACACCCGCACCGACCGGCGCCGGACGAACACCAGCATGGTGGGCGCCGCGAACAGCAGAAGGTTGGTCAGCGACAGGACTGCCCCGCCGACATGCTTGCCCAGCCCCGCCTCGACACAGAAGATCGGCAGGTAATGCACATAGACCCACCAGCCACAGCTGCGCATCACGGCAAAGATCCAGCCCGCGATCAGACGGGGCTGGGCCGCGAACCGGCCCAGATAGGCCAGCGGGTTGGGGGCCGGACCGCTGGCACGGGTAATCGCCTTGCCGTTGCCCAGCCGCATCCACCAGAAGACCACCAGCAGCGCTGCCGCAAACGCGCCCGCCAGAAGGAACGGCGCGGGCGGCCAGATCGAATACAGCCAAACCCCCAGCAAGGGCCCGCCAGCCCAGGAGGCCGCCGCGTAGAACATCTGCGTGGACTGGCTGCGCCCGAGATCGGACCGGGCCACATAGTCCATCACATAGGCATTGAGGCAGATGAACAGCGTCACCGCAGCCATCGCATTGGCGATCACCGACAGGAGGACTGTCACCGGCGCCCCGTGAATCGCCAGCCCCATGCCCACAAGGTAAAGCCCGCCACCGATGGTGTACATCCAGCGGCGCGGGATCTTGCGGGTGGCCCAGGGCACCATCAGCCCCCAAACCAGCGCGACGAGACCGGCCAGGAAATAGGCCTGCGAGGTGACCTCGGCGCTGCCCATCGTCTCGTAGACCACCAGCGGCATCGCCGAGATCAGCGTGCCGCGAACGGCGGCGTCAAGCCCGGCCAGAATGGCAAAGGCGCGCACACCGCGAACCGGCACGTCGTTCAGGTCGGGAGAGGGGTGGTAAAGGGCCATCGCGTCTTTCCGGTGATTTTCGAGATGCCGCTTTTTCGCGCAGCGCGTCTGCATCGCCCGCGACATCCTGCGTCGCATTGGGCTGGACGGGTCTGTGCCCTGTCACGCACGGCGGTGCAAGGCCGGGGTTGCCAGCGGGGGGGTGCGGGATCATGATCCGCAACCGAAGGAGAAATTGCATGCGCAAGTTCATGGTGGTTCTGGACGACACGCGCGAGTGTCTGAACGCGATGCGGTTTGCCGCGTTGCGGGCGGCACACACCGGCGGGGGCGTTCAAATCCTGTCGGTGATCCCGCCGGAAGAGTATCAGCACTGGATGGGTGTGGCCGATCTGATGCGCGCCGAGGCGCGCGAACGGATCGAGGCGCATTTCGGCGTCTTTGCCAAGTGGATGCGTGAAAAGCTGGGGGTGGACCCCGAACTGGTGATCCGCGAGGGCGACCCTGTCGCGGAAATTCTGGCACAGGTGAATGAAGACCCGGCCATCGGCGTTCTGGTGCTGGGTGCCAGCCATGAAAAGTCCGGGCCCGGTCCACTGGTCAGCCAACTGACGCGGATTGCCGGGACCCTGCCTATTCCCATCACGGTGGTGCCCGGCGACATGAGCAAGGAGCGGCTGGAAGCGATCACCTGATATGCCCGTTCCTTGCACCCGGCGCATGGCAACTATGCGCGGATGGTCCTTTCTGCGCTACAGCATAGGTCGCATATGGATGCGCAGGGGGGACAAAAAGGAAACTGACATGGCTTACATTCCCGCACGACCCATCATCGCCGAAGACCCGCTGGCCTATTTTGCGGCGCTCGCACTGCCTGCGCCCCGCCCAGCCCCGGCAAAAGCCCCGGTCGGTGCGCTTGACCAGATGTTCGGGTACTACTCGGCCGAGTAGGGAAAGCCCGGCGTTCGGTGGGGGCCGGTCGGTACCGTCCCAATGCAAACTTGACTTCGCGGCATGCAAAGCGCATATCCGATCAGAATAGTCGGAGATTCATGATGTTCATCCAGACCGAGTCCACCCCCAACCCGGCCACGTTGAAGTTCCTGCCAGGCCAGACCGTGCTGGAACTGGGCACGGCTGACTTCCCGTCGCTTGAGGCGGCGCAGAAATCGGCGCTGGCGCGGCGCATCTTCGCGTCGGGTGGCGTGGCGGGTGTGTTTCTTGGAAACGACTTCGTGACGGTCACCAAGACCGAAGCCGTCGAGTGGCAGCATGTCAAGCCTGCGATCCTGGGCGCGATCATGGAGCATTTCCAGTCGGGCGCCGCGGCGGTGGACGGAGATGCAACCGGCGGCGGTCATGCAGAGCACACCGGCGAGGATGGCGACATCGTCCGCCAGATCAAGGAATTGCTCGACACCCGCGTGCGCCCGGCCGTTGCGCAGGACGGGGGCGACATCACCTTTCACGGCTTTGATCGCGGTGTGGTCTATCTGCACATGCAGGGCGCATGTGCCGGGTGCCCGTCTTCGACCCTGACGCTGAAGATAGGGATCGAGAACCTGCTGCGGCACTACATTCCCGAAGTGCTGGAAGTGCGGCCCGTGGCGGCCTGATCGGGTCGACATGACCGGCCTCTATCTGGGCTTTGATACATCGGCGGCGCATTGCGCCGCCGCTTTGCTTTGGGTCAGGCCCGAAGGAAGCCGCACGGCGGTTGTTGCCGAGCCAATGGCCAAGGGGCAGGCAGAGCGTCTGCTTCCGATGATCGAAGGGTTGATGGCCGCGCAGGGCGTGACCTTTGCAGATCTGGCGGCTGTCTGTGTCGGCACCGGACCGGGAAACTTCACCGGCATCCGGATTGCGGTTTCATTGGCGCGCGGGATGGCGTTAAGCCTGAACGTTCCGGCAATTGGCGTGACGGGGTTTGATGCGGCGCGACAGGCGGCGGGTCTGGCACAGCCGCACTGGGCGCTGATCGACGCGCCGCGTGGTCAGGTCTACGCGCAGAAGTTCGGACCCGATGCCACGCCGCCGCAGATCGTGCCCACGGAAACCGCATTCGATGCACCCGTCGTGCGGTGGTCAGACCTTGCCGCCGACGCCATTGCCGTGGCGGTGGCCCAGGCAGGCGCGCGTCTGGCACGCGATCCGCAGCCCCGCCCTGCGCCGTTCTACCTGCGCAGCGCGGACGCAGCGCCACCGTCCGACCCGCCTCCGGCGATCCTGCCATGACACCCGTTGCGATGGCCACGCTGCATGCGGCCTGTTTCACGGTCCCGCGCCCCTGGACGGCAGCCGAGATTGCCGATCTGCTGACCAGTCCTCTGGTATTCTGTTGCGCCGAATCAGGTGGGTTTGCGATGGGCCGTGCGGTGGCGGACGAGGCCGAACTGCTGACCCTCGCGGTCGATCCGGCCGGGCGCAGGCAGGGACTGGGGCGGCGTCTTGTCGCGGCGTTTCTGGCCGAAGCCCGCGCCCGCAACGCGACCCGCGCCTTTCTGGAGGTCGTGCCGGACAATGACGCGGCGATTGCGCTGTATCGGCAGGCCGGTTTCATGCCCTGCGGCCGCCGCAAGGGATACTATCATCCGGCCGACCGCCCGGCGCTGGACGCCTTGGTGATGGATCGCGCCCTGTGAAGCAGGGGCATCTGCCCGATCGTTGACCGAAAGATCAAAACCCGGGCGAAGGTCTGCAAATTTGTATTGACCGCCCGACAGCCATCCGCCCTAAATTGCCCACGATTTGCCTGCAACGGGCCACCCCGGCCGTCGGGGGCCCTGGACAAGGTGAAACACCAGTCATCAACGGGAGAGACCGATGACCCTGACGAAACATCTTCTTGGCGCTGCTGCAACGCTGGCCTTGTTTGCCGGTGCCGCCACCGCCGACCCGGCGCTGATCTACGATCTGGGCGGCAAGTTCGACAAGTCGTTCAACGAAGCCGCGTTCAATGGCGCGACCAAGTGGGCGACCGAAACCGGCGGTACGTTCAAGGACCTTGAAATCACCGCCGAGGCGCAGCGCGAGCAGGCCCTGCGGCAGTTGGCCGGGGCCGGGTTCAACCCCGTCGTCACCACCGGTTTCGGGATGAGCGACCCGATTGCCGCCGTCGCCCCCGACTTCCCGGACACCAAGTTCGTCACCATCGACGGTTATGTCGATCCGGCCGCACACCCGAACGTGCTGTCGATCGGCTTCGCCGAACATGAAGGGTCGTATCTGGTGGGCATGATGGCCGGCATGAAGTCGACCACCGGCACCGTCGGCTTCATTGGCGGCATGGACATTCCGCTGATCCGCAAGTTTGGCTGTGGCTATGCGCAGGGTGTGGTCGCGGCCAAGGCAGATGCCAAGGTCATCCTGAACATGACCGGCACCGATCCCTCGGCCTGGAACAACCCCACCAAGGGCGCGGAAATCGCGCAAGCCCAGAAATCGCAGGGCGCGGACGTGATCTTTGCCGCCGCTGGCGGAACCGGCATGGGCGTTCTGCAATCGGCCAAGGATCAGGGCATCCTGTCCATCGGGGTCGACAGCAACCAGAACCACCTGTTCCCGGGATCGGTCCTGACCTCGATGCTGAAGCGGGTCGATGTCGCCGTCTACGACGCGATGAAGGCCGGTCCCGACCTTGAAACCGGCGTCAAGGGCCTGAACCTTGCCTCCGATGGCGTGGGCTATGCGATGGACGAAAACAATGCGGACCTCGTCACACCCGAAATGATCGCGGCCGTCGACGCGGCCGCCGCCAAGATCAAGTCGGGCGAGCTGGTCGTGCACGACTACATGTCCGACAACACCTGCCCCGCGGCGCAGTTCTGATGATCACACCGGCCGCACAGGCCAGCGGGGGGCGGCAGGCAACTGCCGCCCCGTTTGCCATTGAACTCAAGGGCATCTCCAAAGCGTTCGGCCCGGTGCAGGCCAACCGCGACATCAACATTGCCGTGCCACGCGGCACGATCCACGGGATCATCGGCGAGAATGGCGCAGGGAAATCGACGCTGATGTCGATCCTTTACGGGTTCTACAAGGCCGATGCGGGGCAGATCTTCATCGACGGCAAGCTGACCGCCATCCCCGACAGCCAGAGCGCCATCCGCGCCGGCATCGGGATGGTGTTTCAGCATTTCAAGCTGGTCCCGAATTTCACTGTGCTGGAGAACGTCATTCTGGGGGCCGAGGACGGCGCGATGCTGGCCACGTCGCTGGGCAAGGCGCGCAAGGTTCTGGCGGACCTGAGCCGCGAATACGAACTGGATGTGGACCCCGAGGCGCTGGTGGAAGACCTGTCGGTGGGCCATCAGCAGCGGGTGGAAATCCTGAAAGCGCTGTACCGTCAGGCGGATATCCTGATCCTGGACGAGCCGACCGGCGTTCTGACACCAGACGAGGCCGACCATCTGTTCCGCATCCTGAAAGGGCTGCGCGATCAGGGCAAGACGATCATCCTGATCACCCACAAACTGCGCGAGATCATGGAAACCACCGACAACGTCAGCGTCATGCGACGCGGCACCATGGTCGATACCGTCCGGACGGCGGACACCAGCCCCGAGGCGCTGGCCGAGTTGATGGTGGGACGCAAGGTGTTGCTGGAGGTCGAAAAGCGGCCCGCAACACCGGGCGCGGTCGTGTTGTCGGTCAAGGACCTGCGGGTGCGCGACGAACACGGGGTGGAACGCCTGAAGGGCATCAGTTTCGAAATCCGCGCCGGAGAAATCCTGGGGATCGCCGGGGTGGCGGGGAACGGACAGTCACAACTGCTGGAGGCGCTGGGCGGGATTGCACGGGCGACGGGGCAGATCGTGTTGAACGGGGTGGGCCTGCCTTTGTCCGGCGCGCAGGCCAACGGGCGCACCAGACGGGCAGCGGGCATTGCCCATGTGCCCGAAGACCGGCAGGCGCTGGGTCTGATCATGGATTTTGCCGCGTGGGAGAATGTGGCCTTCGGCTATCACGACGCACCGCAGTACCAGAAGAACGCGCTGATCTTGGACAACGCCGCGATCCGGGCCGATACCGAGGCCAAGATGGAACGCTATGACGTGCGCCCGCCGATCCCGGGCCTGTCGGCCAAGTCGTTTTCAGGCGGCAACCAGCAAAAGATCGTCGTCGCGCGGGAAATCGACCGCAACCCCGACCTTCTGTTGATCGGACAGCCGACGCGGGGCGTGGATATCGGTGCCATCGAATTCATCCACAAGCAGATCGTGGCCCTGCGCGACGCGGGCAAGGCCATCCTTCTGGTCAGCGTGGAACTGGACGAGATCATGTCCCTGTCAGACCGAATCGCCGTGATGTTCGACGGGCAGATCATGGGCACCGCCGACCCGGAAACCACCGATGAACGCAGCCTTGGCCTGATGATGGCCGGAATCGCCGGAAAGGCCGCCTGATGGAAAAGATGCCGCGGTGGGCCGACGTGCTGCTGGTGCCCCTGATCTCGCTGATCATCGCGTTCCTGATTTCGGGGCTGGTCATCCTCGCCATCGGGCAGAACCCGGTCGAGGCGATGCGCGTGATGGTCACCGGGGCGCTGGGGTCCAGCTATGGCTGGGGCTACACGCTGTATTACGCGACGAACTTCATGTTCACCGGGCTTGCAGTGTCGGTGGCGTTCCATGCCAGCCTGTTCAACATCGGCGGTGAAGGGCAGGCGACGCTGGGGGGGCTGGGCGTGGCGTTGGTCTGTCTGCTGATCCCGTGGCCGCACTGGTCGCTGGCGCTGGCGGCGGCGATCGTGGCTGCGGCGGCCTTCGGGGCGATCTGGGCGGCGATCCCCGCCTACCTGCAGGCCAAGCGCGGCAGCCACATCGTGATCACCACGATCATGTTCAACTTCATCGCGGCGGCACTGCTGAACTATCTTCTGGTCAACGTTCTGCGGCCGCAGGGCAGCATGGACCCGGCTTCGGCCCGGTTCGCGCCGACGACCAACCTTCCGGAACTGGGGGCGATGCTGAACGCGGTGGGCATCCCATTCGCCAAGGGAACGCCCGCCAACATATCGCTGCTGCTGGCGCTGGTCTGCGCGGTGGCGGTCTGGGTGCTGCTGTGGCACACACGGCTGGGCTTCGAAATCCGGTCCTTCGGCAAATCGCAGAAGGCGGCGCAATATGCGGGCATCAACCCGGTGCGGATCACCATGGTCGCCATGCTGATTTCCGGCGGGCTTGCGGGGATGATGGCGATCAACACCGTGCAGGGCGAGGCGAACCGGCTGCTGTTGAACAGCGTCGAGGGCGCGGGCTTCATCGGCATCGCCGTGGCGCTGATGGGGCGCAACCATCCGTTCGGGGTGGTGCTGGCGTCGATCCTGTTCGGGTTCCTGTATCAGGGGGGTGCGGAACTGGCGCTGTGGACACAGATTCCGCGCGAGTTGATCACGGTCATTCAGGGGCTGGTCATCCTGTTCACCGGCGCGCTGGGGTACATGGTGCAAAAGCCGGTCGAGGCGCTGTTCATGCGTCGGCGGGGGGCGCGGTGATGGATTTCGCGACGATCATCCAGATGCTGGATTCCACGGTGCGGCTGGCGACGCCGCTACTGCTGGCCTGCCTTGCCGGGCTGTTTTCCGAACGCGCGGGGATCTTCGACATCGGGCTGGAAGGCAAGATGCTGATCGCGGCCTTTGCCTCGGCGGCGTTCGCGGTGTTTTCGGGGTCGGTCTGGGTCGGGCTCTTGGCGGGGATCGCGGCGTCGCTGATGCTGTCGTTCATTCACGGCATGGCGTCGATCACGTTCCGGGGCAACCAGTTGATCTCGGGCGTCGCGCTGAACTTTCTGGCGTCGGGGCTGACGGTGCTGCTGTCGCAAAGCTGGTTCGGGCTTGGCGGACGGACGCCATCGCTGGAAGGCGCCGCGCGCTTTTCCGAAATCACCCTGCCCTTTGCCGATGCGGTGCGCGGCGTGCCGGTCCTGGGGCCGATCTATGCCGACCTGATTTCCGGGCATACCATTCTGGTCTATGTGGCCCTGGCACTGGTACCCGCCTCGGCCTGGCTCTTGTATTCCACCCGGTTCGGCCTTCGGTTGCGTGCGGTGGGTGAGAACCCGGCGGCGGTCGATACAGCCGGGGTGTCGGTCGTGGCGATCCGCTATGCGGCCGTGCTGATCTGCGGCGTGTTGTGCGGGTTGGCGGGCGCGTATCTGGCCAGCCTCGCGGCGCAGTTCGGCCGCGAAATGACGGCGGGGCGCGGATACATCGCGCTGGCCGCCTTGATCTTTGCCAAGTGGCGGCCATGGTATGCGCTGACGGCCTGCCTTCTGTTCGGGTTTCTGGATGCGGTGGCAATCCGGTTCCAGAACATTGACTTGGGCGTTTTCGTCATTCCGGTGCAGTTCACCCAGGCCCTGCCTTATATCCTGACCGTGGTGATTCTTGCGGGCTTTGTCGGCAAGGCGATACCGCCGCGCGCAGGAGGCGAACCCTATGTCAAAGAGCGTTGAGCTGATCCGCGACCGGGCCGGCGATGCGCCGGTCAGGCTGGGGCTGATACTTGGGTCGGGGCTTGGGCATCTGGCGGCGGCAGTGGACGGGGTGTCCATTCCCTACGCCGATCTGCCCGGCTTTCCGCATGTGGGCGTGTCGGGGCACAACCCCAACCTTGTGATCGGCGACCTGGAGGGTTGCCGCGTTGCGGTGTTCGGCGCGCGCGAGCACTACTATGAAAACGGCAACCCTGCGGCGATGCGCCCGGCACTCGAGACACTGCAGGCTTTGGGCGCCGACATGCTGATCGCGACCAACGCGGCGGGGTCGATGCGGGGCGACATCCGGCCCGGCGATCTGATGCTGCTGTCGGATCACATCAACTTTTCGGGACTGAACCCGCTGATCGGCGAGCGGACGGATGCCCGCTTTGTTCCGATGACGGCGGCGCATGACCCGGCGCTGCGGGCAGGACTGCGCGCGGCGGCCGAAGCCGAAGGCATCGCGCTGACCGAAGGCGTCTACGCGTGGTATTCCGGTCCGTCGTTCGAAACCCCGGCCGAAATCCGCGCGATCCGAACGCTTGGGGCGGATGCGGTGGGCATGTCTACCGTGCCCGAGGTCATTCTCGCGCGGTTTCTGGGGCTGCGGGTGGCGGCGATTTCCACGATCACCAACATGGCGGCGGGGCTGTCGGACGAACAGATCAGCCACGAGCATACCAAGGCGATGGCGCCGCTGGGCGCGGCAAAACTGGAACGCATCCTGCGGCGGTTCTTGCGGCAACTGCGATGACGCACCGCAGCGTTTGACTTTGCAGGCCCACAGGCGCAACCCTGTGGCCCTTGTTCTTCCTTCCAGCGCGGCATGTCGATGCAGCTTTACCTTCCCATCGCCGAGGTATCGGTCAATGCCTTCCTGTTGCTGGGGATGGGCGGATTGGTGGGTGTGCTGTCGGGAATGTTCGGGGTGGGCGGCGGCTTTCTGATCACGCCCCTTCTGTTCTTCCTCGGCATTCCGCCCGCCGTTGCCGTGGCAACCGGGGCAAATCTGGTTGTCGCCTCGTCGGTCTCGGGCGTGCTGGCACAGGTGCGCCGGCGCGGTGTCGATTTCCGAATGGGCGGGGTCATGCTGGCGGGGGGCATCCTCGGTTCGGCGGCGGGGGTCGCGGTGTTCGCCTGGCTGACGCGGCTGGGCCAGATCGACCTGTTCGTTCAGCTCAGCTATGTGCTGTTTCTGGGGGCGGTCGGCCTTCTGATGTTTCAGGAAAGTCTGCGGGCGATCCTTGCCGCACGGAAGGTGGGGGCCAGTCCGGTAAAGCGGGCACGTGTGCAGACCTGGGTGCACCGGATGCCGTTCCGGATGAAGTTCCGGGCGTCGGGGCTTTACATCTCGGTCCTGCCGCCCGCGATGATCGGCGCGGCGGTGGGGTTCCTGTCGGCGATCATGGGGGTGGGCGGCGGGTTCATCATGGTCCCCGCGATGATCTATCTCTTGGGAATGCAGACCAAGGTCGTGATCGGCACCTCGCTGTTCCAGATCATCTTCGTGACGGCCTTCACCACGGTGGCCCATGCGGTGACCAGCCAGACGCTGGACATCATGCTGGCGCTGCTGCTGATTCTGGGCGGGGTGGTGGGGGCGCAGATCGGCTCGCGGCTGGGGGTGCGCCTTCGGGCCGAACAGTTGCGCATCCTTCTGGCGCTGCTGGTTCTGGCAGTCGCGGCGAAAATCGCGCTGGATCTCTTGCTGACCCCGTCCGAGCTTTACTCGGTGGCTTTCGGCGGGGCCATGCCATGATCCGGGCGCTGTGCCTTTGGCTGTGCCTCGCGCTGCCCGCGCTTGCGCAGGAAGAAATCGTGTCGGGCCTGTCGCAGAACCGGGTGTCGATCACCGCGAATTTCGACGGGTCCGAGATTCTGATCTATGGCGCGGTGCGGCGGATGGCGCCGCCGCCGCGGGACAGCCTGCTGCAGGTGATCGTGACGGTGGAAGACCCCAGCATGCCGCTGGTGATCCGCCGCAAGGAACGGGTCGCGGGCATCTGGATCAACAATGCCGCCGTGACCATCGACGCCGCCCCCAGCTTTTATGCCGTGGCCACCACCGGACCGATCGATGCCATTCTGGACGAAACCGAAAACCTGCGCCACCGCATCACGATCGACCGGGTGATCCGCGCCGTCGGGATCAGCGCCGAGGCGGCAGAGGCCCCCGACTTCGTGACGGCGCTGGGGCGCATCCGGCTGGCCGAGGACCGCTATCGCCTGCTGGAAGGCACGGTGCAGTTGACCGCCGAAACGCTGTTCCGCGCCGATATCGTGTTGCCCGCCAACCTGACCGAAGGCAACTACCGGGTGCGCATCTTCCTGACCCGCGACGGCAAGGTCGTCGACCTGCAAGAGCGCCGCATCGGCGTGCAGAAGGCGGGGCTGGAGCGGTTCCTGTTCATTCTGGCCCATGAAAGGCCGCTGGTCTATGGGATCCTGGCGCTGGCGCTGGCGGCGCTGGCCGGCTGGGGGGCGTCAGCGGCGTTCCGGCTGATCCGGCCCTGAGGCCTTGGCCGCGACCTGAGGAAAGCGCAGGCCAAGCGTGATCGCGCGGGTGATGTTCAGAACCATCAGCGCCGCCCAAAGCCCGTGGTTGCCCATCTGGGGGATCAGCAGCACCACGGCCACCGCATAGACCGCGACCGAATGCAGGGCGGCCCGGCGCATCGCCCGTGTCAGCGTGGCACCGATGAAGATGCCGTCAAGCATCCAGGCCGCAATGCCGATCACCGGGGCTGCGGCGATCCAGGGCAGATAGGTCCGCGCTTCCAGCCGAACTTCGGGGGATGTCGTCATCAGGTCGATGATTGCAGGCCCGGCCACCCAGAAGCCGACCCCCATCAGAACCGCCCCGCCAACCCCCCACTGACTGGTCAGGATGGCGGCGCGGCGGGTATCGGCGACCAGCCGCGCCCCGATGGCCTGCCCGACCAGCGCCTCGGCCGCAAAGGCGAACCCGTCCAGCGCATAGGCGGTGATCTCCAGAAACAGCATCAGCACCTGATTGGCGGCAAGGGTGACATCCCCAAACCGCGCGCCCAGAAAGACGAAGGCGGTAAAGCACAATTGCAGGGCAATCGAGCGGATCATGATGTCGCGGTTGACGGCGAACATCACCCACAGCGCGGCTCTGTCCGCCACCCGTCCCCAGGCTGCGCGCAAGACCGGGCCGAAGGCGTCGCGACACAACCACAGGCCAAGGCCAAGCCCGCTCCATTCGGCGATCAGCGTGGCCGCAGCCACACCGGGCACGCCCCAGCCCAGATGCAACACGAACCACACATCCAGGCAGATGTTCAGCCCGTTCATCCAGACCTGCAGCACCAGCACCGCGCGGGTCCGCTCCAACGCGATCAGCCAACCTGTCACGGCATAAAGGGCGATGGTGGCGGGGGCGCCCCAGATGCGGATGGCAAGGTATTGCCGGGCCAACCCTTCCACTTCGGGCGACGCAGGCGCTACGGCAAAGGCCCCGCGCAGCATCACGCTTTGCAGCGCCACCAGCAGCAGCCCCGCCCCCGCTCCGATGATCAGCGCGCGCAGCAGGATGGCGCTGCGCTCGGCCATATCGCCAGACCCCTGCGCCTGCGCGGCCAACCCCGATGTGCCCATCCGCAGAAAGCCGAACACCCAGTAGACCGTCGCAAGGATCACCGCCCCCAGCCCGACCGCGCCGATCGGTGCGGCCTGCCCCAACTGCCCGACGACGCCGACATCGACGGCCCCCAGCAGCGGCACGGTGGCGTTCGACAGCACGATCGGCAGGGCGATCCACAGCACCCGGCCATGCGTCAGATCGGTCATTCCCCCGCATCACCCGCAAATGGCGGCATCAGGAAATGCCCGGTCGCCTGTGCGTAAAGCCTTGCGCGATTGTCCTGCCAGGCCTCGACATGCACGCTGGCATAGAGCCGCCCCGACCGCACCACCCTTGCGCGGGCATAGGCATCGCGCGGCAGGCCGGTACGCAGAAAATCGACGGTGAAGTCGATGGTCTTGGGCAGCGGCCCGACCGCCTGCCCTGCCTCCATCGCGGGCCATTGCGCCGACCAGGCCAGTTCGATGATCGCCGCCACCTCCAGAAACGCCGCCGTCGCCCCGCCGTGCAGCGCGGGAAGCGCGGGATTGCCGATCAGGCTGTCCTCATAGGGCAGATGTGCTGTCAGCTCATCCCCCCGCCGGTCGAACCGGATTCCCAGAAATCCGATATAGGGTACCCCCTCGACCAGTTGACGCAGCGCGCTGTCGCGGCGGTCCTTGACCAGATGCACGGGTTCGGGGCGCGTCATGCCGGACCTTTCTGTACGGGACGCTCCAGCGTGAAGGCCCCGGTTCCCATCGCCACTGGCCGCGTCTCGTCCTCGTCACAGGCGGTCACCCGGATGAACGCAACCGACCGCGTCACATGGTGGCATTCGGCGCGTGCCACGATCCGCTGTCCCGGCATGGCGGGACGCATGTAGTCGATCCGCAGGTCCAGCGTCGCCGTGCTGGCCGGAGCCGCCGGATGGCACATCACCGCCGCCCCCGATGCCGTGTCCATCAGTGCCGACACCGCCCCGCCGTGCAGAACGCCCGTCGCCGGATCGCCGATGAACCGCGCATCATAGGGCATCGACACCACCGCCCGCCCGTCGCCCAGCGTTTCCAGCACCATCCCCAGCGCGCGGGAATGGGGGATGGCCTCGATGAACCGGCGGGCAAGGGTGATCAGGTCTGACATGACATCCATCATCGCGGACCGGCCGCGAACTGCAAGGGCCTGTTGCGCGGCGCGGCGGGTGACCTTAGGTTGCGTCAGGGAGGACGGACATGACCGAGACCCGCCTCAGCTTCAAGGAGATGTGCGCGCGTTTCGACGTGACGCCCCGCACGCTGCGATACTACGAATACATCGAACTTCTGGCCCCCGAACGGGATGGCCGCGCGCGGTTCTACGGCCCGCGCGAGGTTGCGCGGATGACTCTGATCCTGCGCGGACGGCGATTCGGTTTCTCGCTGGAAGAAATCCGCCAGTGGCTGCTGATCTACCGCCAGCAGGGCACCCGGCCGCAGTTGCAGGCCTGGCTGGCGCTGGCCGACCGGCAACTTGACGATCTGGCCAAACAGCAGACCGAACTGGACGCCGCGCTGAAGGATTTGCGCGCCCTGCGCGATGCCACCGCCGCTCAACTGTCCGGGATGTCCGGCGACTGATCCTTTTCCGCGCAGGCACCGGAATTCTGACGCAACGTTACATTACGTTAACGTCAAGCGATCCGGTATGGTGCCCCAACGCCGTTGACCCAACCCACGGACATTCGACCGATGACCGATGCCGACTCCTTCTCGATCCGCCAGATGTGCGACACCTATTCCGTGACGCCCCGCACCCTGCGGTTCTATGAACAGAAGGAACTGCTGTTCCCGGTCCGCCTCGGCACCCAGCGGCTGTACGGCAAGCGCGAACGCACCCGGTTGCATCTGATCCTGCGGGGCAAGCGGTTCGGCTTTTCGCTGGAGGATATCCGCCAGCTGCTTGACATGTATGACCGCGATGGGTCGAACGAGGCGCAGCTTGTGCGCACCTATGATCTTGCTCAGGACCGGCTTGCCCGGATGGAGGCGCAGCGCGCCGAACTCGACGAGGCGATTTCCGAACTTCGCGACCAGCTGGCGCAGGGGGCCGACCTTCTGGCCCGGCACCGCGCCGTCGCCGCCGAATAGTTTCAAGGGAGAGAAACGATGCCCAGCTACCACGCCCCCGTGAAGGACATGCAGTTCATCCTGCACGAAATGCTGAAAATCACCGAAAGCGACGTTCCCGGCTATGCCGACCTTGATGCGGGCTTCACCGGCGCCGTGCTGGACGAGGCGGGCAAGGTCGCGACAGATGTGCTGGCTCCGCTGAACGCCAGTGGCGACCGCGAAGGCTGCGTTCTGGAAAACGGCGTGGTGCGGACCCCGAAGGGCTTCAAGGACGCGTTCGAGGCGATGAAACAGGGCGGCTGGACCGCGCTGGACTGCGATCCCGACTACGGCGGGCAGGGCCTGCCCTACCTGATGGGCACGGCGGTGGGCGAGATTTTCGTGTCCGCCAACATGGCGTTCAACATGTATCAGGGCCTGACCCACGGGGCCTATTCCGCGATCCACGCCCACGGCACGGCCGACCAGAAGGCGACCTATCTGCCCAAGATGGTCAGCTGCGACTGGACGGGCACGATGAACCTGACCGAACCGCATTGCGGCACCGATCTGGGCCTGATGCGGACGAAAGCCGAACCGCAGGACGACGGCAGCTATCTGATCACCGGCACCAAGATCTTCATTTCGGCCGGGGAACATGATCTGGCGGAAAACATCATCCATCTGGTGCTGGCCAAGGCCACCGGCGGACCGGACGGCATCAAGGGCGTGTCCTTGTTCATCGTGCCGAAGTTTCTGGTGAACGAGGATGGCTCCCTTGGCGCGCGCAACGGCGTCGCGGTCGGCAAGATCGAAGAGAAGATGGGCATCCACGGCAACGCCACCTGCGTGATGAACTATGATGGCGCGAAGGGCTGGCTCTTGGGCGATCTGCACAAGGGCATGCGCGCGATGTTCACCATGATGAACGAGGCGCGGCTGGGTGTGGGCCTGCAGGGCTACGCGGTGGCCGAGACGGCCTACCAGAACGCACTCGGCTATGCGAAGGACCGCCTGCAGGGCCGCGCTGTCACCGGTACGCAGAACCCGACCGGCCCCGCCGACCCGCTGATCGTGCACCCCGACATCCGCCGCAACCTGATGGACCAGAAATCCTTCGTCGAAGGCGCCCGCGCCTTCACCTTCTGGGGCGCGCACCTGATCGACCGTTCCACCCGGCTGGACGATGCCGCGGCCGAAGGCCTGATCTCGCTGATGACGCCGGTCATCAAGGGCTTCCAGACCGACAAGGGGTTCGAGATGGCCGTGGCCGCGCAGCAGGTCTGGGGCGGGCATGGCTACATCGAAGACAGCGGCATGTCGCAGTTCGCCCGCGACGCGCGCATCGCGATGATCTACGAAGGAGCCAACGGCATTCAGGCGCTGGACCTTGTCGGCCGCAAACTGGCCACGGACGGCGGCAAACACGTGCTGGCCTTCTTCGACATGGTCAAGACCTTCATCAAGGACAGCGACGGCGACGACCGGATGAAGGGCATCCTCGACCCGCTCAAGACCGCCTCGAAACAGATGCAGGCGGCGGGCATGTTCTTCATGCAGAACGGCATGAAATCCCCCAACGCGGCGCTCGCAGGGTCCTACGACTTCATGCATCTGATGGGCCATGTCTGCCTCGGCCTGATGTGGGCGCGGATGGCAAAGGCGGCCTACGCGGCGCTGGATGCGGGCACGCCCGACCCCGACTTCTACCAGTCCAAGATCGCCACCGCCCGCTACTACGCCGCCCGCCACCTGCCCGCCTGCGGGCTGCATCTGGCACGGATCGAGTCCGGGGCCGAACCGGTGATGGCGCTGGCGGCCGAGGCGTTCTAGGCTGCTCTCACCCAAGGAAAGGCCCGCCCATGCCGAAACGGTTCCGCCTGACCCGCCGCTTTCCGGTCGCCATGACCGAAGACGGCTACCGCAGCCTGAAACGCTTCGCCACCGAGGCGGGCCTTGACGAAGGCGAGGCCCTGTCCTTCCTGTTCGAAAATTGGTCCTCCGTCATCAACGATGAAAACCTGACCCACCGCCTGCGCCTGTTCAATTCCGAACTGGAAACGCGCAAGCAATGATCCCCATTTTCTGTCCCCAAATATCCCACGGGGGTCCGGGGGTGTGAAACCCCCGGCTCCGGCAGCAGTCCAGAAGGTCAACCCATGAAACTCTATTGCTTCGGCGAATCCGGCAACGCCTACAAATGCGCGCTCGCACTGACCTTCGCCGGGGTGGAGTGGGAGCCGGTCTTTGTCGATTTCTTCAACGGCGAGGCGCGCAGCCCCGCCTTCCGCGCGATCAACGAAATGGGCGAGGTGCCGGTGCTGGTGGATGGCGACACCACGCTGACCCAGTCCGGTGTGATCCTCGATTACATCAGCTCGAAAACCGGCAAGCTGGGCGGCAAGTCGGCAGCCGAGCGGCGCGAGGTGTTGCGCTGGCTGTTCTGGGACAATCACAAACTGTCGACCCAGATCGGCACAACCCGGTTTCTGGCCAACTTCCTGCCCGAGGCCAAGCGCCCCGAAGGCGTGATCCCGTTCTTTCAGGGCCGCCTGAAGGCCGCCTACACCATCCTGAACGACCATCTGGCCAACCGCCCCTGGGTGGCCGGCGCGGCGATGACCATCGCCGATCTTTCACTCTGCGGGTATCTCTATTACCCCGAACCCTTCGGCTTTGTCCGCGCCGACTGGCCCCACATCGACGCCTGGCTGGACCGCATCGCGGCGGTCCCCGGCTGGAAACACCCCTACGACATGATGCCCGGCAACCCATCCGACCGGGCGTAAGGAGGATACCATGACCGAAGCCTATATCTATGACGCCGTCCGCAGCCCGCGCGGCAAGGGGCGTGCGGATGGTGCGCTGCATGAAGTGACCGCGGTTGCGCTGTCCGCCAAGGTCCTGAACGCGGTCAAGGAGCGGAACGGCCTGCACGGCCACGCGGTCGAGGATGTGATCTGGGGCAACGTCACGCAGGTGGGTGAACAGGGCGGCTGCCTTGCGCGGTCCGCCGTTCTGGCCTCCGACCTTGACGAAAGCATTCCGGGTCTCGCGATCAACCGGTTCTGCGCCAGCGGGATGGAGGCGGTGAACCTTGCCGCCAACCAGATCCGCGGCGGCGCGGGGCAGGCCTACATCGCGGGCGGTGTCGAGATGATGGGGCGTGTGGCAATGGGCAGCGACGGGGCCGCCATCGCCGCCGACCCGACGCTGGCGATGAAGACCTACTTCGTGCCGCAGGGCATCAGCGCCGACATCATCGCCACCGAATACGGCTTTTCCCGCGACGATGCCGACCTTCTGGCGATGGAATCGCAACGACGTGCGGCCGCGGCCTGGGCCGACCATCGCTTTTCCCGCTCGGTGCTCGACATCCGCGACCAGAATGGGCTGTCGATCCTGAAACATGACGAATACATGCGCCCCGGCACCGACATGCAGGCGCTTGGTGCCCTCAAGCCCGCCTTCAAGGACATGGGCGAATCCATGCCCGGCTTCGACAAGATCGCGCTGATGAAATACCCGCACCTTGAACGGATCAACCACATCCACCATGCCGGAAACTCCAGCGGCATCGTCGATGGTTCTGCGGCCGTTCTCATCGGGTCGAAAGAGTTCGGCGAGGCGCATGGGCTGAAACCCCGCGCCCGTATCCGCGCGACGGCCAAGATCGGCACCGACCCGACCATCATGCTGACCGGCCCGGTTCCGGTGACCGAGAAGATCCTGCGTGAGGCGGGGATGAGCGTTTCCGACATCGACCTTTTCGAGGTGAACGAGGCCTTCGCCGCCGTCGTCCTGCGCTTCATGCAGGCATTCGACGTCGATGCCGACCGCGTCAACGTTAACGGCGGCGCGATCGCGATGGGCCATCCCCTTGGCGCCACCGGGGCGATCATCATCGGCACCCTGCTCGACGAGTTGGAACGCACTGGCAAGGGCACCGGGCTTGCCACGCTGTGCATCGCCAGCGGGATGGGTGCTGCGACCATCATCGAAAGGGTGTGACCTGATGCGCAGGTCGGCACCACGCCCCTCCGTTGCAGGAATGCAACCGCTGCATGTCGGCGTTTCTGCCGCTTGTGTGGCGCAGGGTGTCGCTTTTGGCCAAGGCTGGAAGAACGTCAGCTATATTGACCTATTCTGTGCCAGCGAGGTCGGGGACCGGGATGACATTTCACAAGATGCAGGACATGCTGCAGGCGCGGGCCGATCTGCTGTTTGCGGGTCGGTTCGAGGAGATGGCGCGCCACATCCTGTTTCCGCTGCCGGTCTATCTGCAGGCGTCGCCCGTCGTCATCTCCTGCGCCTCGCATCTTTCGCTGGTGCTGGGTCCGGTGCGGGAGGTGCTGATAAGCCGTGGCGTGCTGCGCTGCATTCCCACGGTGCAGGCGGTCGAGATAACGCGCCGGGGCCGGTTCCGGGTCTGGGCACGTTGGGAAGAGCGGGCGGCAGACCCTGCACAGTCCAGCCGGACGGAAGTGGTCAACTACTTCCGCGACACCGGGACAGGCATTCTTTCGGAAATGCTGGAGTATCTGGACGAAGGACAGGCTGCGGCGCTGTCCCTGACCGGCGGGCAGCGCAGGATCGCCTGACCCCCGCCTTCGGAAAGGCGGCATCATGGGCGTGATCGACCAGTCCGCCTGCCCGGTCAAGACCGGCTCGATCTATCCGTCGCCCTACCGCGAGATGATGCAGGGGCGGTCGTCGCTGCGTCTGGGCGAGGCGGGCGGACTGACGCAGTTTGGGGCAAATCTGGTGATCCTGCAGCCCGGTGCCATGTCGAGCCTGCGCCATTGGCATCTGAACGAGGATGAATTCGTGATGGTCGTGCAGGGCATCTGCACCCTGGTGCAGGATGCCGGGGCCACCGATCTGCACCCCGGTGACTGCGCCGCCTTCCCCGCCGGGCATCCCGACGGGCACCACCTGATCAACCGCACCGTTGCCGAAGCGCGGTTTCTGGTCGTCGGCACCAAGGCCGCCCGCGAAGTGGCCACCTACAGCGATGTCGATCTGCGGGTCGAACAGGGCGGCGGAACCAGTACCTTCACCTACAAGGACGGCAGCCCGTGGGAGGGGCCGAGATGAAACGGCCCTGTGTTCCACCCCACCCGTCCGGAAAGGTCTGACCGTGCCGAAAGTCACCCTTGGCCCCGCCACACATGACCCCGACCCGACGCATCCGGCCCTTGGCGCGGGCACCGGCCCCTACAGCTATCATCTGTTGACCGACCTTGCCGGGCTGACCCAGTTCGGCGCGCATGTCGAGGTGCTGCCACCCGGTTCGCGGTCTTCGCATCGCCACTGGCACGAGGCGGAAGACGAAATGGTCTACATGCTGGCAGGCGAGGTCGTGCTGATCGAGGACAGCGAAACCCCGCTGCGCGCGGGCGAGGCCGCGTGCTGGCCTGCCGGGCTGGCCGTGGGCCATTGTCTGGAAAACCGCAGCGACCACGAGGCGATGTATCTGGTGGTCGGCACACGCAGCCGAACCGACCGCATCCATTACCCCGATCACGGTCTGGTCACCGACAAGGACGGGCCAGAGCGCCGATATTCCCGCAAGCCCACCGGCGAACGGCATGAAAGGCCGGACTGACATGACGGCCAGAGACATCGTGCAAGCCTATCTGGACGAGGTTTCGGCCATCGTGATGGCCAATGACTGGGAGGCTTACACCGATGTGGTGTGCCGGCCGTTCATGTTGATCACCCATGCCGAAACCCTGATCTTCGCCACCCCGGACGAGATCAGAACCATCTACACCCGGTTCCATGACCTGTTGCGGTCGCAGCGCGTCACCGACTACATCCGGCTTGTCGAGGGGGCCGAACAGATCGACCCCGACCTGATCTCGGCCCGCTATGTCACCCATCTGATGTCGGGCAGCATGCGCATCATGGACCCCGTCCGATCCGGCATCACCCTGCGGCTGGAAGGCAACCGCTGGCGTGCGGCGTCCATCTCCAATGCCGTTTCGAATTCCCGCTGGCCGCTGCTGATGCCGCGCCTGGGCTCCGCATCCCCTGAGAAAGGACCTGACCATGACTGATTTCACCTATGACGTCGATGCCGAGGGCGTTGCCACGCTGACCTGGGATGTGCCCGGCCGGTCGATGAACGTGATGTCGCAGGCGGGCTTTGCCGAACTGAACGGCCTGATCGACCGCGCCCTGGCCGATACTTCGGTCAAGGGTGTGATCCTGACCAGCGGCAAGAAGGATTTCGCGGGCGGGATGGACCTGAACGCGATTGCCAAGATGAAGGAAGACGGCGGCGACAACCCGGCGCAGTCGGTGTTCGACGGCGTGATGGCGATGCACGCGATCCTGCGCAAGATCGAACGCGCCGGGATGGACCCCAAGACGCTGAAAGGCGGCAAGCCGATCGTCGCGGCGCTGCCCGGCACCGCCCTGGGGATCGGGTTCGAACTGCCGCTGTCGTGCCACCGCATCATTGCCGCCGACAACCCGCGCGCCAAGATCGGCCTGCCGGAGATCATGGTCGGCATCTTCCCGGGGGCGGGTGGCACGACGCGCCTTGTGCGCAAGATGGGCGCGATGATGGCGGCCCCCTTCCTGCTGGAGGGCAAACTGTCCGACCCAAAGGGTGCCAAGGCGGCCGGGCTGATCGACGAGGTGGTCGTACCGGAAAACCTGCTGGCCCGCGCCCGCGAATGGATTCTGGCCGCAAAGCCCGCCGATCTGGTCAAACCGTGGGATGACAAGGGCTACAAGATGCCCGGCGGCACGCCCTATCACCCTGCCGGTTTCATGACCTTTGTCGGCGCGAATGCGATGATCCTTGGCAAGACCATGGGCGTCTATCCGGCGGCAAAGGCGCTGATGGCGGCGGTCTACGAAGGGGCCATGGTCCCGTTCGACACCGCGCTGAAGATCGAGGCGCGGCACTTTACCTCGGTTCTGATGAACCCGTCCTCGACCGCCATGATCCGCAGCCTGTTCATCAACAAGGAGGCGCTGGAGAAAGGCGCGAACCGGCCCGCCGTGGCCGACCAGAAGGTGGGCCGGGTGGGCATCATCGGCGCGGGCATGATGGGGGCGGGGATCGCCTATGTGTCGGCGAACGCCGGGATCGACGTTGTCCTGATCGACGCGAGCCAGGAGGCGGCGGATCGCGGCAAATCGCATTCGGCGGACCTTCTGGACAAGGGCATCCAGCGCAAGAAAGTCACGGCGGCGCAAAAGGACGAAACGCTGGCCCGGATCACCGCGACGACCGACTATGCGGCCTTGGCCGGATGTGACCTGATCGTCGAGGCGGTGTTCGAGGACATGAAGGTCAAGGCCGACGTCACCGCGAAAGTCGACGCGGCAACCGGGCCGGACACCGTCTTTGCCTCCAACACCTCGACGCTGCCGATCAGCGAGTTGGCAAAGGCCTCTGCCCGTCCTGACCGGTTCATCGGCATCCACTTCTTTTCGCCGGTCGACAAGATGATGCTGGTCGAGATCATCCGCGGCGAACAGACCGGCGATGTGGCCGTCGCAAAGGCGCTGGATTTCGTGCGCCAGTTGCGCAAGACCCCGATCGTGGTCAACGACGCGCGGTTCTTCTACGCCAACCGCTGCATCATTCCCTACCTCAACGAAGGCATCCGGATGGTGGCCGAAGGCGTGGAACCCGCGCTGATCGAGAACGCCGCCAAACTGGTGGGAATGCCGCTGGGCCCGCTGCAACTGGTGGACGAAACCTCGATCGACCTGGGGGTCAAGATCGCCAAGGCGACACGGGCCGCAATGGGCGACGCCTATCCGGATGGCGCGGTGGACACGGTGCTGTTCGCGATGGCAGATCAGGGGCGGCTCGGCAAGAAATCCAGTGCGGGCTTTTACACTTACGACGCGGCGGGCAAGCGGGAAGGTCTTTGGGACGGGCTGGCGGCCGCCTATCCGGTGTCCGACACCCAGCCCAACCTGTCCGACGTGCAGCACCGCCTGCTGTTTGCGCAGGTGCTGGAGGCGGTGCGTGCGCTGGAGGATGGCGTTCTGACCGACATCCGCGAAGGTGACGTGGGCGCGATCCTTGGCTGGGGTTTCGCGCCATGGTCGGGCGGGCCGTTCTCGTGGCTGGATATCCTTGGCGTCGGGCGCGCCGTGGAAATCTGCGACGCGCTGACCGAAACGCATGGCGCGCGGTTTGCCACACCGGCGCTGCTGCGCGACATGGCGGCAAAGGGCGAGACGTTTTACGCCCGCTTCGCCTCTCAGAAAGCGGCCTGAGCACCGGGTCGCAACGCGGCACCGATCTCTTCCGCCATCACACAGGCCATCAGATGCCGCGCCTGTCCCGCCGTCAGCGGCGGGGCGGGTGGGCCTTCGGCGCAAACGAGAAGCCCCGCTTCACCGGCGCAGGCCAGCAGAAGCCCCGGACCGGCATAGATCACCTGACGCCTGGCAAACCGCAGCCGGATGACCAGGCCTGCCTGCGCGCGGCACCGCCGGATGCCACGCCAGCCGACCAGCGCCCGCGCCGGGATCAGCGCCACCGGGTCGCCGTACAGCTCGGCAGCCTGATCCAGATCCAGAGCCACCGGTTGATCCGGCAGCAGTACCACCGGGTCGGGGTTGCCGAGCGCCAGCGCCGGAACAAGCACCGCCTGCGGCGCACGCATCAGATGGCGGCGCACCCCGACAACCGGCTGCGGCGGCGCGTCGAGACACCAGACGGCATCCCCTTCCCGGACCTGTCCCGCCGCGCGCCAGCCCAGCGGCGTGGCAATCGGCAGACCGGCCGAAAGCCCCTCGATCCGTTCGTCCGTGCTGCCCGAAGGCTGTCCCATCTGTGCGATCCCCTGACACCGCAGAGTGCTGCCGCGGTCGGGGACAGGCTGCGGCGAAAACCGGGCAACAGGACGGCGTTTCGTTAAACTCCGTCGAACCGATAGCCAAACCGGGCGATGTCGGGCGCGCACAGATCGGCGATCAGGGCGGCGTCGCCATCAGTGTAGTACCCCCGCCAGTCCCGCAGCCGGTCGGATTCGTTGGCGCGGGGCAGTGGTGTGACGCGAAACCCCAGATGCGCCTCGAACGGGGCCAGATCGTGGTCGATCTGTTCGACGCGGGCATAAAGGCTTGCCCGCTCGACCCCCGACGCATCGCGCATGTAGGCGGCAGCGGGCCACAGCGACAGGGCGGCGCGGGTTTGCGGATGGTTCAGAAAGCCGCTGAATGCCTGCACTTTCGCCAACCCCACCGCAGGATGAGCAAAGGTTTGCACGCGCAGCCAGTGGTAATAGCTGACCAGCCGGTCCCAGGGGTTGCGCACGAGGGCAACCGTGAAAAACCGCTGCACCTCCTCTGGCGTGACCAGCCCGTCAATGTCGGCCAGCGTCGAATGTTTCCACAACCGCCCCGCGGACGCGACCCCCTTCAGCCGCCCGCGCCGGGCCCGTGCCTTGGGGGTGTCGCCGATCAGAAGATCATCCTTCATCGCCCGCGCCTCGAGCGCGAGACTGAGCGCGGTTCCCCCGGTCTTGGGGATATGGACGAAGATGAACCGCCGCCCGCGCGAGATGATCATGGGCTTGTCCAGGACAGGGGGCCGTCCTCGGGGGCATCGAGCCCCCTCGGACGGCGCCGGGACGCTGCCCGGACGGTTGCCTGCCAGACTACTGTGCCGCACGGCGCCGTTTTGACCGTTACCTGCGGCTGTGATCGCCGCATCAGGATCGACGGCATGTCGTCAGACCTGATTGGGCAGCGGGCGACCGTCCAGATGCGCAATCAGATTGTCGACCGCCATCAGGCCCATCGCCTCGCGCACTTCCAGCGCCGCCGTTCCGAGATGCGGCAGCAGGGTCACGTTCTCCATCGCGATAAGCGCGGGCGGCACGACCGGTTCGAATTCGTAGACGTCAAGCCCGGCTCCGGCGATCTGCCCGGCCTGCAACGCGGCCACCAGCGCCGCCTCGTCCACCACATCGCCGCGCGCGATGTTGATGAACAGGGCATGCGGCTGCATGTGGGACAGGGCTGCGGCATTGATCAGGTGGTGTGTGGCAGTCCCACCCGGCACGGCCACGACGATCACATCCGCAGCCATCGCCCGATCCATCGGGACCTGGGTCGCGGGAAGATCAAGATCATGGACGGTCGAGCGGTTGTGGAACAGCACCGTCATGCCAAACCCGAAATGGCAGCGGCGGGCAATCGCCTTGCCGATCCGGCCCATGCCGATGATCCCCACGGTCTTGCCGGTCAGATGCATGCCCAGCATCTGCGTCGGCCCCCAGCCGATCCAGCGCCCCGCCCGCAGGATGCGTTCGCCCTCGCCCGCCCGCCGCGCGGTCATCAGCATCAGCGTCATCGCGATATCGGCTGTGGCATCGGTGACGGCACCCGGCGTGTTGGTCACCGCGATCCCGGCCGCCCGTGCGGCAGCCACGTCGATGTGATTGTAACCCACCCCGAAGTTGGCAAGGATCTTCGTACGGGGTGCGGGAACATCGGCGAAGACATCCGCCTGAAACCGATCGCCCAGCGTGGGCAGCACGGCGTCGAAGTCGCGCAGCGCGGCGCGCAGTTCGTCGGCCGACAGCACGACGGATTCCTCGTTGCGCTCGGTCACGTCGAACCTTGCGCGGGCCGCCTCCATCACCCGGTCGGGCAGGCGGCGGGTGATCAGCAATCTGGTCAAAACAGTTTTCCTCCGTTGGGGACCATGTGGCCGGGACCGATCAGAACGACCTCGCCCGCTTCATCGGGCACCCCCAGCACCAGCACTTCGGACATCACCTTGCCGATCTGCCGGGGCGGGAAGTTGACCACCGCCAGAACCTGCCGACCGATCAGCATCTCGGGGGCATAGTGCCGGGTGATCTGGGCAGACGACCGTTTCTCGCCGATCTCGCCGCCGAAATCGACCCACAGCTTGATGGCAGGCTTGCGCGCTTCGGGAAAGGGTTCGGCGCGGGTGATCGTGCCCACACGGATGTCGACCTGTTCGAAATCGGAATAGCTGATCACCGGCCAAGCTCCCGCCCGCGGTCGGCGGCGGCGGCGACCGCCCGTGTCATCAGTTGTTGAAGTCCGGTGTCAGGGTCCATCAGCACGGCCAGCGCCGCCGCGGTTGTCCCGCCCGGCGAGGTGACGTTGATCCGCAACTGCGCCGCGGTTTCATCCGACTGCGCGGCAAGCTCCCCTGCCCCGCAGACCGTGGCGCGGGCAAGCTGCATCGCCACCTGTTCAGGCAACCCCTGCGCCACACCCGCCGCGGCCATCGCTTCGATCATGTAAAACACATAGGCCGGACCGGACCCCGACACGGCGGTCACGGCGTCGATCTGGTGCTCGCCCTCCAGATCGACCACCTGCCCCACCGCCGACATCAGGGCCCGCGCCAGCGCCAGGCCCCCGGCCCCGGCATGGGCATTGCCGCATATCCCGGTGATACCGCGCCCGACCATCGCGGGCGTGTTGGGCATCGTCCGCACGATGGGGGTCAAGGAACCGAAGGCCGCCTCAAGCGTGGCAATGGTGGTTCCGGCGGCGATCGACACCATCACCGTCCGTCCGTTGCCCAATGCCTGCAGGGCCGGCAGCGCAGCCCCCATCATCTGCGGCTTGACCGCCAGCACGGCCACGGCCGGCGCGGGCGGCACACCCTGGTTCAGCAGCACCCCCAGACCGCGCAGCCAGTCGGACGGTTCGGGTTCGATCACCCAGATCGAACCGGGCGGGATGTGCGCCGCAAGCCACCCGGCCAGCAATGCAGAGCCCATCTTGCCGCATCCAAGCAGCACCAAACCCTCGCGGGCGACATGTTCCAGCATCTGCGCCTCCACACCCGGCCCCGTGCGGGGCCCCGTCGCAGGTTAGGCGCGCCCGTAGGCCTCGGCAATGGCAACCTTCATCGCGTCGGCGGGGGAATGATCAGCCCAGGCCACCAGCTGAAACGCCGGATAGAACCGTTCCGACGCCATCACCGCCGCTGCGATCAGCCGGTCGATCTGCTCTGGCCCCGCGATCTGCCCGCCCGCCAGCAGCAGGCCATAGCGCCAGACCATCAGCTTCTGTTCGCCCCAATAGGTGAAGGCCCCGGTCCAGACCATGTCGTTGCAGCGGTTCATCACGTCGTAAAGCTGTCCCATCTTTTCGGCGGGCGGCTCCAGTTCGAAGGTGCAGATCAGGCGCAGGGTTTCGTCCTGCGCCGACCACGCCAGCGTCAGCGAATAGGTACGCCACTGCCCTTCGACCGCCATGGCGATCTGGTCATCGGTGACCCGGTCGAACTCCCAGGAATGGTGTTCGGCCAGCGTCTCGACGATGTCGATCGGATGCAGGTCGTCGGATGACAGAAAGTCTTCGGAAAGCGACATGGCCCGGCCTCACTATGATGCCACTCGTGGGGCCTGACCCACTATTGGCTGGGTGTCTGGCAAGAAGCGACACAACCCTTATACCGCCCTTACTAGATATAGTGAATCGCGCGCGCCAGCCTGTCCAGCGTTTTCTGTGTGAAGTTTCTGTGGACAACCCGCTGTGGCTGTGGCGTGACAGCAGAGTCTGCAGTGATTGTCACCAGAGTTGGCAGCAGCGCGAAAGCCCGGGTAGCCCTCGCCCCGTCTGATCGCTCGAGCCCTAAGCAGTCTGTTCGTCAGATGTAAGGTCGAAAGCGGTGCGAGGGTTGAAGTGGACGCCTTCGCCTGGCTTTAAGCCGCCCTTTAACGCCAGCTTCATCTCTATCTGACGCGGGTCAGCCTTCGTTCTCGACGACGACGAAGGGATGCTGACGGCAGGACGCCGGGCGAGATGAGCGGTGCTTGGCACTTCAGGACGGATGCCATCTTCATACCATTCCTCGATCGATACGATCTGAAGGCGCGGATAGTTCAACCGACCAACACTGAAGAAACCAGCACTGGCAGCGTTCTGACGCATATCCCGGGTTGGTCTGCGCAGGCAGATGAAGATGCCACCATCGGCCCCTTCTCGTTCTAGAACCCCTCGAAAATCCCGAAGGTCAGCAACGCCCACGGACTTGCCGCCCTTTACGGAGGTGAGCAGACGCCCAAAACCTTTGCCCGGGCCGCCGGGAAAGTAGATTTCCCCATCGATGCCTTGATCCCTGCCCTTTTTGATCTCACGAAGGCCCTGAACACCGACCAGATAGTTGGCCCACCACTGAAACTGGTATTTGTCGCGTTCAGCCAAACGCATCGCCGTCCTCAGATCATTTGGCCGCCCATCGACTACAAAATCCCGTCCCTCCTCGAGACCGAGATTCTTGATCAGCCTGTCGGATACGATTTCCACGGCGTGATAAGCGACATCAATCCCCACCCATTCCCTGCCCGCTGAGGCAGCAGCATGAATAGTGGTCCCGCAGCCGCAAAAGGGGTCAAGTACAACTTCATCTGGCCTAGTCGATGCTTCGATGATGCGCGCTAACAGCGATTTGGGCTTCTGGGTGGGATATCCAAGGCGTTCCTTCGCCCGCGAGTTGAGGGGAGCAATGTCGGTCCAGACATTCCCCATCACAACGCCACCGTTCATCTCAGAAAGGTAGCGTTTCAGTCGGGGGCGCTTGCGAACGTCAAGCGAGCCGTCTTTGTCCTTCGGATACCAGATGCGACCTTCAGAGTCCAACCTTGCCATCGTCTCTTTGGAAAAGCGCCATCCCTTCTCGGGGCAAGGAAAGCCCTGCCAAACGTACATCATGTTTGATCTTGGGCTCGGGCTGGTCATATTGTCGAGGCTGTACAGCCGACCATCGCCATCATCATGGCGATACTTTTCAGCAAGGTATTCTTTGCCGTGCGCCTCTCGAGGCGTATTCCATGTAAACTGCTTGCCAGCGGTGTAGAAAAGGATCGAGTCTGAAACTCTACTCCACGTCCGACTGTCGCTATGTGTTCCGGTTCGCTTCCAAATGATTTCATTTCGGAAGTTTTCGGGTCCGAAGATGCCATCAAGCATGATCTTGAGGTAGTGACTTGCCGTCGGATCACAGTGCAAATAGAGCGAGCCGGTCGGTTTGAGAACTCGTCTGAGTTCGTGCAGCCTCACGGCCATCATTACCAGATAGGCCATCAGATCACTCCGGCCCAGCGCCTTCTGAAGTGCACCCACAAATGCTGCGAGCTGCCCCCCGATTTTGGCGATCTCGGTGAAAGCCTCCTCGGCTTGGTGATCCCAAAACCAAGTGTCCCTGAATGCTTCGGCTTGTGCGGACAGGCGCTTCTCGTCTGGCGAGGAGAACAAGACATTGTACCTAGCATCGCTGTTGAACGGCGGGTCCAGGTAAACGAGGTCTATCGAATTCGAAGAAATCTTTTCCCGGAGAACCTCAAGGTTGTCCCCAAAATATAGCTTGCCTGTCATACCGTCCCCCGTGTCCCCCAGGGTTATCGATGACGATCACTTTATTTCGTAGACAAGCCAAATCCTTTCACAGTCCATATGCAAAGTCCGGTGATGGTGAGTCGTGCATGCCACAGTGTCTTGGATGGTCGACAAGCTACTTCAGGCCTTCGAACCCGTTCCACCGAGGTCCACACTCTCCGTCAGCAGAAAGTGCGAGGTATCTAGGTTGCTGTAACCGCCCGCACTGACTGTCCGATACGGCATGACGGCAGTCAGTACAGGGACTGTAGTCATGATCGTAAAAGGACTCTCGATGCTCCGGATGTGCCTTGTCATGGCAAGGGTTGCAAAGCGCTACAAGATCGAAAGCCAGCTCATCACCAATCTTCCGATAGGTCTTGTGATGAACGATTGCGGCGGGAGCGGTCAGGCAGCCCTCGCAAACGCCTCCCGCACGGCGAAACACGAGTGCTCTTTTTTTCTGCCAGACGGCGGATCGCAAATACTCCTGATAGACAAAGTCCGCCTTGGCCAAAGCGGCTTCGGTTTCCGCATCCTGCCTCATTGCCAAGTCGCAGCACTTCTGATCGATCTCCGAACGCTGCCGCTCCCTTTGATCCATGTAACGTGAAGCTAAGGATTCGTCCCATAGAGGGGAAGACAATGAAACCTCGTTTTGAGAAACAGCCCCACCTGTCCCTTCACCGCAGGTAGTGCACTGATGCATCACCATTACTCGCTCACCCTTCACCTTCCGGACCCGCAGTTCTTTGTCGGGGTGCTGACACTCAGTGCCTCGCAGAGATGTTACTTCTCGTAGCCATTCGGCTTCGATCTCACCAAAGACCCCAATGCTTTTTCCGCTTCTCGGGTCCTTCAAAATCGGCATCATTGTCTCCTAATCGCGTCGGAACAAACACTGGAACACAAAAGCCGCAGCAGAAGAAGATGAACTACTTAGACTACCGTTCCGAGGCAAGTAACAAGCGGATAGTTCGATATCAGCACCTCCGCTCGGTCCGGCTGCGCCCCCTTGGCTCCGATCGTGTAGGTCGTCCGCACCTCCTGAAACCGGAACCCGGCGAAGGTTTCGCGGACCCCTTCAACGTCGTTTAACGACAGGATGAAGCGCCCCTTCAACGCAGCCAGGCTCTCGGCCATCTCGACGAACCGCGCCCTGCTGAACAGCTCCTGGCCATAGTCGTTCTCGCAGCCCCAATAGGGCGGGTCGAGGTAGAACAGCACCTCGGGGCGGTCGATGCGACGGATGAAGTCGGCGAAGTCCAGACAGGTCACCGTGACGGCCGAGAGGCGGGCGTGCAGCGCCTCGAGGTCGGGCTCGAGTGTGGTCAGGTTGAACCGGCCCGGCCGGTCGACTGACAGGCCAAAGTTGCGCCCCGAAACCTTGCCCCCGAAGGCGCAGCGCTGAAGGTACAGGAACCGCGCGGCGCGCTGCATGTCGGTCAGGGTTTCGGGGTCGACCTCGACGAGCCGGTAGAAGTTGGCCTGCGTGGTAAGCTGAAACCGCAGAAGGTCGAGGAAGGCCACGTAATGCTCCTGGAGCACGCGGAAGAGATTGTAGACCTCGCGCCCCCGGTCGTTGATGAACTCGGCATGGGCGCGGCGGGTGCGGCGCAGGAAGATCCCGCCCATCCCGACGAACGGCTCGGCATAGGTCCGATGACCGGTGTCGGCGTCGATAAGGGCGCAGATGCGTTTTGCGAGGTTGCGCTTGCCGCCGAGCCAAGGGGCGATCGGGCGGGTCGGGGCAACGGGCTTTAACGGATTGTTCACTGGAATCGGTCCTTATCGGGCTGCCCGGCAACGGGCGGGGCGGCCATAAGGATGTGCTGGTCGGCGGGGTTCTTTTGATCTGTCCCCGAGTCGCAGGGGGCGTTGACGCGCTTCCCTGCGGCCTCCGTTTGCGTTGTCAGGCGCTTAAGATTGGCCGAAATACTGCATCAGCAGCGCGCGGGCAGAACTGAAGGCAGCGGACATGACGCTGTCGCCGGACGTCAGGTCGTCACCGAAAATCAGCGCCCGGCCGAACGTGCCCGGCATGCCCGCAGCGTCCACCGGGAAATTCGCCCCCATGAAGCTCCAGAAGCCCCCCGCCACAGCCAGGCCGTCGGCCGTGTGATCGGTTTTCGTGCCACCGCCCAGCGGTGCCATCGATCCGGTGTGCGTGTATATCTTCGACGTGCGGGGGACACCCGCCTTATAGGTCAACATCCACAGGCGCGGAAAGGCAGAAGCGCCGGTGTTGTGCCCTGTTACAGGCCCCAAAATCCCGCCAGTCGCAGATTGCGGCGAGAAATACATGCCCATGTTCGTCGTGTCGCCTGCGTTGGGTTTTTCCCAGCGAAGGTACATGTCCACGCCGGTCGGCGACGCGAAGCGACCGTTGGTGGCCACCAGTGTGCTGATCGTGTCGGTCACCAGGGCAGACGTGTTGCTTGCGGCCATCAGCACGGTGAAACTTTTCGGGAAAGATCGGGGGAACATCCGCAGCATCCCCGCCTTGCCGCTGAACGTCAGTGTCGGGCGGTTGCCCCAGCCCGCCCCGCCCGAGGCCGTCCACACGACGTTGGCATCGGAATAGGTTATCGGCGCGCCGCCGCGCCTGTCGTACCAGACGTCGTTGCGCCCGAGTGCCGCCCGCCCGTCGATGCCGGTTGCGGGCACATGCACGTCGTGGATCAGGCCGGGCAGCTTCGCGATGTTCGCGTCGATAGTTTCCAGAGTATGCCGCAGCCCTCCCAGAAAGGGGGCGCTGAGGCCGGGAACGATGATGGCGCGTGCGCCGCCGGTGGTCATGTCAGTCTCTCCTTCAGGTGATGGGAACGGCTTTGTGGCAGGACCACAGGATCAGGTCAGACCCGTCGTAATGCGTCTCTCCGGTCACCCGGGCGGCGAAGTTGCTGCGCATGCCGGTGATCGGGCCGGGCATCGCATTGGCCGTGCCCGCCACGGCGACGCCCAGCAGCGCACCCACCGGCAGGGTGCCGGTGTAGGCCACTTCGATGACGCCCGCGCCGAGATTTGTGACGCCGGTGATCGTGACGCCCGATGCCAGCGCCTTGTTTGCGGCATGGATCGTCACGCCCCAGTTGCCGGGGTCGCTGACCAGCGCGGTGTTGATCTCCCACACCGACCCGCTGGGCACGTGGAAGCTGACGGTGATGACGTTTGCCACGTTCACCGCCGTCAGCGGGCGCAGGGGCGTGGGATCCAGCCCGGCAAGATGTCTGCCCATGAAATACCCGCGCAGACGGCCAACCTTGGCGTGCCCCGCGCTGGTGCGGTGCGCGGTGTCGGAATAGGTCACATCATAGCAAGGGCCGGAGCAGTTCAGGATCGCGGGATAGGTTTCCGCCGCCAGAAGCTGGCCTTCGGGCATGCCGCTGAGGTAGCTCAAACCGTAGGACGCGCTGGACGACATTTGGGCGTATACGATGGCGACCTGGCCGTCCAAGCTGCCCGTCATTGCCCGCATTTCGGCTGTGTAGGCTGCCTGCAACTCCACCATTGCCGCAACGCGGTGCGCGGCGTTGTCCAGCACGTTTCCTTCGTTGCCATCATAGGTCGCATAGCGCCAGCGCCATCCGTAGCCGTTCAGACCCGCCATCCACCGCGACCAGCGCATTGCGAAGACCAGATTCAGAAAGGGTTGCGAACCCGGCGCGGACCCGCTGTAGGGCGTTGACCCGTGGCCATGCGCCGATACGGCGACAGCCGTCGTCGCCTCGATCGCTGGCAGATACTCAAGCGCCTGCTGCACCATCCCCGTCTCGCCAACGGACGAGAACGTGATTTCGACGCCTGGCACCATGTCTGCCAGATGAAACGGTTGCAGGCGGATGTGCTGTTCGAACTGCCCGTGCTGCGTCCCGAATACGCGCGGACCCTGCGGAAACATCAGGATGCGCGGGTCCGGGTTCACGGTCGTCACCCGCGTTCCCGCGCTGATCCCGACCAGGTTGGACTGCCCCGCCCCCGGCAAATGCTCGATCATCGTCACCCCGGCAGGTGCTGCGATCGTGCCCGTCATCGGATAGCTGATGACATCGACCGCGCCGGTCGCCACGGTCAGCCGCCAAATTTCAAGAAGCAGACCTTCGGCCCGTGCGTCGAGGTACTGATAGACGCCGCCCGAGCCGTCGAACGTCACCCGGAACGCCCGGCCCTGGGCCACCAGCCAGACATCGCCCGACCGGATGACAGCGCGCCAGTCGATCAGGGGGCGAGGTCCGATGATGAACGTGCCATCTTGCCGCTGCGCGAACTTCACAAGACCGCCCGGACCGACTTCCACCCACTGATAGTCAATCGTCGGATCACCGACCGGCGCGCGATACTCCGTGCCGTTCCACCGCAGCCCGTACTGGACATTGCCATCGGCATCCACATGCACTTCGCGGAACTCGTCCGACAGGTGCGGCTGCATGGCGGGGCGGGCCGGGTCGTACCGCGAACCATCCCACCCGATCGCCTGTGCCACAACGTCGCCCGACCCGACCGTCACCTCGGCGAACCTGTCCGACAAGGTCGGCGCGCCCGTCGGGTCGACCAGCCTCGCATGCAGACTGCCATCATGGTCGAACCAGGCGGCGGGCAGGCCCGGATCGCCAAAGGCCAGCGCCACGTCGTCGGCGATCCCCTGATCATCAACGCGCGCGGCGATCTCGGTCTGCACGCCCGCCGTCGTGAAAGTGCGCCCTCCCGGCACCTCCACCGCGACACCGCCCGCCTCGTGGTCATAAAGGACAAGCTCGGCCCCAGCGATCACCCGGAATTGCCCGCCCACCGACGTTGCGGCCAGCCCGGCCCCGGTGTTGAGGAAGGCCCCCGCGCCCAGCCCAGCCGCATCCCATGCCGCCTCGGTCAGCACCAGCGCGGCCTGCGCCTGGCTGGCCGCCAGCGCGGTGGCAGCAGCGTCCTGACCGGTCAGAACCCGGTCTTGCGCCGCCTTGGCCGCGTGGTGCAGAGCCGAAAACCCGTCACCGCCCGCAACCGGCGTGTCCACCGGCGATTGTGCGTAGCGCTGCGCCAGATCGCGGGCCAGTTGGGCGCTGGTCTGGATCACAACGTCAACCTTGCCGACATAGTCTTCAAGCGGGGCCGAGGCGAGATCGGGAAAGGAAACCTCGATCGGGCTGACCCTGCCCGTCTCGTCGCGCACCGATCCGGCATACTTTCCGGGGGCGCGGGTCAGCGCGATCAGCCCGGCCGCGTCGGAGACCTCCGGCTCGGGAACCACCGGCAACACGATCATGCCGCCACTGGTGACCCGGATATCGCCCGGGACAGGGCGCAGGGTGACGGTCGCATTGCGGAACGGCACGCCCGCCGAATCGCGCAGGGTTCCGGAAAGGGTGCACAGGTCAACCATGAGGGTCCTCGTCGGGGTAAGGGAGGCGGGCGCGGATTTCGGCGACCTTCGCGTCGTATTCGGCGGACGTGGCCTCGCCGCGCTGCACTTTAAAGAACAGCGGGTCGGCCTCGGCCGCAAAGGCGGCACGGCGGGCCTCGCGGACCGCCTCGCGCGCCTGGTGACGTGCTGCGGCCGCTAGGGCGGCAAGGCTCGCGGGGGGGTTGCGATGAATGACCTTCATGCCGTCACCCCGATGGTCCAACCCAGCCACGGGCGCGGCGCGGAGGCGTCGATCTGATAACGCCCGGCGTCCGCGAACATCAGTTCAACGATGCCTTCAACGGGGCTTTCCACGGCCAGCAGATCACCGGTCTCGATGTCGTGGACGGTGATCACCGCGTCACCGGGCAGCCCTTCGACGATGACGATCAACCCCGCCGGACCCATGGCCTCAGTGGCGGCGGGAAGCACGGGGCGCGGGCTCCAGACGCCGTCCTGAAGCATCAGCGCGGCCAGCGTCGCATCGCTGCCCGCAGGCATCTCGACCCAGCCCGGGGCGGGGTAGGTTCTCATCTCGAGGGGCACGGTGCCCGTCTCGTCCATGCGTGCCCACCAGGTCATGTGCGCACCACGTTGAAGGCGGTCATGTAGACGTTGCGCAGGCTGTTGGCGCTCAGGGTCGGGGCGGACCTCACGATCAGGCGGTACTCGACATCCTCGTACTGCCCGGCAAAGCCCGACCGCACACCGTCGACATCCCAAAGGGGCGTCGTCGTCAGCGTGCCCGCTTCGATCCAGGCCTCCCAGGTTCCGGCGAACTTGAACCGGTACTCGAAGGCCAGAACCGCCGCGTCAAAACTGTGCTTCAGCTCGGCGGAAACACCAGCCGTCCAGATCTGGTGCGGATCGATCGGCCCGGTCGCGATCGTCAGAAACACATGCCCCACCGTCGCCGGAATATCGACCGGACCCGCAACCGCGCCCTTGATCACCGTGCCGTCCAGATCGATCTGGCCCAGCCGGGTCGCGGGCGTGGTCACGGCCAGCCAGGCGGTCCAATCTGCCGGGCCGTCGATGACCGGCCGCCCGCGCACCTCGTAGGCCTCACCGTCCACAAGGCCCGCCGAAAGGATGGCCTCGCCGATCGCCACATCGGGCGAGGTCCATGTCGTGACCACGGCACCGCCCGACAACCGGACCTCGATCTCGACGCCATCGACCCCGTCCTGATCCACACCGTCCCAGGTGGCGCGGATCGCCGGGCGGCGGGGGTTTCCCGCGGCATCCTCAATCTCGTGGCCCGCGACCGCGAAGTCCTCCAGCGTCTGGGCCACGGGCAGCACGGTGACGCTCGAGGCGACAGACCAGGGCATCTCGTCGTCCGTCGTCCAGACATGATCCGCCGCATCACGCTCGCGGATCACCAGCGCCTGCAAGAGCCGGGTCTGGTCGTCGGCCACCTCGAAACACTCGAACCCCTTGGCGGTATAGCCATTGCGGGTGCTGGTCCAGGACACGGCATCCAGCGGCTCGAGGATGGCGGCGTCGGGCGGCAGGACCAGGCTGTGTTCGGCAAATCGGCGCGCCTCGGCGATGTCGGCGCGCATCAGGCGCTGCACCTGTGCCGGGTAAGGTGCCGCAGGCAGGGCAAGCGCGCGTTCCAGCCGCCGCCCGCCATCCTCGGCCTCCCACACGGAATTGTAGAGCGGCGGGGCCTCCTTGGTTTCCCACAAGGCTTCGGGGTCAGGATAGGACGCGCTGGCCGCGTTGAAGCGGTCCTCGAAGCCCGGAAAGGGGCGGAACTCCTGGCTGCGGCTGACGATGATGTCGTCGTCGGAAAAGAACATCACCGGCAGGCCCGGCCCGCCGACGCGCGGTTTCCAGACGCCGCCCACCTCGGCAAGCTGCCCGTTGCAGGCCGCCAGCAGCGCCTCGATCACCTCGGCCGGGGTCTGGTCGACCCTGACCTCGTACCCGGCGCGAAAGGCGGGTTCGGTGCCGCCAGCGGCAAGGCTGACCGCCACGTCGCATTCGTTCATCGCCGCAAACCACGCCCCCAGCGGCAGGTCCGCCGCATCGATCCCGCCGCCCCAGACACCAAGGCCCGGCAGGGGAATGCCGCGCAGGATGTTGTAGATCAGCACCATCGGATTGTCCGAAGCCGCCCAGGTGGACCGGGTGGCCCAGCGATGCGCGCCCGACCCGCCAACGCTCGTGTCAAGGCGCGGGTCATAAACCGGGATCCCGCCGCATTCGAACCTGAGCTCGGGCAGGCCGGTGAACTTTTCGGTGTTGAACCGGAAGGTGACGATCGCATGCGGCACGCCGGTGCCGATCATGTCGCTGGCCCAGGGCCGTTCGGGATAGCCCGAATACTGCGACATCAGCGTGGCGTCCGCCGTCGTCTGCGTGCCGTCGTAATAGGTCACCCAGGCATAATCCTCGAGCGCGCCCAGAAGCGGGCGGCCATAGTCCGATGTCGCCGTGGCCCCGATCGCCACATAGGTGCCATCGACGATGATCCGGCGCAGCGTCTGGCCCGCAACGTCGCCCAGATCGATCACATAGGTCAGGTAGGCGTTTGGCGTGCGCCCCGCGCTTCCATGCGACATCGGCGGGGCCACCGCATTGCCCGACGTCGCATAGGTGCCAAGGATGAAGGTCGAGGGATTGGTGCCCCCGGCGGTCGTCACCTCGGTCTGGATGCCGGGCGGGGTCGGCTTCGGCGCCAGTGCGGCCTGCAGCGCCGAAAGCGCCACGGTGGCCAGCAGGCGTCCGGCGATCGTGCCGGTCAGGAACGTGCCGACGGCCGTCGCCGAAAAGGCCGCAAACACCCCGCCACCCGCCGACAGAACCGCAAAGAACACCGGCCCGGCAAAGGCCGCATCGGGGGCGAGGAGGATCAGAAGGGCCAGAACCGCCGTGAGGATGCGCATGGTCATGCCACCCGGAACGCGCGGCTGGCCAGCGTCATCGGAACCATTCCCAGACCCGTGGGCATCAGGACATAGACCGCCTCGCCCTGCACCAGGCCAAGCGCATCCCCTTCGGTGGTCGGCACCACGGCCAGATCGCCGGGGGCCGCGCGGCTGACATGCACCTCGGCGAACTGGCTTGCGGCCAGCGCGATGTGATCGTCAAAACCCGCCGCCCGCAGGATGCGCAATCCGCCCCGCAGGGTGCGGTAGCGGCCCCGGAACCGGGCGGCCGGGTCGCGCCCTGTCATCGCCTGCACGGCCCCGGCGGCAAACAGCGCGCAGTCGTGTTGACCGAACCGGAACGGCGCGCGCACCACCTCGGACAGCCAAGCGATCAGGCGGGGTTTCCAGTCGGGCAGCCTCATCGGTCGGACCCCCTCGGCGGCACATAGGGGCGCGGGGGCGTGGCCGGACCGCCCGACCGGGACGCCCCCCACCACACCTTGACCGAGCCCGACACATCCTGAAACCGGCGGAACCGGTCGCCCGCGCGCAGGGTCTGCACCGCGTCGGACTTGGTCAGGGTCAGCCCGCGCTGAAGCTGGCGCGCGGCCGAGGCGAGCGTCAGTTCGACCATCGATGCGCCGCCGATCTCGGGCGTGGTGATCGGGGCGGAATCGACAAACCCCTTCCAGACGCGGTGCGGCTCTTCGATCAGCACGCCGGTGGCAGGGTCGAAGAGCGCCCGGTGGAGTTCGACCGGGGCCAGCCCAAGGTCGAGCGTGCGGGTCAGATAGGCGACCGTGGGGTCAAGCGGGTTCAGGATCACCCGCTGCAGGCGCACATCGACCCCGGCGCGCTGAACGATCGGGTCCATCGGCAACATGGCCCCTTCACCGGCGTAGGTCCGCGTCGCGCCGCCGATCGTGAAGTCGCGGTCGGCATCGCCGGTCCAGAGGCCGACCGCCACCTCGTCGCCCGTGGTGCGATTGCGGGCCCGGACCCACAGCATCGATTTCGCGACAGTGCCGTCTCGGCTTTGCAGGTAGGTCAGGACGGTGGCGCTTAAGGCTTTCATCGGCTCACCGCAATGTCTGGACGAAGTCGAAGGACAGGCCTTCGGTGATCGTCTTGCGGCTGGAGCCCTTGGTGACCGAGCCCGGCTTGATCTTGGCCTTGCAGGCCGCGCGCACCAGCGTCACGCCGGTGCCGGTGGTCACGCCCGGGCGGATCGGCGGGGTGATCTCGAACACCGGCGAAAGCCCGGCCCCCGAGGCAGTCACCGTGACATCGACCACGCGGTGCAGCGCGCGGCGGCCGCTGTCATAGCTCCACCCCAGATAATCGCCCCGCGACAGCACGTAACCGGCAGGCAGGCCGGTCAGGCTGATCTCGCGCGGATCCGATGGCAGGGTGGCGATGGTCGGCACGGTCGCGCCGAGGATGGCCCCCACCGGATCGGCCAGCGGGGCCGGGCGGCGCGTGTCGAAGGCCAGAAAGCTGGCACCCGGACGGCGCAGAAGGTCCAGCAGCACGTCGGGCATCGACAGCTCCATCCGGGTCAGGATGCCCAGCCGCACCGTGCCGGTCCAAAGCTGCGGGCCGATCTCTGCGCCGAGCTGCTCGCCGCCGCCGGTCTGCGACAACTCCATCTGCGGCGGCGCGTCGAAGGTGATCTCGGACACCATCAGGGACGCGAAGAACGTGTCGAGCGCGAGGGGAAAGGTCAGCACGGTCATCCGGTCACCCGCCCGCCTTGCTTCTGCACCATCTTGAAGTCATGGGCGAAGCCTTCGCGGCGGTAAAGCGTCAGGCCCGCCGCCACGCCCGCCTGCACCCGCTCCTCGATGTCCTTGTCGCCCGCAGCCCCGTGGACATGCACCTCCAGCGGAACCGCCCGGCCCTGACCGCCGCCCATGGCCAGCGGAGCACCGCCGCCGATGATTCCGCCCGCCGCGAATCCGGGCAGGTCCATCCCGGCGTTGATCCGCTCCAGAACCGGGCGGTAACGGGCCGTTGAACGGGCGTTTACCGCGAACTCGCCGGGCGACATCATCACCGGAACCTTGTCTGCCGTGCCGCCCCCGTCGCCATAGATCATTCCGCCGTCGGCGAAGAACGGCAGGCCCAGCGTTCCGGTGCCGCCCCGGCGTCCGCCACCGAAGAGGCCCGCGAGAAGGCCGCCGAATCCGCCGCCGCCGCCCCAGATCGCATCCCAGGCGGAAGAGGCCGCCATGTCGGCCAGCTTGCCGATCACCATCGACAGCGCATCCCGCAGCGAATGCGCGCCGGTGACCAGCCCGGTGAAGGCGTCCTTGCCGATCTGCCCGATCTCGTCCATCACGTCGCGCACCGCGTTCAGGCGCTGTTCCTCGATGATCAGCTTCTCGATCTCGGCGCGCTCGGCCGCCGTGGCCCCGGCAAGCGTCTTGCGATGCTTGGCCAGCTCCTCGCGGACCGGGTCGGTTTCGAGGATCAGCTGCTGTTCCTCGCGCAGGCGTTCGATCAGCTCGGCCACCGCGTCGCGTTCGGCCGCTGCGCCACCGCCGCCGCGACCAGAACCTGTTCCAACACCAGTACCGCCCGTCGCGCGCGGCGTGTTGCGGTTCGCAAGCGCCGTTTGTGCCGCGTTCGGAGCGCCCCGTCCGCCGTAAGCGATCAACGATTGACCGCCGGGCGAAAACTCGACTGCCATCTGGCCAAGCTGCCCTTGCGCGGCGGCATATTCACCGGCAGCCGCCCGGACTCCGGCGAGAATGGCACCGACCTTGCCAAGCAGGGTGTCCGCAGACCCAAGGGCACTGTCGAACACGCCCGACAGGTTCACGCTGGCCGCGCTGACCAGCATGTCGCGCAGCGCCTCGGTCGCTGCAGCCAGAGCGTCTTGCTCTGCCAAGCCATCCCGCAGCGCGGCGGCGGCTTCGCCTGCGGCTTGCGCCTTTATGCCTTCTAAGATGGCAAGTTGCGTTGATCGGTTCTGCTGCTCGTTGAGGACAGCCGAGATTTCATTATAGCGAGCGGCGATCTCTTCGATCTCCGATCGCAGTCCGGCCGTGGAAATCCGCTGTCGATCCAGACTGTCTGTCGTCTGTCCCAAATAGCCCTGCAGTTCGGCGACCTTCAAACTGTACTGGTCCCGCAATTGCAACTGCTCTCGCAGAAGTTCGACCTGGTACTCTTCATCGACACCGAAGCGCAGCTTGTCGATTTCGTCCTGGGTGGCGGCAACAGCGTCGCGAACCTTGTCGAACTGCCCGGCAACGGCGTCAGCCGTCGCTCCGGTTGAAACCAGCCATTGCGTGACCAGCGCCAAACCCGCGATGCTGCCGTAGACCGCGAGATTGACCGGGCTCAGCATGCCGACGAACGCCGCGCCAAGCGCCTTCACCGCCCCGGCCGCCCCCATCGGCCCGATGACCTGGCTGATCTGCGACCCCTGCTGGACGGCCAGCATCAGCGGGTTCTGCCCCGCCGCCATCATCATGCCGACATCGTTGAACTGCGCGACCAGGTTGCCGACCGATCCGGCGGCCATCCCGTTGGCTTGGGTCAGCGTGCGCGATGTCTGCGCAGCGGCGGTCTGTGCTGCGGCAAGTTCCTTGACGTCCGCCGCGGCGCGATCGGCGCTGGTGCCGAGTGTGGTGACCCCGGCCGCCCCGGCCTTGGCGGCCGTGTCCAGCGCCTTTGCCCCCGTGCCGGTCTTGGCGACCTCGCCCTGCAGCGCACGCAGGTCCGCCTTCGCCTGGGCGGAGTCCGACTTGAACAGCATGGACAGGGTGAAGGCCACTATCGTCTCCGGTTCAGGGCGGTCAGCGCGCCCGCTTCGATCAGTTGCACGTCGGCCCACAGGGCGGGCGAGGGGACGATCCCGGCGAGGTCGAACCCCGCCTTCACGCCCTGGTAATCCAGCCCGGTGAACACCGCCGGGGCTTCGAACCTTGCCAGCACGCGCCATTGGGTGGTCACGGCAAGGAAGGCATTCAGGGCGGCGGTGTTTTCGGGCCAGACACCGTCGGACTCGTCGTCACCGGCAAACAGGGCGGGGTCGATCCCGAAGAAGGCGCAATCGTCGGTCAGCGCGTCGCGCCCCTGCGCCAGCGTGCCGTCCGCCCAGGCACCCCCCGCCCAGATCAGTTTTTTGCGCGGGCCGACCCCCCGGCCATTTCCGTCCAGTACGCCTTCATCAGGCCGACGCGCGCCCATGGCTCGAGGATGATCTGTTCCAGCAGCGCGGGCGTGAAGGCGACCGGCTCGCCCTCGTCGTCCAGGACGTCGCCCAGATGCAGGATCGCGGCGCGCAGGAACTCCTCGATCTGCATCTGCTCGGCCCCCTCCAGCACCTTGAACCGCACCATCAGGGTTTCCGGCTGGTGCCCGGTGTCGGTCGGCACCATCAGCGTGGCGGTGCAGGTGAAGGTGCGGTTCTTCTGGATGCGGTAGGCCATGGGCGACTCCGGGTCAGGTGCAGACGATGGTGAAGGCGGGGGTGGCCGAGGCGCGCAGCGGGATCGCGTTGATCGTCTGCTGCACCACGCCCTGGTCCTGGTCAAAGCTGGCGGGGCGCTGGATCTGCAGGGCGGGCACGTTCAGCGCCACGCGGCGACCGGCGGCCGTGCCGTGCACCATGGCCAGAACCACCGCCGTGCGGGCTTCGGCCAGCGCCCACGGGTTGAAGGTGGCCAGCGCCGGGGTCTGTACGGTGAACTCGCAGGTCTCCATCCGGTCGGTGATCAGCACCTCATGGCTGTTGATCAGGAACCGGTTCTCCAGCTTGTTGCCGACGTCGAAGGTGAAGGACTTCATCTCCAGCGCCACCGCGTTGACCGTGAAGGTCGGCGTGTTCACGCGGGTCGCGCCCAGCGGATCGATGAAGCCGGTATAGGTCGGCACCGCCGCCGTCGCGTTGGTGGGGGCCTGGTAGAGCGCGGTGAACTCCCACATCATGACGGGGATGCCTTGCGCGTTCAGGCCCAGCTTGCAGGTGCCCCGCGCGCCAGGGGCCACGAACAGCATGCCGTCGACGTTGAGATAGAGCGTGGCCGATCCCTGGCCTGCGTCGACCGGGCTGTAGGTCACCGACGTCGTGGCGACGACGGTCTGTGCCATGCCGCAAGCGAGGGCCAGGGGACCCCAGGCGGGTGCTGTGCCCGCCGTGCCAGAGGCCTGCAATTCGGTCTCGAAGGTGAGCTTCACATGGGCGTCCAGCGGGATCGTCCCGGTGTTGCCGAACCACGGCGTGTCGAGCGCGCGGTCCATGTCCTGCCCTTCGAAGGGCATGGCCGTCTCTCCGGCCTGTCACGCCCGTCACGGTGCCGCCCGTTTCCGGCGGTGCGATGGTCATGTGCGACGTGGCAAGCGTCATCAGCCCGGCAACGGCGCGCTGCGCCCGGGCGGGGTCTTCCATGTGGAAGGTGATGTAGAACTCGCGGTCCTCGGGCCGGATCGCCCGCTTGTTCGCGATCTCGCCGTCAATGAACGCTTCGGAGGCGGCGCGCTTTTGCGAGGTCTCCAGCGCATCGAGGCGACCGCGAAGGGTCGCGTTCTCGGCTTGAAGCGATGTCTGCACCGCGCCCTGCGCCAGCTTGCCCTTCACGGCAGCAAGCATCGCAGTCGGGTTCGCATCCTCGACACCCAGCTCGGCGGCGATCGCAACCATCGCGGACTGCATCGCGGTGTCGGTCCGGGGCGGGATCGCAGCGACGATCTCGTCCTCCGTCGCGGTCGCGGCGAGACCAAGTAGCGGGGTCAGGCGCGCAATAAGGGAAAGGGTCACGGAACTCTCCATGTTTAGGGCGGTCAGGTTTTTGATGTTCGGCCCGTTGGTCAGGCTGGCGCGCAGGATGCGTAGGATGCTGCCATCAGGCAGGTGTTCGATGACCGGGCTCAGGCCACGATAGGCACGGTCTGCCAGAAGCGCGTGGCCTGACGGGTTCCAATCCACCCGAGCCCAAATGCCATCTGCCCGAGCCTGCAGCGCCTTGATCCATCCGCGCGCGGGCGAAGGGCGTCCTTGAGGTGCGGCAATATCTTGGGCGTGGTTTTCATCGATCTGCATACCGCGCGGATCTACCTGCGATGCTGCAATGACGGCGCTGGCGTCTGTCACCCGGTAGGGACCGCGGCCGTCATATGTCAGAATAGACGCACCCGCGGGAAGGACATGCACCCATTCGGGTACCTCTGCCGCGACGGGCAGGTCCATGGCGGCCATCAGGGCCAGAAGGGGGCGGGGTGCGTTGGTCATGCCGCGATCATCGCGACAAGGCCGGGGTCAAAACATCCGCGACGGGGTGCGGGGGCGCGTGCCTATCCTGACTTTGCAAGCCTGCATGGGCCGGGGCGGTCGGTCAAGGTCCGGCGGTGATCGATCCGGTCAGGTAGTCTTCGATGATGTCGAGCACGTTGGTCTCGTCCGCCTCCGACAGACCGAGGAACGGGCGCGCCGGGATGTCGCCCCACAGATGCGGGAACTGCACCTTCGTGCCGCCGAACTGCATCATCGCCGCCTGGACGCGATTCGACCCGACCTCGACAAAGTCGCTGCCCGCCTCGTGGAAGATTTGCTGGTTCAGGGTGCCGCTGGTCCCGAACAGCGGGCGCGGGTCGGACTTCCGGGACAGCGTGACCGCAGAGTTGGCCAACCAGTCCGTGCCGTCCGGGGCGATGCCGTCGGCGAAGCGCTTCTTGGTCGACCGGACGAGATACTCGCCGATGTCCTCCATGACGGGCGTCATGTCTGCCAAATCGACGGCGAGCTTGCTGAGGGCGGCGGTGACCTGATCAGACTTGATCTCGACGGAAAACATACCGGCGGTCAGATCTGGAAAAGACCGCCAGCCGGGGCGGGCGGCCGGGCCAGCGTCGTGAAGCTCGGGCCTGTGTCGAGGTACTTGTGCGCGCTGGCAAGCCGCCAGAAGTCCGGATCGTCCCTGGAGACACCGCTCTGAACGGCAATGCGGCTTTCCGACTCCACGAACTCGGTCATCAGGCGCGGGGCAAGCCCAGGTTGGGACCCGTCGAGGTCGAGTGCAGCCTGATACCTGCCAAGGAAATCCGCCTCGCGCGCGACGGCAGCGGGATGATCAAAACCGAGGGACTGCCAACGGATGGCCTGATCCCGGGAGCCGATCATTCCGGCCACAAGGTACGTTTTGGCCGCGTCGACATGCCAGGCCTCATCATCGTCAAACTTCAGCAAAGAGAGCCTCCCGTGGCAAGCGACGCAGTTCCGCGGCGGTCAGCTCCTCGAGATCGAGGTGCAGCACGCCCTTGATCAATTTGCGCTTCGTGACCCTGTATTGCAATCCCCGGCCCAGCAGCGCCTCTTTTTCTTGGGAATTGTGCGCGAGATGGTCAACCTTCCGGGCGGTCCGCGCCTTGATCGTCAGCTTGATCTTCCCGGGGAAGGCCGCCCCCTCGATGTAGCTGGCGCTGGAGTAGCCATTGAACGAGACCACGGAACCGGGCTTGAGCGCAACGAAACGCGCCAGATCGTCCGCCGATGGAAACCTGATCCCCCGCGTCACGGTGCCTGCAGAGCGCGGCAGACGCGCAAGCGCATGATCCAGCACCCGTGCGTACTCGGTCAGGATCGGGGCGACATCCTCCCCGGCGGCCTGTTTGCGCAAGGCGGCATTCAAGGGCGCATAGAGCTCGTTTCGCGTGTAGGCGTGGATGCCGAAGTGACGCCTTTGCCAAACTGTTCGTCGACCGCTTTCTGAGCGTCCCGCAACAGCATCTGACGATGACTTCTGACTAAGAATTCAAGGACTTCGCGCCGCCCCCACCATTTTGGCCGACGGCCACTCTTCCAGATCGGCAGGTGGGTCACATGACGGAGGAGCTCCTCTGGGTCAGCCATCGCCGATAGATGTCGCCGCACTTGATCCGCACGGACTACATTCACTTCAAACTGATCATCGGGAAGCAGGGTCATCACGCTGCTCCCTTCTTGATCGCTTCGGCGGATTCAGCGATCCGCTGCGAATAGACCAGCTTCACGAAATCCGGTCCTGCCGCCTCGATCAGTCGCGCCAGCATCGCTTTGCCCTTCGGCCCACGCGACTGCCCGAATGTGGCCTGCCTCGCCAGCGAGGGGGTGATGTTGTTCTCTCGGCACCAGATTTCAAACCCGCTGCCCCGTGCCTTGAAAGCGCCTGCAATGGCGTCATGCAGGATCGCGCCCGGCTGGAAGTGGAAGTTGGACGGTGACATAGACCCTCACAAGGCGTTATAGTCCGCTCAGATGTGAGATTAGGCACTCAAATGAATACCGTCAAGCGAGAAGGCACTCATTCGAATACTATTGGTGAACGAATCCGCAGCGAACGGGTGCGCTTGGGGCTGAGCCAAGCGGAATTTGGTGCAATCGCAGGTGTCCAGAAGAACGCCCAGATCAACTACGAGGCCGATCGCAGGTCTCCAGATGCGAACTATTTGGTTTCCATTCAGGAAACAGGGGCGGACGCCCACTACATCCTTACGGGACGGCGAGAGGCCGACGAGGTCAGGTCAATCCTCGACGAGTATGGCGCTTCCGGACAACTCAAGAAGGTGATGGAGGAGGTCGGCCCCGACGCCGTCATGAGACGACTGAAGGAGGAGTTTAGCCCCGACGCCGTGATCCAGCAGATGGTTGGTGACATCATATTGGAGGCGAAGTCCTCAACGATGTACACTGTGACACCGCCAGAACCAGCCGCGCCACTTCACCTCTCAGACACCATTCATTTTGAGGGTCATGACTATGCATTTGTCCGCCGGGTGGACCTGTCAATCTCAGCTGGCACTGGCCTCGTCCCTCTTGAGGGTGAAGAGTCAGCACGAGTGGCATTCCCAGCCGCATGGCTCGCCAAGGCAGGCATCAGCGCGGATCGGTCGGTCCTAGTGCGCATCAAAGGCGACAGCATGACACCGCAAATCCCTGACGGGGCCCTTGTCCTTGTCCATTTGCAGGAGATAACAGTGGAGCGCGACGCGGTATACGCCTTCATCCGAGATGATCAATGTTTTGTTAAGAGGCTGGTACCATCTGGCAGGACGCAGGATGGCAACAACTCTTCGATAATGATAGTTGCGGCGAACCCGACATACCCACCTGAGGCCCTTTCAGGTACCGAGATGAATTCAATCCGCATTGTTGGAAGGGTGAGATATGTACTTTCTGCTGCCTAACAGTTGTGGAGCTTACCGGTTCGAATTGTTAATTGGATATCGCCAGAACTACAGCTCGAGGGGATGACCGTGCTTGTGAAGCTAGCCAGCTATTGCATAGCTATCAGTTTCTGTGTCGCTGCATCTGCTAACGCGCAATCGCAAGGTGAGCTTGTGTCTGCATGCCTTGACGACCTTTCCTCTGGCGACATCGTTGCGGCGAAGTCTAGAGCCGAGGAAATCCTGTCTTGGAAAAACCTATTCAACAGAGCGCTAACTGAGGGCGGATCGCAGTGCCTTACTGGCGCGATGGGTGAACCGTGGGTCTACTCCCAGATCGATAGGCGTTTCCGCAACGAGGCAGAGGCGAAGGCCGAACGCCTGGCGGCCTACGAAGCGACGCTGGCCGAAAGTAGGGCCGCCCAGGCCGCTGAGCAGGCGATCGCTCAACGGCAGCGCGACTATGATAGGAATGCCGCGCGAGTCGCTACGCTGTCACAAGATGCTTGCGTGGAACTCTTTCGGACGGACCAAATTGCCGCCATGACCAACTCAGTTTGCGTAGCTAGCTTCATCAGTTTCGGGCTTCCAGAGTAGGCTGCGGCAGGAGAACGGTGGCGAATCCGTTGCATGTTGGATTACCGATCCGGCCCTTTCATTGCTCAAGATTTGTCTGCACTTTCAATACATTGCGTCTTACATGCAAATGGCTAAACCAGCATGCAACCGGATTTGCGTGTTCCGGTCCAGCCGCGCGGCACCTTTAGGGCCTTCCATCGTCCCTTTGGCGACGAAAAATGGCCTTTTATCAGCCTGTTAAACGGTCTTCGGACAGGCCCCGCTAACATTGCCCCCGCCTGGCCCTTCAGCCCCAAATCGACCGATTTCGGCGTTTGTGCCAACTCCGACGCACAGCGCTCCGGCACCGGTCCTGCGTGCCCTAAGTCTTTCGAGTGCCTAGGAATAATCGCAGGTATCCAGCCTATTCCAGGTAATCCCACATACTGCAGACTTAGGTGTCAACGTACAGTGGCGAATCGGACTCGCCCCATGGCTGGTGGAGGTCGGGACCTAGCCCGCTACAGATCGAAGGTCGCCAGCACGGGCACATGGTCACTTGGCTGGTCCCAGCCGCGCACCGGGCGCAGGATGCGGCTGGTATGGGCGGCATTGGCGATATCGGCGCTGGCCCAGATATGGTCCAGCCTGCGGCCCTTGTCCGCGCCATCCCAGTCTGCGCTGCGGTAAGACCACCACGAATACAGCCGCCCGGCGGGAATGTCGGCCCGCGTCACGCAGCGCCAGTTGCCCGCCTCCATCACCGCGTTCAGGTGATCGACCTCGATCGGGGTGTGGCTGACGATCTTCAGCAGGGCCTTGTGATCCCAGACGTCATCCTCGCGCGGGGCGATATTGAGATCACCCACCAGAATGGCCCGTTCGGGCTTTTCGCGATGGCACCAGTCGCGCAAGGCGGTCAGATAATCCAGCTTCTGGCCGAACTTGACGTTGACCGTGCGGTCCGGCAGATCGCCGCCCGCAGGCACATAGACGTTATGGATGACCACGCCATTCTCAAGCCGGGCCGCGACGTGGCGCGCATGGCCAAGCTGCGCAAAGTCACGGTCTCCGGCATCGGTCAGTGGCAGTTTGGACAGGATCGCGACGCCGTTGTAGCCCTTCTGTCCGCGCGCCACGATATGGCGATATCCCAACGCCTGAAAACCGGCCAGAGGGATCAGATCGACGGGGCTCTTGCACTCCTGCAGGCACAGGATGTCGGGCTGTTCCTCCGTCATCAGGCGCGTCACCAGACCTGCGCGAAGGCGGACCGAATTGATGTTCCAGGTGGCAAGGGTGAAAGGCATCGCAGGCTCCGCATGTCTGTCGTCCTGCTGCCCAAACAAGGCGCGGGTTGCAAGACAATTCGGCAGGGGTTGACCCGGCCGACGTGCCGGTAAAGCGTGCGGCATGACCCATCCGATCTGGCATCTGCGCAATTTCCGGCTGCTGTTCGTGTCGAGCACAGTCACAAATCTGGGCGACGGGGTGATGGCGGTGGCGGTGCCTTGGCTCGCCACGCTGCTGACCCATGATCCGATGCTGATCGGTCTGGTGGCCGGGGCGCGGACGTTGCCGTGGTTCTTGCTGTCGCTGCCCGCCGGGGTCGTCACCGACAGGTTCGACCACCGCCGGTTGCTGGTGGGTGCCGACAGTCTGCGGATCGCCCTTGCGCTGGCGCTTCTGGTGCTGGCGTTGACCGCCAGTCCGGGAACCGCGCCGGTGCTGGGCATGGCGGCGCTGTCGTTCCTTCTGGGCAGCGCCGAGGTGCTGCGCGACAACACCGCGCAAACCTTTGTTCCGACGGTCGTGGACCGCTCGCAACTGGAACGGGCGAACGGCAGCTTGTGGGCGGGCGAGCAACTGGCGGGGCAGTTCGTCGGGCCGCCCTTGGCGGGGGGCCTGATCGGTGTGTCGGTGGCGTTGCCGTTCGGGCTGCACGCAGGTCTGCTGGCCACGAGCGTTGCCCTGATCGTCGCGATGGTCCTGCCGCGTCGGATGCGGCAGTCCGATCCGCTGCCCCTGCTGCAGTCGCTGCGCGAAGGCATTGTCTGGCTGTGGCAGGCGGTGATGCTGCGGCGGCTCGCGTGGCTGCTGGGCGGGTTCAACTTCCTCGGCTACGGGTTCGAGGCGGTGCTGGTGCTTTATGGCCAGCGGGTTCTGGGGTTGGGGGCCGTCGGATTTGGCGCGCTGCTGACCGCGCAGGCCTGCGGGGCGCTGACGGCCACGCTGATCGGGCCATGGGTGTTGCGCCGGGTTTCGCCGACGGCAGCCATCGTGTTCGGGATGGGCAGCTTCACCGCGACCTGCGCCGTTCTTGCGCTGCAACCGCCGCTGTGGGGGGTGGCGCTGGCACTGGCGGCAAACGGGTTCAGCGGAATGCTGTGGAACATCGCGCAGGTCAGCTACCGCCAGCGGCATATCCCGGCGCCGCTGCTGGGCCGGGTCAACAGCGCGTTCCGGTTTGTCGGCACCGGACCGGCGGCCTTCGGCGCATTCGCCTTTGGCGCCATGATCGGATTGGCCGAACCGGCTGGCCCGGTGCAGGCGGTGCTGATGCCCTATGCCGTAGCGGCGGCGGTGGCGGCGGCCCTTACGGTGTACGCCGTGGTCCGGCTGCGGTTGCCGAACTGATCTGGACAAAAAAAGGCCGGGCGCAATGCCCGGCCAGGTCCAACAGGGAGGTAGTCATGCCATAACCCCGACATGACAAGGGGGTTCCATGGAGACAGCAATTACACGCGATTCTGGCAACAGTATGGCCGGATCGTTGATAATTGCTGAATCTCAGGCGACCAGTTTGTAGCCACCGCTTTCGGTCACCAGCAACCGCGCATTCGACGGATCGGGTTCGATCTTCTGGCGCAGCCGGTAGATGTGGGTTTCAAGCGTGTGGGTCGTGACCCCGGCGTTGTAGCCCCAGACCTCGTGCAGCAGCACATCCCGCGCCACCACACCCGACCCGGCGCGGTAGAGATACTTGAGGATGTTGGTTTCCTTCTCGGTCAGGCGGATCTTCTTTTCCTTCGCATCCAGCAGCATCTTCTGCGCCGGTTTGAACGTGTAGGGTCCCATCTGGAACACCGCATCCTCGGACTGTTCATGCGTGCGCAACTGCGCCCGGATGCGGGCCAGCAGGACCGGAAACTTGAACGGTTTGGTCACATAGTCATTCGCGCCCGCATCCAGACCCAGAATTGTGTCGCTGTCCGAGTCATGTCCGGTCAGCATCATCACCGGACATTTCACACCCACCTTGCGCATCCGGCGGCACAGTTCGCGCCCGTCGGTATCGGGCAATCCGACGTCAAGGATCACCAGATCAAAGACGCCCGCCTTGACCTTTTCCATTCCTTCGGCGCCATTGCGGCCTTCGAACACGTCGAAATCTTCCGTCAGTACCAACTGCTCGCTCAGCGCCTCGCGCAGATCGTCGTCGTCATCGACCAGCAGGATTTTACGCAAGGTTGCCATCGGGACCTCCATGTTTGCTGTTTGTTACATGCGCGCCGATCACCTTTGCGGCAAGAAGTGCGACAATCCTTCACGCGGACGTGTCGCAGGGCGGGGATATGTTTCAATTCCCGCGCCCGCCGTCTAAACGGGGGGCAGGAGTGTGACATGCCGCTAGCCCCCAGCCCCGTCGAACTGATCGCCCGCGCGCGAGGCGATCTGCGCATGGGCGTGCCGGTGGTGCTGGCCGAAGCGGGCCGATCCGCCCTGATCGTCGCAGTCGAGGCGTTGACGGCGACCCGGCTGGAGGCGCTGCGGCGCATCGGCGCGGCAGAACTGGCCATCACCCGGCGGCGGGCGGAAACGCTGAAGGCGCGGGCCTATGACGGCGATCTGGCACGGATCAGGCTGCCCGACGATGCGGGGCTGGGCTGGTTGCGGGCGATGGCCGATCCGGTCAACGACCTGTCCACGCCGATGAAAGGACCGTTTTCCAGCCTGCGCGACGGATCGGCGGCGCTGCACCGGACGGGGCTTGCGCTGGCCAAGGCGGCGCATCTGCTGCCTGCGGTGCTGGTGGTCGAAGTGCCTGACGGACTGGTGCTGGCCGGGCGCGAAGGGCTGACCTTTCTGCCCGACGCCGGGTCCATGCTGGCGCACCTGTCGCCGCAGCACGAAATCGCCGCCGCGCGGGTGCCGATGCTGGCGGCTGCCGCCGGACGGGTGCATGTCTTTCGCCCTGAGGACGGGGCCGAAGACCATTATGCCATCGAGATTGGCCGTCCGGACCGCAGCGCCCCTGTCCTGACCCGGCTGCATTCGGCCTGTTTCACCGGAGACGTGCTGGGATCGCTGAAATGCGACTGCGGCCCGCAACTGCACGCGGCGCTGGCGCAGATGGCGGCCGAGGGGGCGGGCGTGCTTCTTTACCTCAACCAGGAGGGACGGGGCATCGGGCTGGCCAACAAGATGCGCGCCTATGCCCTGCAGGATCAGGGGTTCGATACCGTCGAAGCAAACCACCGGCTGGGGTTCGAGGATGACGAACGGGATTTCCGCATCGGGGCCGATATCCTGCGCCGCATGGGATTTTCGGCCGTGCGGCTGATGACCAACAACCCCCGCAAACTGGCGATGATGGCGGCCTGCGGGCTGACCGTGACGGAACGCGTGCCGCTGCATGTCGGCCAGACGCGGGAAAACGCCGCCTATCTGGCGACCAAGGCACGGAAGTCGGGGCATCTGGAATGAAACCGTCCGATATCGTGGTCACGCGCTGGGGCGCACGCTTCATGGGCCGTCGGTTTGCCTGTTCCATCGGGCGGGGCGGCATCACCACCCGCAAACGCGAAGGCGACGGGGCCACCCCGGCGGGCATCCACCGGCTGACGGGAATGCTGTACCGGGCCGACCGGATGGCGCGGCCTGCCGACTGGGCGCTGCCGATCGGCCCGTTCGAACTGTGGTCGGATGCGCCCGACGACATCGACTACAATACCTTCGTTCGTGCGCCCTATCCGCACAGCCACGAACGGCTGCACCGGCCCGACCGGCTGTATGACCTGATCCTGCTGACCGACTGGAACTGGCCCGAGGCAAAGCCCGGCCACGGATCGGCGATCTTTGTCCACACCTGGCGCAGGCCCCGTCACCCCACGGCGGGTTGCGTGGCCTTCGCGCGCGAGGATCTTTTGTGGATCGCGCCGCGCATCCGGCATGAAACCCGGCTGATCATCCGGGATTGACCGCGCGCCCCCACCCCCATCCCCTCCCACGGGGGGAGGGGAGGCGCGCAGTGCCGAGGGGTTCAACCGCGCCTGTGGGTGGCCCTACCCGCGCGCGCCGAAAATCGCGGACCCCACGCGCACATGCGTGGCGCCCGCCGCGATGGCCGCTTCGAAATCGCTGCTCATCCCCATCGACAGGCCGGTCAGCCCGTTGCGCGCCGCCATTCCGGCCAGCATCGTGAAATGCGGTGCGGCATCCTCGCCTTCGGGGGGGATGCACATCAGCCCGGCCAGCGGCAGGTCCATCCCGCGACAGGTGGTCAGAAATCCGTCCAGATCATCGGGCAGAACGCCCGCCTTCTGCGGCTCGGCCCCGGTGTTGACCTGCACGAACAGCGCGGGTGAGGCCCCCCGCGCCTGCGCCAGACGCGCGAGTTTCTCGGCCAGCGACGCCCGGTCCACCGAATGGATCACGTCGAACAGGTCAACCGCCGCCTTGGCCTTGTTCGTTTGCAGCGGGCCGACAAGATGCACCTCGACCGGGCCGAACTCTGTCCGCCAGGCGGGCCATTTCGCCTGCGCCTCTTGCACGTAATTCTCGCCATAAACCCGGTGGCCTTGCCGCAGCACCGCCGCGACCCGGTCGGCCGGTTGCAGTTTCGACACCGCGACCAGACGGACAGACCCCGCCGCGCGCCCGGCTGCGGTTTCGGCGGTGCGGATGCGGGACAGGATATCGGTCAGCGGCATGTCATCCCCGGCGCATGGCAAAAAAGAAGAGAGCGGGCCGAAGCCCGCTCTTTCCTGAAAGTGCTTCAGATCGTCAGATCAGAAGTCGAAGCGCACACCGACGTCGCCGAACATGTCGCCGTCGAAGTCGGACTGGATCGAACCCGACAGACGAGCGCCGCCGAGGTCGTAGTCAGCGCCGAGGCCGAAAGCGGTTTCTTCAGTGCCGAAGTCTTCGCCGAACGCCACATAGGCGCGTGCGGTGATGGCGTCGAAGGTGTAGTTACCGTACAGGGTGAACTTGTCGCGGTCTACGGCGCCAACTTCTTCCTTGAAGTACAGCAGGCCGACGTTGCCCATGTCGTTGATCGCATATTCTGCGCCCAGGAAGATCAGGTCGTTGTCGTCGATCGCGAGGCCGTCCTTGGCGTAAGCACCCGAAACGGTGATCGCGCCGAACTTGTAGTCAGCCGAGAAGCTGAGTTCGGCATCGTTGTTGCCGGCTTCTGCCTGGTCTTCTGCAACGTACGACAGGCGAACGTTCAGGTCGCCGACCGAGTACGATGCGAAGATGCCCATACGGTCGGTTTCGCCGCCGTACGAGGTCGACGCGAAGCCGTAGTACGAACCGATCGGGTCACCGGCCGACGTGTCCAGGTAGCCCATTTCCGAGTTGTACATCAGGGCAGCGGAGTCGTAGGCGGTGTTCGAGTTGCCGACTTCGACGCGGAAGCCTTCATACGACGCATAGACGTAGGCCGGGCTGATGGTCGAAGCGTTGTTGCCGTCGGTGTACTGCAGACGGATACGACCACCGAAGGTGACGCCCGAGTCGGTTTCGGTCTTGGCGTTGATGTTGAAACGCAGGCGCATTGCGACCTGGGTTTCTTCGGCGCGGCCTTCGACGTATTCCAGACCGAAGCGGCCGTAGCCGCCGAAGGTCACTTCAGCAGCAGCCATGCCAGCAGTCGCGCTGAGCAGGGCGGTGGACAGAAGAATCTTTTTCATAGCTTCCCTCGTTGTCTCTGAAAGGTGCGGCCCAACTCAGGGGAATCCGAATTGGGTATGCTTCTGTTTCCACCCAGCGGTTCCCTTTTGCAATCTGAACAGCGGCTTTGCGGGGGAATGACGCGGTCGATGGTGCAGCTTTGCCACAGTGAAGCCATCGACATGCCGCAGTTGCCGGGCCATTCCGGTTTGACCGGGCGCAGGGGGCCGGCAGCGCCCCGCGCGGCAGGATCCCTACCCGGTCCAGCCCGAGTGCAGAGCGTCTGGCCGCCCCCCGCCTTCCGGCGCGCGGGAAAAGCCTTGGCACGCCCGGACCGACAGGCTAGACAACATCCATGACCAGTTGGGGACCTGAATGAGCTTGCATGACCTTGCCCGCGCTGCACGCCTCTGCGGCCTTGTCACGGCAGTATCCTTCGGGCTGGCGGCCTGCGGGGGCGGGGGTGTTTCCGGCCTGTTCGGCGGGCAGCGGCAGTTGACGGCCACCACCGCCGCCGTTGCGACCGACCGGACCGCGCTGCCCGTCGGGTCGGGCGCCACGCGGGAGACGCGCTATGAAGCGAATGCGCGGGGCAACCGGCTGACCGATCTCTTTGCCCGCTCGGCCGATCCGAACACCACGGTCGAAGTCAACAAGTACCTTTGGAACGCCTCGCTTGATGTGCTGAACTTCCTGCCGATCGAACAGATCGACCCGTTCACCGGGGTGATCGTGACGGGATACGGCACGCCGCCCGGTTCGGGCCGCGCCTACCGCGCGACGATCTATGTGCAGGACCCCGCACTGGACGCGCGCAGCCTGCGCATCGCGCTGCAGTCGCGCGGCGGCGGGGCGGTCGCGCCCGAAACCGTGCGCGCGGTCGAGGATGCGATTTTGTCCCGCGCGCGGCAGTTGCGCATCCAGGACAGCAAGCTTTAATCCCTGATGCCGCACGGGGGGCCAGCCCCCCGAACCCCCCGGGATATTTGGGGACAGAAAATGGCATGGCTGGACCGTGCCCGCGCGGCGGTGTAACGCGGCGCTGAATGCCAGGGGGACCGTCATGTCGCGCTATGAACCATCGGTGATCGAACAGAAATGGCAGCAAGCCTGGGATCAGGCCGGGGTGTTTCTGGCAAAGACCGATCCGTCACGTCCGAAGTACTATGTCCTCGAGATGTTTCCCTATCCGTCCGGGCGCATCCACATGGGGCATGTGCGCAACTACACGATGGGCGATGTCGTGGCGCGGACCAAGGCGGCGCAGGGCCACGCCGTGTTGCATCCGATGGGCTGGGACGCCTTCGGGATGCCCGCCGAGAACGCCGCGATGGAGCGGGGCGGCCACCCCAAGGACTGGACCTACGGCAACATCGCCGACATGCGGGCGCAGATGAAGCCGCTGGGGTTGAGCATCGACTGGTCCCGCGAGTTTGCCACCTGCGACCCGGAATACTATGGCCAGCAGCAGGCCATGTTCATCGACATGATGGCGGCGGGGCTGGTCTACCGCAAGGCGGCGGTGGTCAACTGGGACCCGGTCGACATGACCGTTCTGGCGAACGAGCAGGTGATCGACGGGCGGGGCTGGCGGTCGAACGCCCCGGTCGAACGGCGCGAGCTGACCCAGTGGTTCTTCAGGATTTCCGACTATTCGGCGGAGCTTCTGTCGGCGCTGGACGGGTTGACCAACTGGCCCGAAAAGGTGCGCCTGATGCAGGCCAACTGGATCGGCCAGTCGCGCGGCTTGCAGTTCGCCTTTTCGAGCGTGGGCGCGCCCGAGGGTTTCGACCGGCTGGAGGTTTACACGACGCGGCCCGACACCCTGCTGGGAGCGAGTTTCGCCGCGATCAGCCCGGACCATCCGCTGGCCCGGCATCTGGAACGGCATGACGACGCCATTGCGGCCTTCGTGGCCGATTGCCGCCGCGTCGGCACCTCGGCCGAGGCGCTGGAAACCGCCGAAAAGCGCGGCATGGATACCGGCATCCGGGTCTGCCACCCGTTCGACGACACCTGGGAACTGCCGGTCTACATCGCGAACTTCATCCTGATGGACTATGGCACCGGGGCGATCTTCGGCTGTCCTGCCCATGACGACCGCGACTTCGAGTTTGCGACGAAGTACGGCCTGCCGATCAACGCCGTCTTCACCGCCGATGGCGCGGATGCGGCCCTGACCGACGCCTATGTGCCGATGAAATCCGAAAAGGTGCACTACATCCGTGGCTTTGCCGGCGACCCGGTCCAGACCGGCGAGGCTGCCGTGGCCGCTGCCATCGCCTTTTGCGAAGAACGCGGCATCGGGCGTGGCGTAACCAACTACCGTCTGCGCGACTGGGGGGTTTCGCGGCAGCGCTATTGGGGCTGCCCGATTCCGGTGGTGCACTGCCCGACCTGCGGCGTGGTGGCCGAGAAGAAAGAGAACCTGCCGATCCGCCTGCCCGACGACGTGACCTTCGACGTGCCCGGCAACCCGCTGGACCGGCACCCGACCTGGCGCTTTACGGCCTGCCCCGAATGCGGCGGCGATGCCCGGCGCGAGACGGACACGATGGATACCTTCGTGGATTCAAGCTGGTACTACGCCCGCTTTACCGCGCCGCATGCCACGACTCCGACCGACGCGGCCGAGGTCGATTACTGGATGAACGTCGACCAATACATCGGCGGGGTGGAGCATGCGATCCTGCACCTGCTGTATTCGCGCTTCTTTGCCCGCGCGATGCACAAGACCGGCCATCTGCCCGCCAAGGCGATCGAGCCGTTCAACGCGCTGTTCACCCAAGGGATGGTCACGCACGAAATCTACCAGACCCGCGACGCGGCGGGGCGGCCCGTGTACCATCTGCCCGAGGATGTGACGGCCTTCACCGTGGCAGATCGCAGGATCGTCGTGCTGGGCGACGTGACCCCGCCCGACATGGACAT
>JAIYDJ010000002.1 GCA_027487575.1 Rhodobacter sp. | reverse complement strand
GTGCTGATCGCCGCCACCTTTTCGCCGGTCGGCATGGCCTGAAAATCCGCCTTCAGCGCGCGAAGCTGTTTTTGCGCCTCGTCGTTCGCGCGCTGCACGATGCCCTGCACGACCGGCAGCTTGTAGATGGCCGACGTGATGTCTTTCATCTCCCCCGGCCTCGGGTCGGGGGGGAACGGGCCGGCCCACGGCGCCAGCGGGGGCGCGGGCGACGGGGCGGGGGGCAGTGTCAGAAAGGGATTGGGCGGGGATATGGTCACCGGCGCGATCTGCCCGAGGCTGTGGAAATCCACCATCTCCCACTTGGGGGCAAGAAGCTGATCCATCCAGGCCTTCGCGGCCATTTCCGCGTTTATCCGATCCAGAAATGCCTGGGTTTCCGGACTGAGCGTCAGCTTGGCGTCCATCAGACGAAATTGCGGAGGCTTGTAGCCAAAGTCGGACATGAAATCACCTCGATCAAAATCTGTCCGGGCAGCGTAGCAGAAATCCTGCCGCCGGTCGATTCGAAGCGATGCCTATGCCGGGCCGAGGAACCTCTGCGCCCCCACCGGCAGAACCAGCCGCGACCAGCGGCGATCGCGGCGGGCGGGCAGTGCGGTGCGCAGGGCGTCAAGCGGCAACGTGCCGTCCATCAGGGCGCGGTACAGCGCAAAGATGCCCGGGCGCATGTAGGGCGACCAATGGCAGATCCGGGCGGGCGGCGGGGGCAGGGCGTGGCCCAGATTGTCCAGAACCGACAGCGTGGCGGGCTGGTCGATCTGCAGGTCCAGCCAGTTCGGCTGGTGACGGCGGGCCAGCCCTTGCCCAAGGGCGGTATCGGTGCCAAGACCGACCAGCCATTCCAGCGCGAAATCGAACAGGTCGTTCTCGCGCGTGGTCACGTTGACAATCTCGACGCAGCGCCCCGCCGGGGTATCCAGCGCCGCACGGGCGGGGCGGCGGGTTTCGGCTGCGGCCAGCAGGATCATCCGCCGGAACGTGCCGGGCTGGGCATGGGGCAGGGCCTGCAACGCGACGCGGGCACCCAGCGAATGGCCGATGACATCGATCTGCCTTGGAGGGTCGATCTGGCGGATCAGAGCGGCCAATTCTGCCAGTGCGCGGCCTGTCGCTGCGGCGCGGCGATAGGCACCCTGCACGGACCCGCGCGCCTTCCATCCCAGACCGACGGCCAGTCCGTTGTTGCCCGTCAGCCCCAAATGACGCGGCCAACTGGTTGCCTTGCGGTCACCGGTCGGCGGGTTCATCGACAGGATGTGGCCGTGAGGGCAGTGACCCACAAGACCCGGCGCAAATCGGTAACCGTGTATCATGACGACCACCGGCGCCGTGGCCGGAAGATGCGCCAGCCGATCCGCAAGGTATGCCCGGTCGACCTGCAACCCCAGGGCAGTCACATCCGCGCGGACCGGGGCGGGCGTCTGGGGCATGTGCACCTTCTGCTGCAATTGCGAACGGGTTATCCCCAGCCTGCGACGCTGGCGTGAACCTGTCGTTACAACCGCGTGACGGTGCAGCGGCGCAACAGTTGACCTTTGCGGTGCACGGGCGTATCCAACGGCCCGTGGCGCTTTGTTACCGGATTGCGGGCCACGTTAAACAAGCCGCTAAAGAGGTGTGGGTTTCGCCCCGGCCTCTGTTGGTCCGGGGCTTTTTGTTGCCGGAGGCAGCCATGGACGGATGGAAGACGCGGACCCAACTGGTGCATGAAGGCAGCCGCCGCAGCCAGTACGGCGAGATGGCCGAAGCGATCTTCCTGACGCAAGGCTTCGTCTACGAGTCCGCCGAACAGGCCGAGGCCCGGTTCCAGAAGGCCGGTGATGATGAATTCATCTATGCCCGGTACGGCAACCCGACGACCCGGATGTTCGAGGAACGCATCGCGGCGCTGGAAGGCACCGAGGATGCGTTTGCCACCGCCAGCGGCATGGCGGCGGTGATGGGGTCGCTGGCCAGTCTGCTGCGGGCAGGCGATCATGTCGTGTCGGCACGGGCGTTGTTCGGGTCGTGCCTTTATGTTCTGGAAGAGGTGCTGCAGCGGTACGGGGTGAAGGTCACCTTTGTCGATGGTGCAGATATCGAACAATGGCGCGCGGCGGTGGTGCCGGGCGTCAAGGCGGTGTTCTTTGAATCCATGTCGAATCCGACTCTGGAACTTGTTGATATTGCTGCGGTCTCCGAGATTGCGCATCAGGTCGGTGCGCTGGTGATCGTGGACAACGTCTTTGCCACCCCGATCTTTTCCAGGGCCGTGTCGCAAGGGGCCGATGTGGTCGTCTATTCCACGACCAAGCACATCGACGGCCAGGGCCGCGCGCTGGGCGGTGTGGTCTGCGGCACCAAGGATTACATCCGCAAGGTGCTGGAACCCTTCATGAAGCACACCGGCGGGTCGATGAGCCCGTTCACATCGTGGATCATGCTCAACGGGATGGTGACGCTGGACCTGCGCTGCCGGGCGATGGCCGATTCCGCGCGGCGGATCGCGACCGTGCTGGAAACCATGGGGCAGGCGTCACGGGTGATCTATCCGGGCCTGTCCAGTCACCCCCAGCATGCCTTGGCGATGGCGCAGATGGGGTCGGGGGGCACCATCGTGACCTTCGAGGTAGCGGGCGGCAAGGACGCGGCGTTCCGGTTTCTGAATGCCTTGCAGATCATCAAGATCTCGAACAATCTTGGCGATGCGAAGTCCATCGTGACGCATCCCGCCACCACCACGCATTCGCGCCTGCCGGACGACCAGAAGGCGCGGCTGGGCATCACGCCGGGTCTTGTGCGGCTGTCGGTGGGGCTGGAGGACGTCGACGATCTGATTTCCGACATCGAACAGGCGTTTTCGGTGATCTGATCCGGCGGCAAAACCGTAAAGAGCAATGAGGTCCGGCGGAATGGGTGCGGAAAGACCCGCATCACGTCTGCCCGACCCTCAGCACAGGAGCCGTGCCATGAACATTCGCGTTGCCGACATTGATCACCCGTCCAAAGCTCAGGCCGAGGCCGCATTGGCCGTTCTTCGCCAATGGGCGGATCGTGCGACCGAGGCCGATATCGTGGCGCTTGACCCTGCGGCGGGTGCCCTTGTGGGGCAGGGCTATCCGGTGATGAGCCGCGAATACCCCGCGCAGTTCCGGGTCGATGACGCCTACAAGGACGGTCTGCCCGATCTGCAGAACGGCCCGGCTAGCCTGATCGTGGGCGCGCGGCAGGTGATCCAGCATGTCGGGATATCAAATTTCCGTCTACCCCTGCGCTACCGGACCCGCGACGCAGGCGAAGTGACGCTGGAAACGTCGGTGACCGGGACGGTCAGCCTTGAGGCCGAGAAGAAGGGCATCAACATGAGCCGCATCATGCGGTCGTTCTATGTGCATGCCGAGCGGGACTTCAGCTTTGAGGTGATCGAGCGCGCGCTGGAGGATTACAAGCGCGATCTGGGCAGCTTCGACGCCCGCATCCAGATGCGGTTTTCCTTTCCGGTGAAGGTGGAAAGCCTGCGGTCCGGCCTGTCGGGCTGGCAGTACTACGATATCGCGCTGGAACTGGTCGATGTGGGCGGCGTGCGCAAGAAGATCATGCATCTGGATTTCGTCTATTCCAGCACCTGCCCCTGTTCGCTGGAGCTTTCGGAACACGCGCGGATGACGCGCGGCCAACTCGCCACACCGCATTCGCAGCGGTCCGTGGCGCGGCTCTCGGTCGAGGTGAAGGGGGGTCACTGCCTGTGGTTCGAGGATCTGATCGAGATCGCCCGGTCCGGCGTGCCGACCGAAACGCAGGTGATGGTCAAGCGGGAAGACGAACAGGCCTTTGCCGAACTGAACGCGGCAAACCCGATCTTTGTCGAGGATGCGGCACGGTCCTTCTGTCTGGCGCTGCAGGCTGAACCGCGGATCGGCGATTTCAGGATCGTTGCCAGCCATCAGGAAAGCCTGCACAGCCACGATGCCGTGTCCGTGCTGACCGAAGGCCCGACCTTTGCCGCCACCAGTCTGGACCCCCGGCTGTTTGCCAGCCTGTACCACGTCGGATAACCGCCGCGCCGAATTGACGGAACGGGTGGGCAGGGCTAGACCCTGCCCATGATCGATCTGCGCCCCATCGCCTATATCATTGGTCGCATCCTGATCGTGCTGGCGATCCTGATGCTGGCCCCTGCGATCATCGACGACAGGGCCGGCCTGCAGAACGGCAAGGCCTTTCTGGAAGCGGCGCTTGTGACGGGTGGTTTTGGCGTGATCCTGTCGCTGGCAACCGCGAACGCGCTGGGAACGGGGCTGGACACGCGTCAGGCCTACCTTCTGACGGTCGCGATCTGGACGATGGTCCCGATGTTTGCAGCGTTGCCCCTCATGTTCGGCGCGCCCGGACTGACCTTTACCGACGCCTATTTCGAGGCCGTGTCGGGCATCACCACAACCGGGGCCACCGTAATCGTCGGGCTGGATACGCTGCCCCCCGGCATGAACCTGTGGCGCGGCATGCTGAACTGGCTGGGCGGGCTTGGCATCGCCTTCATCGCGATGATCTTCCTGCCGGTGATGCGGGTTGGTGGCATGCAGTTTTTCCGGACCGAAGGGTTTGATACGTTCGGCAAGGCCTTGCCGCGGGCAACGGACATCGCGGGGCAACTGGCGGCGGTGTATTTCGCACTGACGGTGATCTGCGGGCTGACCTTTGCCGCGATCGGGATGGAGCCTTTGCATGCGGCGGTCCATGCGATGGCCGCGATTGCAACCGGGGGATTCTCGCCGCTGGATGGCAGCTTCAACCTTTATGCCGGGGCCGGAGAATACTTCGGCGCGTTGTTCATGGTGCTGGGAAGCCTGCCTTACGTGCGGTATGTGCAACTGGTCAACGGGTCTGTCACACCCTTGTGGCGGGACAGCCAGGTGCGCGCCTACCTGCGCTGGCTGGCCTATGCCGTGGGCAGCGTGACACTGTGGCGCGTGCTGACCAGCGACATGGGAATCGAACCCGCCTTCCGCGAGTCGCTGTTCAACCTCGTGTCGATCATGTCCAGCACCGGGTTCTTTTCCGGTAGTTTTCCGAACTGGGGCGGGTTCATGCTGGTGGTGGCCTTCGTGATCGGGGTCATCGGCGCCTGTTCCGGGTCCAGCGCGGCGGGGCTCAGCGTGTTCCGGGTGCAGGTCGTCGCGGCGGCGGTGGCGGCAAGGTTGCGTCAGGTCAGCCACCCGAACCGCATCGCCCCCGTCAAGTACGACGGGCGCAATGTCGATGATGACGTGATCGGTGGCGTCATCCTGTTCGTGACGGGCTACATCGTCCTTCTTGGCGTCATGAGCGTGGCGATGACCCTTTTGGGCGTCGACATGATCTCGGCGATCTTTGCCGTCTGGACGACGCTTGGCAACGTGGGGTACGGCTTTGGCCCGCTGGTTGTCGCCACCGGAACCTTCGTGGATTTCCCCGAGCCGGCAAAATGGATCATGACGCTTGCGATGATCATGGGCCGGCTTGGATTGCTGGCGATCCTCGTGCTGGTGCTGCCCCGGTTCTGGCAGCGCTGATCAGTCCCAGCAGGACACCAGCACCGTCATCCCCAGCGCCCGTTTCGACAGTGCATCCGGCGTCAGGGTGGCCGTCGCCGCCGGAGCGGCGGCGATGCCCGCTGCCGTCAGGGCCGCCGACAGCGACTCGGCCCCTGCCGCGAAAGCGACCCCCGGCGGCAGCTGCCGCGCCCCGGTTTCGGCAGGCAGCAACAGGCCGATCACGTTGCCTGCAGCATCCAGCACGGGCCCCCCGGCATCCCCCGGCAACACGGGCGCCGAAAGGCGTCGCAGGCCGGGCTCGCCTTCCAGTCCCGTCACATCCTCGACAGCGCCGAAGGTCAGAACCGGCGCGGGCAGGGAATCCTCATAGGAATATCCGGCGACAGCGATTTCAGACCCGATCCGTGGCGGCGTTCCGGCAAAACTCGCGAAGGCGGGCGGTGACAGCGGCGCCTTCGGGGTCAGCAGGGCCGTGCCCATCGCAGCATCGGTCGCGGCGACGGTGGCGTCGGTGGTCCGGTCAAGTGTGATGCGGCCACACTGGTCGGTTGCGGTGATGGTTGTCATCACCGACCCGGCCCGGTCCACATAGAAACCCGACCGTGAAAACCGGGGCTTGCGCACCTCGAGCCCGGACAGAAGGCCGCGGCGTGCCTCGTCTGTCATCGGGACCAGACCGGGGTCCAGCGACTTGTCGCCCGAGGACCGGAAACTGGCCTGCATCGCAGGCAGAATGCGGTCCATCCGCGCCGTGTCGGCGGGTTTCCAGATTGCCATGAATCCCTTGACCTGCCCGCGCGCGGTTTCGGCATAGGCATAGCTTTGCACATCCGCGCCGACGGCATTGATGGTAAAGCTGCGCTCTGACCGGCTGCGCTCGCCCGCGGCGGGAACAACCTCCAGCGTCTGCAGGATATCGTAAAGCCCTGACAGGCTGGCCTGATCGCCGGGTTGCGAAATCAGGATGATCCTGAGGCCGGATCCGTCCTTTTCGTTGAAATGCACGAAAGGCGGTTCGTAGTGGTCGAAGGTCACCAGCGACATCGGAAGGGTGATCTCGATCCCCGCCTCGGGTTCGTTGACGGTGGCAAAGCCGAATTCGGCCTGATCGGCCTGATAGTTGGCAACCAGCGTCGCCCTTTGCCGCGTGGTCAGCACGCCTGTCGCCTCGAACCCGTTCGCAATCTGCCAGTCGGCCATCGAGTTGCGGGTTCCCGGACCGAAGGCGCCATCGATGGCGGCCGTGTAGAAGCCGAACCACTGCAACGCCGTCTGCAGGGCCAGCCGGTCGTCGCGGTTCAGCGCATCTTCGCTGGCACGGGCTTGGCGGGGCGTTTCGTCAGGCTCTGCAACGGGCAGAGGTTCCGGTTCGGGCTGCACTTCAGGCTCCACCGCAACGGATGCGTCCGCCTGCGGTGTGAGATCGGGCAGCGCGCCCTGCGGCCAGAAGCGCGGCCCATGGTTTGATCCGTCCGAGATGAAGGAGTCGGGCGGAATCTGGCCCTGACGCTTCAGATCGAACAGCCGCCCCGCTGCGGCTTCGGGCGACTGCGGACCCAGCGCGATCAGATACCACCCCCGCCCGGTGGCAAATCCGGTCACATCCTGGAACAACGTCTCGTAGGCCCGCGCGCGGTCTTCGGCGGTGGCCAGATCGGGATGCGCCTCGATCTGCAGCCAGGCCTGTTCCTGCGCCGCTGCGGCCGTACCCCACACAGCCAGCACCAGGCCGAACACCCGCATCAAGACCGTCATCACATCCACCAACCTGTTGACATCGAATCCCGACCGGCAACCCGGCGGGCCATTGCAGAATTCCGGCAAATCTAACAGAGCATTCTGCGGATGCGAGTGCCTTTTGCGTGACCGTTGCAGGCACGCACATTGACCCTGCGGTCCGGCTTGCCTATGGAAGGGCAACTTCGCAAAAGGTGCTGCCCGATGCCCGATCTGCCCCCCATACCGCAGCCGCCAAAGTCGTTTCAGGAGATTCTTCTGCGGTTGCAGGGTTACTGGGGCGCGCGGGGCTGCGCGGTGCTGCAGCCCTACGACATGGAGGTGGGCGCGGGCACCTTCCACCCCGCCACGACGCTGCGGTCGCTTGGCACGCGGGCCTGGGCCGCGGCCTATGTGCAGCCGTCGCGCCGCCCGACCGACGGCCGCTATGGCGAAAACCCGAACCGCTTGCAGCACTACTACCAGTTTCAGGTCATCATCAAACCCTCGCCGCCCGACCTGCAGGACCTCTATCTCGGCTCGCTTGCCGCCATCGGCATCGACGCATCCCTGCACGACATCCGCTTTGTCGAGGATGACTGGGAAAGCCCGACTCTCGGCGCCTGGGGTCTGGGCTGGGAAGTCTGGTGCGACGGGATGGAAGTGTCGCAGTTCACCTATTTCCAGCAGGTCGGCGGCCACGACTGCCACCCGGTGTCGGGCGAGCTGACCTATGGGCTGGAACGGCTGGCGATGTATGTCCTTGGCGTGGACCACGTGATGGACATGCCGTTCAACGACCCGCAATCCCCGATCCCGCTGCGCTATGGCGACATCTTCCGCCAGACCGAGGAAGAATACAGCCGCCACAACTTCGACGCCGCCGACACCGAAAAGCTGTTTGGCGATTTCGTGCGCGCCGAGGCCGAATGCGCCCGTCTGCTGGGCTTTCAGACGGACGACCCCCGGTCGGGCAAACGGATCGTGATGGTGCACCCGGCCTACGACCATTGCATCAAGGCCAGCCATCTGTTCAACCTTCTGGATGCGCGCGGGGTGATTTCCGTGACCGAACGGCAGGCCTACATCGGTCGGGTGCGCAGCCTTGCCAAGGCCTGCGCCGATGCATTCCTGACCACCTCGGCCGGTGGCTGGCAGCCGGAGGCCGTGGCGTGAATGGCAAGATCGTGGCGGGGGGCATCGTGCTGACAGGACTTGTCGCAGGCATCGCGATGTACTGGCTGCAGGTCTATGCCTTCTACGAACCGGCCAGCTTCACACCCGGCGCGGAAATCCTGTTGACGCCGATCATCGGCGACACACCCGAGGCGATCGTGGTGGACGCACTGCAGGGCATCGACGCCGAAAGCTCGCCCCTGCGGTTTCGCGCCTGTTTCACCACGCCCTTGACCCATGCCACCCTGACCGAAACCTACAAGACCTACGACCGGGCCGAACCCACCATCGCCCCCGGCTGGTTCGACTGTTTCGATGCGCAAGCCATCGGCGCGGCGCTGGAAACCGGCGACGCGCTGGCCTTCCTGTCGCAAGCGGGCATCCATCCGCAGGTCGACCGCGTCGTAGCCGTTTTTTCCGATGGCCGGGCCTATGCCTGGCATCAACTTCACCCTGACGCCGAGTGACCCCATGCCCGACCTGCTGATCGAACTCTTCTCCGAGGAAATCCCGGCGCGGATGCAGGCGCGCGCCCGCGACGACCTGCGCCGCATGGTGACGGACGGGCTGGTGAATGCCGGTCTGACCTATGCCGGGGCGGGTGCTTTTTCCACGCCGCGCCGTCTGGTGCTGGCGGTGGACGGGTTGACCGCGCAAAGCCGCGCCGTGCGGGAAGAACGCAAAGGTCCCCGTGTCGACGCGCCCTCAGCGGCGCTGGACGGGTTCCTGCGCTCCACCGGCCTGACGCGCGACCAGCTGGAGGTGCGCGACGACAAGAAGGCGCAGGTCTTTTTCGCCGTGGTCGAAAAGCCTGGGCGCGAGGCGGCGGCGATTGTCGCCGAAGTGCTGGAAGCCACGATCCGCAGCTTTCCCTGGCCGAAGTCGATGCGCTGGGGGGCCGGAACTTTGCGATGGGTGCGCCCGCTGCAGTCGATCCTGTGCATCCTGTCCGATGAGGCGGGTGCTGCGGTTGTGCCGCTGTCGGTCGAAGGGTTCGACGCAGGCGCCACGACCATGGGCCACCGTTTTCTGTCGAAGGGCCGCTTTGCGGTGACCGGGTTTGACGATTACACGGTCAAACTGAAGCGCGCCTTCGTTGTCCTGGACCCTGCCGAACGCGAGGCCGCGATCTGGCAGGGGGCCACCAACCTCGCCTTTGCCGCCGGGCTTGAGGTGGTGCCCGATGCCGCGCTGCTGACCGAGGTGGCGGGGCTGGTCGAATGGCCGGTGCCGCTGATGGGCCGGATCGCGCCGCAGTTCCTCGACCTGCCGCCAGAGGTGCTGCAAACCTCGATGCGCGAACACCAGAAGTTCTTTTCGGTGAAGAACCCCCGGACGGGCCGGATCGAAGGCTTCATCACCGTCGCCAACACCGAAACCGCCGACGATGGGGCCACGATCCTTGCGGGCAACCAGAAGGTTCTTTCGGCCCGCCTGTCGGACGCGAAGTTCTTTTACGAGAAAGACCTCGCGGTCGCGAAAGCCGGGATGGGCGAGTGGCTGGAAGGCCTGAAGTCGGTAACCTTCCACAACAAGCTGGGCAGCCAGCACGACCGGATCGAACGCATCGCTGCCCTGGCCCGCGAGATTGCGCCGCTGGTTGGGGCCGACCCCGATCAGGCCGAACAGGCCGCGCGCATCGCCAAGGCCGACCTCCGTTCCGCCATGGTCGGTGAATTCGCCGAGTTGCAGGGGCTGATGGGCACCTATTATGCCAAGGCTGCGGGTTTTCCGGACGCCGTGGCGAATGCCTGCAAGGCCCACTGGCAACCACTGGGCCCGTCCGACGACGTGCCGACCGAACCGGTGTCGGTCGCCGTGGCGCTGGCCGACAAGATCGACACGCTGACCGGCTTCTGGGCGATCGACGAAAAGCCGACCGGGAGCAAGGATCCCTTCGCGCTGCGCCGGGCGGCGTTGGGGGTTATTCGTTTGAGTGATGGGGCTCGTCTTCCCCTTTTGCATTCAATCGAAGTATCTTTGGCGCGCATTCCTTTCGCAATTCGAGGCGAGGCAGGACGCGACAACTGGGAAGACGCTGAGTTGGAATGGGCCGCATTTGTTGACAACGCCGGCCCAAAGCCTGTGCGACACTCCAAGAGAGCTCTCGACCTCCTCACCTTCCTCCACGACCGCCTCAAGACCTACCTCAAGGACCAGTCCATCCGCCACGACGTCATCGACGCCTGCCTCGCGATGCCCGGCAACGACGACCTCACCCTCCTGGTCCACCGCGCCCGCGCGCTGTCGGACTTCCTGAAGACCGAAGACGGCCCCAACCTGCTGCAGGGCTTCAAACGCGCCAACACGATCCTGACGCAGGCCGAACAGAAGGACGGCGTCGAATACTCCTACGGTCCCGACATCCGCTTTGCCCAGACCGACGAGGAACGCGCCCTGTTCGCGGCGCTCGACGCCGCCGAAGCCGCCATCACCCCGGCGATGGAAGCCGAGGACTTCGCCACCGCCATGTCCGCGATGGCCCGGCTTCGCGCCCCCATCGACGCCTTCTTCACCGCCGTGCAGGTCAACGACCCCAGCGAGTTGATCCGCCGCAACCGGCTGAACCTCTTGCACCGCATCCGCGCGATCTGTTCCGGCGTGGCCGACCTGACCAAACTGGACGGCTGACCCCATTTTCTGTCCCTAAGTATCCCACGGGGGTGCGGGGGTGTGAAACCCCCGCGCTGACCGGCGGACTTGCGCCACCCCCCATTCGGCGTATGCTGCGCCGAAATCACAGGTGCCGCCGTGCAGAACGCCATTCCCAACCCGCAAGCCCTTGCCGACTATACCGAAATCACGCCCACGGCGGTGATCCGGACCGAGGCGCACGGCTGGCGCGCGAAATGCCTGCAAAGGCTCGTCCGGCTGGACTTGCCGGTGCCCCAGACCGTTGCCCTGCCGACCCACGCCGTGCGCGGGATCGCCGCCGGTGCGCCGCTGGACGCGCAGGCCATCCTGCGGCACTTCGGGGCCGGGGCGCTCGTCTCGGTCCGGCCATCGCCAGCCAATCCCGATTGGGGCGGCCCGGGATCCATCCTGAACATCGGGATGAACGCAGCCCGGCATCAGGCCTTGGCCGAACGCCACGGACAGGCGGCGGCGGATGCCCTGTATCTTCGATTTGTGCAAGCTTACGCCACCCATGTGGCCCGTTTGGACCCCGATATCTTCGATCCGTCCAAGCCCGTGGCCGAGGTTCTGCGCGATGGCCTGCGCCAGTATGCCCGCGAGATGGACGAACCCTTCCCCGAAGACCCGGCCCGGCAGTTGTCCGAAGTGCTGCGGTCCATGGCGCGGGCTTGGGAAGGCACATCGGCCCGCCTGCTGCGGCAGTCCAAGGGCGCCCCCGCCGAGGCGCCGCTGGGGCTGGTGGTGCAGTCGATGGCGCAGGGCATCGGGCAGGGCATTTCGGGGTCGGGCGTGATCCAGTTCGTCAGCCCGGTCACCGGCCTGCCGCAGATCACCGGGCGCTATCTGGGCCAGAGTCAGGGGCGCGATGCCCTGAAGAAGACCGAAGCGCTGTACCTGACCCGCGACCCGCGCGGGGCGTCGCTGGAAGACATCGCGCCCGCCATCTTTGACAACCTGCTGCAATTCGGCGCGGTGTGTCGCCGACGCCTGCGTGAAGAGATGCAGATCGAATTCACCATCGAAGATGGTCACCTGTCGGTTCTGGACGCGGTGAAGGTGGTCCGGTCGGCACGCGCGGGTCTGAAGATCGCGGTGACACTGGCCGAAGATGGCGTTATCGGGCGCGACGAGGCGATCCTGCGCGTCGAACCCCGCTCGCTGCCCGAGTTGCTGCACACGCAGGTCGATCCGCGCGGCCCGCGCGACGTGTTCGCCAAGGGCATCGCCGCCAGTCCGGGAGCGGCCACCGGGCGGATCGTGTTTTCCTCTGCGGCTGCACAGGCCTCGGCCTCGCGCGGCGAGCCGTGCATTCTGGTGCGGCGCGAAACCGCGCCCGAAGACATTCGCGGCATGCATTCGGCGGTGGGCGTGCTGACCGAACGCGGCGGCGTGACCAGCCATGCCGCGGTGATCGCGCGCGGGATCGGCGTGCCCTGCGTCGTCAGCGCGTCGGGCCTGCGGCTGGACGCCAAAGAGCGCAAACTGGGGGCTGCGGATGGCCGGGTGTTTTCCGAGGGCGATCTGATCACCGTCGATGGCACGACCGGCGACGTGTTGGCAGGGGCGGCCGAGATGCTGGCCCCGGCTTTGGACGATGCGTTCCGCAAGCTGCTGGGCTGGGCGGACGAGGTGCGCGACATCGGCATCCGCGCCAACGCCGACACCCCCGCCGATGCCGAGACGGCCCGCCAGTTCGAGGCGCAGGGGATCGGCCTATGCCGCACCGAACACATGTTCTTTGACGAGGCGCGTCTGGTGGTCATGCGCGAGATGATCTTTGCCGACACGTCGAAAGACCGCGCTGCGGCGCTGGCCCGCCTGTTGCCGATGCAGCGTGACGACTTCATCCAGTTGTTCGAGATCATGGCCGGTCTGCCGGTCTGCATCCGTCTGTTCGACCCGCCCCTGCACGAGTTTCTGCCCCACACCCGCGAAGGGCTGCGCGAACTGGCCGAGGCGCTGGACAAGCCGCTGTCGGACGTGGTGCGCCGGGCCGAGGCGCTGGCGGAATTCAACCCTATGCTGGGAATGCGCGGCGTGCGTTTGGGGGTCGTGCTGCCCGAGATCTACGACATGCAGGCCCGCGCGATCTTCGAGGCGGCGGTAGAGGTGATCAGACGCGGAGCGCCTGTGGTGCCCGAGATCATGATCCCGCTGGTGTCGGCGCGCCGCGAAGTGGAACTGGTCAAGACCAACATCGACGCCGTCGCAGCGGCGGTGCGCACGCGGACAGGGGTCAATTTTGCCTTCAAACTGGGCGTGATGGTGGAAACGCCGCGCGCTGCGCTGCGTGCAGGCGAGATTGCCCAGCATTCGGATTTCCTGTCGTTCGGCACCAACGACCTGACGCAGATGACCTATGGCCTGAGCCGGGATGACGCCGGGCGGTTCATGAACACCTACGTCCAGCAGGGCGTTTTTCCGGAAGATCCGTTCCACACGCTGGATGTCGACGGGGTGGGTGAGTTGCTGCACATCGGGGCGCAGCGGGGCCGGAACACGCGGCCGGACCTGACGCTGAGCATCTGCGGCGAGCATGGCGGCAACCCCGAATCGATAGATTTCTGCCGCAAGGCGGGGTTTGATTACGTTTCCTGTTCGCCGTATCGCGTGCCGCTGGCGCGGCTAGCGGCGGCGCATCTGGCGTTGCACGACCTTAGGTTGAAATCCAATATATTGAAGTAAATCAATGCAATAAAGATCATTGTTAAGATTTCACCTTCAGTGTGTCGGCAGATTCTCGCTTAGTTTCGTCGCAAAACCGTTGTAAATCTGCCACGGAGGTAGACGCCTCGAGTGGACGTCGCCTAGCGATGGCCGCTGGTGCGTCGGTGTTCGCTGTCAGACAGACAGCAAAGACCGGGGCAAAAACTGGACCGGGAAAACGAAATCATGTGCAGGCGACAAGGTTGGGTGATGGCGTGCGTTGCGCTGCTCGCCCTCAGTGGAGCGGCCGGGGCCGAAGTCACGGTGAGTCAATCGAACAATCCCACGCAGCTTCTGGGCACAAGCTTTGCGTCGCTGATGGGGGTGGAACGCAATACGGTCGGCGCACTGCCGCAGGCCCGATTGGCCGCGCTTGCCAACGGCCCTGCAATCGAACCGCGCCGCAAACGCGCGGCCAAGGCCGCCGAGCCGGTGGCCGTACGCTATGACGATGCGTGGCTCGCCACCCATCCCCAGCCGGACGGCGATGCAGAATGGCAATGTCTGCGGACGGCGCTTTACTTCGAGGCGCGGGGCGAAAGCCTGCAAGGGCAGTTCGCGGTGGCCGAGGTCATCCTGAACCGGGTCGACAATCCCGCCTATCCCAAATCGGTCTGCGCGGTGGTGAAACAGGGCTGCCAGTTCAGCTTTACCTGCGACGGCCACAGCGATGTGATGCGCGACCGCAGCGCGGTCGAACGGGCAGGGCGGATTGCCCGCATAATGCTGGACGGGGCCCCGCGCGCGCTGACAATGGGGGCCACACATTTCCACACGCGGCAGGTCAACCCGAGCTGGTCAAAGCGGTTTCCGCGCACGGCCTCCATCGGCGCGCATCTGTTCTATCGTCAGCCCTGACGTCGGCGGGCGGCGGCGCGGGGTCGCGTTCGGGTCAGGTTTCTGCCCCGTCGCGGCTATTGTGCGGCGCAGACGCCCAGATGGACTCCTCTCATGACCAGCGATATCGGCCTCGCCTTTGCCCATCCGGAAGAGCGCAGCGTCGCATCGGCCACCGCCGATCCGCGCGACCGCATTTCCCTGCGCGACCATGTGGTCGAGGTGGATATCGGCGCCTTCCAGCAGGAACGCGGCCATCCGCAGCGGGTGATGTTCAACGTGGTGGTCGAAGTGCGCCCCGCGCCTGCGCCGCTGAACGACGATGTGGACCGGATCTTGTCCTATGACCGTATCACGGAGGCTATTGCGGCAGAACTCGCCGCCGAACGGCTGAACCTGCTGGAAACGCTTGCCGAACGGGTGGCAGAGCGCATTCTGGCCGAACCGCAGGCGATGCGCGCCTTTGTCCGGATCGAAAAGCTGGACATCGGGCCTTACAAGCTTGGGGTCGAGATCGTGCGCAGCCGGGCGGAAGCCGCGGTTCAGGGCATCGGGCAGGACGGTCAGGCGGCGGCGCTGCACCCGGTGGTGGTCCATCTGGACAATGCAGCCATGGCCGATCCCGGATTGAAGGGCTGGCTGGACGGATGGCAGGCTGCCGGTCCGGTGATCCTGACGGTCGGTTTGCCGGACCTGCCGCGACCGGACACGGGCCACAAGCCGACCCAGCGGCGCGTCGATCTGCTGGCCATCGAGCAGAACGCCTGGGCCTTGGCCGCGCGTGACCCGCGCTGTGTGGTCATGGCCTCGCGCACCGAGATCGACTGGGCGATCAAGCGCGGGCAGATGGTCGTCTGGGCCCCGTCGAAGATGGTGCTGGACGCGGTCGATGGCCCGCAAAGCCGCGATCCGGTTGCGCTGGCGCTTTGGCTTGCCGAAACGGTGGCGGCAGAACGCCTGATCGTTCACGGGAATGTTGCACTGCCGGCTGGAAGCCGCGTCATCGTTCAGCGGGCATGAAACCCGCACTTGCCTGAAAATGCGGCCCGGCATAACCAAAGACATGCCGTACCACCGCCCGATCCCGATGACCGATCCCGCCCGCCCGCTGGGCGCGCTGCGTCTGGCCGGGGGATGGACGTGGTTCGACCGCGTCGAAGTTCTGGAGCGGGGGCGCGTGCCGGTGATCGTCCCGGCAACCGACCTGGCGGGCGACGTTCTGGACCGGCTGACATCGCCGCGCGCCTTTGGCGGTCTGACCTTCGATCAGCCCCGCATCATGGGCATCCTGAACGTGACGCCCGACAGCTTTTCGGACGGCGGGCTGTTCTATCGTCCCGAAGCGGCATTGATGCAGGCCCGGCAGATGGCGGCGGGGGCGGACATCCTTGATATCGGCGGCGAAAGCACCCGCCCGGGTGCGGTGGACGTGGCGCTGGACGAGGAGATTTCACGCACGGCCCCGGTCATTGCAGCCCTTCGCGAGGCCGGGCTGGACTGTCCGGTGTCGATCGACACGCGCAAGGCCGGGGTGGCGGATGCCGCGCTGGCGGCGGGGGCAGGGATTGTCAACGACGTGTCCGCGCTGCAGTTCGATCCGGGCATGGCTGCGGTTCTGGCCAAAACCGGCGCGCCGGTGATCCTGATGCATGCGCAGGGCGACCCGGCAACGATGCAGGCGGCCCCCATCTATGACGATGTGCTGCTGGACGTGTTCGATTTTCTGCAGGCTCGCGTGGCGCTGGCCGTGGCGTCGGGGATTCCGCGCGGCCGGATTGCCGTCGATCCGGGCATCGGGTTCGGCAAGACCCTGCAGCACAACCTTGCCCTGTTGAACCGGCTGGGTCTGTTCCATGACCTTGGATTGCCGGTTTTGCTGGGGGCCAGCCGCAAGCGGTTTATCGGCACCATCGGGGCCGAGGCGGATGCCGTACGGCGGATGCCCGGCAGCCTGGCGGTCGCGTTGTCCGGGGTGGCGCAGGGCATGCAGATGATCCGGGTGCACGATGTGGACGAAACGCGGCAGGCCCTTTCGCTGTGGCAGGCCGTTACAAGGGGACAATCGGAATGACGCGAAAGCTGTTTGGCACCGATGGCGTGCGGGGGCGGGCGAATACCTTTCCGATGACAGCGGAAATGGCGTTGCGGCTGGGGGCGGCTGCGGGCAAGTTCTTTCGCCGGGACGGGTCGATCGCGCACCGCGTCGTGATCGGCAAGGACACCCGCCTGTCGGGTTACATGCTGGAAAACGCGCTGACGGCCGGGCTGACCAGCACGGGCATGAATGTGCTGCTGCTGGGGCCGGTTCCGACACCGGCTGTGGGGTTCCTGACCCGGTCGATGCGGGCCGATCTGGGCGTGATGATCAGCGCCAGTCACAATCCGCATCAGGACAACGGAATCAAGTTCTTCGGCCCCGACGGGTTCAAGCTGTCTGACGATGCCGAGGCCGAAATCGAGGCGATCCTGGCCGGCGAGATCGATCTGGCGGAGGCCGACCAGATCGGCCGGGCGCGAAGGATCGAGGATGGCCGGGGGCGGTATCAGGAATTCGTCAAGACCACCTTTCCGCCCGGCCTGCGGCTGGACGGGCTTAAGGTGGTGATCGATTGCGCGAACGGGGCCGCCTACAGGGCCGCGCCCGAAGTGCTGTGGGAACTGGGGGCGGACGTGATTCCGCTGGGCGTCACCCCGAACGGCACCAACATCAATGACCGGGTGGGGTCCACCCATACCCAGACCGCCGCCGAGGCCGTGGTGGCTCATGGCGCGGATGTGGGGATCTGTCTGGATGGCGACGCGGACCGGGTGATGATCCTGGATGCGCATGGCAGCGTGGCGGACGGCGACCAGATCATGGCGCTTTTGGCCAGCCGCTGGGCTGCGGAAGGGCGGCTGCGCGGCGGGACGCTGGTCGCGACCGTGATGTCCAACCTGGGGCTGGAGCGGTTCCTGACCGGGCGCGGTCTGCGGCTGGAGCGGACGGCGGTCGGGGACCGCTATGTGGTCGAGGCGATGCGGCGCGGCGGGTGGAACCTTGGGGGCGAACAGTCGGGCCATATCGTGATGACCGACTATGCCACGACGGGTGACGGGCTGATCGCAGGCCTGCAGGTGCTGGCCGAGATGGCGCGGACCGGGCAGACGGCGGCGACACTGGTGGATCAGTTCGCGACGGTGCCGCAGATGCTGAAGAACGTCCGCTTCGGGGCCGGGTCCGCGCCGCTGGAGGCGGAGGCGGTCAAGGCGACCATCGCGCAGGCCGAACAGCGTCTGGCGGGCAAGGGGCGGCTTCTGATCCGCAAATCCGGGACCGAACCGCTGGTCCGGGTCATGGCGGAGTGCGAGGACGAGGCGTTGCTGACGGCTGTTGTCGACGAGATCGTCGGCGCGGTCAGGGCCGCTGTCTAGGCGCGCGGCGGATCAGCGAGCCTGTCACGAAATCGGGGGTTCATCGGGCGGTCGGGCAGGCGGCGGGCACCGGTCGGGCCTTGACGCAAAAAGTGGAACCTTTGGGGCGTCGTCACGTTTTATCGGCAGAGCGTACACACCCGAAAGAGGTTCTTCATGGAATACGGCTGGATCGTACCGTTTCTGTTCATGTTCACGCTGCTGGCGGTCTGCGTCTTCGCGCTTGTCAGCAAGAAAGAGGTCGAAGACCGGATGCATGACCCCAACATGCCCAAATCGACGCTTGCCAAGGATGGCCCGCAGGGCGGCGTCGCGTTTCTGACCCCGTTGGCGGAACAGCGCCGCACCCAGAAAGGCGCGAACGTCCCGCCGGTTCTGGAATAAGCCAACCCCGCCGCCGCTTTTTGCGGCACCCGGACCGCCTTCTGCCAGACGGAAGGCGGTTCCCGAAAGCCACATGAGACGAGGCTTGCCACAGGTGGCCGCGCAGCGTTAGCTGGCGTGGCCTCTTGTCCGGGTCTGCGCATGTCCGAAAGCCGTCTGGAACGCCGTCTGGCCGCCATTCTGGCAGCGGATGTCGTCGGCTTTTCCCGCATGATGGAGAAGGACGAAACCGGCGTTCTGGCGGAACTCAAGGCGCGCCGCCGCAACATCCTCATGCCGCAACTGGCCCGCCACAAGGGGCGCGTCGTCAAGCTGATGGGTGACGGCGTCCTGATCGAATTCGGGTCGGCGGTGGATGCCGTGCATTGTGCCGTTGCGCTTCATCAGGACTTCAGCGCCGCAAACAGCGCGGCGGGGCACCAGATTATCCTACGGATCGGGATCAACGTGGGCGACGTCATTGTCGAGGGCGGCGATCTTTACGGCGATGGCGTGAACATCGCGTCTCGGCTGGAGGGGCTGGCCCCGCCCGGCGGCGTTCTGGTGTCGGAGGCGGTCCATGTGCAGGTGCGCGGCAAGGTGACCGTCGCCTTTGCCGATGCGGGACATCTGCTGTTGAAAAACATCGAAACGGCGGTGCGCGCCTGGACTTGGGGCGGTGCCGCCAAGACGGTGGGGCAGGTGACCCGGCCCGGCAGCGGGGCCGTGACGACGGAAACAAGGCCGTCAATCGCGGTGTTGCCCTTTGCGAACATGTCTGGCGACCCCGAGCAGGAGTATTTCTCGGACGGGATCAGCGAGGACGTGATCACCGATCTGTCCAAGATCGCAGGGCTTCTGGTCGTCTCGCGCAACTCCAGTTTTGCCTACAAGGGCAAGGTCGCGGATGTGCGCGAGGTGGGGCAGGCACTGCAGGTGACGTCGGTGCTGGAAGGGTCGATCCGCCGGTCCGGAAACCGGGTCCGCATTTCGGCGCAACTGATCGACGCGGGCACCGGACATCATCTGTGGGCCGAACGGTACGACCGCGAGCTGACCGACATCTTCGCGGTTCAGGACGAGGTGACCAAGCACATCGTCGATGCGTTGCGCGTCACGCTGAAGCCTGCGGAACAGGCTCTGCTGGGGCGGGGCCGCACGCAGAACGTCGAGGCGCACGACTGTTTTCTGCGAGGGCGCGAGTTGCTGCTGGCCCCGATCCGCAACCGCGCCGATTTCGACCGCATCCTCGACGTGCTGGGCCGGGCGATTGATCTGGACCCCGGCTATGCCGAACCGCATGCCGGGTTGGGTCTGGCCCATCTTTTCGATTTCAACAACAAATGGGGCTATGTGCCCGATGCGCTGGACCGGTCGTTCGACTTCTTCGCGCGTGCGATGCAGCTTGACCCGAACGAGCCCTATGCACATTACGCGGCGGCCGTCGTGTGCCTGTTTCGCCGCGATCTGGAAGGGGCTCAGGCGCAGACCCGCAAGGCGCTGGCGCTGAACCCGAATTATGCGCTGGCCTACGGCACGCGCGGGTCGATCGAGGTGTTTCTGGGCCGCCCGGCCGAGGCGGAACCCTATCTTCTGCACGCCATACGGCTGGACCCGGCCAACACGGGGCAATACCTGCATTTCCTGGGTCTGGCGCGCCTTGTGGCGGGCGACGACGAAGCCGCCGTCGCCACGTTCGAAGACCGCATCCGCCGCGCACCACATTCCGACACTTCGCGCGCGTACATGATCGCGGCGCTGGGGCATCTGGGGCGGCTTGCCGAGGCGCGTCAGACCTGGGGCGAGATCGTGGCGATCAACCCGATGTTTTCGTTCAAGGACACGCTGGCGCGGTTGCCCTTCCGCAATCCGGCTGATCTTGCGCGGCTGGCCGAAGGCATCCGCAAGGCACGGCTGGTGGACTGACGGGCTGGCTTGCGCGTTATGCCGCAGGCCGGGCCATTCCTCTCCCTCGGGCGCGACCTAGACTCGGATCAGAAGAAACTGACAGCGATTCCAATATGTTAGATGCCCCTATCCAGCCAATTGTGTTCATGGTGCTGCTGCTGGCCGCACTGGTGTTCCAGCTCTACCGCCGTCCCGCAGCCCCGCGCAGCGACGGGCAGAAGTCCACGCTGGCCAAGGACGGCGGACAAGGCGGCGTCGGCTTTCTGATCCCGACCACGCAGTGGGCTGCGGTCGCAGCGATGCGGGCGGAAAAGCGGAAGATGTGATGACAAAGGGCCGGGGATTTACCCCGGCCCCGCGTTTGCGCACCGCCGCGCGTCAGTTCCGCGCGCGGTCGACCATCTTGCCCTTGGAGATCCACGGCATCATCGCGCGCAGCTTTTCACCAACCTTTTCGATCTGGTGTTCGTCGTTGATGCGGCGGGTGGCCTTGAACATCGGCTGGCCGACGGCGTTTTCCTGCATGAAGTCGCGCACGAACTTGCCGGTCTGGATGTCCTTAAGGACGGCTTTCATCCGGGCTTTCGTCTCGTCGTAGGGCAGGATGCGCGGGCCGGACACGTATTCGCCGTACTCGGCGGTGTTGCTGATCGAATAGTTCATGTTGGCGATGCCGCCTTCATAGATCAGGTCGACGATCAGCTTCACTTCGTGCAGGCATTCGAAATAGGCCATTTCCGGCTCGTAACCGGCTTCGACCAGTGTCTCGAAGCCCATGCGGATCAACTCGACCAGACCGCCACACAGAACGGCCTGCTCGCCGAACAGATCCGTTTCGCATTCCTGACGGAAGTTCGTCTCGATGATGCCCGAACGCCCGCCGCCGATGGCCGAGCAGTAGGACAGGCCGATTTCCATCGCCTTGCCGGTGGCGTCGTTGTGGACGGCCACAAGGCAGGGCACGCCGCCGCCCTTGACGTATTCGCCGCGCACGGTGTGGCCGGGGCCCTTGGGGGCCATCATGATGATGTCGACGCCCTTTTTCGGCTCGATCAGGCCGAAGTGGATGTTCAGGCCATGGGCAAAGGCAATCGCCGCACCCTCGCGGATGTTGTCATGGACATACTGCTTGTAGGTCGCGGCCTGCAACTCGTCGGGCATGGTGAACATGATCAGGTCGGCCCAGGCGGCAGCCTCGGCGATGCCCATCACCGTCAGGCCCTCGCCTTCGGCTTTCTGCGCGGACGGCGAGCCTTCGCGCAGCGCGACGACCAGATTTTTCGCGCCGGAATCGCGCAGGTTCAGCGCGTGGGCGTGGCCTTGGGACCCGTAGCCGAGGATGGCCACTTTCTTGTCCTTGATCAGGTTGATATCGCAGTCCCGGTCATAATAGACGCGCATGTGCCGTCCCCCCTTGTTGTCAGTGTCCCAGTTTCGTGTTCCGGCGCCGTCCGGCATCGCGCGGGTTCTAACGATTTCGTGCGGCGATGCAACGGCATCCGGTTCGCACCGGGGCGTGGCGTGTCGGATTCAGAGGTTTTCCGGCCCGCAAAATGCGCTAGGTTTGCCGAAATCAGAGGAGATGCCGATGCCCGGACTGCACGCCCATATCGACCCCGAGGGTCTGGAAGAGTTTTCGGTCGTGTTCACCGACCGCAGCCTGAACCACATGTCGGCCAAGTTCCAGGGTGTGATGCGCGATCTGTCGGGCTTGCTGCGCGAGGTCTATCACGCCGAGGCGGTGGCGCTGGTGCCGGGGGGCGGGACCTATGGCATGGAGGCCGTGGCGCGGCAATTCGGCCAGGGGTCGGTTCTGGTGGTGCGCAATGGCTGGTTCTCCTACCGCTGGAGTCAGATCTTCGACGCCGGCGGGTTTGCGAAATCGGTCGAGGTTGTGATGGCGCGGCAGACCGGCAACGGGGTGCAGGCCCCCTATGCACCGCCGCCGATCGACGAGGTGGTGGCCCGCATCCATACGGTCCGCCCCGAGGCGGTGTTCGCCCCGCATGTGGAAACCAGTGCCGGGATCATCCTGCCAGATGACTACATCGCGCAGATGGCGCAGGCGGCGCATGACGTTGGGGCGATCCTTGTGCTCGACTGCATCGCATCGGGTTGTGTCTGGGTGGACATGGCCGCGACGGGCGTGGATGTGCTGATCTCGGCCCCGCAGAAAGGCTGGTCGGCGTCGCCGGCGGCGGGGGTGGTGATGCTGTCGGCGCGGGCGGAGGCGCGGCTGGCCGAAACGACATCCAATTCCTTCGCGGTCGATCTGAAGAAGTGGCGGACCATCATGCAGGCCTACGAGGCGGGCGGGCATGCCTATCACGCCACGATGCCGACCGATGCGCTGGTGGGGTTCCGCGATGCGATGCTGGAAACCAGGGCGATGGGCTTTGCCGAAGCCAAGGCTGCGCAGTGGGCGCTGGGGGCCGAAGTGCGGGGCATGCTGGCGGCAAAGGGCGTGATGTCGGTCGCGGCCGAAGGTTTCGCCGCGCCGGGTGTGGTGGTCAGCTACACCGCCGATCCGGCCGTGCAGAACGGGTCGCGGTTCCGCGATCAGGGGTTGCAGATCGCGGCAGGCGTCCCGTTGCAGGTGGGCGAGGGGGCAGAGTTCAAGACGTTCCGGCTGGGGCTGTTCGGCCTCGACAAGCTGGCCGACGTTCCGGGCACTGTCGCCCGGTTGCGCCGTGCGGTGGACGCAGTGCTGTAAGCAATCGATGATTCCGGGTAGGGCGGGATTAACCCCGCCCTACCTGAGCCCAAGCCCGGTCCGCATCAGCGTCTTGCGCAGCGGGCCGAAGGAATACAGGGTATCAAGCGCGCCCGCCCGCAGGTTGCGCAGGGACTGCCCGCCGACCATCGACGCGCGGTTCAACAGGTCGATGCCCATGACCCGCATTTGCACGTCCGGATAACGTCGGCGGTGATAGGTGTCCAGCATGGTCTGGTCCCCCAGCGCGCCGGGGTTCGCCGCTGCAAGCTCGATCAGGCAGTCCAGGTCCGCAAGGCTCATGTTCAGCCCCTGCGCGCCGATCGGGGGGACGACATGCGCGGCTTCGGCCATCAGGGCCACGCGCTGACCCGCCATGCGCTCGGCCCGCTGCGAGATGATCGGCCAGACCATGCGGCGCGAAGCAAGGGTCAGCGACCCCAGCACCTGACAGGACCTCAGGTTCATCGCCGTCTCGAAGTCGGGGACGGGCAGGGTGGACAGGCGCAGGGCCTCGGGGCCTTCCTCCATCCAGACCACGGCCGATGCGGGCATCCCGTCGCGGTCGGGCAGCGGGACCAGCGTGAACGGCCCGCCCGAGCGGTGGATTTCGGTCGACACGTTGTCGTGCGGAACCGGGTGGGTCACGGCAAAGGCCAGCGCCTTCTGGCCATAGCGCAGGGTGGTGACCGGAATGCCAAGCGCCTGCCGCAGCGTCGAATTGCGCCCGTCGGCGGCGATGGCAAGACGGGCAGAAATGCGCGATCCGTCGGACAGCGTCACCCGCGCTTCCGAAGTGCGTGTCATCAGCGCCGTCGTGGCGACACCGGGGCGGAAATCGACGTTTGGCAGTTCGGCCAGCCGCGCGACCATCTCGCGCCGCAGCAGCCAGTTGGGCAGGTTGTAGCCGAACGGCCCCTCCGAAATGTCGGCCGAATCGAAGTCCTTGATCAAACGGGGTTCCGGGCTCGGCCCGCCCGCGTCGATGATCCGCATGACCCGCAGGGCGGCGGCATGGGGCGTCAGACGGTCCCACAATCCCGCTGCCTGCAGGACCGGCAGCGACGGCTGCAGGATGGCCGTGGTCCGCAGGTCCGCACCGGTCGCCTGTCCATCCGTGACCGGGGGGGTCGGATCGACGCACAGAACCGAAAACCCGGCAGAGCCGAACGCGGCGGCCGCGGTCAGCCCGGCAACGCCGCCGCCGGAAATCAGGATATCAACGGTCTGTGTCGTCATGGTCCACCTCTGCGGGACAACATAGCGTCAGCGGGGGCGATTGCGAGGCGACAAAGCGCCCGCCCCCTTGGCCGGTTGTGAAGACCGGCGGCCCTTGCTAGGGTTGCGAAACTCTTTGACAGGTCGGTTCCGTGCAGAAAGATGCCTATATCCTGATCCTCGATGCGATCGAGGCAGGGGTCTACAAACCCGGTGACCGTCTGGTCGAATCCGAACTGGCCGAACATCTGGGCGTTTCCCGCACGCCTGTCCGCGAGGCGCTGCAGCGGCTGGAAACCCAAGGAATGCTGACGCGCGACGGGCGCAGTCTGATCGTGGCCTCGCTGGACCACAACCAGTTGTCCGAACTCTACGCCGTGCGCACCGAGTTGGAAGGGCTGGCGGCGAGGCTGGCGGCGCGGCACGCGACGGACGAAGAGGTGCGGGTCATGCGCCGGATGGTGGCGGATGACCGGGCGCTGCTGGGCGGCGATCCGCGCGCGTTGAGCCGGGCGAACAAGAGGTTCCACCGGCAGATCCATCTCGCCTCGCACAACCGGTTTCTGGTGCAGCAGCTTGACCTTGTTCACCGGGCGATGGCGCTCATGGCGACGACCTCGTTTGCCGCCGACGGGCGGGATGCGGCGGCGCTGGACGAACATGACAGCATCGTTGCGGCGATTGCCGCCCGCGACGGCGATGCGGCCTATGCCAGCTTGCGCGCCCATATCAGCAACGCGTTTGAAACCCGTTTGCGGGTCGATGCGGGCGAGTTGAAGACGCGCTGATCACTCGGCCTGGTCGAAATGGCCGTGGCTTGTCTTGTCCCAGTAGAACGGCCTGTGCATCATTTCCCAAAGCGCCTTGTAGGAGGCCAGCGCCCCGAGCGGGCTGTAAACGTGCAGCGTCGGCACCCAGGCCGGGCTGATCTTCTGACCGGACCGGCGCAAACCGACCAGTCCGGTGGCGATCGACAGCGCTTCGGCGGCCAGGAAAAGGCCCGACATGGCCAGCAGCGCGGGGCCGGGAATGACTTGGGTCAGCGGATGCGGCAAGCCCAGCATCAAAAGCCACAGCGACCAGATCAGCGGAGCCATCAGCACATGCGCGATGCTGCCCAGAAACAGCACCTGAAATCCCGCGAACTGCCGGGGTCCCAACTGCCGCCACAGCAGCACAGGGTCGCGCATATGGGTGGCGTAGGTCATCATGTAGCCCTTGATCCAGCGCGAGCGTTGCTTGATCCAGGGCAGGGCACGGCAGTTCGCCTCTTCATGCGTGGTGCTGTCGATCAGTTCGGTCCGATAGCCGTGCCGGGCCAGACGGATGCCCAGATCGGCATCTTCCGTCACGTTCCAGGCATCCCAAGCGCCCAGCTTTTCAAGCACGTCGCGGCGGAAGAACAGCGTGGTCCCGCCCAGCGGAATCGGAACACCCAGACGCTGCAGTCCGGGCAGGATCACCCGGAACCATGCCGCATATTCGATGGTGAAACAGCGCGACAGCCAGTTTGTGGCGGGGTTGTAGAAGTCGAGCACGCCCTGCAGGCAGGCGACTTGCGGCCCCCTCCGGTGGAACCGGTCGACGACGCGGCGGATCTGGTCGGGTTCCGGTGCGTCTTCGGCATCGTAGACGCCGACAATCGAGCCCTTGCAGAACGCGAGCGCGTGGTTCAATGCGCGGGGCTTGGTCTTGACCCGGCCCTCCGGCGCCACGACGATCCGCATCCATGGTGGCAGATCGGCGGAGGCGAGCGCGTCTCTGGTCGCATGATCGCCCTCTTCGACCACCAGCACGATATCCAGAAGGTCGCGCGGATAGTCGAGCTTCCCCAGGCGCCGCACCAGACGCGGCGCGATCCCTGCCTCGCGGTACAGTGCCACGAGGATCGACACCACCGGCAGGCGCGCGATGACCGGAGGCAGCCCCCTGTCCTGCTGCACCGGACGCAAGGCGAGCCAGAGCGCCGCCGCCTTCATCGCGAAGGTTGCCAGAAACAGCACGAACGACACCAGCGTCAGACCCGCCAGCACCGTCCGGGGCCAAAGCGCCGCCGCCGTCGCCAAGGCCATGCAGGCAAGCATCAGGCGTGCCGAACTGGTGGCGTTCCAGGTGCGGCAGCTTTCGCCCGGCGGGACTGTCCGTTCGGCGATGCGCGACAGCATCGCGCCCCGCGCCTGCAGCACGGCCGATTCCAGCCTGCGGGGCGGGGACAGGGCAAGCAGGGTGGGCCCGAACAGGGTGGTCAGGCGCGTGCGGTTGCGGGCATAGGTTTCAGGGTCCTGCGCCGCAATCACGGTGACATCCCCCGCGCGCATCACCGGCAGCAGCCCGTCGCGCAGACAATCCATCGCGCCCCATCGGTCGATCAGACCGGGGTCGGGCGGATGGGCCGTGAAATCGGCCATCCCCAACTGGTGATGATGCCCGAACGCTGCATAGAGCAGGTCGTCCCCGGCCTGCCCGCGGCCCAGCAGACGCGCAGGCAGCGCGCCGGCCCGCGGCAGCGCCTGCACCAGCGCATGGGCCGATACCGCGCCATTCGAAAGAAGGTCGATCCCGATCGGCGGGCGGTTCTTGAGCCGGGCGGCGGCGACCGTCTGCGCGGGCAGCGGCACAAGCGGCAGGACAGACATGCGCACTCCTCGCTGCAAGAGCCCGAGGATTGCCGGAAACCGGTTAACGGACGATTAACGGCCGATCCAGACCTGCATGGCGGTCAGGCGGCGCGACGGGCCTGCATCGCGGCGGCGAACCGGTCGAACAGATAGTAGCTGTCCTGCGGACCCGGTGACGCCTCGGGGTGATACTGCACCGAGAACACCGGTTTTCCGTCCAGTCGGATGCCGCAATTCGACCCGTCGAACAGCGACACATGCGTTTCGACCACACCGCGCGGCAGGGTCTGGCTGTCCACGGTGAAGCCGTGATTCATCGAGGTGATTTCGACCTTGCCGGTGTCGAGGTCCTTGACCGGATGGTTGGCACCGTGGTGACCGTGGTTCATCTTGACCGTTACCGCGCCCAATGCCAGCGCCAGCATCTGGTGGCCCAGACAGATCCCGAAAACGGGCAGGTCGGCATCCAGAACGCCGCGGATCATCGGAACGGCATAGACGCCGGTTGCGGCAGGGTCGCCCGGACCGTTGGACAGAAACACGCCCTCCGGGTTCAGGGCCAGCACATCTGCGGCCGTGGCTGTCGCAGGCAGAACCGTCACTTCGCATCCCGAAGACGCAAGGCAGCGCAGGATGTTGCGTTTCGCGCCGTAATCGATGGCCACCACGCGCAGTCCCGGCCCGCTGCGGCGGATGTATCCGTCGGGCCAGGCCCAACGCTGTTCGTCCCAGCGGTAGGACTGGCTGCACGACACGCCCTTGGCAAGGTCAAGCCCCACAAGCCCGGCCCAGCCGCGGGCCTTGGCCACCAATGCGCCAAGGTCGAAATTGCCTGCGGGGTCATGTGCCAGCGCGACATGCGGTGCGCCCTGCTGCCGGATCGCGCGTGTCAGGCGGCGCGTGTCGATGCCGCCGATGCCGATCCGGCCCTTGGCCAACAGCCACGAGGCCAGATCGTTGGTGGCGCGCCAGTTCGACGGTTCGGTCGGATCCCACTTCACGACCATCCCCGCGGCCACCGGATCGGCGGTTTCGTCATCCTCGGCGGTGGTGCCGACATTGCCGACATGCGGGAAGGTGAAGGTGACGACCTGCCCCGCATAGCTGGGGTCGGTCATGATTTCCTGATAGCCGGTCATCGCTGTGTTGAACACCAGTTCGGCCACGGTTTCGCCGGTGGCGCCAAAGCCCATGCCGTAGAACACCGATCCATCGGCCAGCACTAGGCAGGCGGTGGGTTTGGGGATGGGCATGGTGCGACTCCCTGCGGACAAACTCGGCGGAATCTACGGGGGCCGGGGCGTGGGGTCAAGCGATGGATGCAAATGAGTTGTTTAGTTTATTCAAGGGCTTGACGGAAATGACGTCGGTTGTCTTGCACGGGTGGGCCTTGTATGATGCGCGGCTGAAACCACAAGGATGCGACCCATGTCATTGCGCGACCGCCTGCAAGGTGCGTTGAAAGAGGCGATGAAGGCCAGACAGGCCAATCGGCTGTCCACGCTGCGGCTGATCAACGCCGCCATCAAGGACCGCGAAATCGCCAACCGGTCGGACGGGGCCGAGGGACTGGTCAGCGAGGACGAGATACTGGCCATTCTGGGCAAGCTGGTGAAACAGCGGCAGGAATCGGCCCGCGCCTATGAAGAGGGCGGGCGGCTGGAACTGTGCGAACAGGAATTGGCCGAGGTGACGGTGATCGAGGAATTCCTGCCGCGCCAGCTTGACCCGGCCGAGGTGGAAGCGGCGATTGCGGCCGCTGTTACCGAAACCGGCGCCACGGGCATCCGCGACATGGGCCGGGTCATCGCAGCACTGAAGGGCCGCTACACCGGGCAGATGGATTTCGGCGCGGTCGGCCCGATGGTCAAGGCGCGGCTCAGCTAGCGTCAGGGCATGCCCGAAAAAGCCACGCGGATGCGGGTGCGCTGCCCGATGCTGGTGAAGTCCAGCGGATTGATCGCCTCGCGGATCGCCCGGGCATGGGCGGGACTGCCGACATTCGCACAGATGCGTTCTATCGCGGCCACATCCTCGTCGTCGATCCAGTAGCCCATCATCACCCGGATCGCCTGCACCTTCTGCCGCGCGGGCAGGGCGGCGATGGCGCCCGGTGTTGCGCCCATGACCCAGTCACGGGTCTGGTCGTCATCGTTGATCCACCAGGGCGCGGGAGCGGTTTCGGCATTCAGATCGTCCAGCGTGCGGGTGTCCATTGCCCCCATGTGTGCCCCCATTAACAGCGCCTCATAGCCGCGTTCAACCGTCGTCGTGCGCGCGCAGCCGAAACTGCTGCAGATCTGGCTGGCCAGGGTTTCCGAATAGCGGTCTTTCATCCCCAGCACATGCCCGAATTCATGGGCCGAAACCCAGGTGTAGACATTGGTGGCGTTCGAATTGAGTTGCATGCTTGGCGCTCCGATGACCGGGGTCGTCACGCTCGACGGGCCCGCGATGGGCACGATCTCGATCTGCAGCACATCGGCCGGCGGTCCGGAGGCGCGGTGGCTGATCTGCATGGCGCAGGACACGCGGAAGCCGTTGGCAAAGTTGGCGGTCCAGATGCGGTTGATGCTGTCCTGGATCAGCGTGGCGCGGGCGGGGTTTGCCTGTGGCCCCCAGACCTGTGCGCGGCCCGCGATGGAGATGCTGGAGGCGGCGATGTCGACTGTGATGCCGGGGGCGGGGGAAAAGCGGCGGGGAATAGTCATGGAAACTGTCCTGCAAATGGCGTCACGAAATGCAAAGCTTCTAAGTCACGATGAACCGTCCGGCAAGCGTGTTGCGCAGGTTCCGGGTCAAGGGGTTAGTCCCTTTCCAGCGGATGGTCCGCCTTGGCCAGAGCCGAATCAGAGGGCTTTCGGCAATGAAAAACTGTGGCATTCTTCCGCCGATTTTTTCCGCACCCTATTCGCCGCCGGAGGTTCCATGCAGCTGTTGGCCGATCCCTCTCACCGGGCTTTCTATTTCAATCTGTCGGGCGACGTCGGTCCGGGTCGGTTCAATGCCGCCGACGACGTCGAGTTCGTGCGTCTGGGCCTGCGCAACATGCGTAGCGCCCTGGAACGGCGCGGGGTCTGGGGGCAAAACCAGATGAGCGACTTCCGGTTCGCCCATGAGGCGGTGGCACCCGTCGGCGCCTTTGATGACTAGGTTCATGCCGCGCTCCGGGCGCTGCAGGCCGGAAGTCGCCTACTCGGAGGCGTTCGACAGGTTCTATTTCAACCTCAGCGGGCCGGTAGGGCCGAACTGCACAAACAACATTGATGATGTCGAACTGGTTCGGTTCGGTATCTTTTGCACCAGCAAGGCCCCGCCCCGCCCATCGGACAGTGCCAAGGACCGCGATGATTTCAAAGCGGCTGCACTGAAGGTCGGATTTGTGGGGGGATATGACCCTACCGTGGGGACCGCGATCAAGGCGTTCCAGAAATTCAGCGGCCGCCATCAGGACAGCACGGTCAGCGTGATTTTCGGAAACAACGCGCCGAACGGACAGACGTGGGTCCTGCAGACCCTGCTGGCCAACATGGCGGCAGAGTATCCCAACATCTATCCCCGCATCGACCAGGTCTTCGAGAGCGGACCTGTCATCACCGCCCGGTTGCGAAAGCTGTTCGTCGGGGCGTATTGACCGCCACACCGTCCGTCAGGGCCGGAGCGTGGCCAGCGCCCTTGTCAGGTCGGGGTGGAGCGCAAGCCGTTCTTCGGAGGTCAGGAAGGCACCCAGTTCCACTTCGCGGCCTTCGGCCTTCAAGGTCAGATAGTTCGGCACCGGACCGGCGGTCGGGTGCAGCGTCAGCCGCAGCCAATGCGGGTTGCCCTGCCAGTCCTGCCGCTGCCCGCGCGGACCGTGGCGGGTCAGGGTCACGAGGTCGGGCGTCAGCGTCAGATCCTCGACAATCTCGGCATCGCGGTAGCTGCGCTGCAGGGCGAACCAGACACCTGCGACGGCAGCCATCAGGAAGGGCAGCATGAACCACAGCGCGGGGTTGCCCAGCAGGCTGAGCAGGGGCACGGCGATCAGGCCGGTGGTTGCCGCGATGAACCACACGAACCCGCGCTTGGGCAGCGAGCGGTGGGGCCACAGGTGCAGGTGCGTTTCGGTCGGGGGCGAAGGGAGGTATTGGTAGGGCATGGCAGAACGATAGCGGGGTGGCCGACAAAGGAAAGGTAGGCGATCACGATACCGAGCCGAACCGCCGCTTGAGCGCGTTCAACAATTTCCCGAGGATTTCCGACGTTTCCATGTCGAAAGTCGTGCAAAAGCCCCAGATTGCTCCGGGGCTTTTGTCTTTTAGACCGATCTCGTTCAGTGGGCGTGCTGTTTGTCCCAGTCTTCCCGCTTGGGCAGCTGCTCGAACGTGTGTTCGGGCGGCGGGCAGGGCAGGGTCCATTCCAGCGTGTCGGCGTATTCGTTCCAAGGGTTGTTCTGGGTGATCTTGCGACCGTACATCAGGGTCCAGAACACCACGCCAAGGAAGAACACGAAGCTTGCGAACGAGATGAATGCCCCGATCGACGAGAACCAGTTCCAGTAAGCGAAGGCCTCGTTGTAGTCGATGTAGCGGCGCGGCATGCCCTGACGGCCGAGGAAGTGCTGCGGGAAGAACGTCAGGTTCGACCCGATGAACATCGCCCAGAAGTGCAGCTTGCCTGCCCATTCGGGGTATTGCCGCCCCGACATCTTTCCCATCCAGAAATAGACCCCGGCGAAGATGCCGAACACCGCGCCAAGGCTCATCACATAGTGGAAGTGGGCCACAACATAGTAGGTGTCGTGATAGGCGCGGTCGATCGGGGCCTGTGACAGAACGATGCCGGTCACGCCGCCGACGGTGAACAGGAACAGGAAGCCGAAGGCCCAGAGCATCGGGGTCTTGAACTCGATGCTGCCACCCCACATCGTCGCGATCCACGAGAAGATCTTGATGCCGGTGGGCACCGCGATGACCATGGTGGCGGCGGTGAAATACATCTTCGTGTTCACGTCGAGGCCAGTGGTATACATGTGGTGCGCCCACACGATGAACCCGACCGCGCCGATGGCAACCATCGCATAAGCCATGCCGAGATAACCGAACACCGGCTTCTTCGAGAAGGTCGAGACCACATGGCTGATGATGCCGAAGCCCGGCAGGATCATGATATAGACTTCGGGGTGGCCGAAGAACCAGAACAGATGCTGATAGAGCACCGGGTCGCCGCCGCCTGCGGGCGAGAAGAAGGTCGTCCCGAAGTTGCGGTCGGTCAGCAGCATGGTGATGGCGCCGGCCAGAACCGGAAG
>JAIYDJ010000102.1 GCA_027487575.1 Rhodobacter sp. | reverse complement strand
TGTCCACCAGCCAGATCAGCCGGGGCCACCGGGGCACGCTGTGGTGGGACCTGGCGGGATCGCAGGCTTCGGCCGCATGGCATGCCGACCGCCCCGAACAGTTGTGGATCGGCCATCGCGACGCCCCCAACCAGATCCTGCTGCGCGACCCGTCGCTGCTCAACCCGCTGGGCACTGCCGCGTCCAGCCTGCCCGGCGGCCATCCCGAAGGCTTTGTCGACACATGGCACGCCTTCTTCCGGCAGGTTTACGGCGACGCCGCGCGCGGATCGCGCAGTCCGGATGCAACCTATGCCAGTTTCGAGGACGGGCACCACGAGATGCTGTTCTGTGACGCCGTGCTGCAAAGCGCCCGCGAGGGGCGCTGGGTAGAGATCGCCGATGTTTAGGGGGACCGCTGGATGAAACTTGGCATCCTGACCGCACCTTTCCCGGACATGCCGCTGTCCGAAGTGGCCGACTATGCCGCCGGGGCTGGGTTTCAGGCGCTGGAAATCGCCTGCTGGCCCGCCGCGGGGGCCGAAAAGCGCCGCTATGCCGGGACCGCCCACTTGCCCGTCGAGGACATGACTGCGGCGCGCGGGTCCGAGATTGTCGGGATGCTGGCCGACAAGGGGCTGTCCGTTTCGGGCCTCGGCTACTACCCCAACCCGCTGCATGCCGACGAAGGTCACCGCGATGCCGTGCTGGCCCATCTGAAAAAGGTCATTACGGCGGCCGGGCTGATGAAGATCAGCGTCGTCAACACGTTCGTCGGCGGGGACCGGGCGCTGGACCTTGACCGGAACTGGACGCGCGCGGTCGACATCCTGTCGCCCGTCGTGGCGCATGCCCGCGACAGCGGCGTGACGCTGGCGTTCGAAAACTGTCCGATGATCTTTTCCAAGGACGAATGGCCGGGCGGCCACAACATTGCCTATGCGCCCCGGATATGGCGGCGCATCTTCGAAACCTGGGGCGACGCGGTGGGCATGAACTACGATCCCAGCCATCTGGTGTGGCAGATGATCGACGCCGCCCGCTTTGTCCGCGAATTCGGCCCGCGCATGGTGCATGTCCACGCCAAGGATTTGATGATCGACCGCGACGGGCTTTACGAAAACGGGATCATGTCGGCGGGCATCGGCTGGCAGGTGCCACGCATGCCCGGTCTGGGCGAGGTGGACTGGCCGGGGTTCTTCGCAGGTCTTTACCGCGCGGGATATGACGGGCCGATCATCATCGAACATGAAGACCGTGATTTCGAAGGGTCGGTTGACCGCATCAAGCGCGGTTTCGCCTTGGCGCGCGACGTCCTCGCCCCCTTCATCAAATGATCGCACTTCCCGCCAGCACGCCCAGAACCCTCGCCTCAGACAGGGCCGGTGCTGTCACGGATCACCAACTCATAGGGCAACTGGACCGAAGCCGGTGCCTTGCCGCCGATGATCTCCAGCAGCAGCCGCATCGCCGCTGCCCCCATCTCGGCGCGGGGTTGGCGGATCGTGGTCAGCGCCGGGATGCAGGACTGCGCAAAGTGGATATCGTCGAACCCCACGATCGACACATCGCGCGGCACCCGCACGCCCGCCGCATAGGCGCTGGCCAGAAACCCCATCGCCATTTCGTCATTCGCGAAAAAAAGCGCGCTGGGCCTTTGGTCCTGACCCTGAAACCGCGCGAAGGCCGCACGACCGCTAGTCAACCCGAAGTCACCGGGAAACTCCAGCCAAGGCTCCGCCTGCAGGCCCGCCGAATGCAGCGCACGCCGGTAGCCGGCCACCCGTTGGGCGGTCAGGATGTTGCTGTCCGGCCCCGCGACATGCGCAATCCTTCGGTGGCCCAGTCCAATCAGATGGGACACCGCCGCATGGGCCGCCCCTTCGTTGTCGATCGAAACCGTGACCGGCCCGCTGTCCGGCCCGATCTCGGAGATCGCCACGATGGGCGGCAGGCCCATGGCGTTCCGCGTCGGAATGTCGAACCACGCAGCCTGCGGATCGGCCAGCAGCAGCGCCCCGTCCGCCCGTCCATTCAGCAGGTAGCGCACATAGGCATCCTCCCGCGCGCGGCTGCGCCCGGTGTCGCCGATCAGCATCGTCAGACCTGCGGCCGAGGCTTCGCTTTCGATCCCGCCAAGGATCTTCGAGAAAAACGTGTTCCCGATATCGGGCACCATCACCAGAACCGTATTGGACCGCCGCTGTCGCAACGACTGCGCCGCCGCGTTGAGGTTGTACCCCGTCTGCCGTACGGCACTCAGCACCCGCTCGCGTGTCTTGACGGCCACCACGTCCGGCATGTGCAGGCAGCGGCTGACCGTGGCTATCGAAACGCCGGCAATTCGGGCAACATCCTCGATGGTCGGGCGGCTCATGCGGCTGGGCTTCCTTGGCGGCAGACTGACGGGATAGTTTCCTGCCGTTGGGCAAATGTAAAGCTTTACATTTTGGATGAAAAGGATTACATCCAAGAAAAAGTGCCGTAACCTCTGGGGACGGTGCAGAAGACCGCCCGCCGCGAAGCGGGCGCATGACGACCGAACGACGCACAATCGATCTGGGAGGATCACCATGAAAAGACTGTTGCTAGGAACCGCCATGGCCATGGGCCTTGCCGGAATGGCGTCCGCCGAAGCACACGGCGGCTACAAGATCGGCATCTCGAACACCGTGCAGGGCAACGGCTGGCGCGAGCAGATGGTCTGCGCCATGAAGGCCGAGGCCTTGGCGTCGGGTAAGGTCGAAAGCCTGAACATCGCCCACCGCAACACCGACGCGGCTGGCCAGCTGGAAGACATTCGCAACCTGATCCAGGCCGGCGTCAATGCCATCGTGGTCAACCCGTCGAACTCGGAAGGGATCAATTCCGCCATCAAGGAAGCCACCGACGCAGGCATCGTCGTCGTCGCGGTCGATCAGGCCGTGACCGAGCCTTCGGCCTACATCCTGTCGAACAACCAGGAGGAATACGCCTATCTCGGCGCGAAATGGCTGTTCGAGACGATGGGCGGCAAGGGTGCCGTGGTCTACATGCGCGGCGCCGCCGGGGCGGGGGCCGACAACGACCGCGACGTGGGCTTCAAGCGCGCGATGGCCGAATTCCCCGAGATCACCGTCGCGCAGGAGGTGTTCACCGGCTGGCAGCAGGATCAGGGCAAGCAGCAGATCAACGACATCATCGCCGCAGGCGTACCGTTCCAGGGTGTTTGGACCAGCGGGATCGACAACGTGATCGTTGATGCCTTCGTTGAATCCGGTGCGCCCCTGGTGCCGATCGTCGGTGCCGACAATGCGGGCTTCGTGGGCCAACTGTCGTCGGTCGCAGGTCTGCAGGGTGCTGCCGTCACCAACCCCGGTTCGGTCGGCGGTGCGGGTGTGGCCCTTGCCATCCAGATCCTTGACGGCCAGATGCCTGCCGAAAAGACCGTGCTCGTCGATCCGGCGATCTGGGACAACGTCAGCGACGAAGGCAAGGCCAAGCTCGCCGCCGCCGCAAACCCGAACCTGTCGCCCGAATGGCCGGTGTCGGTGTCGATCGAAGGCTGGACCACCTACACGATGGACCAGATCATCGCGTGCAAAGGCCCGGGTGAGTGATCTGAAGCTTTGAGGCTTCCGGCCCCCGGAGCATGCTTCGGGGGCCGATTTACCAGAAGGTTTCCCCATGTCCCCCCCAGCGGCCTTGCTTGATGCAACCGGCGTCGCCAAACGGTTTGGCGCCGTTCTGGCGTTGCGCGACGCGTCCCTGCAGGTTGCCCCCGGTCAGGTCGTGGCCCTGATGGGTGCGAATGGCGCGGGAAAGTCCACCTTCGTCAAGATATTGACCGGCGCGCTGAAGCCGGACGCGGGCCATGTCCGCATAAAGGGGCAGGACAGCACGGTCGCCTCGCCTGCGGGCGCGCGGCGGTCGGGGCTGGTGCCGGTCTATCAGGAACCCTCGCTGATCCCCGATCTGTCGGTGGCAGACAACTTGCGGCTGGGCGACACGCCGGTGGACCGCTTCCGCCACTGGGTCGGCGCGCTGGGCCTGCCCGGCCTGCGGCAGGATGCGCTGATCCGCACCCTGCCACTGGCCAGCTTGCGCATCGTCGATCTGGCCCGCGCGCTGGCGGTGGAACCTGACGTTCTGCTGCTGGACGAACTGACCGCCGCCCTGCCCACCGATCTGGTCGAACGGGTGCTGTCCGTGGTCCGCGCGCAGGCCGATGCGGGGCGGGCGGTCATCTACATCTCGCACCGCTTTACCGAAATCGCCGCGATCTGTGACCGGGCGACCGTGCTGCGCGACGGGCAGACGGTGGGGGACGTCGCGATTGCGCCGGGGATCGAGGACACGATCGTCGAGATGATGCTGGGTGCGCCTGTCACGGTGGCCGCACGGTCGGCCCGCGCGACGGGTGCCGCTGCAAGCGACGCGCCGCGCCTGCGGGTGCGCGGGCTGGCCACCGGAACCCGGCTGACCGACGTGTCGCTTGACCTGCGGCAGGGCGAGGTGCTGGGTGTCGTCGCGCTGGAAGGGCAGGGGCAGGACGAGCTGTTCGACGTTCTCGCAGGTAACCGCCGCGCGACGGCCGGGACGGTCGAGGTGAACGGAAAACCGGTCGCCTTCCGCCACCCCGCCGATGCCATCGCCGCCGGGCTGACGCTGGTGCCGGGCGACCGGGCGCATGCCCTGCTGATGCAGCGGTCGGTGCGCGAGAACATCGCCCTGCCGCTGCTGGCCCGCCTTGGCACCTGGGGGGCCATCCCGATAGGGGCCGAACGCAGCCGCGTCGGTGCCGCCATTGAAAGGCTGCAGATCGACACCCGCGCGCAGGGCGAAGTGCGCCGCCTGTCGGGCGGAAACCAGCAGAAGGTGACGATTGCCCGCTGGATCGCCAAGGGCGTGCAGACGCTGCTGCTGTTCGACCCCACGCGTGGCATCGACATCCGCACCAAGCAGCAGATTTACGTGCTGGTCCGCGAACTGGCCGATCAGGGGGCGGCGGTGCTGTTTTACACCTCGGAACTGGCCGAGGTTCGGATGGCCTGTGACCGGGCGGTGGTGATCTTTGGCGGCCGGGTCGTCGATGTGATCGATGCCGCCGATGCCGATGAGCCGACGCTGCTGCGCGCGGCTTACGGGCTGACCGCAACCGCCGGGGTTCCGGCATGATGCGGCTGATCGGGGGCAACGGCTGGACCATCGGGCTGGCGGTTCTGCTGGCGCTGCTGCTGGTCGCGACAAAGGCGATCCAGCCCGATTTCGGACCCTCCGGCCTTGACAATCTGGCGCGGTCGGCCCTGCCTTTCGCGCTGGCAACGGTGGGGATGGCCATCGTGGTGATCGCAGGCGGGATCGACCTTTCGGTTGCCGCGATGATGGCCGTGGCGAGCGTGACGGCAGCGGTCCTGATGGACGGGGCCAGCGACGGGCAGGCGGTGTTCGCCGTGCTGGCGGTTCTGCTGCTGGGCCTTGGCATGGGTGCGCTGAACGGCGCGCTGATCGTGGTGACGCGGGTGCCCGACATCGTGGTGACGCTGGCCATGCTGTTCGTCTGGCAGGGCGTCGCGCTTCTGATCCTGAACGCGCCCGGCGGCGGGGCGGCGCCCTGGCTGCGCGCGCTGGCCGTCGGGGGGGTGACCCTGCCCGGCGTGCCGCCCGCGTTTACCGAGTGGCTGCCGCGCGGCGTGGTGTTTCTGGCCGTGGTGGTCGCGGCGGTCTGGCTGCCGATCCGCCGCAGCAAGCTGGGCCTGCGGTTCTATGCCATCGGGTCCGATCCGCAGGCGGCGTTCCGGTCTGGCGTTTCGGTGGGGCCGACCCGCATCGCCGCCTATGCCGTCTGCGGTCTGTTCGCGGCGCTGGGCGGGCTTTCCGTCACGATGGCAACCGGCATCGGCGAGCCGATCCCCGGGCCCTACCTTCTGGCCTCGGTGGCGGCGGTGGTTCTGGGCGGTGTCGTGCTGGGCGGCGGGCGGGGCGGAATTCTGGGCCCGATCCTTGCCGTGTTCGTGCTGCGCACGGTGCGGATGGACCTGACGCTGCTGTCGGTCGATCCGAACGTCGCGGCCATTGTAGAGGGGACGATCATGGTCGCCGTCGTGATGTTCGGTGCGGTTCTGGCAACGCGGGGGCGCAGGGGATGACGTCAGCCACCACCGACGCGCCGCTGGCCCGGCTTGGCCGCCTGATGGTCGACAATCCGCTGCTGCCGCTGGTCGTGCTGCTGTTCGCCCTGATCGGCGTGCTGGCCCTGCTGAACCCGGCGATCCTTTCGATGTTCTGGGCCAGCAATACCCTGAAGATCGCCATACCGCTGGCGATGCTGGCTGCCTGCCAGACGCTGACCATGCTGACCGGCGGGATCGACCTGTCGGCGGGCACCGCGGCCACGGTCGCGGCTTACGTCACCGCCACCGCGACCCCGCTGATCGGCGCGCCGGGGGCCATCGGCATCGCGATGACCTGCGCGCTGGCCATCGGCATGGTGAACGGCGTGGGCGTGGCCTTTGCGCGCGTGCATCCCCTGATCATGACGTTGGGCACCGGGCTGATCGCCACAGGCTGTCTGCTGGTCTATCAACGCTCGGTCATTTCCACGGGCACCGAATACCCCGCCCTTCTGGTCTGGCTGGGCACCGGGCGCACGTTGGGCCTGCCGAACGGTCTGGCGCTGTTCATCCCGTTCGCGATCCTGATCCTGTGGGCGCAGCGCCGGTCCGGCTTTGGCCGGCTGCTGTATGCCATCGGGTCGAACGAGGCGGCGGCGCGGCTTTCGGGTGTGCGGGTCTGGCAGGTGCATCTGGCGCTTTATTCCCTGTCGGGCGTCATCGCGGGGCTGACCGGGCTTTTGTACCTCGGCATGGTCAAGACCGCGTCACTGTCGCTTGCGCTGCCGCTGGACCTGCCATCGGTCGCGGCGGCGGTGATCGGCGGCACCTCGATCTTCGGCGGCCGGGGGGGGTATGGCGGCACCATCCTTGGCGCGCTGATCCTGACGGTTCTGGCCACGATGCTGACGCTTCTGCAGATGCCCGAAGGCGGGCGGCGCATCCTGTACGGCGCGATCATCCTGGCCGTCACAGCACTTTACATCCGACTGACCGACCGCGGCTGAGGGGGACCACATGGCAAGATTTCGCATCGTCGGCATCAGTTTCGACCACATGCACATGGGCGACCTGCTGCGACAGGTCCATGACCACCCCGATGCCGAGATTGCAGGCATCTTCGATCCGGACCCCGCCACGATGGCCCGTGCCGCGGCCGACTTCGCCATCCCCGCCGACCGCGTGTTTACCGATTTCGACGCCTGCATGGCGACGAGACCCGACCTTGCCATCCTGTGCGCCGCCACCGCCGACCATGCCCGCTATACCCAAAGGCTTGCGGCTTATGGCTGCCATGTGTTCGTCGAAAAGCCCTTCGCCGCTTCTGTCGCCGATGCGCGCGCGATGATCGACGCCATCCAGCCCACCGGCAGACTGCTGGCCATCAACTGGCCCCTGCGCTGGGTGCCCGCGCACGTCACCGCTAAACGGCTGATCGACGGGGGCATGATCGGCCAGTTGATCGAGATGCACACCTACGGCGGCAACCGCGGGCCGCTGTACCATCTGGCCGACAAGATCGAGGTGTCGCGCGAAGAGGTGGAGCGGCAGAAGCCGACCTCGTGGTGGTACAAGCGCGCCTCGGGCGGGGGCAGCCTGCTGGATTATCTCGGCTACGGGGCGACTCTGGGCACCTGGTACATGAACGGCGAAGCGCCGGTCGAGGTGACCTGCACCGTCGATGAAACCCCCGGCATCGAGGTGGACCAGCATTCGATCACGGTGCTGCGCTATGCGCGCGGCCTGTCCAAGATGGAAACCCGCTGGGGCACATTCACCGATCCCTGGACGATCCAGCCGCAGCCGAAATGCGGCTTCGTCTTTGTGGGCAGCGAAGGCACGCTTGCCAGTTACGACTATGACGACCACGTCACCGCGCAGACCCGCGCCAGGCCCGAACCGCACCGCATCGCCGCCGACGCCCTGCCCGTCGGGCAAGGCAATGCCATCGAATATGTCCTTGGCTGCATCGCCCGTGGCGAGGCCCTGAGCGGGCCGCTGGACCCCGCCATCAGCCTGACCGGGCAGCGCATCGTCGATACGGCAGCGCAGTCGGCCCGCGAAAAGCGCACCCTGCCGCTGATCGCATGACCGAACCCGACGCCGACACCTATGCCCTAAGAACCTCGGCGCTGGCCGAAACCCCGGCCCCGGACCTGCCGTGGCAGCCGCCCGCGCCGCGCAGCTATCGTCCCTGCATCGGGCTGATCGGCGCGGGGGGCATTGCCTCGGCCCATCTGGACGCCTACCGCGCGGCGGGGTGGGAGGTGGCCGCGATCTGCAACCGCACCCGTGCGCGGGCCGAGGCGAAGGCCGCCGAATTCGCCCCCGCTGCCCGCGTGACCGACCGCTATCAGGACATCCTGTCCGACCCCGGCATAGACGTGGTCGACATCACGCCCCATCCCGCCGACCGTCTGCCGATCATCGAGGCGGCATTGCGGGCGGGCAAACATGTGCTGTCGCAGAAGCCCTTCGTGCTGAACCTAGATGACGGCGCGCGTCTGGTGGCGCTGGCCCGCGACAGGGGCGTGAAACTCGCGGTCAACCAGAACGGCCGCTGGGCCCCGCACATGGCCTGGATGCGCGAGGCGGTGCGCGCCGGTCTGATCGGCGACGTGGCGAGCGTGCATTGCGCGGTGCACTGGAATCACGGCTGGGTCGCGGGCACGGCCTTTGACCGGATCCCCGATCTGATCCTGTCCGACTTCGGCATCCACTGGTTCGACTTTCTGCATAGCCTGATCGGTGGTCGGGCGCGCAGCGTCGTGGCGATGGCCACGGCCGCGCCGGGCCAGACCGCCCGCGTGCCGCTGATGGCACAGGTGCTGGTCCGGCTTGACGAAGGTCAGGCGTCGCTGGTGTTCGACGGTCACACGCCGCACGGCCCGCGCGACACGACCTTTGTGGCGGGAACGGCGGGCAGCCTGCACAGCGACGGCCCCGACCTTGGGCAGCAGCGCGTCACGCTGACGACCCGCGCCGGGGTCGCGCGCCCTGCGCTGCACGGCACATGGTTCAACGACGGGTTTCGCGGGGCGATGGGGGCGCTGCTGGTGGCCATCGAGGACGGCACCGAACCCGCGAACGGCGCTGCGGAGAACCTGCACAGTCTGGCCCTTGCCTTCGCCGCCATCCGGTCACGCGCGACGGGGCGCGAGGTGGACATCGGGTCTGTCCGGGCGCTGGACGCCTAGCGCGCGGACCGCACCGGAATGTTTTCGCGCAGGATGATGCGCGGCTCGATGTATTTCAGCGTCAGAAACGGCGCGGTCGAGGCGATGGACCCCAGAAGACGGATCACCGCCTGTTCGCCGGTCAACCGCGCGTTCTGGTCGATCACCACGTCGATCACGTCATCCTCCAGCAGGCGGCGCGTGACATCCGTCAGGTCGTGCAGGATCACGAACGGGCGCAACGGCCCGCGTTCCGCCACCGCCCGTGCAACCCCCGACCGCCCCGCACCGACACAGTAGATGCCCGTCAGATCGGACCGGCTGTCCAGCAGACGCGCCGTGGCGGCATAGGATGTGGCGTTGTTCTCGTCGGTCTCGATCCCGGGAAGGATCATCAGGCCGGGAAACCGCTCTGCGATGACGGCGCGAAAGCCGGCTTCGCGTTCCTCGTGCCCGTGATAGGCGCGCGAACCCAGAAACAGCGCCAGCGCCCCCGTGCCCTTCCGCGCCATCCGCCCCATGACCAGCCCCGCCGTGCGCCCCGCCACCCGGTTGTCCACCCCGACATAGGCCGACCTAGGCGTCGACAGGACGTCGGACGCGATGGTGATCACGCGCAGTCCGGCCTCGGACAGTTGCCGGATCGCGCCCCGCGTCACCGGATCGTCCACGGCAATCAGACCGACGCCGTCGGTCTGCATCCCGGTCTTTTCCAGCGCCCGCACCAGTGCCCCGGGCGACAGCCCGTCGATCGGATGCACCCGGCACGACGCGACCAGCGGCAGGCTGGCGGCAAAATCCCGGATCGTGTCCGCCAGATCGTGCATGAACTCGCTGCGGCCCAGCGGGATGAAGAATTCCAGATGGGCGGGCCGCGACGGCAGCGGGATGCGGTCTTCGGTCGGCAGATAACCCAGGGACCGCGCGGCGGCATTCACCCGCTGCCGGTTGGCGGCCGAAACGCCCGCCCGTCCGTTCAGAACCCGGTCCACGGTGGCGGTGGACACATCGGCCAACCGCGCGATATCGGCAATCGTCGCCTTGCGCATCTGCGTTGCCCTGATCGCATCCCGGCCCGGCAGAAGGCTAGCACATCGCAAACTGCGATGTAACGCTGCGCGAGGCAGAAGGCCCGGTCGGGGTCAGGCCGCCTCGGCCATCGCGCGGGCGGTGTCGATCCCGATCGTGCCGCGCAGGATGCCATAGCGCCAGCGGTGGCCGGTTTCCGCAGACCGGCACTGATACATCACGACAAGCTTGTCCTCGAGAAACAGCATCGTCGAGTGCCCGTTCTCGCCCGCATTCTGCGGATGCAGCACCGGGCCAAGCGTGCGGTAGGGGCCTTCCACCCGGTCTGCGATGGCCAGAAACACCCGCTGCCGCGATCCGCGCGGCCCGTTCGGCAGAAAGCATGTGGCATTCAGCAGCACCCGGCCATCGGGCAGTTCCACCAGTTGCGGACCCTCGATGCCCCATTCATAATCCGCCTGGCCGCGCGCGTTGTGGTGCGGGATGTCGTCGTGATCGACGATCTTTCCCAGCCGGTCCCACGGCCCGTACCACGTCCCCGACCGGCTGCGCGCCAGATAGACATCCGGCTGCGGCACCGATGCGAACTGCGGCATCCCGGAATAGACAAGATATTTCGCGCCGCCGATGACGGCCGGGTGCGGATCGTAAAGCCCGTCCTCGCCCGTGCCCGGCAGGGCGCACAGCGCCTCGGTCTGCGCCTGCCAGTCAAAGCCGTCATAGGACACCAGATGCGCGCAGCGTCCGCCCGGCTTCATGAATTCGGTCTGGATGAACATGTGAAACAGGCCGCCGTCAAAAATGACCCCCGGCGCGGCCACACCCGACCCTTCGACGGGCAGCGAGATCAAATCCTGCTGGGTCCATGGCCCTTCCAGGGCGGTCGCGGTCGCGTGAAAGATATTCCACGCCTCCAGAGTGACCGTGCCCCCAGAGCCAAACATGTGCCACATCCGGCCATCGAACACCGGGCAAGGGTCCTTGACGTCATCCAGCCCCGCCGGATGAAACAGCGGAAACCGATTGGACTCGATGCTAAATTTCATGGTCTTCTCCCGCGGCTGTCACGACCCTGCCTGCCTGAGGAAACCCTATCCGATCTTTGTCGCAGGGATGTGGACCGGCCGTGCAATTCGGTGCAGGCAGGTCGGTGTCCGGGCGCGCCTGTCTACATCACAGCGCCCATCGCCCAGGGTACGAATTCCGCCCCGCCAAACCCCAGCGCCTCGCTTTTCGTCTGCTGCCCCGAGGCCACGGCAAGGAACAGCTCGAAAATCTCGGCCCCCTTCGCCTCAAGGCTGACCCCGCCGGTGATCATGTCACCACAGTTGATGTCCATATCCTCGGACATCCGATCGAACATCTCGGTGTTGGTGGCAAGCTTGATGCAGGGTGTCGGCTTGTACCCCGACACCGACCCCCGCCCTGTGGTGAACGCAATCAGGTTGGCCCCCCCTGCGATCTGTCCGGTGACCGAACACGGGTCATAGCCGGGCGTGTCCATGTAGACGAAACCGCGTTCCTCGACCCGTTCGGCAAAACGGTACACCTGCGTCAGCGGGGCCGTCCCGCCCTTGGCCACCGCCCCCAGCGATTTTTCCAGAATGGTGGTCAACCCGCCCTTCTTGTTGCCGGGGCTGGGATTGTTGTCCATCTCGCCGCCCCAGCGCGCGGTGTATTCTTCCCACCACGCGATACGGTCCACGATCTTCTGCCCCACCTCGCGGCTGACCGCCCGCCGGGTCAGCAACCCTTCCGCCCCATAGATTTCGGGCGTTTCCGAAAGGATCGTCGTCCCGCCATGCGCCACCAGAAGGTCCGATGCGGCACCCAGCGCCGGGTTCGCGGTGATCCCCGAATAGCCGTCCGACCCGCCGCACTGCATGCCCACCATCAGATGCTCCAGCCCCGCCGGGCTGCGGTCGACCTGATTGGCGACCCCTGCCATCTCGCGCAGCATCGACAGGCCGCGTTCGATGGTCTTGCGCGTGCCGCCGGTCTGCTGGATGGTCATGTAGCGGAAGTTGCCATCGGCCCGCATCCGCCCGGCGCCGATCAGGTCGGGGATCTGCATCACCTCGCACCCCAGCCCCACCAGCAGGATGCCGACAAAGTTCGGGTTGCGCGCGTAGCCCTGCAGCGTGCGGAAAAGCGTTTCATAGCCCTCGTCGCGGCCCGACATGCCGCAGCCCGTGCCGTGCACGATCGGCACCACGCCGTCGACATTCGGAAAATCGTCCAGCAAGCCGGTCTTTTCGGCCGCTTCGGCGATGAATCGCGCGACGGACCCCGAACAGTTGACCGAGGTCAGCACCCCCAGATAGTTGCGCGTCCCGACCCCGCCATCGGCGCGGTGAAAGCCCATGAAAGACCGTTTCATGTTGGGCAGGGCAGGGGGCCGCAGATCGGTCGCAAAGGAATAATCCGTGTCATGCTCGCCCATGCCAAGGTTGTGCACATGCACATGCTCGCCCGCCGCGATGGCCCCCGACGCCGCACCGATGATCTGGCCATAGCGCAGCACCTGCTGTCCGGGGGCAATCGGGGCCACGGCAATCTTGTGGCCACGCGGCACGGGTTGCGGCAGGGAGACCCCCTCGGCCACCGTGCCGGCCTCCAGATCACGCAGCGCGATGATGACGTTGTCAGAGGGATGCAGGCGGATGGTGGCTTGGGTCATGGCGGCTTTCGGCTTGCAATGTGCCTTGGGCCGTGGCCTTGGCACGACAATATCCTGCCGCGGGTCCGGGGGGTTTGCTTGACACCCGGCAAGCGGCAGCTAACATGTTAGAATGCTACCGAGAAGGATAAATCCCTGCAAGCGGTAAAGCTGCCCTCTTTGCAACCGCTGGACGCCTTGCCCGGCTCGCTGGCGAACCGTGCCTATCTGTCGCTGAAGCACGGCATCCTGAACCTCGTATTCCGGCCGGGCGAGATTCTGCGCAAGGCGGAAATCTGCGAAACCCTTGGCGTTTCACGCTCTCCGGTGTCCGAGGCGCTGGCCCGGCTTTCGGCCGAGGGTCTTGTCGATGTCATTCCGCAGGCCGGCACCTTCGTCGCGCGGTTTTCGATGGCCGAAATCCGCGAAGGGGCCTTCCTGCGCGAGGCGCTGGAACTGGCCGCCGTCGAACTGGTGGCGGCTACGATCACCGATGAGCAACTTGTGCGCCTGCGCCGGAACCTGCGGATGCAGGAGGCCCTGCTTGCCGATGGCGATTTTGCGGGGTTCTACCAGACCGACGCCCAGATGCACGAACTTGTCCTGTCGTTCACCGGCTTTCGCCGTCTGGCCACGCTTGCCGAAACCAGTTGGGTCCATGTCAACCGCGCCCGGCAACTGATCCTGCCCGCGCCGGGCCGGGTCCAGGCGACGCTGGCGGAACATCAGGCCATCCTTGCCGCGATCGAGCGGCGCGACCCCGCAGAGGCCCGCACCGCCACCCAAAGCCACCTGCGCCAGTTGATGACGTTTCTGGAGCCGCTGACCCAGACGCACCCCGAACTTTTCTCGAACAACTGACGCACCGGCCCACGCACTCGGGCGCACAGCGCGCGCGCAGCAGACAGACACGACCAACCCGCCATTTCCGGATCATCCCATGCCAGACCTTCCCAACCGCGCCCGCTATGCCGCCCGCCTGAACGCCTTCAAGATCGGCCTGCCGGGCCGCCCCACGACCGCCGACCTGATCCGGCGTGCGGCAAGTGTGCCGGGCATGGACGCCGCGGACCTGAACTTCCCCGATCATTTCGACGGGACAAGCCCGGCGCAACTGTCAGGCGTCATGTCGGAACACGGCATGGCCCTGAACGGCCTTGCCATGCGCTATTACACCGATCCGGGCTTTCGCCTTGGCGCCTTCACCAATCCCGACGCCCGCACTCGGCAGGCCGCCCTGGACCTGACCCGACGCGGGTTGGACGCGCTGGCCGAAATGGGTGGCCAGACGATGACGCTGTGGCTGGGTCAGGACGGCATGGATTATTCATTCCAGTGCGATTACAACAGGATGTGGGACGACACGGTGGCGGCCCTGATCGAAGTTGCCGATCACAACCCCGCCCTCGACATCGCCATCGAATACAAACCGTCCGAACCCCGCGCCTATTCGCTTCTGCCTGACATCGGAACGACGCTGCTGGCCACCCGCATGGCGAACCGGCCCAACATCGGCATCACGCTGGATTTCTGCCACGTCCTTTTTGCCGACGAACTTCCTGCCCACACCGCCGCCCTGATCGCCCGACATTCGCGCCTGATGGGCGTTCACCTGAACGACGGTTATGGAAAACGCGATGACGGGTTGATTGTGGGATCGGTGCATCCCGTTCAGACGGTCGAGCTTTTTGTGGAGCTTGCCCGGATGAACTATGACGGGATCATCTATTTCGACACCTTTCCGGACCATGGCGGACTCGACCCCTGCGCCGAGGCTGCGACCAACATCGCCATGGCGGACCGCCTGCGCGCCGTCGCGGCGGGGCTGGTGGGCGACACCGCGCTTGCCGCCGCGATCGCGCGACAGGATGCCACCGCCAGCCTGCGCATCGTCGCGGATGCCCTGTACGGCAGGCAGGCCTGACGGCCACGGCCGCAGGGTCGCACCCCGGCGCGCCGCGCCCTAGACCGGCGCGTCGGCCCGCAGCAGTCCTTCCGCCTTCAGCGCCGCCCACAATCCGGCCGGAATCTCGGCCCCCGAGGCCTGAACGTTCGACGCCATCTCGGCCAATCCCTGACCGCCGGGGATCACCGACACGACCGCCGGATGCCGCAGCGGAAACTGGAAGGCCGCATCCACCAGCCGCACACCGAACGTCGCACAGACCGCCTCGATCCGCGCCACGCGGGCCAGAACCCAGTCGGGTGCGGGGTCATAGTTGTAGAACGCCCCCGGCCGCGCACCCGTCGCCAGCACACCCGAGTTGTAGGGGCCGCCCACCACGACGCCAACCCCGCGCGCGACGGCCAGCGGCAGGAAGGTTTCCAACGCCTCCTGTTCCAGCAGGGTATATCGGCCCGCCAGCAGGAACAGGTCAAAATCGCCGCGTTCCGTCAGGGTCAGGCAGGGCTGCCATTCGTTCACCCCGGCACCGAAGGCCTTGATGACCCCCTGATCGCGCAGCGAAACCAAAGCGCGGTACCCCCCCGCCATCAACTCGTCCAGCCTCGCATCCAGTGCGGCTTGCGTCTTGTGGTTGAACACGTCCAGATCATGCGCGAACAGGATATCGACCCGGTCCAGACCCAACCGTTCCAGCGAAAATTCAAGGCTCCGCATCACCCCGTCATAGCTGTAGTCGTAGACCTCGCGCCGGTTCGGCACGTCAAAGAACTTGCCGATGCAGTCGCGATCCTCGTCCGGTCCGCAGACCCGCAGCAAACGCCCGATCTTGGTCGACACGACATAGGCATCGCGCAGCTTGCCCCGCAGAAACCGGTTCAGGCGCGTTTCCGACAGGCCCAACCCATAAAGCGGCGCAGTATCGAAATACCGCAGCCCTGCATCCCAGGCCGCCTGCAGGACCGCCTCTGCATCCTCGTCGCTGATCGCGCGATAGAGGTTGCCCAAAGGAGCCGTGCCGAACCCGTGTTCGGTGAACGTGACACCGCCATTGCCGATCCGGTCCCAGTGCCGTGTCTTGGGTTGCATCCGCGTCTTCCCCCAGCCTAACATGTTAGCATGATACGCAGGGTTGCACCGTCAGGGCAGGCTTGCCAAGGGGGGAAGATGGGCAATTTTCAACGGGTGTTCGGACCGGGCAAGCCGGTGATCGCGATGGTGCATCTGGGCGCGCTGCCCGGATCGCCGCTTTACGATGCGGATGCCGGATTGCCGGGTCTGCTGGCTGCCGCGCGCGCCGACCTTCTGGCACTGCAACGGGCCGGGGTCGATGCCGTGATGTTCGGCAATGAAAACGACCGGCCCTACGAGTTCAAGGTCGATACGGCCTCGACCGCCACGATGGCGATGATCATCGGGCAGTTGCGCGCCGAAATCACCGTGCCCTTCGGCGTCAACGTGTTGTGGGACCCCAACAGCACGATCGCGCTTGCTGCCGCCACGGGCGCCGCCTTCGTGCGCGAGATCTTTACCGGCGCCTACGCCAGTGACATGGGTCCCTGGACTCCTGATGCGGGTGCGGCCATGCGGTATCGTAACCGCCTGCACCGGCCCGATCTTGCCATGCTTTTCAACGTCAGCGCCGAATTTGCCGACAGCCTGGACCGCCGCCCTTTGCCCGACCGGGCCCGGTCTGCGGTATTCTCCAGCATTCCCGACGCGGTTCTCGTCTCTGGCCAGATCACCGGCGAGGCGGCGGCCCTTTCGGACCTTGAGGCGGTCAAGCGCGTGCTGCCCGCCACCCCGGTGCTGGCCAACACCGGCGTGAAGCATGATACCATCGCGGATGTGCTGCGCGTCGCCGACGGCTGCATCGTCGGCTCCGCGCTGAAGGTGGACGGCCACACCTGGAACGCCGTCGACCCCGACCGCGCCGCCGATTTCATGGCCCGCGTGCGCGTGATCCGGGGGCAGGGATGACAAGGCTGCGCCAGAACCTGATCGACCTGATGCTGACCCCCGGACTGTCGGGGCATGAAGAACGCGTCGCGGCCCTGATCCGCGCGCGGCTGCCTGTGGGCCTGCCAACCCGCACGGACCGGCTGGGCAACCTGATCGCCACGATCCCCGGCAATCCGGACGCGCCTTCGGTGATGCTGTTCACCCATATGGATCAACTCGGCTTCATGGTCCGCAAGGTCGAATCCGATGGCCTGATCCGGGTCGAACGGCTTGGCGGGGTGTCCGAACGGGCACTTGCGGCGCAGGCCGTGCTGCTGTGCACCGCGCAGGGCGACATTCCCGGCATCATCATGAACAAGGCCCACCACGCCACCACCCCGGACGAGAAATACCGCGTCCAGACCGCCCCCGAGTTGCGGATCGACACCGGGCACGGCTCGAAAGCCGCGGCGGAGGCTGCGGGCATCCGCATCGGCACGCCGGTGATCCTGCGCCCGCATGTGCTTGAACTGGCGGGCAGCCGCATCGCCGGGACCGCCATCGACGACCGCGCAGGATGTGCGATGCTGATCGAGGTTGCCCACGCCCTGACGGCGCACAATCCGGGGCCGACCCTGCACGTTGTCTGGTCCGTGCTGGAGGAGTTCAATCTGCGCGGCGCCGTGGTGGCCGCCCAGAACCTGCATCCCGACATTGCGTTGCAGGTCGATCTGATGCTGGCCACCGACACCCCCGACATGGCCGACCGGGGCGAGATGACGCTGGGCGGCGGTCCCGGCATCAGCCTTTATTCCTTCCACGGACGTGGCACGCTGAATGGCGTGATCCCGCACCCCGCCCTTGTCCGCCTGTTCGAAGACACGGCCGCCGCCGAAAACATCCCCTTGCAACGCTCGGCCCAGACCGGCGTTCTGACCGATCTGTCCTATGTCCAGCTTCTGGGCGATGGCGTCGCGTCGCTGGACATCGGCTTTCCGATGCGCCACTCGCATTCGGCGCTGGAATGCTGCGATCTTTCCGACGTGGGGGCACTGACCGACCTGACCCTCGCGGCGCTTGCCCGCATCACCCCCGGCTTTTCCCTGTCGCGCGAGGTTTGAATGGACCACTTCCTTGGCCTCGACATCGGGACATTCGAATCCAAGGGCGTGCTGACGGACGCAACGGGCCGGATCGTCGCGCAAGCCTCGCACCCGCACCAGATGATCGTCCCGCGTCCCGGCTGGGCCGAACACCGGGCCGAACAGGACTGGTGGGGCGATTTCGTGCAGATCACCCGCGCACTGCTGGCCCAGTCGGGCATCGACCCCGCGTCGATCCGCGCTGTCGCAACCTCGGCCATCGGCCCGTGCATGCTGCCGGTCGATGGCACGGGCAAGCCCCTGATGAACGGTGTACTTTACGGCGTCGACACCCGCGCCAGCGCCGAAATCGCCGATCTGACGGCCGAAATCGGGGCAGAGACGCTGCTTGACCGCTGCGGCAACACGCTGACCTCGCAGTCGGTCGGGCCGAAAATCCTGTGGCTGCGCCGCACACATCCCGACCTGTGGGCGCAGACCGCGAAGATCCTGACCTCGACCAGCTACCTCACCTTCCGCCTGACCGGCGCGTATGTGATCGACCACTACACGGCCGCCAACTTCAGCCCGCTGTATGACATTGCCGTGCAGGACTGGTGCTTTGCCCTTGCCGACATCTGCCGCCCCGACCAGTTGCCGCGCCTCATGTGGTCCACCGAAATCGCGGGCCATGTCACGGCCGATGCGGCGCGTGAAACCGGTCTGGCGGAAGGTACGCCGGTGACCTGCGGCACCATCGACGCCGCTGCCGAGGCGGTGTCGGTCGGCACCCTGAGCCCCGGCGACATGATGATGATGTATGGATCGACCATCTTCATCATCCAGCTTGCCGCACAGCGCCTGACGGACCCCGCGCTGTGGCACGCGCCGTGGCTTTACCCCGGACAGCACGCGGCGATGGCGGGCCTTGCGACATCGGGCACGTTGACCCACTGGTTTCGCGACCATCTGGCCCCGGATGCCGATTTCGCGACGCTGGCGGCACAGGCACAAGGCTCCCCTCCGGGCGCGCGCGGTCTGCTGTGCCTGCCGTATTTCTCGGGCGAGCGGACCCCGCTGCACGATCCGCAGGCCAAGGGCGCCTTCTTTGGCCTGAACCTGACGCATGGCCGCGCCGACATGTACCGCGCCGTGCTGGAGGGCATCGCGATGGCCACCCGCCAGATCACCGAAACCTACGCACGCGCAGGCGCTCCGCCCGCGCGTGTGCTGGCCGTTGGTGGCGGCACGCGCAACCGTCCGTGGCTGCAGGCGACATCGGACATCACCGGACTGGACCAGACCGTGTGCGCGGTGACAACTGGGGCGTCCTTTGGCAACGCCTTTCTTGCAGCCCGTGCCGTGGGGGCAGTGGGGCCGGAGGCGATCCAATCCTGGAACCCGGCTGCCGAGGTGGTGACCGCCACGCCGGACCCGGCCTATGAACGGCTTTACCCCCTGTTCCGCCGTCTTTATACGCAGACCCGCGACATAGCCGCCGCACTCGACGGTTAGGCCCTGCCGAAGGTCCAGACATCAATCGGGGCCTCGCGCCCGCGCAGCGCGAGGTCCGGATGCGGCACAAAGCCGTCCTTCTCGCCGCCCCGCGCCATGACCGCGTCCGAACACACGATCCGGCAACCCAGCGCGCGCGTCGCGGTTTCCAGCCGGCTTGCCACATTGACCACATCGCCCAGCACCGCAAACTCCAGCCGCCGGGACGGCCCGACATTGCCCAGCGTCACCAGCCCGAAATGCACCCCGACCGAAACCTCTGCCCGCATCGCGGGGTCTGGCTCGGCCCGGTTCAGCGCGTCCATCCCCGCCACGATCTGCCTCGCGGCCCGCACCGCGCCCCGCGCGTCGTGTGGCCCCGGTTCGGGCGTGCCGAACGTGGCCATGACCCCGTCGCCCAGATACTTGTCCAGCGTCCCGCCATGGTCGAACACTGCCGTTTCGATCACCCCGTAGTAGCGCCGCAGTATTTCGACCACGCGCGCCGGGGGCAAAGGCTCTGCCAGTTTGGTGAACCCCACGATATCGGCAAACAGCACCGCAACCTCGGCTGTCCGCACCGCCCCCACATCGCCGCTGCGCCGGGCCAGCACCTCGACCATGTTGGGGGAAAAGTACCGCGAAAGGTTCGCCCGTTCGCCCGCCAACGCGGCCTGACGATAGACCAGTTGCTCGCTGCGCCAGCTTTTCAGGGTCAGGATGCCGGTCACCAGCAAAAGCCCGACAATCTCTTGCAGCCGTTTCGAAATCTGCACCGCGTTGGGATCGATGTACTGTTTCAGCCGCGGGTGACTTTCAAGGATCGGCTGCATCGCGGCGGCAAGTTCGGCGTTGTGGTGGCCGAAGGCCGCCAGACCCAGCGCGGCACCCACCCAGGTGACCGAGATCATCGCCCCCATCAGCATGATCGTCCGCCACGAATAGGTCAGCGTGGACAGCGCGATCAGTATGTAGAACACCGTGAACTTGCCGGTCATGTAGGTCACCGCCGCAGGCATCTCGTCGGAAGTGAACGGGTTGGGCAGAACCGTCAAAAACAGCAGCAGCACCAGGTCGAAGCCCAGCAGGAGCACCTCGTACCGCCCGGTGTTGTACCCGCGCCCCCCCAATCCCCGCCGGGCAAAGCGGCGGCGCAGCAGATCGGTCGCAACCAGTCCCAGCAGCAGCAGCAGCGGAAAGATTGCCGCCGGATCGCGGTTCAGCAGCGGGATCATCACCACCATGATCCCGACGGTCACGCTGCGCGCCGTGGCCGCAATCGCCTGCCCGCTGCGCGCATCCTCGGCCAGAGCCGCCTTCAAATGCGGGTCGGCAACCGCCTTCGCCGCGCGGGGCGACGTCAGAAATCGGGGCAGCAGGCCGGTGAAGCGGGTCTTGACGTCGGCCACGGCAGGCTCCTTGCGGTTGCCATGGCAGGTTACCGCAGCGGCGGAAGGCTGACGACGCCCTTTTTCAGGATGAAACAGCCGTAAGGGCCGGAATCGGCGGTGCGGATTATGGCAAAGCTCTGCTTTGCAGCGGCATAGAACGCAAACCTCTCCAGCGCCTGCATGGCAACGGAGTGCCCCTCGGCGCGGTCGATCACCTGCTGCATCGCGCCAAAGACCGGCACCTGTGCCTCCGGGTCGCCCACCACCTGCATCCGGCTGACCGGGGCCGCAACGAAGGTGTCCAGCGGCATCAGCGACAGGATCGCCGCCGCCGCCGTCGGCAGATCGCATCCCGCCATGTCGATCAGCCGACCATATGTCGTTTCGGCCGCTATGGTCGCCGCCGGGTGATTGACGTCGCAGATCACCAGATCATCGCCATGCCCCATCAGCATCAGTACATGCACGATTTCGGCCGACAGCCGCTGATCAATGCCCTTCAGCATGGTCTACTTCACCGCCCCGGCGGCCATGCCCTTGATGATGTAGCGTTCCAGAACGATCCCGATCAGGATCAGCGGCAGGATTGCCGCGAAGGACAGGGCGGCCATGCTCCACCATGAAATCCCCTGACTGCCGGTCTGGCTGGCCACCATCACCGGCAGAGTGTTGGCATGGGTCGAGGTCAGCAGCGCCGCAAAGAAATACTCGTTCCAGGTAAGCACCAGGGACAGGATCAGCGCCGCCACCATGCCGGGCAGGGCGATCGGCATCACGATGGTCAGGAAGGCCCCCCAGATCGACAAGCCGTCCACCAGCGCCGCTTCTTCCAGTTCGACCGGAATCCCGGCAAACTGGTCGCGCATGATCCAGATGACGATGGGCAGCACCGACAGGGTATAAAGCAGGATCAGGCCGATGCGCGTGTCCAGCAAGGCCAGCGATTTGTACATCACCAGCACCGGCAGGGCCAGCACCACGGGGGGCAGGATCAGCTGCGACAGGAAGAAGAACGAGATGTCCGAGTTGCGCATGTACCCGAAGCGGTAGGAAAACCGCGACAGTCCGTAGGCCGCAAGGCTGCCCAGCACCACCGCGAGCAGCGACGACGAGATCGAGATGATCAGCGAGTTGGTGAACCGTCCGAAGAATTCGACCCGCACGGTGGAATAGCTGCCGATCGTATCGGGCGACAGGCCCATCGACTTCCAGCCCAGCCATTTCGGCGTGAAGTCCCACCAGGGGATCAGGCTGCCCTTCATCACGTCGGGCGCCATCTTGAAGCTGGTGGTCAGCGTCCAGTAGATCGGAAACAGACAGATCACCGCCCACAGGATCAGCATGCCGTAGATTGCGAACCGGCTGGCGTACCAGGCAAGCTGCGGTTTGCGGTCGTACGGGCTGTCGTGGAACACCTGTGTCGTCATGTCAGTACTTCGGCCTCGCCCAACGCTCTGTCAGTTTCATCAGCAGGGTCATCACGATGATGATGCTGACCAGATAGACCATGGCCAGCAGGGTACCATAGCCGACGTTCGACCGGTCTCGATACTCGCGGTAGATGAAGGACGTGACGCTGTCCGTGGCACCACCCGGCCCGCCGGAGGTCACGTTGATGATGATGTCGGCCAGCTTCAGCTTGAAGATGATGCGGATCAGGATCGCGGTGATCGACACCGGCAGCATCAGCGGGAAGGTGACTTCCCAGAACCCGCGCCAGCCGCT
>JAIYDJ010000121.1 GCA_027487575.1 Rhodobacter sp. | reverse complement strand
CGATCCGATGATCGTCAAAGATCAGAAGAACATGCCTTACAAGGTGCTGAACGGCGGCAACGGCGACGCCTGGGTCGAAGTGCGCGGCGAGAAGTATTCGCCTTCGCAGGTGTCGGCCATCATCCTGCAGAAGATGAAGGAAACCGCCGAGAGCTACCTCGGCGAGACCGTTACGCAGGCCGTCATCACCGTCCCCGCCTATTTCAACGACGCCCAGCGTCAGGCGACCAAGGACGCAGGCCGCATCGCCGGTCTGGAAGTGCTGCGGATCATCAACGAGCCGACGGCGGCCGCGCTGGCCTATGGCCTCGACAAGAAAGAGGCGCGCACGATTGCCGTCTATGACCTTGGCGGCGGTACGTTCGACATCACCATCCTGGAAATCGACGACGGCCTGTTCGAAGTGAAATCGACCAACGGGGACACGTTCCTTGGCGGCGAAGACTTTGACATGCGGATCGTCAACTACCTCGCCGACGAGTTCAAGAAAGAGCATGGCGTTGACCTGACGCTGGACAAGATGGCGCTGCAGCGCCTGAAGGAAGCGGCCGAAAAGGCCAAGATCGAGCTTTCGTCGGCCAGCCAGACCGAAATCAACCAACCCTTCATCAGCATGGACCGCAACACCGGCCAACCGCTGCACCTTGTGGTCAAACTGACGCGCGCCAAGCTGGAAAGCCTTGTCGACGATCTGGTGAAGAAGTCGATGAAGCCCTGTGCCGCCGCGTTGAAGGATGCCGGTCTGTCGGTTGGCGACATCGACGAGGTCGTGCTGGTCGGCGGTATGACGCGCATGCCGCGCGTGATCGAGGAAGTGACCAAGTTCTTCGGCAAGGAACCCCACAAGGGCGTGAACCCCGATGAAGTCGTGGCTGCCGGTGCCGCCATTCAGGCCGGCGTGCTGCAGGGCGACGTCAAGGACGTTGTTCTGCTGGACGTGACCCCGCTGTCCTTGGGCATCGAAACGCTGGGTGGCGTGTTCACCCGCCTGATCGACCGCAACACCACGATCCCGACGAAGAAAAGCCAGATCTTCTCGACCGCCGAGGACAACCAGAACGCGGTGACGCTGCGGGTGTTCCAGGGCGAGCGCGAGATGGCCGCCGACAACAAGATGCTGGGCCAGTTCAACCTTGAATCGATCCCGCCCGCCCCGCGCGGCATGCCGCAGATCGAAGTCACGTTCGACATCGACGCCAACGGCATCGTGACGGTCAAGGCCAAGGACAAGGGCACCAACAAGGAACAGGCGATCACCATTCAGGCCTCGGGCGGCCTGTCGGACGAAGACATCGAAAAGATGGTGAAGGACGCCGAAGCCAACGCCGAGGCCGACAAGGAACGCCGCGAACTGGTCGAGACCAAGAACCAGGCCGAAAGCCTGATGCATTCGACCAAGAAGTCGCTTTCGGAACATTCCGACAAGGTGGACCCGTCCACCGTCGAGGCGATCGAGTTGGCGATGGGCGCGCTGGAAGAAACCCTGAAGTCCGACAACACGGGCAAGATCAAGGGTGGCATCCAGAACCTGACGGAAGCCGCCATGAAGCTGGGCGAGGCGATCTACAAATCGAGCCAGTCCGAAGGTGGCGAGGCCGACGAACAGCGCGGGGTGGACGAGGATATCGTCGACGCCGACTTCGAAGACCTGGGAAACAGCAAGCGCAAGTAACGGCGCTGGAACGGAACAGGGGGCGGATCGGAAACGATCCGCCCCCTCCGGTTCCGCAAGGGAGTTTGCCCATGGCGAAAAGAGATTACTACGAAATCCTCGGCGCCTCGAAAGGCGCATCGGCTGAGGAATTGAAGAAGGCCTACCGCACCAAGGCCAAGGAACTGCACCCCGACCGCAACTCTGACAATCCCAACGCCGAGGCCCAGTTCAAGGAAGTGAACGAGGCTTACGACGTGCTGAAGGATGAAAACAAGAAAGCCGCCTATGACCGCTATGGTCACGCGGCCTTCGAAGGCGGCGGTGGCGGCGGTGCCGCAGGGCAACGCGGCTATGGCCAGCAGGGTGATTTCGCCAGCGCATTCTCGGACGTATTCGAGGATCTGTTCGGCGATTTCATGGGTGGGCGTGGCGGCGCGCCGGGTGGCCGGTCGCGGGCGCAGCGCGGGTCCGACCTGCGCTACAACCTGCGCGTCAGCCTTGAAGAGGCGCACCAGGGCATCCAGAAGACGATCAACGTGCCGACGTCGGTGGCCTGCGACACCTGCCGCGGCACCGGGGCCGAAGGCGGTGCCGAGCCTGCCGTCTGTCCGACCTGTTCGGGCATGGGCAAGGTGCGTGCGCAGCAGGGCTTCTTCACGGTCGAGCGGACCTGCCCCACCTGCAGCGGGGCCGGACAGATCGTCAAGAACCCCTGCCGGGTCTGTGGCGGGGCCGGTCGCACCGAAAAGGAACGCTCGCTGTCGGTCAACATTCCGGCAGGGGTGGAAACCGGCACGCGGATCCGACTGGCCGCCGAAGGCGAGGCCGGGATGCGGGGTGGACCGTCAGGGGACCTTTACATCTTCATCGAGGTGAAGGAACACCCGCTGTTCCAGCGCGACGGCAGCCATCTGTTCTGCCGCGTTCCGATCTCGATCGCGACGGCGGCCCTTGGTGGCGAGGTGGAGGTTCCCACGATCGACGGTGGCAAGTCCCGCGTCAAGGTGCCCGCAGGGGCGCAGACCGGCAAGCAGATGCGGTTGCGTGCCAAGGGCATGCCGGCCCTGCGCGGTGGCGGCGTTGGCGACATGCTGATCGAGCTGGCGGTTGAAACCCCCGTCAACCTGACCGCGCGGCAGAAAGACATCCTGCGGGAGTTCGAGAAACTGTCCGAAGACAACAACCCGGAAGGAAATTCGTTCTTTTCCAAGGTCAAGGGCTTCTGGGACAACATGAAAGGCTGATACCCGACGGCCCCCACAAACAAAAACCCCGCCGGAAGGCGGGGTTTTTGCATGTCTTGCAGGTGGATCAGGCGCTTCTCTTGCCCTTGACGCCTGCCCACAGCCGCTTGTTTGTCAGGTACAGCAGCGAGGCGAGGATGGTCAGAAGGACCACGGCGGTAAAACCGGCTTCCTTGCGCGCCATCATCTTGGGTTCTGCCGACCACATCAGGAAGGATGCCACATCCATCGACATCTGATCGACCGTCGCAGGGGTGCCATCGGTGTAGGTCACCTGATCGTCCGACAAGGGCGGCCCCATCGCGATCCAGCTTCCCTCGATCAGGGGATGCCCGTGTTCGTCCTTGCAGGAGTCGGGCACGCCGCCATTCGGAAACGCCTTGTTATAGTACCCTTCCTCGTCGCCCGTCGCGCAGGCGGGCGGTTCGTCGGTATAGCCGTTCAGCAACGCATGGATGTATTCCGGTCCGCCGGTGCCCTTGAACAACTGGGCAATGCCGGTGCCGTAGGGCCCATGGAACGCGGCGCGGCTTTTTGCCATCAGGCTGAGGTCGGGCGCGCCTTGGGTCATGTTCACGGGGAACTTGTCTGCCGGGGTCAGCGGGCGGAATTCACCCTTTTCCGCGTCAAACAGTTGCTGGTTGTTCGTCTCGTCGTAAACCGAGAAAGCCGTGGCATAGGCCCGGACCTGGTCTTCCGGAAGCGCCGGACCGCCTTCGTCCGCCAGCGTCCGGATCGCCACATGCTTCAACCCGTGACAGGCCGAGCAGACCTCGGTGTAGACTTGCAGGCCGCGTTGCAACTGCATCTGGTCAAACGTGCCGAACGGGCCTTCATGGGCGAAGGCCACATCCTCGATGTGAACCTCGCCAGCGGCCCATGCTGCCCCGGACGACAGGGCAAACACGGCGGCGGCGGCGCGGGTGATGGTGCGGATCATGGTGGGGTCCTCTCACTCGGCCGCTTGCGCGGTGGGATTGTAGTGGGTCGCAAAGTCTTCCTCGATGGTGCGAGGCTGCGGCAGCGGCTTTTCGATCACGCCGAGCAGCGGCAGGATCACCAGGAAGTAGGCGAACCAGTACGCGGCGGCGATCAGCGCGATATAGGGGTAGATCCCCTCGCTCGGCATGGCACCGACCCAGGTGAGCACCACGAAGTCGACCGCAAGAAGGGCGAACCACCATTTGAACATCGGGCGATAGCGCCCCGACCGGACCGAAGAGGTGTCAAGCCACGGAGCCAGCGCCATGACGGCAATCGCCCCGAACATCGCCAGAACACCGAAGAACTTGGCGTCGATGATGCCGAAGGTCACGAACTGGGTCAGTTGCACGATCCAGACGTCCGCCGTGAAGGCGCGCAGGATCGCGTAGAACGGCAGGAAGTACCATTCCGGAACGATGTGCGCCGGCGTCGAAAGCGGGTTCGCCTCGATGTAGTTGTCGGGGTGGCCAAGGTAGTTCGGCATGAACCCGACGATGGCAAAGAACACGGCAAGGATGACGGCCAGCGCGAACAGGTCCTTGATGACGAAGTAGGGCCAGAACGGAACGGTGTCCTTTTCCGCCTCGGCCTTCGACCCGCGGCGCACTTCGACCCCGGTGGGGTTGTTGTTGCCGGTGGTGTGGAAGGCCCAGATGTGGGTGGCGACCAGTGCCGCGATGATGAAAGGCAGCAGGTAGTGCAGGCTGAAGAAGCGGTTCAGCGTGGCGTTATCCACCGCAGGCCCGCCCAGCAGCCATTCCTGCAGCGCCGGACCGACCAGCGGGATCGCCCCGAACAGCCCGGTGATCACGGTGGCCCCCCAGAACGACATCTGTCCCCAGGGCAGCACATAGCCCATGAAGGCGGTGGCCATCATCGCGAGATAGATCAGCATCCCGATGATCCAGGTCACCTCACGTGGGGCCTTGTACGACCCGTAGTAAAGCCCGCGGAAGATGTGCAGGTAGACGGCCACGAAGAACAGCGACGCGCCGTTGGCATGCAAGTAGCGCAGCATGAACCCGCCGTTCACGTCCCGCATGATGTGCTCGACGCTGGCGAAGGCCATGTCGACCTGCGGGGTATAGTGCATCGCCAGAACGATGCCGGTGATGATCTGCAAGGCAAGGCAGAACGTCAGGACGATGCCCCAGATCCACATCCAGTTCAGGTTCTTGGGCGTCGGCAGCATCAGCGTGTCATACATCAGCCCGACGATCGGCAGGCGGCTGTTCAGCCACTTTTCGCCCTTCGTCTTCGGCTCATAATGGTCGTGGGGAATTCCGGCCATGTTCTGTCCCTACCCGAGCTTGATGGTTGATTCGTCTGCGAAAGACGCAATCGGAATGTCGAGGTTGCGAGGCGCGGGGCCTTTGCGGATGCGCCCCGAACTGTCGTAGTGCGACCCGTGGCACGGGCAGAACCAGCCGCCGAAATCGCCCGACTTGTCGCCGATCGGCACACAGCCCAGATGCGTGCACACGCCGATCATCACCAGCCATTCGCCCGCTTCATCCATCGCGCGGTTGCTGTCGCTGGCATCGGTCGTGGGGTTGTTGAAGTTCTGCGACATCGGGTCGGGCAGTTCGGACAATGCGACCGCGCGGGCCTCTTCGATCTCTTCCGGCGTGCGGCGGCGGATGAACACCGGCTTGCCAAGGTATTTCACGGTCAGTTGCGTGCCGACTTCGACCGCGCTCACGTCCACGAAGATCGAGGCAAGGGCCTGCACGTCCGCCGACGGATTCATCTGGTTGACCAGCGGCCAGACGGCGGCACCGGTTGCGACCGCGGCTGCCCCGCCCGTAGCATAGTACAGGAAATCCCGGCGCGTGCCGGAAGGTTCATCAGTTTGGGACACGAGAACAACTCCCTTTCAGAGACAGCAATATGCGCGGCTCATTGAATCAAGCGGCCGCAGTCCCCCGCAGCCTTGCCCCGCGGTAATTAGCGGAGCGCAGGTGCGTCGTCCAGCGGACAATGCCGCGCATCTTGACGCACGGCTTGCGCTGTGCACGGAGGCAAATACGGGCGGTGTTGCCTATGCGGCGGGCGGTTTGGTCGCGATCAGCGAGGGTCTTTGGGCAAAGACCGCCTCCCATGCCGCCAGCGTCGGGCGCCCTTGGCGCCAGTCAAGGGCGACATGCCGGAAATCCAGATAGCTTAACGCGCAGGCGAGTGCGAGGTGGCCCATGTCGACCGGCCCTGCCAGATGCGCGGTCCAGCGCGCCTCGATTGCGTCAAGCGCCCGCGATACCTTGCCCCACTGCCCATCGACCCAGGGCGCAAAGCGCAGCTCTTCGGGCCGCAGCCGGGCTTCGTAGACCATCAGCACGGCCGCCTCCAGCATGCCGTCCGCGGTCGCCTCCAGCACCAGTGTGTCCCAAAGGGCCGCGCCGGTCGGATAAAGCTTGCCGCCCGAAACCTGATCCAGATAGCGGCAGATCACCCGGCTGTCGTAAAGCGCGCCACCATCCTCGCGCACCAGCGCCGGGATCTTGCCAAGGGGATTGCGGTCCAGCGGCATGGTGCCGGGGTCCAGCGGCGTGCCGCCGACGATGTCTATGGTGACCCGGTCGGCCAGTCCGCTTTCAATCAGTGCGACCTGCACCTTGCGGCCGAACGGGGTGGTGGGCGATGTGAACAGCCGCATCACAGCCGCCGGATGCGAAACCGGGCCAGCAGCGCCGCGTCGATTTCGACGCCGCGCTTGCCCCAGCGGATCGTGCGGCGCAGGCGGGCGGCGGTGTTGGTCTGCCGGTCGCCGTCGGTCGCGCGGTCCGCAGGCGAGTGGACCGCCACGCCGTCTTGCAGATCGTCAAGCGCGTCTTCCGCGCGCTGATCGGTGCGGCCGGTCGCGATGGCGGACCCCATGGCGCGCCGCAGGGCATAGGCCGCCGCAGCAGCCGCGCCAAGGCGCAGGGCAATCGGAACAAGCGGGACAAGCGGCAGGGCCATGGCAACCTCCGGACTGGGTGGCAGGATGCTAGGGCCAGCCGACCCTTGTGTAAACCGGAACCAAGCGGTTCGGCGCTATTCCGGCAGGTCGCGCATCAGTCCCGCGATCCGGGCCGCATCGCCGGGGCCGACCTGTGCCTCCAGACCCGCCACAGCGCCCGCGCGGGCCATGGGCGGTTTGTTCTGGTTCAGTTTCCATGTCCCGTCCACCCCCGTGACCTGCAGGCGAAAGGGCAGGATCATCCGCATCATCCGGTCCATGGTGCCTTCGGTCATCTTCGAGGTTTTCCACGGCCTCTTGGGCAAGAGCCGCGCTTCGAAGTGGTCGGACACTGCGTTCAGATGCGGCAGAAGCGTGTCGGGTGGCGCGGGGTGCAGGACGCCGCGCAGATGGACGGCGACGTAGTTCCATGTCGGCACCTGATCGGCCATGCCGTACCAGTCGGGCGAGACATAGGCATCCGGGCCTGACACGATGATCACGGCCGCCAGCGGCAAACCGGCCCGCGCAATGGGGTTGGAGCGTGCCAGATGCAGCCGGACCTCGGCCGCATCGTCCGAAAACTCGAACGGAACATGCGCGGCCAGCGGCCCTTCTGGCCCGTTCACGGACAACACGCCAAAGCCCCGGCTGCGGGCGAAGTCCAGATTCTGATGGCGCGATGCCTCGCGGAAGGCGGGGTTCGGGTGCATGGGACGGCTTTCCTTGCTGTACGCTCACTATGCGTCGACCACGCAAGGTTTCAAGCGGCGATGACCGGATTTGTCAGTTGCGTTGTGGGGCCCGGCTGTCGCAATCTGTCGGCATGAGCATGACGCAAACCTTGTCTGTGCGCAGCATGGCGCTGATCCTTTTCGCCGGGCTGCCCCTGCCTGCATTGGCGCAAGACGCGTTTCGCTGGGTGGTCGACCCCGCTTTTCAGGATGCCGGGTCGGCACATCAGGGCGTTGTGCCGCTGAAACAGGGTGACCTGTGGGGGCTGATGGGGCGCGACGGGCAATGGGTCTGGCCGCCGCAGTTTCAGGCCGTGGGCGATGCCGGAAACGGCCGCTTTCCCGTCCGGGTGAATGGCAAGTGGGGTCTGGTCGACCTTAACGGCGAACAGGCGGCGGACTTCGTGTTCGACGCGATCGGGACACCTTCGACCTACACGCCGATGCAATGGCAGGGCACTTGGTATGCGGTGGGGCTGGATGGTCAGGCCGATCAGGAACCGCTGCCGTTCGACACGCTGACAGGCAATGATGGTACCTGCATGGTGGGCCTTGCGAACGGCGTGCCCACGGTCGCGACGCGGGGGATCGAGCCTTCGGTGCGGCAGGTCGAGGGCGTGACCGAGATGTCAGCCCCGTCCGAAAGCTATGTCGCCGTGCGGGTCGGCGACAAGGCAGGCCACGTGGACTGTCAGTTCGCCACCTTCAACGGCGGGGACGCGCCGTTCGACCAAGTGCGTCGCTATGCGCAGAACCGGGCTGCGGTGCGGAGTGGCGAGGCGTGGAACTATGTCGAACCTTATGACACCGCAAAGGTTTTCACGACCGACTTTGCCGCGGCCCGCGACTTTGCCGAAGGTCTGGCCCCGGTCAAGGATTTCGCCACGGGAAAGTGGGGCTACATCGATCTTGGCGGCAGCTATGTGATCCCGCCGCAGTTCGATCAGGCCTATTCTTTTTCGGACGGTCTGGCGGGGGTCGAGGTGGGGAACCGGCGCGGCTTCATCCTGCCGGACGGGACCTACGCCGCATCCCCGCAGTTCGACGATTTCTGGCGGCATGACGGCGGGGTGGTTCCGGTGCGGGTTGGTGATCTGTGGGGCGTGATCGCCCCCGATGCGACCGATCCCGATACCCGGCTGACCTTGCCGCTGCAGGCTTTGGCAGAAGCGCAGAAGGATCGCGAACCCGGGTTCACCCTGCAGCCGTCGAACCCGCACTACTATGTGGTGCAGGACATCGCGTCGTTTCATTCGATCTTCGTGGCGGCGGACGAGACGGTGATGGTGACCACGCTGGATTTCGGCATGAATGCCGAGATCGCCCTGTGGGATTTTCGCACGCACCGTCTGATCCGCAAGATCAAGGTCGAATTCGCCAAGCAGGCCGTCCTGCTGCCGGGCCTTCAGATTCTGGCCGTTGGGCTGGAGACGGGAAACCTGATCCTGGTGGACGCGGTGACCGGCGAAGAACTGCACCGGGTCCATGCGCACGACGGGTCGCTGATCGACATCGTCCTGTCGCCGGACGGATCGACGCTGGCAACAACCGACGGCTATTCGATCCGCCTCTGGGACGCGAAGACGGGCAGGCAGGGGGCGCACATCCTTGAAAGCGCCCACAAGATCCGGTTTTCGGCCGATGGGAAAACGATCTTCGGGGGGACGGTCCGGGGTGGTCTGATCGCGGCGACGCTGCAAGGGGAAGTGCTGGCCCGACAGGCGGAAGGGCCGCCGCTTGAATACGGAAACGGACCCTTCACCAGCGCGGTTCCCGCGATGGCGCTGACGGCAGACGGGGTTCTGGTCAATCTGCGCACGGTGCTGGAAGAACAGGCAGATGGCTACTTTCACCCGCGCAACTGGCTTGAGGTCGTGACTGTCGAGGGCAAACGCAGCATCGACCTGCCGAAAGGCATCCGCGATATCCTGACGCTGGATGTGTCCGCCGATGGCAAGCTGGTGGCCTATGCCGGGCAGCGCGACGAACAGGATGCGGACTACGTCGCCATCATCGAGGTGCGCGACCTTGCGACCGGGGATGTGGTGTTCAACCAGGCGCTGGACCGGAATGCCGAAGCGACCGAGGCCGGGCTGACGCGGTTCATCTATTCGGTGGACAGGTTGGGCTTTGCCGCCGGGGGTGGGCTGGTCATCGTCGGGATGGAGGGGCAGGACATCCTGCTGCTGGACCCGGTGCGGGGGGTCGTGACCGCCAGTTTCGCATCCCCCCTGACGCTGGCCGAGGCGACGACTGGCCTTTTGTCGGGCACGCAGTACTTCGCGTCGGACGGGGGCAGCAAGGTCTGGGTCTGGGACCTGGCACAGGGGCGGCTTGAAACCGTGGTGCCGACAGGCGGCCTGGGGTTCGGCGTCGAAGAGCGGGTCGAGACGGAAGGGCAGGTTTTCTATCTGTATTCGGGACTGGAAGAAAATCTCGTCACGGGATTCGACATGTCGACGCTGGCCCCGATTCCGCTGTCTGAAGACGAGCAGGCGGCGATTGCCACGCGGGTGGATTACGAAGAGGCGCAGACCTATCCGCCCGAAATTCAGGCCCGGCTGGACCGCCTGACGGCTGTGGACTACCCCACCGCCCTGGACGACGGGCGGCTCGGGGCGGTGTCGGACGCGGTCGGCATCCACCGTGCCTATGACCTGACGACAGGCGCGCTGCTGGCGGAATTTCTGGCCAGCCCGGATGGCGAATGGCTGGTTCTGACGCCAGAGGGGTTCTTTGCGGCCTCGGCCAAGGGGGCAAATCTGGTGTCGGTGTCCAACGGGCTGCGGGCATTCTCGGTCGATCAGGTGTATCAGGCGCTTTACCGGCCCGATCTGGTGGCGGCAAAGCTGGCGGGCGATCCCGACGGCGTGGTCGCCGCGGCGGCGGCCGAACTGGACCTTGGCCGCATCCTGGGGTCGGGTCCGGCACCCGTGACCCGGTTTTCGCTGCCGGTCGAGGGGTTCAACGCCCCCGCCCCCGAGATCGACGTCGAGGTGGAACTGCAGGACGAAGGCGGCGGGATCGGCCGGGTGGAGTGGCGGCTGAACGGGCTGACCGTCGATGTCCAGACCCGCGCGGCCGAAGCGCTGGAGTCTGACGCGCCCAAGGCCTCGACGCGTCTGGCGCTGGAGCCGGGGCAGAACCTGATCGAGGTGGTGGCCTACAATGCGGCCGGTCTGCTCGCGTCGGCACCCCGGACCCTGACGGTCGAATGGGACGGTGTGGCACCCACCGAGCCGCCCGCCCTGCATGTGCTGGCGGTGGGGGTAAACGACTATGCCGATGGAAGGTTGCAGTTGAAATACGCCGCAGCCGATGCGCGCGCCTTTGGCGAGGCGATGCGCAAGGCCGGAGCGGGGCTGTTTTCGACCGTGAATGTCGTGACGCTGCTGGATGGCGATGTGACCGAAGGCAAGCTGGACGCGGCCTTCGCCGAGATGGGCCGGGTTGTGAAATCGCAGGATGTTTTCCTGTTCTTCCTCGCGGGCCACGGCAAGACGGTCGAGGGGAAATACTACTTCATCCCGCAGGATTTCCGGTTTCAGGGCGACGATCCGTTCCGGGCGGGCGGGATCGACCAGGACCGCTGGCAGGAATGGGCGGCGCGGGTCAAGGCCCGCAAGTCGGTGATGATCTATGACACCTGCGAAAGCGGCAGCCTGACCGGCACCCGGTCGGTCGATGCCGCGATGGCGCAGTCGGCGGCGGTGGAACGCCTGACGCGGGCGATGGGGCGCACGATCCTGTCGGCATCGACCGACGACGCGCCCGCGCTGGAGGGCTATCGCGGACACGGGGTGATGACCTGGAGCCTGCTGGACGCGATGGCGCTGGGCGACACCAACGGCAATGCCACGATCGAGGTCACGGAACTGGCCAGCTATCTGGACGTGAAAGTGCCCGAGATTTCGGCGGCCGCGTTCGGGATGCGGCAGGTGCCGCAGATGTCGATCAAGGGGTCGGACTTTGCGCTGGGCGCTGCGGTGACGGTGCTTGGGGATGCGCCGGAAAGCTTCCCCGCGACGCTGACTCATGTCGTCGCCGGGGGCACGCCGGTGGCGGACGGGCCGGGCGGGGCAGAGGTGATGGTCATCGACGCGGGCGTGTTCTTTGGGGTGTTCCGGATCGAGGAACAGAACGGGTTCGCGCGGATCGCGAAGGATGGAAAGGCGCTGGGGTGGGTTCCGGCAGCGGCGCTTGTGCCGTTGCAGTGAGCTGGCAGAGAAGAATTGTCAGGCCGGGGATGGGTCGAACCACTCAGGCGCCGACGAGCGAACCGGTGAGATCAGCGGTCCTTGCCGGATTTGCCACCCTCTGCATTGTGGATAACCCTTTGGTCTACGCCTTGCGGCTTTAACCAACGGACCGGGGGATCGTCCGCCGGACGATCCTCTGATCGGTCTGCAAAACCAGATTCCCAAAAAGAAAAAGCCGCCAGAGGTTTTCCCCGGCGGCCTATTCACCCCTGAAACGCGACCTCAACCCTGGCGGGCCTTGTAGCGCTTTTGCGTCTTGTTGATCACATAGACGCGGCCTTTGCGGCGCACGACCTGGCAATCGCGATGACGCGTCTTCAGCGAGCGGAGCGAGTTTGCGACCTTCATATCGGTCCTCCTGTTCGCGGCGCGTCTGCGCCGAATGAAAACAACGAGCCCTCCCGAAGGAAGACGGTGAATGGTGGGCGGTACTGGGATCGAACCAGTGGCCACTACGATGTCAACGTAGTGCTCTACCGCTGAGCTAACCGCCCGCCTTGTCTATGCTGCCCCGCCCAAACAAAAAGGACGCGGGCGGGACCGCGTCGATGTGGTTGCTATAAATAGAGTCGCGGGGCTGTTCAAGGGGTTTTGGTGCGCCGGATTTCCGCGCTATACCACTTTTGTGACAGGAGGGTGCATGACCCATGACGCCTATCGGCTGATCCGGCCCCTGCGGCAGGAAACGGCGGTGATCTTTTCGTCGCCCCATTCCGGGCGCGACTATCCGGCAGCGTTCCTCGCCTCGTCCGGTCTGGACGCGCGCGCGATCCGGTCCTCGGAAGATGCCTTCGTCGACAGCCTGTTCGACATGGCCCCGCAGAACGGCGCGCCTTTGCTGTCGGCCCGGATGCCGCGCGCCTTTCTGGACCTGAATCGCGCGCATGACGAGCTGGACCCCGGCGTGATCGAAGGCATCTCGCGCCCCGCGCACAATCCGCGCATCTCGTCCGGGCTGGGGGTCATTCCGCGCGTGGTGGCGGGGGGGCGGATGATCTATCGGGGCAAGATGCCACTGGCAGAGGCCGAGGCTCGCATTGCGGCGTGGTGGCACCCTTATCACGCGGCGTTGCGCGGGCTGATCCGCGACACGCGGGCCGAGTTCGGCGAAGCGGTCGTGATAGACTGCCACTCGATGCCGCACGAGGCGATCGAGGCGCACGCCCGCCCCGGACAGCCGCGACCAGAGGTGGTGCTGGGCGACCGGTTTGGTGCTGCGGCGGGCGCGGACGTGATGGCGCGGGTCGAGGCGGCGTTTCAGGGCGCGGGCCTGCGGGTGGCCCGCAACGCGCCCTTCGCCGGGGCCTACATCGCACAGGCCTACGGCCGCCCATCGGTGTTGCAGCATGTGGTGCAGGTGGAAATCGACCGGAGCCTCTACATGAACGAGGCGACGGTCGAGCTGCTGCCCGGCTTCGCCGGGTTCCGCGAGATGATGGCGGGCGTGGTGGCCGAGATTGCAGCGGCGGGACGGCGGCAGGTGCCGCTGGCGGCGGAGTAGATTTTCTTTCATCAGGGATCCGCCTCCCCGCAACCCCTCCCACGAGGGCGAGGGGCGTTTGAGGTGCGGGCACGCGGTTACCTCAAACTCCGCCCCTTGATGATCGCCTGCGCGCCGAACCTTGCGCGGATGGCGTCGGTGGCGCGTTCGGCGGCGGCGCGTTTGGGGGCGTCTGGGTCCAGCAGGTCGCGGCTGAGGTCGGCGGCGGCTTCGGGGGCAAGGTCGCTGATCCCCACGCCGATCAGCCGGAACGGGCCCTGCGGGGCGGCGGAAAACAGGTCGGCGGCGGCGCGGTAGATGCGGTCGGTCAGTTGCGTCGGGTCGGGCAGCGCATGGCGGCGGGTGACGATCTGGAAATCGCCCTTCTTCAGCTTCAGCGTGACGGTGCGGCCTGACAGCGCCTTGGCCTTGGCCCGGTCGGCGACCTGTTCGGACAGCCGCCAGATATGACCGTCGAGGATGTCGGGGTCGGCGGTATCTTCGTTGAAGGTGGTTTCCTTGCTGATCGACTTCAGCTTTTCATCCCGGTTGACCCGCCGCGAATCCAGCCCCCGTGCCAGATGCCACAACCGGTCGCCGCCCGAACCGAATCGCGCGATCAGATCGGTGCGGTCCCAGCGTTTCAGGTCGGCGATGGTGCGGATGCCTGCGGCCTCCAGCGCGGCCTGGGTGGCGGTGCCCACGCCCCAGATGATGCGAACGGACTTGGGCAGCAGGAAGCGTTCGGTTTCGGTCAAGCCGATCACCGAAAACCCTCGGGGCTTGTCGAGGTCGGAGGCGATCTTGGCGAGGAACTTGTTGTGCGACAGGCCGACCGAGCCGGTCAGGCCCAACTGGGTTTCCATCTCGCGGGTCAGGCGGGCGAGCAGGGTCGCCGGGGGCATGCCGTGCAGGCGCACCGTGCCGGTCAGATCGAGAAAGGCTTCGTCGAGCGACAGAGGCTCGATCGCGGGGGTCAGCGCCTCCATCATCGCGCGGATGGCGCGGGATGCCTCGACGTAAGCCGGGAAGCGGGGTTTCACCACAACCGCCTGCGGGCACAGCTTCAGCGCCTGGAACATCGGCATGGCGGATCGCACGCCCTGGATGCGGGCGATGTAGCAGCAGGTCGAAACCACCCCGCGCGTGCCGCCACCGACGATCACCGGCTGGTCGCGCAGCGCGGGGTTGTCGCGCTTTTCCACGCTCGCATAGAAGGCATCGCAATCCATATGCGCGATGGTCAGGCTGTTGAGTTCGGCATGCGCCACCAGACGCGGCGACCGGCAGGCGGGGCAGCGCGGGCCTTGTTCGAAAGAGGTCAGGCAGTCGCGGCACAGGGCGGGCATGATCGGCCAACTATGCGCCGGGGGGGGCGGGCTGTCGAGGGTGGCAGGCAGATGTTGCGCAAGGCCACGTTTCAGGGCAGTGTTCGCACGGGTTTTTGGAGGACCAAAGCATGGATGTGAACGATTTTCTCGGCGGCAATGCCGTCTTTCTGGCGATTGCCGTCTTCATCATCCTTTGCATCTTTCTGGGCGTGCGGATTGTGCCGCAGTCGGAAAAGCATGTGGTAGAACGGTTTGGCCGGTTGCGGTCGGTGCTGGGGCCGGGGATCAACTTTGTCGTGCCGTTTCTGGACCGGGTCGCGCACCGCATTTCGGTGCTGGAACGCCAGTTGCCCACCGCGCAGCAGGACGCCATCACCACCGACAACGTGCTGGTGAAGGTGGAAACCTCCGTCTTCTACCGCATCACCGAGCCGGAAAAGACCGTGTACCGCATCCGCGATGTGGACGCCGCGATTGCGACCACGGTGGCGGGGATCGTGCGGTCGGAAATCGGCAAGATGGAACTGGATCAGGTCCAGTCCAACCGCAACGAGGTGACGGCCAACATCCGGGCACAGGTCCGCGCGATGGTCGATGACTGGGGCATCGAGGTGACGCGCGCCGAAATTCTGGACGTGAACCTGGACGAGGCGACCCGGACGGCGATGTTGCAACAGTTGAACGCCGAACGCGCACGCCGGGCGCAGGTGACGGAGGCCGAGGGCAAGAAGCGCGCGGTCGAACTGAACGCCGACGCCGAGTTGTATGCGGCCGAGCAGGAAGCCAAGGCGCGGCGCATCCTCGCCGATGCCGAGGCCTATGCGACGGGCGTGATCGCCGTGGCGATCAAGGAAAGCGGGATCGAGGCGGCGCAGTATCAGGTCGCGCTGAAACAGGTCGAGGCGCTTACGGCGGTGGGGCAGGGGGCGGGCAAGCAGATGATCATCGTGCCCGCGCAGGCGCTGGACGCCTTTGGTGACGCATTCAAGATGCTGAAGGGGCGGACCTGAGATGTGGGCGACGTGGTGGCTGTGGGTCGTCGCCGGGTTCGCGCTTGGCGTGCTCGAGGTGCTTGCGCCGGGCTTCATCTTTCTGGGCTTTGCCATCGGGGCGGTGCTGACCGGGGTGCTGGTTGGCATCGGGGTTCTTGGCGCGAACCTGCCGCTGCTGCTGTTGGCCTTTGCGGTGCTGTCGGTCGCGGCCTGGCTGGTGCTGCGCAAGACCGTCGGCGTGCGTGCCGGGCAGGTGAAGCTGTGGGACCGCGACATCAACGACAACTGACCCATGCCGGGCATTGCAAAGCATCCGTCGGCCTGCGCACAGGCTGATGACGCGGAGCCCAACGCATCGGTTGCGGATTTCGTCGGGGCCAAGGCGGCGCTGCTGTGTGACGGGGCGATCCTGACCTATCTGCGCGATGACCATGACGGCCTGCCGTGGCGCAACCTGTGGGACTTGCCCGGCGGCGGTCGCGAGGGGGACGAGTCGCCCGAAGCCTGTCTGCTGCGCGAGGTGCACGAGGAATTCGGGCTGGTGCTTCCCGCGGACCGACTGATCTGGCGCCGGGTGTGGCCGTCGATGACCGATCCCGCACGTCTGTCCGTGTTCTTTGCGGGCCGGATAACCCTTCGCGAAATCGCGACAATCCGATTCGGGGACGAAGGGCAATACTGGCGGATGATGCCGATCGCAGTTTTTCTGGCGCATTCGATGGCCGTACCCGAGATGCAGCGCCGCGCCGCGATCGCGGTGGCTGATGTCACGTAGGATGGGCAAGACTGCCCATTCTACGCGAGATGGGGCCGGAAGGCCGTGACCACCTGCGCATAGACATCACGCTTGAACGGGACGATGGCGGCCAGCATGTCGTCGGCGGTGATCCAGCGCCATTCGGAAAACTCGGGGTGTTCCGTGGCGATGTTGACCTCCGCGTCGGTCCCCAGAAAGCGGTAGAGAAACCATTTCTGCCGCTGTCCGCGATACTTGCCACCCCAGGCGCGGCCCAGCAGGTCTGGCGGCAGGTCGTAGGTGACCCAGCCTTTGACCTTGTCGACAAATTCGACCAGATCGGGGCCGATGCCGGTTTCCTCGCCCAGTTCGCGCAAGGCGGCCGTGCGGGGTTTTTCGCCCTCGTCGATGCCTCCCTGCGGCATCTGCCAGGCCGGGGCGGTGCTGTCGATCCGCCGTCCGGTGAAGATCAGGCCGGCGGAATTGATCAGCATGACCCCGACGCAGGGGCGGTAGGGCAGGCTGTCGGGGTCGATTGTCAGGGCAGGTTGCATCTGGGTCGGGGCCGCAGCGGGTGCGGCCCCCCTTTTCGGGTCAGGGTGTGGCGGGCGCGACAGCCGAAAGGCCGCGCAGGATGTCGACGGCATAGGCAAGCTGGTAATCCTCGTCGCGCAGCTTGGCCGTTTCTTCGGTGCGGGCGCGTTCCTCTTCCAAAAGCTTGCGTTCGTCCTCGGTCATCGAGTCATTGCTGATCGCGCCGCGCAGATCGGCTTCGGACCGGGCGCGGTCGGCTGCCGACGTGGTTTCGGGTTCGGCGCCTTCCTCGACCGGATCGACAACGGGTTGATTGACCACGATGTCAGGCATCACGCCCAGCGACTGGATCGAGCGTCCCGACGGGGTGTAATAGCGCGCCGTGGTCAGCCGCATCGCGCCATCGCCCTTCAGCGGGATCACGGTCTGGACCGATCCTTTGCCAAAGCTCTTGGTGCCCACGACGATGGCGCGGCGATGGTCCTGCAGCGCGCCCGCCACGATTTCCGAGGCTGACGCAGAACCACCGTTGATCAGCACGACCATGGGTTTGCCCGCCGCCAGATCACCCGCTTCGGCGTTGAAGCGTTCACCCTCTTCGGCGCTGCGACCACGGGTCGACACGATCTCGCCCTTTTCAAGGAAACCGTCGGACACCATGATCGCCTGATTGAGCAACCCGCCCGGGTTGTTGCGAAGGTCGACGACAAAGCCATTGACCTTGTCCATCCCGCCCAGTTCCTCGACCGACTTTTTCAGTTCCGACTGCAGGCCCGAATAGGTCTGATCGTTGAAGGTGGTCACGCGCAAAACCACCGTGTTGCCCACGACGCGGCTGCGCACGGCGACCAGTTTGATGGTGTCGCGGATGATCGACACGTCGAAGGGTTCTGCCACGCCTTCGCGCGCGACGGTGATGATGATTTCAGACCCGACCGGGCCGCGCATCAGTTCGACCGCATCATCCAGCGCCAGCCCCAGAACCGATTCGCCATTGACGTGGGTGATGAAGTCGCCCGCAAGGATGCCCGCCTGATCGGCCGGGGTGCCGTCCATCGGAGAGACGACCTTGACGAACCCCTCTTCCTGCGTGACCTCGATGCCCAGCCCGCCGAATTCGCCACGGGTCTGCACCTGCATGTCGCCGAAGTCTTCCGCACCAAGGTACGAGGAATGCGGGTCAAGCGAGGTCAGCATGCCGTTGATCGCGGCTTCGATCAGGTCCTTGCTGTCGACCTCTTCGACGTACTGGCCGCGCACCCGTTCGAAGATGTCGCCGAACAGGTCAAGCTGTTCATAGACGTTCGACGACTTTTCGGCCTCTTGCGCGATCAGCGGACCGGCCACCTGCGTGGTGATCAGCGCCCCCGCCAAGGTGCCACCCAAGGCGGCCATCACGAACTTCTTCATGCCAGTTTCATTCCCCTAATGCCGCGAACCATGATGTCGGGTCCTCTGGCTGTGCCTCATGCCTCAGTTCCAAGTAAAGCGTTTCCGATCCGGCTGTGCCACCACCATCTGCTGCTGGCGCCAGAATGTCGGCACTGTCGTGCGCCGGGCCGCCCATCAGGCCGATGGGTGCTCCTGCGGCTATGACGTCGCCCACCTGCCCATAGACGATGTCTAGCCCTGCCAGCACCAGAAGATAGCCCCCGCCCGGTTCGAGGATCATCACATTTCCGTAGTCGAGCAGCGGGCCGGTGTAGCGCACGGTGCTGGGCCAGGGTGCCGTCACCAGTGCCAAAGGCCGCGTGGCCAGCGTCACGCCGGGGCGGGTCACGCCGGTCGCATCCGTCTCGCCGGGGCGCAGCAGCACGCGGCCCAGCACGGGCAGCGGCAGCGTTCCCCGCGCGTCGGCAAAGCCGGTCTGCGCGGAATCGTCCAGCGACAGGCCCGAGGCGAAGGCATCCAGTGTGTCGGCGCTTTCCAGAAGGCCGCGCAGCACGTCGGGGTCTTCGGTAAACCGGCGCGGCAGGTCGGTGCGGTCGGAAATCGCCTGCGACAGCGCCGTGCGGGCGGATTGCGCGGCCTGCAGGCCCTGTGCCAGCGTTTCGCCTGCGGCGGCCTGCAGCCCGCGCAACTGTGCCAGTTCGGCCAGTTCGCCGCGCAGGATTTCCGCCTCGGCCTGCAGGGCGGGGGTGACGTCCGTCAGCATCATGCCCGACCGCACGGTGCCCAGCGGGCCCGCGGGGTGCAGCAGCAGAAGGGGGCCGGGTTCGGGGTCGATCTGGCCGAGGATACCGACGAGTTGCGCAAGACGGGCGCGTTCGGCCTGAAACTGCCGGGTCAATTGCGCCTCGCGGAAGGTGGCCTGACGCAGGGCCTCGCGCAGGGCGGCGAGGCCGGATTCATAGGCCTTGATGGTGCGGGTCAACGCGGCGACGCGATCACGTGCCGAGTCCGCCTCCTGCAGGGAGGCGACCGCGGACTGCAGGGCTGCAGCGGCGGCGGCGGCGTCTTCGGCCACGGTGGCACGGGCTGGGGTGGCCAGCAGCAGCAAAAGGGTCAGCGCCGCGCGGATCATGCGATCAGGCTTTGACCGGTCATTTCGGCCGGTTGCGGCAGCCCCATCAGCGCAAGGACCGTCGGCGCAAGATCGGCGAGGCGGCCGCCTTGGCGCAGCGTGGCACCCGGAGGGCCGCCGACAAGGATCACCGGCACCGGGTTGGTCGTGTGGGCGGTATGCGGCCCGCCTGTCACCGGGTCCACCATCAACTCGCAGTTGCCATGGTCGGCGGTCACGATCATCGCGCCGCCCACAGCCTGCAGCGCGGTCAGGGCGCGGCCAAGGCCCGCGTCCACCGCCTCGCAGGCCTTTACCGCCGCCGAAAGGATGCCGGTGTGGCCCACCATGTCGGGATTGGCGAAGTTGACGACGATCAGGTCGATCCGGTCGTGGATCGCCTGCACCAGATGGTCGGCCACGGCGGCGGCCGACATTTCGGGTTGCAGGTCATAGGTCGCCACCTTGGGCGAGGGCGGCATCGCGCGGGTTTCGCCCGGAAAGGGGGGTTCGCGCCCGCCGTTCAGAAAGAAGGTGACATGTGGATACTTCTCGGTTTCGGCCAGCCGGAACTGGGTCAGGCCTTGCGCCGACACCCATTCGCCCAGCGTGTTGACCAGTTCGCGCTTGGGGAAGGCCGTGGTCATGAAGGCACTGTGCGCGGTGGAATAGTCGACCATGCCCAGCATCGCAGCCCAGTGCGGTTGCTGCCCGGGGTCGAAATCGCTGAAACCGGGTTGGCCAAGGGCAGACAGGATCTCGCGCGCCCGGTCGGCACGGAAGTTGAGGCAGAACAGGCCATCGCCGTCCTGGACGCCCGCGTAGTCGCCGATCACGGTCGGGGCCAGGAATTCATCGGTTTCGCCCCTGCCATAGGATTGCAGGACGGCCGAGGTGGCGTCGATGGCGGGGTCGCCCTTGGCGTGGGTCATCGCATCATAGGCGCGCTGCACCCTGTCCCATCTGGTGTCACGGTCCAGCGCCCAGTAACGGCCGATCACGGTTCCCACCTTTGCGCCCGGCGGCAGCGCGGCCAGCAGTTGCGGAATGAATTTGGCGGCGGACGACGGGGCCACGTCCCGCCCGTCGGTGATGGCGTGGATCAGCACGGGCAATCCGGCGGCGGTCAGGATGCGGGCGGCGGCGACCAAGTGGGTGATGTGGCCATGTACGCCGCCATCGGACACGACGCCCATCAGATGCGCGGTCCCGCCCGAACCCTGCAGCGCGTCGATGAAGGACTGCACGGCGGGGTTCGTGGCCAGGGATCCGTCCTCGACCGCAAGGTCGATCGCGCCCAAGTCCATCGCCACGACGCGGCCCGCGCCGATGTTGGTGTGGCCAACTTCCGAATTGCCCATCTGACCGCGCGGCAGGCCGACATCGGGGCCGAAGGTGGTCAGCGTCGCATGCGGGCAGGTGGCCCAGAGGCGGTTGAAGTTGGGGACATGCGCCTGCGCGGGCGCACTGACCCCCGGATTGTCGCCAAGGCCCCAACCGTCGAGGATGCACAGGACTACGGGGGTTCGGGTCATCGGGGCTGCCAGTTGCGCGGGTTGGAGTAGTGATACGCCGGGGAAAGAGGCGGGGCAAGGTTGCAGGACAAGGACAGAAAAACCTGTCTCTTGCCGGATTTGATATCAATCAAATCAGGCCGCGCCTGCCCGCCCGGGGGCAGGCGCGAGATGCGCCCGCCCGGGCAGGCGCGCCCTGATTTGCCCGACCGGCGGGAATGCGGAGCCCCCCTTGCCTCTCGGCGTCCCGCCTGCGACGCAACGGACCGAGAAACGCGCCACTGGCGCGTTTCCAGATCGGTCCGAAGGCTAAGGCAAGGGGCGTCTACGCCCGGTGATACGGCCCGCCGGCCAGAATTGTCGTCGCCCGGTAAAGCTGTTCCGCCAGCATCACCCGCACCAGCATGTGCGGCCAGACCATCGCGCCGAACGACAGGGCAAATTCGGCCCGGTCGCGCAAAGCGGGGTCGATCCCGTCCGCCCCGCCGATCACGAAAGCCACGTCCTGCCGCCCGCCATCGCGCCATCGCGCAAGCTGGGCCGCGAAATCGGGGCTGGTCAGGGACCGCCCTCGTTCATCCAGCACGGCCAGAAGCGCGCCCGTTGGCACGGCGCGGGACAAAAGCTCGGCTTCGGCGGCCATGCCCAGCCCGCGCTTGTCCTCGACCGCGTGTTCCGACAGCGGACCAAGGCCAAGGGCGCGCCCGGTGCGGTCGAACCGGGTCACATAGTCGTCGATCAGCGCCCGCTCCGGCCCCTGGCGCAAACGGCCGACGGCGCAGAGATGGACGCGCATTATTCCCCCAGACGGTCCATCGTCTGGCGATGCTGCGCGCCGGGCATCCACATCTTTTCAAGCTGATAGAAGTCGCGCACTTCGGGACGGAAGACGTGCACGATGACATCGCCCGCGTCGATCAGCACCCAGTCACCCGTGTCCTTGCCTTCGATCCGCGATGCCAGCTTTATATCCTGCTTCAGCCGGTCCACCAGCTTTTCCGAGATCGAGGCGACCTGGCGGGTCGACCGGCCCGAGCAGATGACCATGTAGTCGGCCACATCGGACCGGCCGCGCAAGTCGATCTGCACCACTTCCTCGGCCTTGTCATCGTCAAGCGAGGCGAGCACGAGGCGCAACACGTCGTCGGGGGTGTACGGGGCGGCAACTGCGGGATCGAGGGCGGGCGTCACGCGCGCCGCCCGGGGGCCGACCGGCAAGCCGGTCGCGGGGTCAGAATGAGACAGGACATCGTCCTCCAAAACAGCGCCGATAGAGCCCCGGCGCAGGGCCTTTTCCCAAGCCTAGCATGACTTCCGGGCCTTGGGAAAGCCGGGCGTATACCCGTCAGCCAGTCCCTGCGCAAGCGGCGATCTGGGCCGGTCCCAAGGCCCACCGGGGCGTTCCGGTCTGGCTCAGCCCCGTGCCGCCAGTTCTTTGGCGGGCATTGTGCCGTGCTGCGACCTGGCTTCACGGCGCAGGATGTGCCAGACCAGCCCGATCAGCATCAGGTGCCCGAAGGCGGCCAATGACACCTGATCGGGGGGCGAATCGCTGATGTCGAGGTGGCGGCGCAGCGTGACCATCGCCATTCCCCAACCGCAGGACAGCCATGTCAGGCCCAGCAACGCCAGCTTTTCGACCGGACGCGCCCGCGCCATCAGGTCGGAGGCCATCAGCGCAAAGCCTATGCCAAGGATCGGCATGTCGTAGTCGTAATTGTAGGGGCTGATCGCCAGCGTCGCGAGGCAGGACAGGCCCAGCACTTGCCGCATGGGCATGCCCCTGACGCTGGCCACCACGATCGAGGCACAGGCGGCAGCGGCGACGCAGCCCTGCGCGATCATCGCCGCCCCCGGTGCCATGCCCAGCGTGAACAGCGCCGCATAGGCCGACGTCATCCGGAACATCGGATAAAGGCCGCGCTTCATCGACTCCTGCGCTTCGGGCACGCTGGCAAGGAAGGCGGGCCAGACTTCGGTGCCGAACGCCAGCGTCGCGAGGGCCGAGACCGCCGCGACCACGGCCAGACCCAGAACCAGCACCTTCCAGCGCCGGGTCACCAGAACCAGAACACCCAGACCCAGCGCCAGATGCGGCTTGATCACCATCAGCCCCAGCGGCACCCCGGCCACGGTCCGGCCGTTCAGAAAGGCAAGGCAGAACAGGCCGACCAGCGCCGCCGTCATGAACCCGTTCTGGCCGATGCGCATCGTCATCACCAGCGCAGGCAGCAGGGCGATCAGGACGGCGGTCAGGTAAGGCCCGGACAGACGCCGCAGCACATGGATGTAACCAAGGAAGGTCACGGTGATGAACACCGCATAGGACAGACCGCGCGAACCGAACGGAAGCAGCGCCGTCACAAGGTCGAAGTGCGGCGGATAGGTCCAGGGCATGAAGGTGTCTTCGCCGGTGATCGACTTCTGGATCGCGCGCATGGTGTCGATGTCATAGGCCTGTGGCAGCGTGCCGTCCCAGATCATCTGCCCCACGATGTAGAACACGTCGAAATCGACGATGGCCCCCCCCGCCCCGAGAGAGGGCACCTCGCGCACGGTGGCGAACATGATGCCGACGCAGGCCAGGCAGATCAGCCAGGCCAGCATCGTGCTGGTTTCCAGCACCGCAAATCGTTCGCCCGCACCGGGCCGCGGCGCGGTCACAGCTTCATCCTTTTGAACAGGGGTTCCGGGATGTTGCGGATGATCGTCATGATCAGCGCCCAGATCGGCCGGACATAGATCACGCTGCGGCCCGCCGTGACGGCGCGAAAGACCGCCTCGGCGACCTCTGTGGGTTGCGCGGTCAGTTTGGCCGGAAGGTCAAGCCCGGCCGTCATCCGTGTGGCAACAAAGCCCGGCAGCACGGTCAGGACGTTGACCCCCTTCTTGGCCAGCCGGTTGCGCAGGCCCGACAGCCAGGCGGTAAAGCCCGCCTTGGCCGATCCGTAGACATAGTTGGTGGCCCGCCCGCGATTGCCCGCGACAGAACTGATGCCGACGATCGTGCCGCTGCCCCGCGCCTCGAACCGGTTGGCGAGCAGGCCCAGGATCGCGGCCGGGCCTTCGAAATTGCTGCGCAGAACAAGCGCCGCTGCGGCGGGGTCAGCCTCGCTGCCCGCCTGATCGCCCATCAGTCCCACGGCGCAGACGGCGATCTGCGGCAAGGTGCCAAGGTCCGCGACAAAGCCCGGATGACTGGCGGTGTCGAGCACGTCGAAGGTGTGCAGCGTAACTGCAACACCGTGGCGCAGGGCCAGATCGGCGCGGTCCGCCTCCAGCGTTTCGGGGGCGCGGGCGGCCAGCTGGATCGGGTGGCCTGCGGCGGCAAAGCGGTGTGCGACGGCAAGGCCGATGTCCGACCGCGCGCCAAGGATCAACACGGGAAGCAGGGTCACAGGTAAAGCCTTTCGGACTGGGAGGACGAAAAGGACGCGGGCAGCGCCGCCGCATCGCGCATGGCGCGGAACGCGGCGACGCGCGGATCGGTGCGGCGCAACATGTCGGGGGTCAGGCGGCTGTCCTTGGCAAGATAGAACCGCCCGCCATGTGCCAGCGTGATCCGGTCAAGATCGGCCAGCAGCGCCAGCGCGGCGGGCGTGGCCGGAAAGTCGAGCGCAAGTGTATGCCCCTCCATCGGGAAGGACAGACCCGCGCCTTGCGGGCCAAGCCGTTTCAGCACGGCCAGAAACGACCCCAGACCGGTGGCGGAAATCGTCTGCAAGAGGTCGGTCAGCCCTGCCGCCGACGTTTCCAGCGGCAGCGCGCATTGAAACTGGACGAAACCCCGGCGGCCATAGATGCGGTTCCAGCCCAGGATGGCGTCGAGCGGGTAGAAATAGCTGTCCCACCCGGTCAGCGCGTCGCCCGCAGCGGCCAGTCCGCGCTTGTAATAGGCGCGGTTGAAGGCCGCGACCGTGTGGCGGTTCAAAAGGAACCCCGGTGCGTCCAGCGGCATGCCCAGCGTGCGCCGGGCGGGCGGGGCGAAGGGGGCCTTGCGCTGTTCTGCCGAAAGATCGTCGAGATCGGCATGGTCGCCCAGCGTCAGCAGCGACCGGCCCAGATCGGCACCGCGGCTGAGGCAGTCTATCCAGGCGACGGAATAGCGGGCGTCGTGATGGGTCTGAAACGCGGTCAGCGTGTCGGCAAGGTTGGCGGTGGGGATCGTGCGCTGGCGGATCCAGCCGGTTTCGACCCGGCGCAGGCGGAAGGCGGCGCGCAGGATCACCCCGGTCAGGCCCATGCCGCCAACGGTCCAGGCGAACAGATCGTCACCCGGCAGGGTGCGGCGCACCGCGCCGTCCGGTCCCATGACATCGATCCAGTCGACAAAGCCGCCGAAGCCGCCCTCGCAGTGGTGGTTCTTGCCGTGCACGTCGGCCGCGATCATCCCGCCGAGGGTGACGAACTTGGTGCCGGGTGTGACAAAGGGAAACCAGCCGCGCGGCAGAAAAACGCGGATCACATCCGCCAGCAGCACGCCCGATTCCGCCACAAGCTGGCCGGTTGTCTCGTCGAAGCCCAGCATCCGGTCGAAGCCGCGCATGTCGACGGTGTTGGCGCGGCTCAGGGCGCTGTCACCATAGGCGCGGCCGTTGCCCCGTGCGATCAGGCCGCCCTTGGCCACCTGTGCGCGCACCGCAGCCTCGTCGCGCGGGCGGCTGACCCGGCAGTCCTGCCGTGGATATCTGCCCCAGCCGGACAGCATCATGCAAGGCTCCGGTCAGGCGAGACGGTGAAGACAAAGCGCCGGTCAAGGGCGTATTTCAGGATGTAACCAAGGCCGAGGCCCAGAACCGCGCCCGCCTCGCGTGCCGCATGGGTCTGGAAGGTCCACCAGAAACCAGCCTCGACCGCCCAGAACAGCAGCGTGGTCAGCACACCCATCCCGGCATACAGCGAAAAGCGGCGGCCATGCGCGCGCAGGCCGGTGCTGCGGTCGTCGAAGATCCAGCGCTTGTCGAGCAGATACTTGACCAGCAATCCCAGCGCGGTGCCCGCAACCATCGCCGCCAGCAGACCGCCCCCGGCCCAGCCGAGCACGACCCGCTGCGCGCCAAGGTTGACCAGCGTCGCGATCACGGCAAATCCGGCGAATCGCAGGGCAAGGGCGATAGTCACTGCAGCGCTCCCAGCGCGGTGATGACAAGGATCAGGGCAAAGCACATCTGGCTGGTGAAGTCGGTGACGGCAAACCCCACCGGATCGTCGTGCATCTCTCCACGGTGGGTGAGCATGACGATCCGGTTGAACCAGAAGAACAGCACGAGGCAGACCCCCCACAGCACCGGCGGATTGGCGTAAAGCGCCAGAACGGCGGGCGAGTTGACGTAAAGGCCCATCACGAGGATCGAGACATAGCCCGAGGCGGTCGCCATCCCCATCACCATCGGCAGATCCTCGACCCGGTAACCGCGCCCCGCCGCGCCGATCCGCCCCGAGGCGGCGGCATCGGCCAGTTCGGTCTGCCGCTTGACCGCAGCCAGCGAGAAAAAGAAGAAGATCGAGAAGGCCAGCAACCAGACCGACAGCGGAATGCCGGTCGCCACGGCCCCCGCCACGATGCGGGCGGTGTAAAGCCCGGCCAGAAGGCAGATATCCACCAGCGGCTGACGCTTGAAATACAGCGAATAGGCGGTGGTCGCGACGTAATAGGCCAGAACCGTCAGCACGAACGCCTCGCCCAGCGTCAGGGCCACCGCAAGACCTGCCAGCAGCAGCACCGGGGCCAGCACCGTGCCATGCGACAGCGGCACCGCGCCCGAGGCGAAGGGCCGGTTGCGCTTGCGCGGGTGGGCACGGTCGGCGGCCAGATCGAGCAGATCGTTCAGCACATAGACGCTGGACGCGATCAGGCAGAAGGCGACGAAGGCCAGCAGGGATTGGCCGAGCGTGACCATGTCGAACTGGTGCGCGGCCAGCAGCGGCAGGAAGACCAGCATGTTCTTCAGCCACTGATGCGGCCGCAGGACGCGCAGGTAGGGTGCGACCGTGGGCAGTTGCGCCGGAAGCTCGACCACCTCGCGCCCGAAGGCCGCGACGCGGGCACGGACAGCTTCGGGCACGTTCACCAGAATGGCGCGCGAGGCCTTTTCCCACACGGGAATGTCGGCTTCGGCATCGCCGATATAATCGAAGCCCCGGTTTCCGAACCGGGTCACCAGAAAGCTGGCCTTGCGTGCGCCCTTGAGGTTGGTCGTGGCGTCCGATCCGTGCACCTCGTCGAACAGGCCAAGGTGGGCTGCGACCCGGTCGGCCTGGATCTGGTTCGCGGCAGAGACCAGCGCGGTGCGCCCGCCGCCCGCGCGCCAGTCGGCGATGTATTGCAACACGGCGGCATTGTAGGGCAGCGAGGCGACATCGACCGGGCCCTGCGCCGAAAGCTGCGCCTTCAGCGCCGCCCGCCCGTCCACCAGACGCCGCGCGGCACTGAACGGGGTGGTCCAGCGCAGCGAGAAGGCGGACCAGAAGCTTTCGAACAGCATGTCCGACCGGATGAGCGTTCCGTCAAGGTCGACCACCAGAAACTTCTGCGCCATGCCCGGCCCCCTTTGTCACCACACGGTCCGTGCCATCGGACCACAACGCCGGTATTGTTTCCGAATGCGGCCAAATGAAGTCGATGAATCAGCAAGTCAGAGGCATCTTGCGACGATGTTTCCGGATTGTTGTCAGGGGACCGAACCATCGGGACAATGCGCAGGCGCGGGGTGAGGCGGTCGACCATGCCGGATCGCAACCGGGCAGCCATGATGCGCGGGGCAGGCCGCGGATCAGGAACACTGCCCTTTGGCGGAGGCGGAAGGGGTAAAAGGGGCGCGCGGCGGAAGGGTCGCAACGAAGGCGCGTCCGTTTGCTTCGACTTTCAACTGAAAGTCCATGTATCCTCCGGGCACGGTTGCGTAGGACAACCCATCGAGTCGCCAGGAATGAACGGCCCGGATGACGGCCCGGTTCTTGTAGACATATTCGACGCTCGCCGCCTTGGGTCGCCCGTGAATTTCAAGGATCAACCTGTCCTCGACCGTTGTCCGGCCCGTGGCGGGGTCGTGACGCAGGACGATCTGCGGCATGATCAGGGACTTCGCGCGTTCCGGAAAACGGCAGGTCAGCATGGTCGGTTCGGCATGGGCATGCGCGGCCGACAGGAAAAGACCTGCAATCCACAGCCACCATCCTGCCCTTCTGCGCATTCGACCCCTCCAGCCTTCACAGATGCTTCAGGAACACCGCCCCCGTGCGGTTTGCGGTCGCACGACGTGGACGTTTGTCGTTTCGATGAACGCCCTGCCGTCGCTTTCCACCTTCAGCCGGAAATCCACATAGCTGCCCCAGGACTCCGCCTTGGAAAGCCCGTCCAGACGCCAGGCATACATGGTGTAGATCAGGCGCTTGTTGCGTCGTTCGGTCACGCTGGCCCGCACCGCGCCGCCGATCAGCTTGCGGGTCAAGGCATCCTCAACCGTGGCCGCTCCAGTCGCGGCATCGACGCGCAAACGGACCTCTGGCATGATCAGCGTCTGCGATCCCGTCGAGAACTGACAGACAATCTGGCGCATTTCGGCCTGCGCCGATTGAAGGCCGAGAAGCGAGACGAGGATGGCAAGAAGATATCGTTTCAACCCTGTCCCCCTTGGCCCATGCCTGCAACGCTAGAAGGTTGCAATGACCGGAACAAGACACCGTGCGCATCCGTCAGTGACTGACCGGCAGACCTGCCTTGCAGCGCCCTTGCCTTGCGCAGCGCCGGGCGGTATTTCCATCCTTCATGACCGAATTTTTCGACATCACCGACCATGACCGCCTGCCCGGGCGGTTCACCCGCGAGTTCCGGTCGGCCCGGTAAGCGCGCGACGCCCTTTCGCGTTCGCCCCCACAGCCATTTCGACGGAGAGAGCCATGACCGCTCGCACGCTTTACGACAAGATCTGGGACGACCATGTGGTGCACGAGGCCGAGGACGGCACCTGCCTTTTGTACATCGACCGCCATCTGGTGCATGAAGTCACCAGTCCGCAGGCGTTCGAAGGTCTGCGCATGACGGGACGCACCGTGCGCGCGCCGCAGAAAACCATCGCCGTGCCCGACCACAACGTGCCGACCACGCTCGACCGCGCCAATGCCGCGACGATGACCGAAGACAGCCGGGTGCAGGTCGCGGCGCTGGACCAGAACGCGCGGGATTTCGGGATCAACTATTATCCGGTGTCGGATGTCCGGCAGGGGATCGTCCACATCGTGGGGCCCGAACAGGGCTGGACGCTGCCCGGCATGACGGTGGTGTGCGGCGACTCGCATACCGCGACGCATGGCGCGTTCGGTTCGCTGGCGCATGGCATCGGGACCAGCGAAGTCGAACATGTGCTGGCCACCCAGACGCTGATCCAGCGCAAGGCGAAGAACATGAAGGTGGAAATCACCGGCAGCCTTCGCCCGGGTGTCACCGCCAAGGACATCACCCTGTCGGTCATCGGGGCCACGGGCACCGCCGGTGGCACCGGCCATGTGATCGAGTATTGCGGGCAGGCGATCCGCGAGCTTTCGATGGAAGGCCGCATGACGGTCTGCAACATGGCGATCGAGGGCGGCGCGCGGGCCGGCCTCATCGCGCCGGACGAAAAGACCTTCGCCTATTGCATGGGCCGCCCGCACGCGCCGAAAGGTGCGGCGTGGGAGGCGGCGGTGGCCTATTGGAAGACGCTTTTCACCGACGTGGGCGCGCATTTCGACAAGGTGGTGACGCTACGCGGCGAGGACATCGCGCCGGTGGTGACCTGGGGCACCAGCCCCGAGGATGTGCTGCCGATCACAGGCGTGGTGCCCAGCCCGTCGGAGTTCACCGGCGGCAAGGTCGAAGCCGTGCAGCGGTCACTGGACTACATGGGTCTGGTACCGGGGCAGAAGCTGTCGGAGATTGCCATCGACACGGTGTTCATCGGGTCCTGCACCAATGGCCGGATCGAGGATCTGCGCGCGGCGGCGGCCATCCTGAAGGGCAAGAAGAAGAAGGACGGGCTGCGCGCCATGGTGGTGCCGGGGTCCGGTCTGGTGCGGGCGCAGGCCGAGGAAGAGGGTCTGGCACAGATATTCATCGATGCCGGGTTCGAATGGCGGTTGGCGGGCTGTTCGATGTGCCTTGCGATGAACCCCGACCAGTTGCAGCCGGGCGAACGCTGTGCCGCGACGTCCAACCGCAACTTCGAAGGCCGTCAGGGGCGCGGCGGGCGCACACACCTGCTGTCGCCCGCGATGGCAGCGGCGGCGGCGATCACCGGTCGGCTGACGGATGTGCGCGAGATGATGGCGGAACCGGCATAACGCCGGTTCACGCCCTGCGGATTTCGCTGCCGGATTTCAGCACCTCGTCGCCATCGTCCTGCACGATGCGATAGGCCGGGTCGTCTGGGCTGGCGTTGCGGGTGATCTCTGATCCCTTCAGCGTCAGCGTGACCTTGCTGTGGTAGACGTCTGCGATCTTGCCGGTTGCGGTGCCGGTGCCCCAGTCCCACGCGACGTCCGTGCCTTTGCGAAACACACTGCGCCCTCTCCTGTACTGTCGCTCAACAACCCGGGCGTGCCCGCGCGGTTCCGTGCGGCTTGCCGACTACAGAAACACCCGCTCCACCGTCCACCATGCCCCGACGGCGGCGATGGCAAGGGAGGCGGGGATGACGATGGCCCGCCGGTACCAGGGTTTTTGCCCGAACGGCAGGCCCACGGCCAGAAAGGCGATGGCGATCACCGCCAGTTGGCCCAGCTCGACCCCGATGTTGAACCCGATCAGCCCAACGACGAACCGGCTGTCCTGCAGCCCGACATCCCCCAGCACCGAGGCGAAGCCCAGCCCGTGCAGCAGCCCGAACCCGAACACCACCGCCACCCGCAAAACCCCGCTGCGGCCGCCGATGATGTTTTCGACCGCGACATAGACGATCGATGCGGCGATCAGCGGCTCGACGATGGTGGCGGGAACCGACACCACGCCAAGGCTTGCAAGGGCCAGCGTCACGGTATGGGCCAGCGTGAAGGCGGTGACCTGCGACAAGAGCGGCCCCGCCCGCAGCGCGTAGAAGAACAGCCCCAGCACGAACAGTATGTGGTCCAGCCCCTTTGGGATGATGTGTTCGAACCCCGACACGATGTAGCGCACAAACACCGCGCCCGCGCTGTCGGTCGCGATGGCGGTACGGGGCAGCGGGTCTGACAGATCCCCGCCCGACAGCAGCGCGGCATAGGACGTGGCATCGCCCCCCGCCTGACGCACTGCGATCGACCCGAAGGCCGCATCCCAGCCGACCTCGACCGGCGTGCCGTCGTCGGGCAGGTCGGCCGCCAGCACCAGAACCGAATCGCGCGGCAGCGACACGTCCCCCACCTCGGGCACCGACAGGCTGACGATGCGCGGTTGCAGAACCGTTTCGCCCGCCTTCAACACAAAGCGCGGGCCAAGGTCGGGCCAGGCGGCGGTCAGCGCTGCCGTCAGTTCGGCAGGGCTTTCGGCGCGCAGGGTGTCATATTGCGCGGCAAGCGGCGATTCGTCGGTATCCTCCAACCCGGTCAGGTCCATGCCTGCCAGGATCGGCTCCAGCGTCAGGCGGATCGAAACCTCGACCAGGGACGCACCCACCGCCACATCGGCCACGGCGGGACGCACCTCGTGGGCGTGGGACAAGCCGGGCATTGACAACGCGAGGCCAAGGGCCACGTTGCGCATGGCAGACAGGATGGAGCGGAATGTCATGTGGCAAACTCTTTGGCGCTGTTGTCGGGTCGGCGTTCTGATCGGAGCATTTAGCACAGGCGCTGCACAAGCCCATGAATTCTGGCTGCTGCCCGACGATTTCACGCCAATGTCAGGCGCACCCCTGGCGGTCGAGTTGCGCAACGGCGAAAAGATGAAGGGCATGAGCCTGAACTACCTTCCCGGCAACATTACCCGGTTCGAGATGGTCACCGGCAGTGAAACCATTCCGTTGACCGGAAGGCTGGGCGACGTGCCCGCCCTGACCACCACCGCGCCTGCACCGGGCCTTGCCATTCTGGTGCATGAAACCACCGACGCCACGGTGACCTACAAGGATCATGCGCAGTTCACCCGGTTTGCCACGCACAAGGCCGCCGCCGCTATGGCCGACCTGCACCTGACGCGCGGGTTGCCCCTGACCCGCTTCAAGGAATCCTATCGCCGCTACGCGAAATCGCTGATCGCGGTTGGTGACGGGCCACAGGATTGGGCCGGGTCCGACCGGGCGCTGGGGCTGCGGATCGAGATCGTGGCTCTGGCCAACCCATACGTCGATGATGTGACGGCGGGACTGCCGCTGGAGGTGCGGCTGGACGGCCAGCCGCGCGCCATGGCGCAGATCGAGCTTTTCGCGCAAGCGCCCGATGGCACCGTCACCGTCACGCAGCATACCACCGACGCGGCCGGACACACCGTGGTGCCGGTGCAGCCGGGTATGACCTATCTGGCCGACAACGTCGATCTTTATCCCCTGCCCAACGGGGATGCCGCCGCCGGGCCGGTCTGGCATTCGGACTGGGCCTCGCTGACCTTTGCGGTGCCCTGATCCCTTGATGCGTCCGGGTGCCTGCAGTAAGGACATGCAGCGCGAGGAGAATGGCATGGACAAATTCACCACCCTGACCGGGATTGCGGCACCTATGCCGCTGGTCAACATCGACACCGACATGATCATCCCCAAGCAGTTCCTGAAAACCATCGCCCGGACGGGTCTGGGCAAGAACCTGTTCGACGAGATGCGCTATACGCAGGACGGGGCCGAGATTGCCGACTTCGTGCTGAACCAGCCGGCCTATCGCAGTGCCGAGATCATCGTGGCGGGCGACAACTTCGGCTGCGGGTCCAGCCGCGAACATGCGCCCTGGGCGCTGCTGGATTTCGGCATCCGCTGTGTGATTTCCACCAGCTTTGCCGACATCTTCTACAACAACTGCTTCAAGAACGGCATCCTGCCCGTGGTTCTGCCCGAAGCGGCGGTCGAGGCGCTGATGGCGGATGCGCGGCGCGGGGCGAATGCGCGGATGACGGTGGACCTTGCAGCCCAGACGGTGACGTCTTCGGATGGGACGGTGTACGGGTTCGACATCGACCCGCACCGCAAGCACTGCATGATCAACGGGCTGGACGATATCGGGCTGACGCTGGAAAAGGCCGCGTCGATCAACGCCTATGAGTCAAAACTCGGCACGCTGCGCCCCTGGGCCTGACGCGCGATTGTTGACGCCGGACAGGGGGCCGCCCGCGGGGCGGCCCTTTTGTTTCGCAGCATTGATGCAATCCGGCGACACATTCTCCGTGAAACGGCCACAATGATTACGTCATGTTAACCAACGGGTTGCGGGACATGACGAAAGAAGGCACAATTTGGGCAAGATTGAGGCAGTGTGCCACAAAGTGGCGGAATTCATCGGAACAAGGGCCCGGCATCGCATCGGGACCGACCGGATCGAGGGTGGCAAGGCAGTGATGTCCCGCATGGCAGGCGCTTTGGTGCGCGCGTTTCTGGTGGCATTGATGATCGCCATGCCATCGGTCCTGCTGGTCGATGTCACTACGGACACACAGCAGATGGTGGCCCTTGTCGCGATTTTTGCCGCCGCGCTGACCTTTGTCGAATACAACGCCGTCTATCCGGGACTGGTCGAGTTTCGCGATGCCAAGCCGTTCAACCGGGTGCGGTTCCTGATGCTGCTGACCACGGTGATCTTCCTGTCGCTGATCGAGCGGGGGCGCGTGGCGCCGACCACCCTGACGGAACTGACCGAGGCTGTGGGTGCGCTGATCGGCGCGTCGATGGATTTTCCCTACAGCCCGGTGCGGCTGGCGCGGTTGATGGTTGCGGATGGGCCCAATGAAGTGCAGGCCCATGCCGTCCGCACTGCGGCGGGCATGGCCTATCTGATCTCGCTGCTGTCCATGGCGCTGTTTGTCATCCTGCTGCGCGCCGGGGCCTGGCCGCGGCCCGGAACGCCATTCAACGTCTGGGTCAACCTGCCGACCTTCGAGCCGTCGGCGGGCGGTGACGTGGTCGACAGGCTGAACCGGGATGCGCGCATTAACATTGCGTTAGGGTTTCTGCTGCCATTCTTGATCCCGGCGGTGGTCAGTCTGTCCTCTTCGGGGTTCGCGCCGCTGCAATTGACCTCGCCGCAGACGCTGATCTGGACGATGACCGCATGGGCCTTCCTTCCCGCCAGTCTGTTCATGCGCGGCATCGCGATGGGTCGCGTGGCGTCGATGATCCGCGACAAGCGGCGGGAAAGCGCGGTTCCGGTCGGGCCGTTCCTGCCTGCCTGATCTGGCTGGTCGGGGTCTGGCTGGCCCTTCTGGCGCCTGCCATGGCCGCGCCGCTGCGGATCGCCACGTGGAATGTCGAACTGACGCGCGCCGGGCCGGGCCTGCTGCTGCGCGACATCCTGTCCGGGCGCGACCCGGCCGTCGAAGCTGTGCTGACGGTTCTGGACAGGCTCGACGCTGACGTGATCCTTCTGACGGGCATCGACTATGATCTGGGGGCGCAGGCGGCGGGGGCACTGGCGGCGCGGGCCGGGTATGGCCATGTGCGGGCGCTGCGTGGCAACACCGGTGTGGCGACCGGGCTTGACCTGGACGGCAACGGCCGGCTCGGCGAGGCGCGCGATGCGATGGGATATGGCCGCTTTGCCGGGCAGGCCGGCATGGCGGTGCTGTCGCGTTTGCCGTTCGCCGAAGGTGCGCGGGATTTCAGCGGGCTGCTTTGGGTCGATCTGCCGGGCGCGCTTCTGCCCGCCGACATGACGGCAGAGGTGCGCGCGGTGCAGCGTCTGTCGACATCCGGCCACTGGGAGGTGCCGGTGCAGGGGCCGGGCGGGGTGATCCGGCTGTTGTGCTGGTACGCGACACCCCCGGTGTTCGACGGCCCCGAGGATCGCAACGGGCGGCGCAACCATGACGAGGCCGCATTCTGGCTGCGGCTGCTGGAAGGGACGCTCGACTGGTCGCCACCCGTCGGGGATTTCGTTCTGCTGGGGCAGTCGAACTTGGACCCGGTGGATGGCGAGGGGTTGCCGGGGGCGATGGCCGGTCTGCTGGCGCATCCGTCGTTGCAGGACGCCGCGCCAAGGGGCGCGTCGGGGCGGATCGAGCCGGGACAGCGTGGCGACCCGGCGCTGGATACCGCGTTGTACGATTTCGGCGGGCTGCGGGTGGAGGTGGTCTTGCCTTCGGCGGGACTGGCGGTGCTGGCATCGGGAGTGCTTTGGCCGCCGGAGAGCGACCCCTTTGCCGCCGTGCTGGCCGCCGCCTCGCGTCACCGTCCGGTCTGGGTGGAGGTAGAGGCGCCGTAACGCGATCTGACAAGCTTGCCGGGGGCGCCTCTGCCACAATGTTGTCCGAATCTGCACGCCTCGGTAATGTTTCCGAAATTTTTTTCCAAAGGGATACTCCGGATGCCGTACAATTATTTCTGCTGCCGCCAGCATACGCCGCCGGTTACCTATGCCGCCGAGCAGCCCAAAGGCCTGCCGGGCGTATTTGCATCACCCCTGTGCCCGACCTGCAAAAGGACGATGGAGTGGTATTCCAGCGGTGATGGTGAGGTCGCGCCTTCGGTTCCACCAAACGCACCACCCGCGCCGCCCTTTGTCGTCGGGACCAAGCCCAAGGCGGTCAAGATCCCGATCTACAATGGCTCGGGGAAAAATCCGGGGCATCCCGACGTGACTTGGGAAATCTACAAGATGGGGCTGTTCGGTGACATCCTGATCCAACTCCACTTGGGTAAATGTCAGGCCGGCACCTGGGACAGCAGCCAGAAGTTTGCGATGTCGCACGACTTGCTGACCGTCCCGCAGGCCGGTCCTGAAAAAGACTGGTGGTTGAGCGCGCCGGACAATCGCTATGCCAACCGGGCGACATGGCACGAGATCAATCTGCGCAGCCTCTGCGGCCAAAGCAAGCCGGCGGTCCTGCCCGACATCCTGGAGATCGGGGTCAAACTGGGCAATTCGTATTTCGGTCTGATCCACCTTCTGGCTGGTCATGCAGCGTCGGTCCGTGCGACCGGCCCCTACAAGGTCGACGCCGAGGGGACCGGTGCCGACAGCTATCGGACCATTGTGTTGCTGGGCGCCGGGATGCAGCGGTTCAAATTCGACTCGATCCTGAAGATCACCTACGATCCCACGCTCGACAAGATGCTGATCAAGGGCAGTCACTCTGGTCTGATCGTGCTGCAACGACAGGGAAACGGGGCGCGTTTCAGCATCACGACGATGTTCAACATGGGCGACCCGATTTCCGGGAACGTGATCTACGAGCGTTGACCAAAGAAGGTCGAACGGCGCGGCTTGACCCTGCGCGGGGCATTGGCTAGGCCAGCGGGACACCCCTTCAGGAGCCTGACATGGCCAATCCATCCCTCCTCATCCTCGCAGGCGACGGCATCGGGCCGGAAGTCATGGCGGAAGTCAAAAAGATCATCGGCTGGTTCGGTGACCGGCGTGGCGTGGTCTTTGACGTGACCGAGGATCTGGTGGGCGGCTGTGCCTATGACGCGCACGGGGTGCCGCTGACCGACGCCACGATGGCAAAGGCGATGGAGGTCGACGCGGTGCTGCTGGGGGCCGTGGGCGGACCGAAGTACGACAGCCTCGATTTCAGCCTGAAGCCCGAGCGGGGCCTGCTGCGCCTGCGCAAGGAGATGGACCTGTTTTCCAACCTGCGCCCGGCGCAATGTTTCGACGCGCTGGCGGATTTTTCCAGCCTCAAGCGCGACGTGGTGGCGGGGCTGGACATCGTCATTGTGCGCGAGCTGACCTCTGGCGTCTATTTTGGCGAGCCGCGCGGGATTTTCGTTGAAGGCAACGAACGCGTGGGCATCAACACCCAGCGCTACACCGAATCCGAGATTGCCCGCGTCGCGCGGTCGGCCTTCGAACTTGCGCGGCGGCGGAACAACAAGGTCTGCTCGATGGAGAAGGCCAACGTCATGGAATCCGGCGTGCTTTGGCGTGAAGTCGTGCAGGAAATCCACGACAAGGAATATCCCGACGTCGCCCTGACACACATGTATGCCGATGCGGGCGCGATGCAGTTGTGCCGCTGGCCGAAACAGTTCGACGTGATCGTGACTGACAACCTGTTCGGCGACATGCTGTCGGACATGGCGGCGATGCTGACGGGATCGCTCGGAATGCTGCCCTCGGCCAGTCTGGGCCTGCCTGCGGCGAACGGGCGTCCTAAGGCGCTGTATGAACCCGTGCACGGGTCTGCGCCCGACATCGCCAGAACGGGCAAGGCCAACCCCATCGCCTGCATCCTGTCGTTCGCGATGGCCCTGCGCTATTCCTTCGATCTGGGTGACGAGGCGACGCGGGTTGAAAAGGCAGTGGAACAGGTTCTGGCCGATGGCGTTCGCACCGCCGACCTGATGGGTCCCGAAGGTGGCGTTCCGGTCAGCACCAGCCAGATGGGAGACGCGGTGATCGCCGCGCTGGACGCAAGCCTGTAAGTGACGTCCGCGGCGTCAAACCTGAAAGGGGCGGCGCTGTCGCTGGCGGCCTTTGCGCTGTTCGTCTGCGTCGATGTGTCGATCAAGGTGCTGGGGCCGGGTTACAGCCCGTTCCAGATCATCTTCTTTGTCAGCCTGCTGACCCTGCCCATTCTGGCCGTCTATGCGGCGGCTGATGGCGCGGACCGCAACCTACGTCCGCGCAAGCCGCGTCTGATGGCCCTGCGCTGCGGCGCGGTCGTGGTCAACGGGGTGCTGGGAACCTATGCCTTTTCGGTGCTGCCGCTGGCGCAGTGCTATGCGATCTTCTTCACCATGCCGATCTTCATCGCGCTGATGTCGGTGCCGCTGATGGGTGAACGGATCGACCTGCCGCGCGGTCTGGCCATCCTGGCCGGGCTATGTGGCGTGCTGGTGGCGCTGGACCCTGGCACCGCAAGCCTGCAGTGGGGGCATCTGGCGGCGCTGACCGCGGCGGTGATCGGGGCTGCGAATTATGTGATCATCCGCATGACCGGCGGAGTCGAGCGGGGGATCGTCATGCAGCTTTATCCCCTGCTGGCGCAACTGGCCGTGGCCGCGGCGGTGCTGCCGCTGGTCTATGTGCCGATGCAGGGGGGTGACCTTGCGCTGACCGGTTTCATGGCGGTCGCAGGGTTTGCGGGCTATCTGTGCATCATCGCGGCCTATCGTCTGGCGCCGGGCATCGTGGTGGCCCCGATGCAGTACAGTCAGATCCTGTGGGCGGCCCTGCTGGGATGGTTTCTCTTCGGCGAAGGGATGACTGGTCGCACCATCGTGGGCGTGGTGATCATCGCGCTGGCGGGGGTGGTGATCGTGACACGGCGCGACCGGGCCACCTGACGCGGCTTTCCGCTTGCGGTTGTGTCGCCCGCCCTTGCGCCCGCCGCCCTTTGCCCCGACAGTGCACCGGACAACGGCGGTGCATCGCCGCCTCTCTGACGTCCGGTTTCCCTGCATGATCCCCTTGTCCTCCAATCTGCGCGGCGCTCTGCTGTCGCTTGCGGCGTTTGGCGTCTACGCGACACATGACGTGGTCGTGAAGTTTCTGGGCGAAAGCTATTCGGCGTTCCAGATCATCTTCTTCTCGGGCCTGCTGGGCTTTCCTCTGGTCACCATGCTGCTGATGAGCGACCGCACCGATGGCAATCTTCAGCCCAAACACCCGTGGTGGACGGCCCTTCGCACCCTGTCGGCGGTGTTGAGCGGAATCTTCGGGTTCTATGCCTTTTCGGTGCTGCCGCTGGCGCAGTGCTATGCGATCTTCTTCGCGATGCCGATCCTGATCACCCTTCTGGCGATTCCGATCCTTGGCGAAAGGATCGGGCTGCACAGGGGGGTGGCGATCGTCGTCGGGCTGGCCGGGGTGATCGTTGTTCTGCAACCGGGAACGGTGGAACTGAGCGCGGGGCATCTGGCGGCGCTGGGCGCGGCGATGACGGGCGCGCTGACCTCGGTGATCATCCGCAAGATCGGGGCTGTGGAACGGCCGGTGCTTTTGCTTCTGTATCCGATGGTGGCGAACTTCGTCGTGGCGGGGGTGGCGCTGCCCTTCGTCTATCTGCCGATGCCGGTGGCGCATTTCGGTCTGTTGGCCGCGATGGCCGCCATGAGCCTGCTGGCGGGGATGCTGGTCATCGCAGCCTACCGCACCGCGCCCGCGATCATCGTGGCCCCCATGCAATACAGCCAGATCCTGTGGGCAGCGGTCTATGGCTGGCTGTTCTTCGGCGAGGCGCTGGACATCTGGACGGCCGCAGGGACCGCGATCATCATCGTCAGCGGCATCTACATCGTGCTGCGCGAAGGCACGCCGCAGGTGTCGGAAAACCGCCCCGTCCTGGAAAACCGGTCCAGATTTGAAACGGGAACCTTCCCGCGGATCAGCCTGCTGATGCGATTGTTCGACCGCCGCCGCGCGCGCGAGTAAGCGGGGCCTTGCAAACCGCCGCACGACAGGCTAACCCGCCCCCACGGTCGGAGCGTAGCGCAGTCTGGTAGCGCACCTGCTTCGGGAGCAGGGGGTCGGAGGTTCGAATCCTCTCGCTCCGACCAATTGATAAAATCCCGATATATCAAATACTTACCAGAGTGAGATTTTCTTGCCCGGAACACTCTCCCGGACAAGAAAAGCGGACCAGATGAGGATCGCCATGGTGATGCAGCCGAGTGGCGCGTCGACATTTCTTACGTCTCCTCAGCAATATCCGAATCGGAATGTGCAACATGGGAACCGGCTGACCTTTCCTGCGCCGACGCCTCATCCCGCGTCGAGGAGCGCCATGAGCGCATCGACACGTTTCGGCGTGATCTTGGGGTCGCTTCCGCAAGAGATCACCCGGATGAACTCGATCCATGCCTGCTCGTTCGAGGTCAACTCGTCCCACTTTCCTGACGGTGCGGTCGGAAGAGTGAACACGCCGCCGTCATCACCATCAGCGTGATCAGCATGATCAGCATGATCGCGACCAGCATCATCATCAGCACCACCACCAACGTCTCCTCGCGCGCTCATTTCCCGAAGACCCCTCTCAGAGCAGAACGCGATCGAGCAGCCAGTCTCGGGTCGCTGTTGTCGGACGCGTCACGCAGCTCGGTCAGCCAGCCACGCTCGTTCTCGGTGGTGGGCGTGCCGAAGATCTCGGTGATCGCTTTCGCTG
>JAIYDJ010000029.1 GCA_027487575.1 Rhodobacter sp. | reverse complement strand
TGCGGCCATCCTAGGTGGGGTTCGGACCAGTTTCAGAGCAACAGCCTGGCAAAGGCGAAATACGCATGTCTGGTAGTCGGACAACATCATCGGACAGCCAGCTTTGACGGTCAACGCCGTTCAGGAGCTACCGATCAACCAATCCTCACTCTACGACCGACTATTTCCAAGACGAGCTCGACGTCACACGAAAGACCGCAGCCGCCATCTCGACACACTTACTGACGTCGGCCTTGTCGAAAAGCACCGGGCGGGGAAGAACAACCACTACATCAACTCGCCTCTGGTGCGACTCCTCATGACCGTGTCGGACGGGGCATGAGGCTGATATCAACGGACCCGCGCCCCGTAAAGTTAGCCGCCCCAGAGAGCCTAGGGGAGCCGATTCTGTGGGGGTTGGCGTGTTTCTGCCGGGATCGGATAACACAGGCTGAAACCCCTCTCAGTGACACGCTCGTGGACGCTCAGAGAAGCAATGCCGCGCTGCTAGCAACCGGGGAATGGAATGACCTTGGCGTCCGTCGACAGCTCGCGGCGCCGACACACCTTCAGCCTGACGACGATGAAGAGCTTTCGGGCGATGCTACAGCTAGACTTCCGCTGAAGCCCTCACATCAACAGGCGACAAATCGTAAGTCGGGAGAGAGTCGATCACCAGCAACCGGGCAGCGATGGTCACATCACCGTAGTCGTCGCTTGACGTCTTACCCGGATGACCCTGAAGACCGTCAAGCACCCTGCTCGACGCTGCCTTCTCCAACCCCAAGGTCTTGAATCGATGGCGCCAGCCATAGGACGGTTGCACGCCAACAGGCACCAGCTCGAGATCGTTCAACCACGCTGACAACCGACCGGCCGTCGCCTTCGAGCCGGCGATATACTTGTCCGGCGTCCGGCCACCATGAAAGAGCGGGCCGGGGCCAGACTTTGTCACGAAGTCGATGAACCCGAGTGACACCACCTGATGATGCAGCGGCACATCGCGATACTGACCAGTCTTCACAGATCCGGCCTCCGGGGTGATCCGCAAAATCCAGCGCCCGCCTTCCTGTCGGATGTCTTGTTTCCGAAGCTGGGTCATCTCCGTTACTCGGGCGCCGGTAAAAGCACACAGCATCGGAACCCACCTCTTTGCAGCAGTGATGTGCGAGCTCTCCCGGTTCGACGGGTTCGTTGTTTCCTTGGGTTGGTGGCTGATTGAAGCGTTGAGAACCTTCAGAGCCTCAGGCGTGGTGTAGCCCCGCTCACGGTTCTGCACTTTCCGCGCCTTGTCCTGACGGACCGTTGCCACTTCGTTCGTCGGCAGTTTGTTGTTTTTGGTTGCCCACCTCAGCACGGCGCTGATGGCGGCGATGTGCTTGTCAGACACCGTTTTTGGCGACATTCCGGATGCCATCAGAGTGTCTCGCCAATCGAGCAGGTTTTGCTTCGTGATCTTCAACGCGTCGTCGTGGCCGAGAAACTTGATCAGTCCGACTACGACGCCCTCCCAGTTCGCACCGCCATCACGGTGCCGACCCAACAGCTGGCGCGACGCGATATAGCCCTGAAACAGCGTTGTCAGCGAGACCGGAGGAAGGTCCTCGACCTGCGGGGTCGGTAGTTTCACGAACGGATCGGGTGGCGTGTCGTTGAAAATGCCGTTGTCGCGATCGAGCGTGCGCATCAGTGCTGCTATCTCTGCCCGGGTAAACTTGTAGCAGAGGTCCTGCCACTCGGCAGATCCCGGTTCGACCATCAACTTCTGGTCGGTGACATAGCGGAGAACGGCTGGTTCGATAAAACGGGTATCTCGCGTATTCACTGCGGCGCGCAGTGCCGCCAGGCGTCGGGTTCGAAGGTTCTCATCGAAATGACGGGCACCGGCCTTCAACTCGTAGTCGGTTGAAAGGTTGAAGATCATGACCGGATGGCGGTCTGGTCCGCCGTCGCCCGCGTCGATGCGTTGCATGGCACGCTCATGCTCGGCGGCGATTTCATCCTTCGTCGGCATGGCAGCACGCTTGTCCTCGTCGCGCTGCAGTGTGTCCGTGTAGTGTGTCCAGACGGCATGCTCCTCATCAGCGGCGGTGATGGCGCGCAACATCGTATCGACGTGCGGTGGGGTCGGCACCGGTTCGCGCAAGACCGCAGCTGTGGCGATCTGCTCTTGAAGCCGCGCGACGGCAGCTGCGTGATTCCGGTCTGCCACCTTGCGGTCGCCACCGAGCGGTTCGATCAGTTCGGACTTGCCCAGGATCGATTGCAGTGCCTTCGGGACCGCGATCCTTGCCCAGAACCGTCCGTCCTTCTCCTTCCAGTGGCGCCGCTTCGCTGACATCCGTGAACCCCATTCTGGCACCGCTTCTGGCACCACAAACGGCACTAACCCTTTAGACACAAGGGGCTTCTTTGATATCAATGGGATAAATGGTGCTGCAAGAGAGGATTGAACTCTCGACCTCACCCTTACCAAGGGTGTGCTCTACCACTGAGCTACTGCAGCGCCGGGGCGGGGCGGTTTTGCCCCGTTTGATGTGCGGTGGACCTAGACGCAAAAGCCGGACCCTGCAAGGGGGTTTGCGGAAAATCTGCGGAGACGGCGGGCATTTTCGCGGCCGGCACGTCCGCCCCCTTCGCTCGGCAGTCCGGGTGGCGTCCTGTACCCCGGGGCCATGCGTCAACTGGACGCTTGCGGGCACATCAGGTAAAGACGCCGCATGACGGACCGACCAACAGACCCCAGCGCCGTGAAGGAAAGTGCCGGCTCTGGCCGCGCCGATGCCGCACGACGGCGCGAGGATCGGCGCAAGGCGGCGCTGAAGGCAAACATGGCCCGGCGCAAGGCGCAGATGCGCGGGCGGGACACGACAACCGATCTGCCGGCGGATTGCGACGCGCAACCCGGAACCGGCACGACAAACGAGTGAGGGCAGGCATGGATTCGATCTTGGTCCGGGGAAACGGCGCGCTGAACGGGGTGATCCCGATCGCGGGGGCAAAGAATGCCTGCCTGACGCTGATGCCCGCCACCTTGCTGACGGAAGAACCGCTGACGCTGACCAATGCTCCGCGCCTGTCGGACATCGCGACGATGACGCAGCTTCTGCGGTCGCTGGGGGCCGAAGTGGCCGCGCTGCAGGACGGTCAGGTGCTGGCGCTGTCCAGCCACAAGATCACCAACCATACGGCGGATTACGACATCGTGCGCAAGATGCGCGCCTCGATCCTCGTGCTGGGCCCGATGCTGGCGCGCGACGGGCATGCCGTGGTTTCGCTGCCCGGTGGCTGCGCCATTGGCGCGCGACCGGTTGACCTGCATCTGAAGGCGCTGGAGGCGATGGGCGCCGATCTGGATCTGCGCGACGGGTATGTGCATGCCCGCGCCCCGGGCGGGCGGCTGAAGGGCGCGGTCGTCGATTTTCCGATCGTGTCGGTGGGGGCTACCGAAAACGCGCTGCTGGCGGCGACGCTGGCAAAGGGTACCACAGAGATCCGCAATGCCGCGCGCGAGCCGGAAATCGTTGATCTGGCACAATGCCTGCGCCGGATGGGCGCGCAGATCGAGGGCGAAGGCACCAGCACGATCACCATTCAGGGCGTCGACAGGCTGAACGGCGCGACGCACCGGGTGGTGGCCGACCGGATCGAACTGGGCACCTACATGCTGGCCCCGGCGATCTGCGGCGGCGAGGTGGAATGCCTGGGCGGCAGGCTCGATCTGGTCGGTGCCTTTGCCGAAAGGCTGGATGCGGCGGGGGTGTCGGTGACCGAAACACCGACCGGGTTGAAGGTCGCCCGCAGGAACGGCCGCATTTCGGCGGTCAATGTCACGACCGAACCTTTCCCCGGCTTTCCGACCGACCTGCAGGCGCAGATGATGGCGCTGTTGTGCACCGCCAGCGGTGTATCGGTTCTTGAAGAGAAGATTTTCGAGAACCGCTTCATGCATGCCCCCGAACTGGCGCGGATGGGCGCGCGGATCGACGTGCACGGCGGAACGGCAACCGTGACCGGCGTCGAAACCCTGCGCGGGGCGCGGGTGATGGCCACCGACCTGCGGGCCAGCGTGTCGCTGATCCTCGCCGGGCTGGCGGCAGAGGGCGAAACGGTGGTCAGCCGGGTCTATCATCTGGATCGCGGCTACGAAAAGGTCGAGGAAAAACTGCGCGCCTGCGGGGCCCAGATCGAACGGATCAAGGGATGACGGACGCCCGTTTCGAAGATGCCGACACCGGCCCGTTGCGTCTTGCGGCCGATGATGCCGAAGGGCTGGCGGTGATTTCGGCGCTGGTGCAGGATTCCGTCTTTCCGATCACCGAAATGACCTATGCCCGCCCACGCCGCCGCTTTGCGGTGATGCTGAACCGGTTGCGCAGGGAGGATGGATTGGCCGCCGGGCGCCGCGTCGAACGGGTGCAAAGCCTGCTGGTGTTCGACGAGGTGCTTTCGGTCCGCTCCTCCGGGATCGACCGTGCGCAGACCGACACCGTGCTGTCGCTGTTGAACGTGGCGTTCGAGGCGGGGGCAGATGGCGCCGGGATCGTTACGCTGACCCTGGCAGGCGACGGCGCGCTGTGCCTGATGGTCGAGGCGCTGGACGTTCATCTGCGCGATGTGACCCGGCCCTACATCGCCCCTTCCGGCAAGATTCCCGACCACGGACTTTAGCACTGGCCGGCCATCAGCGCAGCCCAGACACTGAAAACCAGAGATGTACCCAGTGTCTGCCCCTGCTAGGCGTCCGTCGCACCGGCATCGATCACGCTGACATGCGCCGCGACCACCTGCCATCCGACGGGCATCCGGACCCAGGTCTGCATCTGTCGGCCCACCCGCCCCGGTGCGCGGTGAAACAGGGTCGAGGCCGTGGCGAAATCGCGCCCGAAGGTGGTGATGACCACCCGGGACAGCACCCGGTCCAGCCCGGTCGACGCCCGCCCCTGCCGGAAGGCCAGTATCTCTGCCGCGCCGTACAGGTTTTCCGCGACGCCATAGCGGATCACCCGCGCATCCGCCCAGAACAGCGCGTCCAGCACAACAACGTCATTGCCGACCAGCGCCGCCTCATAGCGGGCAAAGACCGCCTCCACCTCGGCCTTTACGGCAGGATCGTCGACGATCATCGCGCCAGCATCCGGTCGCGCAGACTCGCCAGAAATGGAATCGTCTCGTACTGGTCCGGCTGCACGGCGTCCCACGCCACACCCTTGGGGCGCGGATCGGTGTTGCCGGTCACGATCAATCTGGCCTCGGTCGCCACATAGTCCAGCGGCGAGTCGTGGGGGGCCATCACCACCCGGTCCGCGGGCACCAGTTGCGAGGAATGCACCGTCGTGGCCATCGGGGTGGACGGCCCGATGATCCCCAACTCGCGGAAAATCCCGGTTTCCAGATCGGCAAATCCGGCCCCCTTGCCGGTACGCCCCCCGGCGCGGCTGACCGCCACCGACCCCACGATACAGAAATCCAGATGCTCCACCTCGTCGAACCCCACCCGTTCCCCGTGCATCACATAGCCTTCGGAGGTTGCCGCGAGTTCGAACGACACGCCCTTGGCCGCCAGCGCGACCGGGTCGATCCTGAGATAGGGAAACTCCTTTGTCAGATAGGGCACCGGAGCATACAGCACCTTGCCCTCGTACAGCGCCCGAAGCCGCAGCGGAATCTGCGGTGGATCGGGGTTGCATTTGACCACCCGCGCCGCCCGCCATTCCGGGGTCTGCGCCAGATGCCAGGCCGCGACATCCGCCCCGATGAAGTTCGGAATGTGGCTCCACACCGGCCCCATCGCAAAGCCGCCCTCGTCCAGCGCCTGCCACACCTGATGGCGCAGCGCATCCTTTGTGCCGTCGCGCCCCGCCCAACGTCCCTTCATATCGTCACTCCCCCGCCCGTCCGCGCCGCGCAGACACCCGCGATTTCCAGATGATGCGCCACCCGCAGCGCAAGGTCCTCGCGCCATGGGGCGGTGATGACCTGAACCCCGATCGGAAGCGCAGCACCTTGCAGCCAGACCGGAACGGCGACCACCGGGAACCCGACGAACGAGATCGGCTGCGTGAAAATCCCAAGGTTCGGCCGCAGCGGCAGAACCTGCCCGTCAAGGTCGAGTGTCTTTTGCCCCGCCAGCGGCGCGACACAGGGCGTCGTCGGGGCAAGGATCACGTCGCAGGTCGAAAAGGCCGCCAGCATCCGGTCGCGGAATACCCGCCGCCAGGCCTGCGCCTTGGCGACCCATGCAGCGGGGATCATCGCGCCTGCCAGCAGCCGGTCGCGCACCTCAGGGTCGAAATCCGCAGCACGCGCGCGCAACCTGTCCAGATGCAGCGCCGCGCCTTCGGCCATGGTGATCAGGTAAGCCGCCGCCCGCGCCTCGGCCACGCCGTCGATCACCACGGCCCCCGCCCCCAGCGCACCGGCCACAATGTCCAGCGCCGCGCGCGCCTCTGGGCCCTGCATCGCGGCAAAATACCCGCCCGCGCGGGCGATGCGCAGCCCGCCGATGCCGCGTGCAAGATCGGGCAGAACCGGGGGGGCCGCCCGGTCGGCCAAGCCTGCGTCCCCCGCATCGGGCCCGGTCATCGCGTCATAGGCCAGCGCGAGATCGCCCGCGTGGCGCGCCAGCGGCCCCAGATGGTCCAGCGAGGCGACAAAGGGAAAGGTCCCGGCCCGGCTCAGCCGCCCATAGGTCGGCTTCAGCCCGAACAGCCCGCACAGCGACGCCGGCACACGGATCGACCCGTTCGTATCCGACCCCAGCGTCAGGGGCACCATCCCCACCGCCGCCGTCCCCGACCCGCCCGACGATCCGCCCGACATCCGCGCCGGATCATGTGGATTGCGCGACGCACCGTCATGCGCGTTCTCGCCGGTGAAGTCATAGGCATATTCGCCCATGTTCAGGGCCCCCACAAGCACCGCCCCTGCCGCCTCCAGCCGGGCGATCAGGGTGGCATCGCGCAGCGCGGGGGCTGCGTCGCGGTTGATCTTCGATCCGGCCAGCGTCGGCAGACCCGCCACGTCGAACAGGTTCTTCACCGCAAAGGGCACACCGGCCAGCGGTCCCTTGTCGCCCCGTGCATCCACCGCCGCAGCCTGCCGCAGGGCGCGGTCCGCCGTCACCGCCGTGAAGGCGTTCAGCCCGGGGTTCAGCGCGGCAATCCGTGCCAGCGCCGCCTCGGTTTCGGCCCGCGCGGTCGTCTGGCCCCGGCGCACCGCGAGGGCAATCTCGGTTGCGCTTTTCACGGCGTGTAGACCGGCGCGGGTTCGGCATGGTCCCCGAGGTCCACCGCCAGAAGCGGCCCGGCGATCCGCCGCGCCGCCTGCAGATGGGCGGCAATGCCGGGCCGGTACTTCGGCTCCACCGGCAGGGCCAGAAACAGTGCCATCGCGTCAATGACGGACTCCGCCTCGGCGTCTGTCATGCCACCGCCGCCTGCAATGCCGCCAGCGGGGCCACCCAGCCGACGATACCGCCCTGCGCCACGATCATCTGCACCGTCGACGCCTTGAATTCGGGGAAATAGCTTTCCGTGGCGTCCTCGATCAGCAGGCATTCATACCCCCGGTCGTTCGCCTCGCGCATCGAGGTTTGCACGCAGACTTCGGTCGTGACCCCGGCAAACACCAGATGCGTAATGCCAAGCCCCTGCAATATCTCATGAATCCCCGTCGCCCAGAACATCCCCTTGCCCGGCTTGTCGATCACGATCTCGCCCGCCATCGGGGCGAGGGCATCGACGATTTGGTTGCCCGGCTCGCCCGCCACCAGCAGACGCCCCATCGCGCCCACCTCGCCGATCTTCAACGCGGCCCCGCCCCGCGCGATCTTGGACGGCGGGCAATCCGACAGGTCGGGCCGGTGCGCCTCGCGCGTGTGCACAACCGGCCAGCCCCGGTCGCGGAACACCGCCAGCAGACCGGCTACCGTCGGAATGATGGCCGCCAACCGCCCCACGTCATTCCCCAAAGCCGCGCCAAACCCGCCCGGTTCGATGAAATCGCGCTGCATGTCGATCACCACCAGCGCCGTCCTGCCGGGGGGGAAGCTGTAGTCATAGGGCGCCGCCGCAACCGTGATCATCAGTGCCCCGCCATGTATTTTCCGATGGTGTTGCGGTCCGTCTCGGCGATCGGCGCGACATGGGTGATCCGCCCGCCCGACATCACCGCCACCCGGTCTGAAAGCTCAAGGATCTCGTCCAGATCCTCGGACACCAGCAGAACCGCTGCCCCCCTGTTGCGCTGGTCGATGATCTGGGCCCGGATATCGGCCACCGATGCGAAATCCAGCCCGAAGCACGGGTTCGCCACGATCAGAACGCGCACATCCCCCGACAGTTCGCGCGCCAGAACTGCCCGCTGCACGTTGCCGCCCGACAGGTTTTCGATCGGCGTATCGGTGGACGGCGTCTTGACGCGGTAGCTGCCGATCAGTTCAGCCCCTTTCCTGCGCATCTCGGAAGGCCGCAGCCACCAGCCCAGACCCGCCATCGGAGGCTTGTCGAACCCGCGAAACGCGATGTTTTCGGCCACGGTCATCCGCCGCACGACGGCATTCTTCAACGGCTCCTCAGGCAGGCCGAACACCTTGAACGTGTCATAGTCGCGCCGCGACGCCTCGAACGGCTTGCCGTCGATGAAGATGCGCCCGTCTTTCAGGGGGCGCTGACCGGAAATCGCCTCGACCAGTTCGGACTGGCCGTTGCCCGACACACCGGCTATCCCCACGATCTCGCCCCCGGTGATCTTCAGGTCCACCGCCTGCACCGCCGGAAGGTCCTCGTTGTTGTCGACATAGACCGCGACCAGTTCCAGCTTGGTCGCACTGGCCACCCCCGCCACCCGCGCCGCCGACTTGCGCACCACCGTCTCGCCGATCATCATCCGCGACATGTCGTCGGTCGAAACCTCGCCCACCTTGCCGCCGCCGATCATTCGGCCCCGGCGCAGGACTGTGACCGCATCGCAGAACGCCGTCACCTCGCGAAACTTGTGGGTGATCATCAGCACGGTGATGTCGCCCTGGCGCGCCATGTCGTGCAGCAGCCCCAGAATCTCGTCTGCCTCGCCCGGAGTCAGCACCGAGGTCGGCTCGTCCAGGATCAGGAACCGCTGATCCAGATAAAGCTGTTTCAGGATTTCCAGCTTCTGCTTCTCGCCCGCCGACAGGCTCGACACCGGCACGTCCAGCCGCACCCGGAACGGCATGCGGTCCATGAACGCCTCAAGCGCGCGCTTTTCGGCCCGCCAGTCGATCACCGCAGGCACATCCCCGCGCGAGATCACCATGTTTTCGGCCGCCGTCAGGCAGGGGACCAGTGTGAAATGCTGGTAGACCATCCCCACTCCGGCATTTCGCGCCTGTGCGGGGGATTGCACCGCCGCTTCCACCCCGTCGATCATCAGGCTGCCGCGCGTCGGCTGGTAAAAGCCCATGATGCACTTGACCAAGGTCGATTTTCCGGCCCCGTTCTCGCCCAGCAGCGCATGAAACTCGCCCGCGCCGACCCGGATCGACACATCCTCCAGCGCCACCAGCGACCCGAAGATCTTGGTCATGCCCCGGGTTTCCAGCGCCATGCCACGCGGCTGTTTCGCGATGGGACTGAGCAACGTCATCCGGTTATCCCTTTCAAGGCCTGCAGCACCGCGGCACTGTCCGCCACCGCGCCGAACACGCCGCCCTGCATCTTGACCATGTCGATGGCCGCCAGATGGTTGGCCATCTTCGTCGCGCCGCAGCCATCGCTGACCAGCAGACATTCGAACCCCCGGTCATTCGCCTCGCGCATCGTGGTGTGCACGCAGACATCGGTGGTGATCCCGGTCAGGATCAGGTTGCGCAGACCCCTTGTGTGCAGCAGCAGTTCCAGATCGGTGGCACAGAACGACCCCTTTCCCGGCTTGTCGATCACCGGCTCGCCGGGCAGGGGCGCAAGTTCGGGGATGATTTCCCACCCCGGTTCGCCCCGCACCAGAATTCGGCCGCAGGGCCCCGGATCGCCGATCCCCGCCCCGATCCGCTGCGACCGCCAGCGTTTGTTGTCGGGCAGGTCGGAAAGGTCGGGCCGGTGGCCTTCGCGGGTGTGGATGACCGTCGTCCCCGCCCGCCGCGCCGCCGCCAACAGGGCCGCGATTGGCCCGATGGGCGCGCGGGTCAACGACAGGTCATATCCCATCGCATCGACGTACCCACCCACCCCGCAAAAATCGGTCTGCATGTCGATGATGACCAGCGCGGTATTGCGCGCGGTAAAGTCGCCATCGAACGGCCAGGGATAGGGGTCGGCGCCGATCTGCGAAAACCCTTGCGTCACGGGGGCCTGCATCATTCCGCGGCCTCGGCCTCTGTCTGACCGAAGACCCGCACGGGGCGCGGAAAGCCGCAGGACGTGCCATCGGTGTGCACCACCCGATCTTCCCACGGCAGGCGGTAACGCCCCGCCACCATGTCCTGCATGAAGGTATAGGGGCAATCCTGCGCGCCACCCGCGACCGCCACATAGCCGCGATGTCCCAACTGGTAGATGTTGTTCTCGACCCCCCAGCCGATGCGCGCCTCGCGCACCAGATCGGGGCGCACTTCGGCGGTGATGATCTCGTCCACCCGGCCCGTCACCCCATGCGCGATGACCGTGCCGTCGAAGTTGACGATCATCCCCTCGCCCATGCTGTCGAACGTGCCGTCGCTGCCGCACAGGCAGACGTTGGCCGTCACCATCAGGTTCTGGAACGCATTGGCCTGATTGGTGAAGCGCCAGCTTTCGCGGATCGGCGCGGTGTAACCGGCGGTCCGCAGCATGATCTCGGCCCCCTTGTAGGCACATTCGCGGGCCATTTCCGGGAACATCCCGTCGTGGCAGATGATCAGCGCCAGCTTGGCCCCTTTCGGCCCGTCGATCACCGGAATGCCCACATCGCCCGGCTCCCACGGCTCCACCGGCACCCAGGGGTGCAGCTTGCGGTAGTAGAGCTTCAAATCCCCCCGATCATCGAAGATCAGGCCGGTGTTGTATGGGTTCCCCTTTGGATTGAGCTCCATGATCGAAAAGCAACCCCAGATCGCATGGGTCTTGCAGGCGGCCGCCATCGCCGCGACCTCGGGCCCGTCCATGCGGCACATGATCGCCGGATTGTTGTCCATCGACAGGCCATGCAGCGCGTATTCGGGAAACACCACCAGGTCCATGCCCGCGTTGTTGCGCCGCGCCTTGCCCACCATCTCGACCACCCGCGCGGTCTGCGCGGCAAGGTCT
>JAIYDJ010000055.1 GCA_027487575.1 Rhodobacter sp. | reverse complement strand
CCGCTTCAACTCCCCCTCCGTCCGCTGCCCCGCAACGAACGGTCTGACAGATCAACAGGGGGTCAAAATTGCACGCCGATCACCCCGCCTAAGGGGTCAAAATTGCACGCCGAAACACAGCCAACATCATGGAAATTCGGACAGCCCTGAAAGGCTGAAAGAGGCGGGATTTGCCATCATGGGCCAGCATGTTGTTTTGATCCGTGCGTTTCATCCGCACTCGTTCTGACGCTTCCCTTTCCGTTGAGTTTGACGCGTCACGTCGGTTGCACCAGAAGCCCCGGGTTGATCAGAATTTGAACAGCGTGAAGTTGAGCTGCATGCCCGGTTTGCCGGCCGTGTCGATGTAAGCCCCGGCCTCGGCACCGATGCGGAACTGGGTGTTCGGAATTCCGATATCGGCCTCGAGGACCCCCTTCAACTTGGTCTTGAGCCGTTCTTTTTCTTCGGTATCGCGCTGCATGTCGTAGGACGACGCCAGTTTGATCGAGAATTTCACGTCAGTGATGATGCCCCTGGACCATTCATCCACGATTTTTGCCTTGAAGGACTTCAGCTTGAGGTCGCCCCCGGCTTCCTTGAGCGTACCGTCCGCGCCGATGACCATCGTCACGGACAGTGATTGTGAGGACAGCAGGCCGCCCGCCATGAAGGTCACCTTGACCTCTGTGTTGATCTCCTTGTCCTTCGGATCGCCCGTGATGCTGGCTTCCGAATCGATCCATGTCGGGCGGGTGCCGGCGGGGGCCGGGCCGGGTGGGGAGGGCGGGCCGGAGGCGGAAGGGGCCAGCGGCACCGTGGGGACAAAGTACGGCAGGGTGAGGTCCAGCGCCGAGCCGTTGGTCAGCACGATCTGACCGCCCGACAGCGTGGATTGCGACACCCCGACGCGGTAGATCGCATCGCGGGCAATGCCCATCCCGACAATCTTGTCCTCGATTTCCGTCATCCGGCGGCGCAGATCTGCCCGCTCCGCGTTGGCCTTGGCACTGTCGTAGTCCGGGTTGGTCGCGAAATAGCCCTGAATGCGCACTTCCATCCGAAACTTGAGGAGGCTTTCGGCACGAAACGTACGAACAAAGCGCACAAGCTTGAAATCAAGCGAACTGTTGTCGGAATCTCCGGGATAAATCGTCTCAATGATGAACACGGAAAACCCCTTCGGCAGGAGGAAAACGGTCGTCATACATTCCGCTTCAAATCAAAGTGCGCGTGTATCCCGCACCGGTCAATGCAGTTGCCACGGTTTTTGCGGAGCTTTAGCGGAACTGCGCTCAGCCGGGCGCGGGGTGGCGATCACGGCAGGATTTGCAGCCAGACCCAGATCGTCAAGATCGACAGCGCAGTGGCAATCAGCACGGACGACGCGACGACGCGCTTTCCCACTCCGTACAGATGCGCGAACATATAAGCGTTGACGCCCGGGGCCATGGCGCCCGTCACGACGGCTGATCGCAGGCCCGCAGTATCAAGATCGAAGACGCGCCCGACCAGATAGGTCACGCCGGGATGCAGGATCAGCGAGGCGGCACAGATCACCGCGATCGTGGCCCGGTCGCCTTCGGGGCGATAGCGCAGCAGTACGCCGCCAAGCCCGAACAGGGCGGTCGGAATGGCCGTGCGCGCAACCATCTCGACCGCCGCCACCGCCACGCCGGGCAAGGGAAGGCCCGACAGGTTGACGATGAAACCGAGAGTGATGCCGATGACCAGCGGCTGCATGAAGATTGCCCGCGTGACCTGCAGGGTCAGCGCCGGGGCCGACAGGCCCTGCCCGCGGGTTCTGGCCCATTCCATCAGGCAGATGCCGAAGCCATAAAGCAGCGGCGCATGGACCGAGATGATCGCGAAGTTGCCCTGCAAAGCCCCGGCCCCATAGGCGCGTTCCGTGATCGGCAGGCCCAGAAGCAACGAGTTCGAGAACAGGCAGGCAAAGCCGATGGCGACGGAATCGGTCATGGGGCGGTTGAACAGCAGCCTTGCGCCGAAGAACCCGGCGGCAAACCCCGCAAAGGCCCCGGCGTAGAAGCTGACCAGCAGGCCGGAGTTGTAGGCCGTGCCAAGGTCGAGGTTGGCGATGGACCAGAAAAGCAGGCTGGGCGCGGCAAAGTTCTGGGCATAGCGCATCAGCCCATCGACGTTCGGCTCGGAGAACAGGCCGAACCATGCGGCGGCGTAGCCGAAACCGATGATCAGGAAGACCGGCAGGATCACATCCAGAAGGGCGGTCAACCGGGCAACTCGTAGGTGATCGTCATGCCGTCATGCGCCGGCGTGATGTGCGGCGGCAGCTCGGCCAGAAGTGTCGCATGGTCAAGATCGACATGCATGTTCGTCAGCACCGCGCGCAGCGGCTTTGCCTGCGCGATCCAGTCCAGAGACAGGGCCAGATGCGCATGGGTCGGATGCGGTTTGCGGCGCAGGGCGTCCAGCACCCAGCAATCGAGGTCCTGCAGGAACGGCCAGCTTTCGGGCGGGATTTCCACCACATCGGGCACATAGGCCAAAGGCCCGATCCGGAATCCCAACGCATCCATCGACCCGTGTTCGGCGCGAAACGGCGTCAGGGAGATGTCCCCACCGGCACCGGAAATAGACAGCGGACCGTCGATGCCGTGCATGTCGAGGATTGCGGGATAGGGCGATCCTTCCGGCTGGATGAAGGCGTAGCCGAACCGGGTGATCAGAGCGTCCTGCGTCGGACCATCGGCGTAGACCGGCAGGCGGCGGCGTGTGTTGAAAACGATCTGCCGCAGGTCGTCGATGCCATGGACATGGTCGGCATGCGAATGGGTGTAGACCACCGCATCGAGCATCCCGACGCCCGCATCCAGCAGTTGTTCACGCAGGTCGGGCGAGGTGTCGATCAGGACAGTGGTGGTGCCTTCGCTGGTCCTGCGCTGCACCAGCAGCGAACAGCGGCGGCGGCGGTTCTTCGGGTTGGCCGGGTCGCAATCGCCCCAGTCGTTGCCAAGGCGTGGAACGCCGCCCGACGATCCGCATCCCAGGATGGTGAAGGTCAGCGTTGCCATCATCCCGCCAGCGCCCCGACACCCGGTGCCCCGGCCCGCGCGGCCTTGGCAAACAGTCGGTCGAAATTGGACGTGGTCAGGGCGGCGAACGCGGCCTCGGTCATGCCATAAAGCGCCGCGCCGGTTCTGGCGGTGAAGGCGGTGTAGGCCGGTTCGTTGCGCTTGCCGCGATGGGGCAGGGGCGCCAGGTAGGGACTGTCGGTTTCCAGAAGGATGCGGTCGGGCGGGGCTGCGGCGAAGATGTCGCGCAGGTCCTGGCTTTTCGGAAAGGTCGCGATGCCGGACATCGACAGGTAGAACCCGAGGTCGAGCGCGGTTCGTGCCAGTGCTGCCCCGGATGAAAAACAGTGCATGACGCAGCCGAAGGGCGCGGCGCGCATGCCTTCGGTCAGGATGCGGGCGATGTCGTCATCCGCCGCGCGGGCGTGGATGATCAGGGGCAGTCCGGTGATCTGCGCGGCTTCGATGTGGATGCGCAGGCTGGTCTGCTGGATCGCGGCGGTTTCGGCGGTGTAGTGATAGTCCAGCCCGGTTTCGCCGATACCGACGAATTTCGGATGCCGCGACAGCGCCACGAGGTTTTCCACAGTGGCCAGGGGTTCTTCGGCTGCGCTCATCGGGTGGGTGCCTGCGGCATAGAACACCGACGGATGGCTTTCGGCGATGGCGCGCACGCGCGGCTCATGGCGCAGGCGGGTGCAGATCGTGACCATCCGCGTGACCCCGGCACGGTGCGCGCGCATCAGGATGTCGGGCAGGTCGGTTGCGAAGTCGGGAAAGTCGAGGTGGCAATGGCTGTCCACGATTTCGGGGGCCGTGAACGGCTCGACCGGGTCGCTGAAGGGGGTGGATTGCATCGGGGCTACCTTTGGGCCAGCAGGGTGCCCGCCGCGTCGTCGATTTTCAGAACCATATCCATCAGAAGGGACGCAGGGTCAAGGTTCACCGCCTTGCCGCGCCGTGCCCGGTTGCCCAGTGTCTGCGCCAGATCGGCCCAATGCCGGGCGGCCTCGGGGGTAGGGGACAGGCGCGCGATCAGCGCGGATTCCCCCGGGGCGGCTTCGGGCGGAGTTTGGGCGGTGGTGCCTGCGCGCGCAAGGCGGACCAGAAACAGGTCCAGCAGCGTCAGGATCAGATCAAAGCGCGCGGCATTGGCGCGCCCTGCGCCGATGTCGGTCAGCGCCAAAGCGCGGGGCCGGTCAAGGCGGGGCAGGGTGGCAAAGGTGGTGACGAGTTTGGCGTAAAGGTCCAGACCATCGGTGTTGGTCAGCCGGAAAGCCTCGCCCACCGAACCGCCCGCGAGTTCGGCCAGCGGGATGCGGTCTGCGGGGTCAAGCGTGCCCCCTGCCGCCGTCAGCGCGTCGGACAGGTCCTGCGGGGTCAGGGAGGTCAGCCGCAGTTCGCGGCAGCGCGACCGGATGGTTGGCAGCAGGCGGAACGGCGCGTGCGACAGCAGAAGGAAGGTCACGCGGGCCGGGGGTTCTTCCAGCAGCTTGAGAAGGGCGTTCGCGGCGTTGGGGTTCAGGTCGTCGGCGGAGTCGATGATGCAGACCCGTCGGCCGCCGTCGCCCAGCGACAGGTGAAAATACTTGGTCATCTCGCGCACTTCCTTGACCAGAATAGTCTGCACGGGAACCTTGTTTTCGTCGTTCAACCCACGCCGCAGCAGGAACACCCCCGGTTCCGACAGCGCGCGCAGGCGGCGGGCGACGGGGTGGTCGTGCGGAATATCAAGCGTCTGGGGCGGGGGCGGTGCGAACATTCCACCGTCGTCCGGCGGGGTGGCCAGCAGGAAACGGGCGATCTTCCAGGCGAAGGTGGCCTTGCCGATGCCCTGCGGGCCGGTGATCAGCCAGGCATGATGTGCGCGGCCCGACAGGTGGCTTGCCAGGAATTCGGCTTGCGCCGCCTGATGGCCGAACAGATGCCCGGTTTCGCGCGGATGCGGTGCGCCTTCGATCCGGTCGGGTTCGGGGAAGTCGCCAAGGTAGACCGACGGCACCGATCAGACCCCCAGATGCGCGCGGGCGCGGGTCAGGACATCGGTCGCCACGACCGACGCTTCGCGTGCACCGTCAATCACCGCAAAGCGGGGATGGCGCGCCGCAAGGTCAAGGAAGCCCGCGCGCATCGCCGTCTGCAGGGCAAGGCCCATATCCTCGAACCGCTGTTCCAGTCCGGCGCGGGCCACGGCGCGGGAATGACCCAACGCAGGGTCGATGTCGATCAGGAACGTCAGGTCGGGGTCCACGCCGATCACCAGATCGTGCAGGCGGTCGACCATGTCGCGACTGCCGCGCAGGCCCTGATACATCCTGGTGCTGTCGGCAAACCGGTCGGTGATCAGGATGTCGTTGCGGCCAAGGGCGGGGCGGATGGTCTTTTCCAGATGGTCGCGGCGGGCGGCGGTGAACAGCAGGATTTCCGTTTCCGGCGACCATCGGTCGGGGTCGCCTTCCAGCACCAGACGGCGGATATCCTCGGCCCCCGGACTGCCGCCTGGTTCGCGGGTCAGGGTGACGGGCAGGCCCAAAGCGCGCAGATGTTCGGCCAGAAGGCGGGCCTGGGTCGTCTTGCCCGACCCGTCGATGCCTTCAAAGCTGATGAACGCGCCGGCCATTCAACTGGCCGGCGCGCCGTCGATGTAGCGGGATTTCAGATGCAGGGCGGCAGCAGTCAGCCGTGTCATGAAACCGCCCCTTGGCACGTCCGCTTCGGCGATCAGCGGAACGCGGGCTTCGGGCAGGTCGGGGATCTGGATCACCAGTTCGGCCACCTGATCGCCCTTGGCAATCGGCGCGGTCAGGGGGCCGGAATAGACGACCTGTGCCTTCACCCCGTCCTGGACCAGCGCGGGCACCAGCAGTTTCAGGTCTTCGGCGGGAACCAGACCCACCGCGGGCGTGGCACCCATGAACACCTCTGCCTCGGCCAGACGCACCCCGGCCTTGGCAACGGTTTTCAGCGCGAACTGGCGAAACGCCCAGGCCGCAACCTTTTCGGCTTCTTCGGCCCGGGCGGTTTCACTTGTCAGACCCGAGATCACGAAGATGATCCTGCGGTCACCCTGCTTGACCGAGGCCGCCAGACCGTAACCCGCCTCGGACGTATGGCCGGTCTTGAGCCCGTCGGCCCCGATGCCCAGTTCCAGCAGCGGATTGCGGTTGCGGGCATTGGCGGGCGCGCGATCCTTGTAGTTGAAGTCGGTTTCAGCAAAGATCGGATAGAATTCGGGAAATTCCTCGATCAGACGCCGCGACAGAAGGGCGATGTCCTTCATGCTCATCAGGTGGTTCGGTGCGGGCCAGCCTGACGAGTTCTGAAAGGTCGAATGCTCCAGCCCCAGAGCGCGCGCGCGCTCCGTCATCTGGGCGGCAAAGGCCTCGTCACTGCCTGCAAGGCCTTCGGCGACCACGATGCACGCATCGCCGCCCGAGTTCACGATCATCCCGTAGATCAGATCGCGCACCGTGGGCCGGTCGCTTTCCTGCAGATACATGGTCGAGGCCCCGCGCGCCGTCATCGCGGTGGCGCGCTGCGACACGGCAAAGGTGGTGTCCATCGTCACCCGGCCATCCTTCAGCGCCTCGAACAGCATGTTGATCGTCATCAGCTTCGACATCGACGCAGGCGGCAGCGGCACATTGCCGTTCTTGTCCATCAGCACGGTGTGCGTCGTCATGTCATAGACCCAGGCCGATGTGGCTGCGGTGTCGAAGGCGCGGGCGGGTGCACCGCCCACAGGCAGGGACGCAAGGGCAAGGACGAACAACAGGATAAGGCGCATCGGCGTCTCCGTCGGGATCAGCGTTTCAGGACATAGGCGTCGGCAAAGCCTGCGGATTTCACTTTGGTCAGCGCCGCGGCGTCGCCCCGCGCGGTGACGCTCCAGAACGGTTTGCCCTGTGCCTCTTCACGCCGCAGGTCTGCCGTGATCCCCGCCTTGGCCAGCGTGTCCACGGCGCGCTTGGCATTCGCCTCGACCGAGAAGATGCCAATCTGGATCAGCGCACCGCCCGAAGCCGACGCGGCGGTCCTGGTGCCTTCCGGGGCAGGCGCGGCGGGCCGGGATGCGGCGGCGGGGGCTGGCGCGGTCTGCACGGCCGGTTGCCCGCCCGCACCGATCACCCGGCCAGTTGTGGCTGCACCCTCGGCCCGGTCGATCGCGGCACTGGCGATTGCAGCCGTGTCCAGCGACGTGGTTTCCACCGTTTCCGCCGCATCGAGGATCGGTTTGGTCGCATCGGGCGGGGTGGCCGCCACTTCTTCGCGGCGCAGGGCAGTGACCTGCAGGCTGGCCGGTTGGCCCGCCAGCAGCCCCAATGCGGCGGCCGCATCGGACGATATCTGCAGGGCGGGTCCCGGATTGTCCCGCTCGCGCCGGAACAGGGCCCCGATCACGAACTTGCCGTTGGCGCTGTTGCGCAGGATCACGCGTTCGGGGTCGACCGCATCGGGCGATGCCACCCAGACACCGCCCAGCGAGGGGCGTCCGTCCCACAGGGCCTGATCGGTCACCTGGAACACCTCCGGCGCCTCCACGTCGCGGTCCACCAGCTTGACCGACTTTGCCGAAGCGACGGCATCGGCCGCACCGGCGGCCTCTCCGTCGGACTTGGGCTTGAACAGCCCCGCGCCCGGCTCGCACCCCGCCAGTGCCAAGCCAAGTGCCGCCATCAAGGCAATCCGCCCAACCTGTGACCCTGCCATTCCAGCCCCCATGCCCGCGCGTTCTGTGCCGCGCTTGTTCGCCGCTTCCCAGCCGGAAGCGCCTGCCCCGGCGCCGCCCGGCCGCGCCTTTAGACGCAGCATAACCCTTGCTCGCGCGGGTGGGAAGTGGACCCGGCCACTTCGGCGGAATTCTCGCCGCACAATCCTGTGCCATCCCCTTCCCGAATCGTCACATGTCCGTTAACCGGACGGACCGCCGTGCGATTGCGCAGATCGGGGGCTGTTATCCGGAAGTGTGGCCGAGTGGTTTAAGGCTCTAGTCTTGAAAACTAGCGTAGGGGGAACCCTACCGTGGGTTCGAATCCCACCGCTTCCGCCACTTGCCCTCGCGAAAGCGTTCTCCCGATCCGGCTGCGGTCGGATTTTCCCGTTGTTTTCGGGGGTTATGCGGGTGGGGCTGTTAACCGGCACATTCCCCAAAGGGCGCACACGCGTTCTCTCCGGGCCGACATTCTCCGGACCTGTTAACCGGACCACTTTCGGTTCAGAGCCGCAACATGCTGAAAAGCCAACAAAACCTTGTCCGACCGCGATGAAGACGTTCACTTTGGCATCTGCTTCGAAAGCGCGACTGGCATCGGAAGAGAGCGCGACCTAGGCTAGGTAGTCCGCAGCTGCGTCGCTCTCGTACAAGGCCTTGATTGTCGTAGCCGTTGCGACGGCGGCTCGGGTGCTAGGCTCTGTCAAGTCGAGGACACGGAACTTATCGCCAATCTTGGCGACTGCTTCAATCCGGCGATACTGGCCACCAAAGGTCTCTGCATAGCGGGACAGCCCCTTCAACTTTGGCATCGCATCGCCGAACTGAATGCCATGCGGGTCGACAATGTCGGCAACAACTGATCCATCGGCCAGTTGACCAAGAAACACAAAGTCAGGACGAACGATCTTCGTTTCCTCGCCCTCCGCGTAGATGATGCCGAGCGAGTCCTGACTGGCTCTGGAAGGGTTGCGATACCATCCCAACGTCCCCGCCCGCTTCAGTTCGGCATTCACGACCTCGCCCTCCCAAGTATTGAAGTCCTCGGGGAAAAGGCCGTCATCGCCGCACAAGAGGTGCCGCTCGAAGCGAGGCAGCGGCGTTTCGTTGCCATTTGCCTCCCGGATGACTGTTGGCTGCATCCACGACGTCGGGCGCGCGAGATCAACCTCCATCGGGTTGGCGCTCATTTCCCGGATCTGCCGGTAAACGTCTTGCCGTTCGTCTGACAGGCTCTTGATCTGGACTCGATACTTGGAGAGCCACTGCGTCGCGAGCTTCTCTGCCTCGGCCTCCAGCGACTCCTTTACTTGCGGCACCAGCCCAAGCGCCGCAACTGTGACGTGAGCTTCAATCAGCGCCCCTTCCAGGTCGTCTGGATCGCCGTCAGCCCTTGCAATGAAGTCGCTGTACGTCGTGGCCAGGTCCGGGCTGATGGCACGCCCAGCCCTACGGTAGGCATCTTCGATCACCGCATAGTCTGCGACCTCGAGGAAATCATCGAAGGTCATTTCCCCGGCCTTCATATCGGTCTTCAGGCTCTTGCCCTCGACCGTCATCACCGCTTGTCGTGACGCAGTGATCTCGACCTTGTACCGGGCTCTCGTTCCCTCAAGGACTTTGTGCATTTCGGCATGCGCGAGCTTCCCGGCTTCCGCCAGCAGCCCGTCTGCTGCCAGTTCATGCGCCAGCGAGGTCAGGCGCTTTACCGGGCGGGCCTGGCGCTTTGGCAATGTCTGGGATGGCAACGACACCAGCTTTTCCCACACGGCTTCCGCGATAGCCGGATTTGGTTTCATCTCGGCCGGATTGATCAGAACGCGACGGCCGGGAAGGTCGTCGCCGCCATCGCCGCCCGACATTAGAGCCTTGGCCACTTCGCTGACCGACTGTTCGTCGAAGAACGGAAGCAGGCAGTCGACGGCGTTCAAGCGATCATTGCCCGGGATGCGGCGCGCGAGGGGCGTGCGCACCATACGGCCGAGCAACTGCGTGATGTGGGTCTTGTCCTTGGCGGGCCTGAACGAGACCATGACTTCAGCGCGAGGACAGTCCCAGCCCGTGCTGATGGCATCTTTGGCGATCAGGATCCGCACCCAAGTCGATTCCTGCACCCGCTCAGGCGAAATGTAGGGAACAGAGTGCCGACCGAAGGTCTGCGCGGTGTGCTCGCCAAACACATGCGCCACGGCGTCGTCGGGCAGGTCCGGCCAGCGCTCATAGATAGTGTCGAGCGCCCGACCGATGTCGTTGGGGTCGGGGGAATTCGGCACTTGCAGCACCATCAGTGGCAAGACAACGTCCGCGTCATTCTGCGCTTGCGCATAAGCCGCCCACGCCGCCGAGATATCCTTCAGCTTGTCCGTGCCACGCCGGACCAGCACGGTATCGAACTGACCCACCTCCTTCGGAACGTCGAGGATGATCGTGTCCTTCAACAGGCCGGAGGCTTGCACCTTGGCGGAATCCACCACCACGTTGGGAAGCGTGGCGCGGCCCTGCATGTCAGTCATCGCCGCGTTGAAGCGATCGACCGTTGCCGAGATGCCCAGAACGACTGGAATTCCAGGAACCGAGCCGGTCCCGTTGATCAGCCGCTTGACGATGGTGGTCTTCTCGCCCGCACCGGTGGCTGCGCGCATCCCGCGATGCGCCTCGTCCAACACCAGATACAAAGTCAGCGCCGGATCATCGATGGTGTTCTGAATGGTGTCCCAGATCGTGAACGACCGCATGTCGGGCATGATCCGCATCTGGCCATCCTTTTCGATGCCTTCATCATCGGCATCGTGGCCACGGACCAGCAGGCTCGATTTTCCCAGCTTCTGGGTATTCAGGAAATAGATCTTCCCAGCCTCCAGCGTTTCCCGCTGGAAGGTGCTTTGCACGACCACCAGGTCCGAGATCGAGATGCGGTCGGATGCCTCCAGCAGGCGGAACCGGGACTGTTCGTTCAGGGACGGATCGTCGCTGAACCAGATCACCACCGCGCCGGGGTCGGGTTCGATATCGTAGTTGTCATCCCCATGAAACAGCGCCTCGAACACGGCCGCCGCCATCACGGTCTTGCCAGCGCCGGTTGTCGCGGTCAGCGAGAACGCGTGCTTGTCCTTGTCCTCGCGCCAACGACGTGACGCCTTCTTAAGGTTGACCAGCACGTCCTTGACGGCTTCTTCCTGGTAATCTTTCAGCGTGAATTTCATGGCTCAGCGGCCCATCGCAAAACGGAAATTGGAAAGGTAGGACTCGTAGAGCCGTACCGGTTCGATGGTATCGGGCAAAGCCCGGGTGACCGCCTGAAAGCGCCGGTCGTCATCGGTGACGATATAGGCCACTCGCAGACCCTCCGCCGCAACGGCCGCAGCGCAGAACTCGGTCGCACGGTCCAGATCGACGAGCAGGCCGTAAGTGTCTGCCACCTCCCAGCCCTGCGAAGGCAGATCATCGATCCGGCGGCCCTCTGACCCGGCCCGCATCCATAGCAGCGGGGCCACGCGCTGGAAGGCGAGGTTGTGGCTGACGGCGACCGGGGCCTCGTAGGTCAGGGTGAAGAACTCGGCGTTCTCCTCGAACCCCTCGGCCATCGGGAATTCGTCGGTGAACTTGTAGTCGCCGGCGATGGGCTGGCCGTCAGGCGTTTTGCCGGTGATGGCCGCGGCAATCCGCGGCTTGGTTATATAATCGCAGATGCCCCACTTCTCCCATTCCGGGTCGCCGGGGCGCAGGTCGGCGGCGCGCAGCGCGGTCTGTTCCTCCGCAGCCACCTCGTTGTTCGTCACCGAGATACACTGCCTCCGCCCGCCATCCTGCCGGTTGAGGCGCATAACGGCATGGGCTGTGGTGCCGGAACCGGAGAAGAAGTCGAGGATGGTTGCCTCACGATCGTTCCCCACAAAGAAGCGCAACGCGTCTTCAACCGCATAGAGAGATTTTGGGAATGGAAAGCGCCGCCCCGGAATCAGAAGCTTCTGTAAGTTCGTTCCACCTTGCTCTGCATTGTGCGAGCTTATTCTCCACTGCGTACCCGGTATAAAGACTGGCTGATATGCAGAATCATCAACAAGGATTGATCCATCTTGCTTCTTTCCGGTCACCGGAAATATTCCAGCATCAATCTTTGCCTGCTCACCCTTTTTCAAATATGAGATTGCGGTGTTGCTACCTCTCCAATTGCCAATCTTAGCGAAACCCTTCTTAATTGTATCCCTCAGAATCGGCGCGCTGATTTGCCAGTTTCCCTCTGAACCGTCGGACCGAATAGGCCAGATCGCCACACACCCACCGGGTGCTTCCACCGAGCGCCATTCGTCTCCAAAATAGGTGTCCCCCACAGAGTCGAATACAGGGCCCTCAGGTGCCAGCCTTATAAAAACAGGATAAAACTGATTGGGCCGGTCCGAGCGGCGAGTGTTAGAGCCAGCCCGGAGTAGTTCGGCCCAACGCAAACTTCCAGCACGGCGGTCTTCGACAATCTTCCACTCGCCCCCCAATGCGACTGGATTGGGGGCTGCACTTCCAAACATAACGAAGTATATATATTCGTCGGTTCGTCCAAAAGAGGACGACCGAGCGGCCCCTTTCGGATTGATCACGCTTGAAACCATTTGAATTCGAGCATCCAAAAATAATTGCTCAAGTAGAATTCCTAGGCGTAAATACTCTTTTTCGTCAATTGTGATCATTAAAACCGACTTGGTCGGGTTTAGCAGTTCCCGGGCAATCAGCAGCCGCCGCTCCATGAACGCGAGCCATTTCGAGTGCCGATACAAATCTTCGGCTTCGACGTAATCGTTGTTGTATTTCCAGTCCCGCGCCCCGGTGTTATATGGCGGATCAATGTAAATCGCGTCGATCTTGCCTCGGTGCGTATAAGTCAGCGCCTCCAGCGCATGAAAGTTCTCGCCGTTGATGACCGTGTGGAACGGCTTGTCACCGCCGCGCGTCACCTTTCCCGTGCTGACCAGCCCCGGATAGATGTAGTCCCGAAACTCGGCCGCCACGACCAGATCAACCACTGGAACTTCGACTGTCTCAGGCTCGGCCGCGTCGATCAGCGACAGATGCGCCACCCGCGCCTTTCCCGCCCCCTCCAGCCGCAGCACCCGCCACAGCCGCTGATCCCCTTTGGCCGTGGACCCGCGCGGCGGCAACACATGCACTTTGTCGCCGCGCCGGATCGGGCGGCCCGGCAGTTCCACGCTTTCCGGCTTGTGACGTTCAAAGTTCAGCCCGAATGCCCGCCGCGATGCCAGCGCCTTGAACTCGCGGTCAAGCTCATCCCCCAAGGCCGGGTCCTTCGCCTTCGCCCGTGCGATCAGATCCGTCAGTCGCGACACGTCAAACCTCATTCTTCGAATTGCGCGCGGGCCAGGCCGACATGCAGCCGACCGTCCCCGCTTTGGCTATGGAGCAACCGGAGGTGAGCAAGCAACGCAAACCTGCCGCCCGGATACCGGTCCGCAGAGGATGGATCGCTGGAGCGTTGGGTTTCATTCATGCCCTCAAAAGCCGGATGGCGACGGCTTTGCCGAACGCCCGGGATTTGAGCTGACATTACCGCCGTTTACGGCATCAGACTAAGCTGCGGACCGCTTCAAGCGCAAGCCGAATGCGGCTGAGATCACCAAGGCGAACAATCGGCGGGTGTGTGGACGGCCATGGCGCCGCCGCAGCTATACCTGGTCAGAAAAGGGCCAACTGCCCTGTATCGTCCACCCGCAGAACGCCCAGCAGCTGCCAAGTCTGCGGGCGTTTGGCCATGTTGCCGAGGCAGAACAACATGCCCTTTCGGGGATATTCTTCATTGAAGGTCGCGTTCATCCAATCAAGGGTTGCTCGCTCCGACCCTTCGCGCCTCAGCCCATTGAAGAACATCGCATGGGCTTCCCAATCCCCGTTGGCACAGTCGTGCTGCCCGGCGGCGTCTTCAAACTTGAAGCGGAAGTCATATGGGCTGGGCTCCAGCGCTTTCAGCCGTTCATCGAAGAAGGAATCCTGACGCGCTGCGTCGGCGTAGATGCGGCGTTCTTGCTCAAGTTCGTCTGGTTTCTTCGGCTTGTAGTAGAAGCGGGTGTTTCTGGGGCGGATGAGCGCAAGCGACCGCCCCGCGGCTTCAGCATCCTTGAAGGATGCTGACACCAAGCGATTGAGAAAGGGGGCCCGATCCTTCGGGGGCATTTCACCGTTCACGACAATGCTGTCTTCCCAAACGCGACAGCTTTCTGGCCGCCGATCGCTGGTTGGAAGGCGGTATTTGAAATCGACCCAATCCCAACGCTTGAACGTGGCCTCGTCGGCAAGATGCCGAAATCTGACAGGAAAGAGACGTTTGAACTCGCCGTTGGGGGTCACCCCGGCGCAGCAAACCGTTTCCCCTTGTGTCGCGCTACGCTGCGGTAAGGCTTTCACCAAGATGGAAACGCGGCAACTTTGCGGCGTTACGGACATATCGATCTGGATCATCGGCAAAAAGGTTGAAAATATCGAAGCCCGTCTTTTCGGAGACCTCATTTGCGACAATCGTCCGATGGCACGTCTCGGGATCGCGTTCGAAGCAGAGTAGGCATGTCGACGCTGCCTGCACGGTTTCCGTCAGTTCCGTCAGGGCGCTCTGCGCATCGTCCGTCCGGATGTGCGCGCCGTAAATCGAACGGAATCGGTCATACTCACCGGCGCGCGCTGCTTCCCTGCCAGGTTTTGGATCACCGAGCGAGACGAAATGAATGTAACGTATGCCTTCGTCGGCGAGGCGTTCGGCCAGCTTCTTCTTCGAAAACCCGGCCTTGCGAGAGACCGCGACCGCACGTACGTCAGCCAACTGCCGTACACCGGCCGCCTTCAGGGTCCGGACGAACCGATCAATATCGGTCCCTTCATATCCAACTGTGAATAGAACGCTCATGCCTGCCTCTTTTTGAAACCCTAGCACGGGCAGTTGCCCCCGTGAATCCCCTGATTCAGCGGGATTCATTGTCAATGATGGACATTGCCAGATGATGGCGCTGTTCCGACCAGTCGGACGGCAACGGCTCGCGCAGCGCCTCCAGCGTGAGGCCGCGCGGCTGTCGGCCATCCAGAATCGCCTCGACAAGATCCGGCGCAAGCTGTGCGAGCCGCATGGTCCGCGTCAGAAAAGGTGCGGCGATCCGTTCGCGCTGAGCCAGATCGGCAATGGTGGAGAACTCGCCCGTGTCCAGCATGCGTTTCCAGCGGAAGGCGCGCGCCAGCGCCTTGACCAGCGTGTCGTCGGTTTGGCGAGGGGTCGACCTGTCGACAGGCAACACCATCTCCTTCCGCCCGCCGCGCTT
>JAIYDJ010000054.1 GCA_027487575.1 Rhodobacter sp. | reverse complement strand
CCGCGCGCCCGGTTGCCCCTTCACATCTTCGAGCCGCGCTATCTGGCGATGATCGAGGATTGCATGAAGACCAAGTCCCGCCTGATCGGACTGGTGCAGCCGCGCGCCGTGCCCGACAAGTCGGAACCCCGCCTTGCCGCCATCGGCTGTGCCGGACGGCTGACGGCCTTTTCGGAAACCGAAGATGGCCGATACATGATCACGCTGTCGGGCGTGTCGCGGTTCCGTCTGCGCGACGAACAGCAGGGCTTCACCCCCTACCGCCGCTTTGCGGTGGACTGGTCGCCGTTCGGCCGCGATCTTGGGGCCGAAGAGCAGGACGAAGGCTTCGACCGCGAGGCATTTCTTGGAACGCTGGGCAAGTTCTTCCACATCCATCAACTCGGCACCGACTGGTCCAGCCTGAAAGAGGCGGACACCGAAATGCTGATCAACTCGCTGTCGATGCTGTGCCCGTTCAGCCCCGAAGACAAGCAGGCGCTGCTGGAAGCGCCCTCGCTGACCACGCGGCGCGAAACGCTGACCGCGCTGATGACCTTCGCCCTGCGCGGGGGCACCGGCGACGAGGTCATGCAGTGACCGACGCCCCCCCGGTCGACCGCCGCATGCTCGAGGCGCTGGTGTGCCCGCTGACCGAAGGCCCGCTGCATTACGATGCCGAACGGGCCGAGTTGCACTCGAAGGGTGCCCGTCTGGCCTTTCCGATCCGCGACGGCATCCCGATCATGCTGGTGTCCGAGGCGCGGTCGCTGGATTAGTCGAAAGCACGGCCGGAATGCGGAAGTCCCGAAGCAAGGTTGCTTCTTGTCACTCGCGCAAACCCGGACTTAGCAAGACGAAAGCAAGGCTGGCACTTGGCGGATTTGGTTTCAACCAAATCAGGCCGCGCCTGCCTGCCCCTTGGCAGGCGCGAAAAGCGCCTACCCAGGCAGGCGCGCCCTGATTTTCCCGACCGGCGGGATGGCGGATACCCCCCTCGCCTCTCCGGCGTCCCGCCTCCGAGCCGACAGACCGGGTGACGCACTGCGTCCCCTGACCGGTCTGCAGATGAAGGAACGGAAGGTCGTACGTGCGCTTCATGCGCGACATGATTTGCCCCAACCCTTGACATTGCCGGCCACTCGCCTCTCCAGCGTCCCGCCTTCAAGGAATCAGATCAAACGGCACAAAGCGTCCCCTTGGAAAGAACCAACGCAACCGAGCCAGTACAGAGCCGCACAGGGACCGCTCAGATCGCCATTCCCGCCAACAGCTTCGGCACATCGCCGGTCAGCCCCGCCGCCTGCCGGATGAACCCGCGCCGCACCCCCGGCATCCGGGAGATCAGCCCCATCCCCAAATCGCGCCCCACCCGCATCAGCGGGTTGTCGTTCGAAAACAGCCGGTTGACCGCATCCGTGCCCACCGCCATCGCCGTGACGTCGAACCGCCGCCAGCGTTGATACCGCTCCAGCACGTCGGATGCACCGATATCCTCGCCCCGCCGCGCCGCAAGGATCACCACCTCGGCCAAGGCCCCCACGTCGCGCAACCCAAGGTTCAACCCCTGCCCCGCAATCGGATGCACCGCATGGGCCGCGTCCCCCACCAGCGCCAGTCGCGGCCCGACAAACCGTTCCGCCACCGACTGCACCAGAGGATAGCTGTACCGCCCCCCCGCCAGCGAAATCTCGCCCAGGAAATCCCCGAACCTTGGCCGCAGCGCCGTCAGGAAATCATCATCGCCCAGCGCCGCGATCTCGGCCGCCAACCCGGCTTCCTCGCTCCACACGATCGAAGAATGGTGCCCCCCGGCCAGCGGCAGAATCGCCAGCGGCCCGCCCGGCATGAAGAACTGGTGCGCGATGCCCTGATGGTCGCGGGCATGGTGCACCGCCGTGACCAGCGCGGTCTGCCCATAGTCGCGCCCGACCCGAGTGATCCCGGCGCGCGCCGCCGTTCCCGAGGCCCGCCCGTCCGATCCGACCAGAACCCGGCCCGTCACCCTGCGCCCCGAGGCAAGCGTCACCGCCACGCCCTGCGACGTCACCTCCTGCGCCACTACAGTTTCACCCGACATCAGGGTGATCCCCGCGCTTTCCTGCATCGCCGCCAGAAACGCCGCGTACAGATGCCGGTCCTCGACAAGGTAGCCCATCGGCCCCTCCTCGATTTCGGCATGGTCGAAGGCCAGAAACAGCCCCGCCGCCCCCCGCCCCGCCAACCCGTCGCTGGCCTTGATCTGCAGGATCGGCTGTGCCCGGTCCGCCACCGCGCCCCAGACACCGATGGCCGACAGCAACCGTTGCGACCCCAGCGCCAGCGCGTAGGAACGCCCGTCGAACCCCGCCTCGCCCCGGTCGGCGGCAGGCCGGGCATCCACCACCGTCACCCGGAAACCGCCCTGCGCCAGGGCCAAAGCCAAGGCCGGGCCGTTCAGCCCGCCCCCCACGATCAGAATGTCGCTGTCCTGTTCCATGCCGGTGAATATGACCCCCGCAGCGGGATTGTCCATGCGCCGCTCTGCCGCTACCGTCACCACAAAGGGGATCGGCATGACCAAAGCGTGGACACTGAGAACCGCCGCAGACCTGGGGCGAGAGATTGCCGCAGGCCGGATCAACCCGGTCGAACTGACCGAAGCCTTCCTCGACGCCATCGACGCGCACCCCCTGTCCAGGCGCATCTATGCCCGCACCAGCGCGCTCCGGGCGCGCGGCGAGGCAATGGGGGCCGCCGCCCGCGCCAAACTGGGCCAGCGGCGCGGCCCGCTCGACGGGGTCCCGGTAAGCTGGAAAGACCTGTTCGACACCGCCGATGTCGCGACCGAAGCCGGATCGGCGCTGTTGCGCAACCGCGTGCCGGTGCAGGATGCCGAGGTGCTGCGCGTGGCGACCGGGCAGGGGCTGGTCTGCCTCGGCAAGACGCACATGTCCGAACTGGCGTTTTCCGGCCTTGGCCTGAACCCGGTCACCGCCACCCCGCCCTGCATCAACGACGAACGTGCGGTGGCGGGCGGATCGTCCTCGGGGGCCGCCGCTTCGGTTGCCCACGGCCTTGCCCCCGCCGCCATCGGGTCCGACACTGGCGGATCGGTCCGCGTCCCGGCCGCCTGGAACGACCTTGTGGGCCTGAAAACCACCCATGGCCGCCTGCCGCTGACCGGGGTCGTTCCGCTGTGCGAACGGTTCGACACGGTCGGCCCGCTGGCCCGCAGCGTCGAGGATTGCGCCCTGCTGCTGGCGGCGCTCGAAGGACGCCGCGCCCCCGACCTGACCGGGGCCACCCTGCGCGGCACGCGCCTGCTGTTGATCGAAACCGTCGCGATGGACGATCTGCGCCCCCGGCCGGCGCGCGGCTTTCAGGACGCCGTCACCCGCCTGACCCGCGCCGGGGCCAGGGTCGATACGCTGACCTTCCCCGACCTGCCCGAGGCGATGGCGCTGGCAGGCGTGCTGTTCACCGCCGAGGCCTATGCGATCTGGGGACCCACCATCGAAGCCGCACCCGACCGGATGTATCCCCGCATCCTGGACCGTTTCCGCACCGGCGCATCGGTTACCGCGACCGAATACATTGCCGCGTGGCGCAGGCTCGACACCCTCCGCGCCCCCTGGACGGCGCGCACCGCCGGATATGACGCGGTGATCCTGCCCACCTCGCCCATCCTGCCGCCCGACGCTGAACGTCTGATGACCGACACGGTCTATTACGTCACGGAAAACCTGCTGGCCCTGCGCAACACCCGCATTGGCAACCTGATGGGGGGCTGCGCGCTGACTTTGCCCACCGCCGAGCCGTCCTGCGGCATCAGCCTGATGGCCCCCCCCGGCACCGAAGACCGACTGCTGCGGCTGGGCACTGCGGCAGAACGCGCCCTGACCTGACAGGGCGAGCCACGCCCTTGCCCCAAGCGCCTCCCCTCCCCCTTGTGGGGAGGGGCTGGGGGTGGGGGGCAACCGGATTGACATCGCGCGACGCCCCCCTCCCCAACCCTCCCCACAAGGGGGAGGGAGCGCCCCGCCGCGCCGTAGGCCTGAACTTTTCCTCGTCAACCACGCCCCGGACCCGGACGCAAAAGCCACAGTTTCCGCCCGCAACCCCAAACCGCATCGGGGTTTTTCTGGACGGCCACCCCCCGCCCGGCTATCCTTGCACCATACGGGGCGATACGACCCCGACACATGAGGCATGAATGGCGTTCCCACAGCGGTTTTCGAACCTGCCGGAATATGCGTTTCCGCGTCTGCGGACGTTGCTGGATGCCCATGCGCCGGGCGGCCCGCCCATCGCCATGACCATCGGTGAACCCCGCCATTCGATGCCCGACTTCGTCGGCCCGATTCTTGCGGCCCATCTGAACGGCTTCGCGGTCTATCCGCCCAACGACGGCACGCCCGAACTTCTGGCGGCAATCGGCGGCTGGCTGGCACGCCGTTATGGCGTGACGGTTCCGCCTGACCGGATCATGGCGTTGAACGGCACCCGCGAAGGGCTGTTCAACGCCGCCGTCGCGCTTTGCCCCGAAACGAAGGACGGCGCGAAACCGGTCATCCTGATGCCCAACCCGTTCTATCAGGTCTATGCCGTCGCGGCGCTCGCCATGGGGGCCGAACCTGTCTACGTGCCCGCCACCGCCGCCACCGGCCACCTGCCCGATTATGCGAGCCTGCCTGCAGAAACCCTGAACCGCACCGCAATCGCCTATCTGTGCTCGCCCGCAAATCCGCAGGGCGCGGTCGCCTCGGCAGAGTACCTCGCGGACCTGATGGCGCTGGCCGAGAAGCATGATTTCCGCATCTTCGCCGACGAATGCTATTGCGAAATCTGGCGCCATGCCGCGCCCGCCGGCGCGCTGGCCGTCGCCGCGCAGACCGGCACCGACCCGGAACGCGTGGCGGTGTTCCACTCGCTGTCCAAACGGTCCAACCTGCCTGGCCTGCGGTCGGGCTTTGTCGCCACCGGCCCGCAATCCATGGCCCGCCTGCGCCAGTTGCGCAGCTTTGCCGGTGCGCCTCTGCCGCTGCCGATCCAGAAGGTGTCCGAAGCCTGCTGGAACGACGAGGCGCATGTCGATGCGTCCCGCGCCCTGTACCAGCAGAAATTCCACGACGCCGGGGCGATCTTCGCCGGGTTGCAGGGCTTCAGCGTTCCCGAAGGCGGTTTCTTCCTGTGGCTTCCCGTTCCCGACGGCGAAACGGCCACCATAAAGCTGTGGCGCGAAACCGGCGTGCGGGTTTTGCCGGGGGCTTACCTTTCACGCGACGTGGCCGGGGACAATCCGGGCGCAGGCTACATCCGGGTCGCCCTTGTGGCCCCAAGAGAAGAAACGCAGCGCGGGCTGACGATGCTCCGCGACTGTCTGTACGGCTAAGGGACGGGTATCATGGCATCCTATCAGGTACGGCAACGCGATCCGCTTCTCGATCAGGGCACGGCTGCCCTTCTGGAACGGCGTGGGCAGGAATTGCTGGGGCTGGGCCTCATCGCCCTGTCGGCGGTCTTTGTGGCGATGCTGTGGTCCTATTCGCCCAATGACCCCGGCTGGATGGTCGCCACCGAAGAACCCGCCGCCAACCTGATGGGCCGGTTCGGGGCTGCTGCAGCCTCGACCCTGATCATCATCGGGGGTCAGGGTGCCTGGGGCATTCCGCTGGTGCTGGCCGCATGGGGCCTGCGGTTCGTCCTGCACCGCGGGGCCGACCGGGCGCTTGGGCGGATGGTGTTTGCCGTCATCGCCATCGCGCTGGGATCGGTCTATGCCGCAACCCTGGTTCCCGGATCGGGCTGGCCGCATTCCTTCGGTCTGGGGGGGCTGTTCGGCGACACCGTGCTGGGGGCGGCGCTGGGTGTGGTGCCGGTTGGCGCGGGGCTTGGCCTGAAACTTCTGTCGGTGCTGTCGGCGGTGGCCCTGCTGGGCATGATGCTGTTCGTCACCGGGTTTGATCTGGCCGAACTGCGCGCCCTTGCGCGCTTCCTGATCCACGGCCTTGTCCTGACCTACGCCGCCACCCTCTCGCTGGTGTCGCGCGGCGCGCAGGGCACCGCCCGTGCCGCCAGCGCCATGGCCGAACGCCGCCGCGCAGCCACCCCCGACCCGACCGTCACCGCCGAACCCGGCTTCGGCCGCCCCGACACAATGAAACCCGCAGCGCTGAAGCCTGCCCCCCTGCGCGCCGACCCGCGCTATCCCGAACCGCTGGCCGAAGCGCCGCAATATGCCCCGCCCCGCGAACGCACCGGCCTTCTGGCCCGCATGCCGCAACTGTTGCGCCGCGCCGAACCCGAACTGGTGGAATCCCATCTGCCCGAGGCATCCGGCCCCGCCGCCATGCCCCCGCCCGACCGCATCCGCGCCCGCATCACCGACGTGATCAACGCCCGCACCGCCACACCCGCCCCCCTGCCGCCCCTGCAGGCCGCCATCGCCGCCCGCCGCGAACCGCCCGTCGTGCGCGCCCCGCAACTGCCGCGCGGCCCGGTCCCGCTGATCGCCGACACCAGCCGCCCCGCCGCCACCCCGCCGCGCATCACGCTCGCCGTCCTTCCCGAACTGATCGAGGACGATCCCGACGAAGACGACGATCCCGCCATTGCCGCCGACTGGCAGGCCGACCTGCCCCCCCTGCGGATGCCCGAACCGCGCCGCCCCGCCGTGGTGCTGCCCGCCCCCCGCAAACCCGCCGCCCCCTCGAAACAGGCCCAGGCCGAGGCGCAACCTGCCCTGCCCTTTGCCGACGCGGCCTCCACCTACGAACTGCCGCCGCTCAGCCTGCTGGCCTCGCCGTCCACCGTGCAGCGGTTCTCCCTCTCGCATGATGCGCTGGAGGAAAACGCGCGGATGCTCGAATCCGTGCTGGACGATTACGGCGTGAAGGGTGAAATCACCTCCGTCCGCCCCGGCCCGGTCGTTACCATGTACGAACTTGAACCCGCTGCAGGGCTGAAGGCCAGCCGGGTCATCGGTCTGGCCGACGACATCGCACGCAGCATGTCCGCCCTCTCGGCCCGCGTCTCCACCATCCCCGGCCGCACCGTCATCGGCATCGAACTGCCCAACGCCACGCGCGAAAAGGTCGTCCTGCGCGAAATCCTCTCGGCCCGCGACTTCGGCGACAGCGCCATGCGCCTGCCCCTCGCCCTTGGCAAGGACATCGGGGGCGAGCCGATCATCGCCAACCTGGCCAAGATGCCCCACCTTCTGATCGCGGGCACCACCGGCTCGGGCAAGTCCGTCGCCATCAACACGATGATCCTGTCGCTTCTCTACAAACTCTCGCCCGAGGAATGCCGCCTGATCATGATCGACCCCAAGATGCTGGAACTGTCCGTCTACGACGGCATCCCGCACCTTCTGTCCCCCGTCGTCACCGACCCCAAAAAGGCGGTTGTCGCCCTGAAATGGGTCGTGTCCGAGATGGAGGAACGCTATCGCAAGATGTCGAAACTCGGCGTGCGCAACATCGAGGGCTACAACGGCCGGGTCCGCGAGGCGCTGTCGAAGAACGAGATGTTCCGCCGCACCATCCAGACCGGCTTTGACGAAGACACCGGCGAACCCGTGTTCGAAACCGACGAATACATGCCCGTCACCATCCCTTACATCGTGGTGGTGGTCGACGAGATGGCCGACCTGATGATGGTTGCAGGCAAAGAGATCGAAGCCTGCATCCAGCGTCTGGCCCAGATGGCCCGCGCGTCAGGCATCCACCTGATCATGGCCACGCAGCGCCCCTCCGTCGACGTGATCACCGGCACGATCAAGGCCAACTTCCCCACTCGCATTTCGTTTCAGGTAACCTCCAAGATCGACTCGCGGACGATCCTGGGCGAACAGGGGGCGGAGCAACTGCTGGGCATGGGCGACATGCTCTACATGGCCGGGGGCGGCAAGGTGAACCGCATCCACGGGCCGTTTGTTTCCGATGAGGAAGTCGAGGAAATCGTCAACCACCTGAAAAGCTACGGCCCCCCCGTCTATATGTCGGGCGTGGTCGAAGGGGTGGACGAAGAGCGCGAGGCGGATATCGACGCGGTGCTGGGCATCGGTGCCGACGGGCTGGACGACTCGCTCTACGATCAGGCCGTGGCGATCGTGGCGAAGGACCGGAAGTGCTCGACGTCCTATATCCAGCGCAAGCTGGGGATCGGCTACAACAAGGCCGCCAAGCTGGTGGAGCAGATGGAGGAACACGGGGTGGTCACCCCGGCGAACCATGTGGGCAAGCGGGAGATATTGGTGGAGGAGCGGTGAGGGGGTCATTCTTTCGTCAGCTGTTGCATAGCGTGGCTCGTTAGAGTAGGTAGACAACTCCGTGCGCGGAAACAGGTGTGGCATGCATCATCGACCTATGGTGGGCTTTGCTTGGAATTGAGGAACTTTGTCCACCTGCCACAGATGTGGGGACGTTATTTCATTCAGGGATGTTGATGGCCGTCTATTGCCAATACATCAGAGTGGAGGGTGCCGGAGTGCATCCGGTAGCTTTAGTTTTCGACTATCTTCTGTCTCAAAAACGCAAAGCTTTGTTACGGCTTCCAGTTATCTAAACCCGAATGCAAGTTGTCCAGTTTGTGGCGAAAAAGTCTTTTTTTATCAGTGCCCGAACGGTGGAAGCGTTTATTTTGACGACCTAGGGTGGCCGTGGCCTAAGCACCATTGCATGGACAAACGCCAGAATGTAGCTCCCAAGGTGTCCTTTAGCTCTTTTTCAACTACTGGTGGTTGTTGCTTCCACGACCGGAATGGGGTGAAAGTGGAGTTTTATAAACTCCAAAGGGTAACAAAGTATGCTAAATTTTTCTACTTTTCCTTTTTGCAGATTGCTGATGTCAATACCATTCAACTCCGTTACTCGCAGAAGGGAATTGAGAGAGCAGAATTGCGCATTCAAGATTTTCGGGATGCCCCAGTTTTTATTGGAACAGCATACAAGCTAGGTAAGGCACTTTATCAAATGGACTTCATATTGGCTCGACAGAAGAAGATCATATCCATCCAAATGCGCCGCACTGAATGATTTGGCCCAAAAACACTCGGCTACACCAGAATTCAGCAACCATTAGGTTGGTGCCTACCCACCGCTTCATTCCCCTCCCCCCCTTCTCTCGGCAGATTTGTCCCGCGACAAATCTGCCAGCGCCTGCCTGCCCCTCGACAGGCGCGAAGCCGCGCCCGCCCAGGCAGGCGCGGGCAGATTTACAAACCGACGGCCTGTGGCCCACCCCCCCCTTGCCCAGCGCCTTGCGGCTTCTGCGCATCGGAACCGATGGTCCTTCCGCTGGAAGGCCCATCAGACGGTTCCGGGGCCCGCGACGGTCGGGCGGCGGCGTCTGCGGAACGGCGCAAGGGACGTCGGTACGCAAGCCATACGTTTGCCATACGCAAATCCGACGCAAAACAGACCCTCCATCGGCACCTCCCCGCCATGTGATCCGGCCGGGGGTGCAGTCGGCGGCGGGCTCGATTATATACACCGCATGAACATGTTCCGCGCCCTTCTGGCCCCGCTCGTCCTGATCGCGTCCCTTGGCCAAGCGCAGGCCGAGTTGATACCGTTGCGGGATTTGTCCAGTTATCTCAATCGCTTGACGACGGCGGAAACCGATTTTACGCAAGTGAACGCCGACGGCTCAATCGCCACCGGCAAGCTCTTCATCAAACGCCCCGGCCGCGTGCGGTTCGAATACGCCCCCCCCGACCGCAGTCTGGTGCTGGCCAGCGCCGGTTCCGTCGCGATCTTCGACGCCAAATCCAACCAACCCCCCGAACAATACCCCCTCCGCCGCACCCCCCTGAACCTGATCCTCGCCGCCGATGTCGATCTGGGGCGGGCGAAGATGGTGGTCGGACATGTCGAGGACGGCACCTCAACCCGGGTGCGGGCGCAGGACCCCGAACATCCGGAATACGGCACCATCGATCTGGTGTTCACCGCCGATCCGGTCACCCTGCGCCAATGGGTGATCACGGACGATCTGGGTCAGCAAACCACGGTGATCCTTGGTGAATTGCGGACCGGGGGGGATTACCCGCCGTCGCTGTTCAGCATCGACAGCGAAGCGGAAAAGCGCAGCAACTAGCGGCGGCAGCCTTCCAGTTGCACCGCATAGGTAGCGGCGCGCGATCCGACGGCGGCGGCCACCTCGACCAGCCAGGGCTTGCCCAGATAGCTTTGGTTGGCAAACCCGGTGCGCCCTTCGTGATAGGCCAGATACTGGTTCGTCGCATCACCCCGCGAAATGCCCAGCCGTTCGGTGCTGGCGTTCATGTACCAGCCCATGAAATCGGTGGCATCCTCGATCCGGTCGCGACGGCCCCGGCCACGCTCTTCCTCGTATTCCTCCCAGGTCCCGTCCAGCGCCTGACTGTAGCCATAGGCCGACGACTGCCGCCCCATGGGTATGACACCCAGGGCAAACCGGTGCGGCGTGCGGGCGTTGCCGATGAACTTCGATTCCTGATGGATCGTTGCCATCTGAACGGCGACGGGAATGCCCCACTTGCGTTCGGTCGCGCGCATCGCCCTCAGGTATTCGGGCCGCTGCGCCACGATGGCGCAGGCGTTGTCCAGATCGCGCGGTGCCGAAAAGTTGCCCCCCCCGCAGGACGCGAGGAAAAGCAGCAGCACCTGCGCACGGAGAAGTCTGCTCATCTGCCCCTCGTACGTCTTTTGTTTTCAGGTACCTTAGGCGAAAACCGTGCCGGGGGAAATGGGCAACCACCCCCCGCCCGATCAGAAAACCGAGAGCGGACAACCGACTGTCGGGGTGGGGATCACAGACTGTTTCCGCGCGTTGTGCAGCATCCGGTGGACAAAAGACGTTGTACCGGATTAGTAACCTTGATCGGGGGCGCGGCATCATGCTGAAAACGGCGGCTAAATATCATATCGGGCAAGTGCTGCGCCATCGCAAACACCCGTTCCGCGGCGTGGTTTTCGACGTCGATGCGATGTTCTCGAACACCGACGAATGGTACGAAAACATCCCCGAAGACAGTCGGCCGTCGAAGGACCAGCCCTTCTACCACCTGCTGGCGGAAAACGATCAAAGCTATTACGTGGCCTACGTATCCGAGCAGAACCTTGTCCCGGACGAGACGGGAGAACCCGTGGGCCACCCCGATCTGCCGGATCTCTTTGGCGATTTCGAGGATGGGCGCTATCCGCTGCAGTTTCAGATGAACTGAGCCTCGGTGCCGGGATTTACGGGTCGGTAAGACCTGCCCCCTATCCTGCCTCCAGGACGATGCAGCGGGGACAGGGGAATGAATTTTTCAGCCAGCCTTCAGGACGGCATTCTGGTCATCCAGGCACTGGACGACCGGATCGACGCCGCAGGGGCCATCCAGTTCAAGGACCGGATGCGCGAACTGACGCAAACGGCCAGTGACCGGGTGGTGCTGGACCTGTCCCGCGTCGCCTTCGTCGACAGCAGCGGGCTTGGTGCGGTGGTGGCGGTCCTCAAGGCGCTGGCCCCGTACCGCAAGCTGGAACTCGCGGGTCTGACGCCCACCGTCCAGAAGGTGTTCCGCCTGACACGGATGGAACAGGTCTTCACCATTCACGACCGGCTGCCCCTGCCGCTGCGCCATGCAAATTGACCTTTGCACTGTTCGAAGAATGGTCACCCCCCTGCCCACCGCCCGCGTCCACATCACGCTGGTGTCGGACCCTCTGGCCGTGCGGGCCGGGTTGTTGAGCCTGCTGTGCATGGCCCCGCTGTGCGACCTGTCGGACGATCTGCGTGGCACCGTTGAACTTGTCCTTGCCGAAGTTCTGAACAACATCGTCGAACATGCCTACGCGCAGTACGACGGGCAGATCGGCGTCACCCTGATCCTTGAACGGTCCATCCTGCGGTGCGAGGTGGTTGACCATGGTCTGCCCATGCCTGCCAACCTGTTGCCGCCCGGCCAACTGGCCGACTGCGCCAGTTTGCCCGAAGGCGGTTATGGCTGGTTCCTGATTCGCAGCCTGACCTGCGGTTTGGCCTATGACCGCAAGGCGGGCCGCAACACGCTCGTCTTTCAGATCGACGCCGAATGAGGCTCTGCAAAACTGCCGAAGCCGTGAATTCGCCCCAATTCGCCCCTCATTTCGCCGCTTCGCTGCGTCACAAAGGTTTCGTAGCTGCATAAAGCTTCCCTCGGTGCTGCGGATGACAGCCCCCACCCAGTTCGTGGCACCGAGGCTCCTCCCCCTTGGAAATCCCGTCGCAGCCACCTAGGGTCCCCCCATGGGAGACAAAGACATGCGCGATTTTCAACTGCCCGGCCGATCGGCCACCTACGCCAGCAACGGAATGTGCGCCACATCGCACCCGCTGGCCGCCTCGACCGCCATCGACATCCTGAAGGCGGGCGGCAATGCCGTGGACGCCGCCATTGCGGGCGCGGTGCTGCTGGGCATCTGCGAGCCGCAGATGACGGGCATCGGCGGCGATTGCTTCATGCTGATCAAACCGGCGGGCAGCGACGATGTGATTGCGGTGAACGGGTCGGGTCGCGGCCCGGCCGGTCTGTCCGCCGCCGCCTTGCGCGGCGCAGGTCATGTCAACATGCCGCTTTACGGCAACCCTGCATCGGTGACGCTGCCGGGCGCGATCGACGCCTTCTGCAAGGTGTCGGCAGATCACGGACGTCTGGGGATGGACCGTCTGCTGGCCCCCGCCATCCGCTATGCCGACGAAGGCGTGCCTGTCGCCCCCCGCGTTGCGTTCGACTGGGCCGGGGATGTCGATACGCTTTCGGGCGACGCCCGCCGGTTCTACCTGATCGACGGCGCAGCCCCGAAACCGGGCCAGACCTTCCGCGCGCCCGGTCAGGCAGAGGTGCTGCGCCGGATCGCCGCGCAGGGGCGCGACGGCTTTTACACGGGCGAGGTTGCCGAAGATATGGTTGCCAGCCTGAACGCGCTTGGCGGCACCCACACGATGGCCGATTTCGCTGCCGTCGCCTGCGACTATACCACCCCGATCAGCGGCGCCTACCGGGGGATCGAACTGATCGAGCATCCGCCGAACGGGCAGGGCGCGACCGCGATCCTGATGCTGAACATCCTCGACCATTTCGACATCGCCGCGATGGACCCCCGCGGTGCCATGCGTGCGCATATCGAGGCGGAGGCGGCGAAACTCGCCTACGACGCCCGCAACCGCTTCATCGCCGAACATTCCCCGCGTCTGGACCACATGCTGTCGCCCGAAACGGCCAGCCGCCTTGCCGCGCTGATCGACCCGACCCGCGCGATGGCCGATCCGGTCCAGGTGTCCGAGGCGGTGCACAAGGACACCATCCTGATCACGGTGGTGGACCGCGACGGCATGGCGGTGTCGCTGATCTATTCGATCTTTCACGGCTTTGGCTCGGGTCTGGCTTCGGCCAAATTCGGGATCAACTTCCAGAACCGGGGCGCGGGGTTCACCCTGAAGGAAGGCCACCCGAACGAGGCGGCGGGCGGCAAACGCCCGATGCACACCATCATTCCCGGCATGATCCGGCAGAATGGCCGGGTGACGATGCCTTTTGGCGTCATGGGCGGCGCGTATCAGCCCAACGGACACGCGCGTTTCATCTCGAACATGGTCGATTTCGGCATGGACGCGCAGACCGCCTTCGATGCCCCGCGCAGTTTCGGCGCACTGGGCCCGATGGAGGTGGAACGCGGCTATTCCGACGGGGTCCGCGCGGCACTGTCCGACATGGGCCATGCGGTGACGATCCCTGAGGTGGCGCTTGGTGGCGCGCAGGCGATCCGGATCGAGGACAGCGGCGTTCTCATCGGTGCGTCGGACCCGCGCAAGGACGGTTGTGCCCTTGGCTACTGAACTCGACTTTCCTGAACTGGAAGGCCGGATCCTCGCCCTGACCGAAGGCGAGACGGATGCGGTTGCGCTGATGGCGACCGTGGTGTGCGAGTTGCACCACGGGCATCCCTTTGCCGACTGGACAGGGTTCTACCGGGTGGTGGCCCCCGACCTTCTGAAGATCGGCCCCTATCAGGGCGGGCACGGCTGCCTTGTCATTCCGTTCTCGCGTGGCGTCTGCGGGGCGGCGGCCCGCACCGGGCAGGTGTTGAACGTGCCGGATGTCGAGGCGTTTCCTGACCACATCGCCTGTTCGTCCTCTACCCGGTCCGAACTGGTCTTGCCGGTCTGGAACGGGGTGGGGCGGCTTCTGGGGGTTCTGGACCTTGACAGCGACACACCCGGCGCATTTACCGCAGAAGACGAGGCGTTTCTGGTGCCGCTTTTGCAAAAAGTTTTCAAGGATGCGATCTAGAGTTTTGGCGCGGGGCGGAAAATGACCACGATCACCCTTCTTGACGGCGGCATGGGGCAGGAACTGGTGGCACGATCCGGGGATGATCCGACCCCGCTCTGGGCCACACGCGTGATGATCGACCACCCCGGCATGGTGCGCGATATCCATGCCGATTACTTCTCGGCCGGGGCCACGGTCGCCACGACCAATACCTATGCCATCCACCATGACAGGCTGGAACGCTTTGGTCTGGACCCGATGTTCCACGCCCTGCACCTGCGCGCGCTGGCCGAGGCGCACGAGGCTCGTGCGGCGCACGGATCGGGCCGGATCGCAGGGTCGCTCGGTCCGCTGGTCGCCAGTTACCGCCCCGACCTAACGCAGCCCGTTGCGGAAGCCGCCCCGAAATACGCTGAAATCGCCGCGCTGATGGCCCCGCATGTCGACCTGATCCTGTGCGAGACGATGGCCTCGGTCGAGATGGCAATGGGGGCTGCCAAGGGGGCGCAGGCGGCGGGCAAACCGGTCTGGCTGTCGGTGACGGTCGACGACCATGATGGCAGCAAACTGCGGTCGGGCGAGCAGGTCAGTGACCTTGCCCGCGTGACCGACGCCCACCCGGTGGCCGCCGTCCTCGCCAACTGTTCAGTCCCCGAGGCGATGGGCGATGCGCTGTCCGCGCTGAAATCCCTCGGTCTGCCGTTCGGGGCCTATGCCAACGGGTTCACGCACATTTCCGGCAATTTCCTGAAGGATGCACCCACGGTCAAGGAACTGACCCACCGCCACGACCTGTCGCCCGGGAAATACGTAGATTTCGCCATGGGGTGGATCGCACAGGGTGCCACCATCGTCGGCGGTTGCTGCGAAGTCGGCCCGGCCCACATCCGCGCCCTTGCGCAGGCGCTGCGCCAAGCCGGTCACCAGATCGCATGATCGACTTCGAATACGACCCGCCGCAGGGTCCGCTGGTCTATGTCCATCAGGACGAGGCCATTCTGGTGATGGACAAGCCACCCGGCCTGCTTTCGGTTCCCGGCAAGACCGAAGGGCGCAGCGATTGCCTGCAGTCGCGCCTGCTGCGCGCCCATCCTGAATCGCTGTTGGTGCACCGGCTGGACTGCGACACGTCCGGTCTGATCATCTTTGCCCGCAGCAAGGCCGCACAGGGGTTTCTGGGGCAGGAGTTCGAACAGCGGCGCGCGCAGAAAACCTACATCGCCCGCGTCGCGGGGGTGGTATCCGGCGAGTCGGGCCGCATCGACCTGCCCCTTGCCGCCGACTGGCCCAACCGCCCGCGACAGCAGGTGGACCCGCAGGGCCGCCCGGCTCAGACCGACTGGCAGGTGGTCGCCCGCAGCGCGACCGAAACCCGCGTCCGCCTGACACCGCTGACCGGGCGCAGCCACCAGTTGCGGGTCCATATGCTGGCCCTTGGCCACCCGATCCTGGGCGATCCGATCTATTCGCCCGATGCCGCCGCCCATTCACGCCTGATGCTGCACGCCGAAACCCTGTCGCTGCACCATCCTGTCACCAAGGCGAGGGTCAGCTTTAATGCCCCTTGTCCGTTTTGATCAGGCCATCGTTAAACTGTCCGCAGGGGAAGACGTATACTGTCGCAGAACTGAGATGATCGGCGCAGTATCAGTCGTTTCAACAGCATCCCGGGGGGTATTCCATGCGTGCGATCCATCTGGCCCTTGAAACGCGGTACGCCTTCCTGACGTGGCCGCTGGTGATCGGGCTTGTCTGTCTGGTTCTGGCGGTGATCGCGCCCGACTGGCGTTGGCCGCTGTTTGCGGGGTTCGTCCTTTGCGCCGCCGTTTTGGCACTGGCGCTGCACGACCTGACGCAGACGCGGCATGCGATCCTGCGCAACTACCCGGTGGCCGCGCATCTGCGCTTCATACTGGAGACGATCCGCCCCGAAATGCGCCAGTACTTCTTCGAGGCGGACAAGGATGGAACGCCGTTTCCGCGGGACAAGCGGGCGATCATCTATCAGCGCGCCAAGAAGGATCTCGACAAGCGCCCCTTCGGCACACAGTACGACGTCTATGCCAACCAGTACGAATGGCTGCACCATTCGCTTGCGCCCAAACCGGTCGCGGCGGAAGATACGATGCGCGTGGTAATTGGCGGCACGGGTCCCTGCACGCAGCCCTATTCGGCCAGCATGCTGAACATTTCCGCGATGAGTTTCGGGGCCTTGTCGGCCAATGCGGTTCTGGCCATGAACAAGGGCGCAAAGAAGGGCGGCTTCTTTCATGACACCGGTGAAGGCGGGGTATCCCCCTATCACCGCACCCATGGCGGCGATCTGGTCTGGGAAATCGGGTCGGGGTATTTCGGCTGCCGGGACGCTGCGGGCAACTTCGATCCGGTCAAGTTCGCCGACATGGCCCGCGACCCGCAGATCAAGATGGTGGAACTGAAACTGAGCCAGGGGGCCAAGCCGGGCCATGGCGGCGTGCTGCCCGCCGCCAAGATCACCCCCGAGATTGCCGCGATCCGCGGTGTCCCGATGGGCGAGGACTGCGTTTCGCCCGCCGCCCATGCCTCTTTCTCGACACCGGTCGGCCTGCTGCAGTTCGTGGCGCGGATGCGTGAATTGTCGGGCGGCAAACCCGCCGGGTTCAAGCTGTGCATCGGCCACCCATGGGAATTCATGGCGATCTGCAAGGCGATGCTGGAAACCGGGATCACCCCCGATTTCATCGTGGTGGACGGCAAGGAAGGCGGCACTGGCGCAGCCCCGCTGGAGTTCATGGACCATGTCGGCATGCCAATGCGCGAGGGGCTGAACTTCGTGCACAACGCGCTGATTGGCGTCGGCCTGCGCGACCGGATCAGGATCGGGGCATCCGGCAAGATCGCCTCGGCCTTCGACATGGCGCGCGTCATGGCGCTGGGGGCTGACTGGTGTAACGCCGCGCGCGGGTTCATGTTCGCGGTTGGCTGCATTCAGGCGCAGGCCTGCCACACCGGGCATTGCCCCACCGGCGTCACCTCGGCCGATCCGGCCCGGCAACGCGGGTTGGTCGTGGCCGACAAGGCGGAGCGGGTTTACAACTTTCACAAGCATACCGTCCATGCGCTTGGCGAGTTGATCGCGGCGGCGGGGCTGGACCGGGCATCGGACATCAGCCCGCACCACTTTCTGCGCCGGGTCGGTGCGGAAAAGGTCGTGTCCTATGCCGAGTCCTACGAACGGCTGAAACCGGGGCAGCTTCTGGCCGGAGGCACGACCACGCCTCTGTTCCACGATGCCTGGCGGCTCAGTCAGGCCGCGAGTTTTGACAAGGCCGCCTAAAGCGCCAAGGCCAGTTTGCGCCCTTCGTGAAAGGCATAGGCCGCCAGTCGCGGAGCCGTGCAGTCACCGATCCGGTGGGTGGTCTTGCCCGGAAAGCTGTCGCTGAACGGATCGAAGGCGCGGTTGGTCGTGGCCATCACCAGGGCCGAGGCGGGCATCGTATCTTCTGCGCCGGTCAACAGGTTGCGCAGGGTGACGCCATTGCCGTGCCACCGCGCCACGCAATGTTCGGCGCGGACCTGCACGCCCAGTTGCGCCAGCCTGCGCCGCACCGGCCCATCCGCCGCTGTGCGGGTGATCTCTTTTCCAACATAGGGATCGGGGGTCACGATGGTCACGCGCCTGCCCTGCTCTGCCAGCGCCCAGGCGGTCCCCACCCCGCGCCAGGTGCCGCCTTCGTCATAGACGACCACCGCATCGCCCAGCCGCGCCTCCCGCCGCAGCACCGCCTCGGGCGACCAGACATTGCCCGCTGCAAGCCCGGGAAGGGTTGGTTCCTGCGGCATCCACCGCTGAAATGCGTTTTCGTCCGGCAACGACCCCGTCGCGATGATCACCGTATCGGCCGGATGCGCCGCCACCTCTGCCCCGTCCAGATAACTGTTCAGCCGCAGCGTGACGCCAAGTTGCGCGAACTGCCTTTCGTACCAGTCCAGCAGATCAAGGATCTGTCCACGCCGTGGCTGCAACCCCGCAAGCCGGAACTGCCCGCCGATGACCGAAGACGCCTCGACGATGTCCACGGCATGACCGCGCTCGGCCGCCACGCGCGCGGCTTCCAGCCCAGCCGGACCGGCCCCCACCACCAGCACCCGGCGGGGCGACGCCGCCGGGCTGAACCGGTCGCCACCCCACTCCCATTCGCGCCCCACACTCGGGTTGATCAGGCAGGAAATCCAGTAGTCCCGCGACCGCCGCCCCCAGCACATCTGGTTGCACGAAATGCAGCCCCGGATATCGCCCGTCCGCCCTTCGGTCGCCTTGCGTGCCAGATGCGGGTCGGCGATCTGCCCCCGGACGATCGACACCAGATCAGCCTCGCCCGCCGACAGGATGGTTTCGGCGTTTTCCGGCGTGCGCACCCCCGCCTCCGATGTGATCACCGCATGCCGGACCACCGCCTTCAGTTGCGCTGTCAGCGGGGTGGTCAGCTTTTCGGCATGCGTGAAGGGCGGAATGATCCCTTCGAATTCCAGATAGCTGCCATACCCGACGGTGACGTAATCGACGTCGCCCGTTGCGTCATGCAAGCCGATGATTTCGCACAACTCTGCCGCCGACAGCGTTGTGCCGGAAAAGGTCGGCGAATAGCTGATCGCCAGCCCGATGATGAAGTCCGGTCCGCATTCGGCGCGGATACGCTCGATGATGGTGCGGCTGAAGCGCGTGCGGTTTTCAAGCGATCCGCCCCATTCGTCTGTTCGCTGATTGGACCATGGGGTCCAGAACTGGTCCAGCAGCGAATGGTACGCGGCCCAGACTTCGACCCCCTGAAACCCCCCGGCCTTGCAGCGCACCGCCGCCGCGACATGCGCGTCCAGCAACTCCTTCACCTCTGCCCCAGTCATCGCATGCGATCCGTCGCTGTCGTGATAGCTGGGCCCGCCCGACGGCGACCAGTGCGGCGCAAAGGACAGATCCGAATCACCATGCGCGCCGATGTGGTACAACTGCTGCAGGATGACCGCACCCGCCGCCTTGACCGGTGTGGTGATGGATTGAAAATGCGGAATGACCTCGTCCGTGCCGTGCAGGAAGTTGCCCCGCGTCAACACGCCCGTCCGGTGCACCGGCACCGGTTCTGCCACGATCATCGCCGCCCCGCCCAAGGCCCGCTCCAGCAGATAGGCCCCGTATCGCGCCCCCGGCAGGCCGTTTTCGGCCATGTTGGCGGTATGCGCGCCGAACACGATGCGGTTGCGCAGGGTATGTCCGCGCAGGGTCAGGGGGGATAGCAGGCGGGTCATGGCAGCCTCCGGGGTTGCCATCAGCCTAGGCCCGGCCACAGAAAAGGGCCGCCCCCGCGGGCGACCCTTGAATGTCAAAATCCGTCAGACGGTGTTTGCCCCGGTGCGGCGACCCCGGCCCTATTCGGCGGCCATGTCCTGCGACGCGTCCCAACCGGAAATGGCCTTGGATTCCAGGAACTCCTCGATCCCCCAGACCCCGCCTTCGCGCGCCCGGCCCGATGCCTTGACCCCGCCAAAGAACGCCCCCGCCCCGCGCGACTTGCCGTTCATTTCGACCATCCCGGCCTGCAACTGCACCGCCAGCCGGTTGCGGCGCGCGCCGTCCTGGGTCTGCACATAGTTGGTCAGACCGTAGGGTGTGTTGTTGGCGATCTGTACCGCTTCGGCCTCGGTGTCGAACGGGATGATCGACAGGACAGGGCCAAAGATTTCTTCGCGTTCGATCGTCATGCCGGGGTCCACGTCGGCGAACACCGTCGGCTTGACGTAGAAGCCCCGGTTGAACCCCTCGGGCAGCCCCGGTCCGCCCGCCACCAGACGCGCGCCTTCACTGATGCCCTTTTCGATATAGCCCTGAATCTGGTCCCACTGACGCTTGTTCACCACCGGCCCGATATGGTTGCCCTCGTCATGCGCCGAGCCGACCTTGATGCCGTTCGCCACTTCGGCGGCTATTGTGACGGCCCGTTCATAGACGGGACGTTCCACCAGCATCCGGCTGGGCGCGTTGCACGACTGGCCCGAGTTGGCCATCATGTGCCGAACGCCACGTTCCACCGCGCGGTCATCGGCGTCGGCGAAGATCAGGTTCGCGCCCTTGCCGCCCAGTTCCAGCGTCACCCTTTTCAACGTGTCCGCCGCGGCCTTGGATATCGCGCGTCCGGCGCGGGTCGACCCGGTGAACGAGATCATTTCGACATCGGGATGCGTCGAAAGCTGCGTACCGACCCCGGCCCCGTCGCCGTTGACCAGATTGAACACGCCCGGAGGAACCCCGGCGTCATGGCAGAATTCCGCAAAGATCATCGCGTTCAAGGGGGATTCCTCGGACGGTTTCAGGACGCAGGTGCAGCCTGCCAGCAGCGCCGGAATGACCTTCAGCGCGATCTGGTTCATCGGCCAGTTCCACGGCGTGATCAGCCCGACGACCCCGATCGGCTGCAGCGCGATGCGGGTCATGGGCGCCTGCGGGCCCAGCGGCCTGATCCATTCGATCTGATCGAACGCGGTCAGGAAGTTGGTCAGGTGCCACGGCAGACATGGGGCCTGTTCGTCGCGCGAAAACTGCAGGGGTGCGCCCATTTCGATCGCGATGGCGCGGGCGAGGTCTTCCTTGCGGGCCTCGTACTGTTCCAGAATCCGCACCACGACGGCACGCCGTTCGGCGGGCGGCGTGGCGGCCCAGGCCGGAAAGGCCGCCTTTGCGGCGGCGACAGCGGCATTGGTGTCGGTCTCAGACCCCAGCGAGATGATGGCGCAGGCGTCTTCGGTGGACGGATCGATCACCTCGCAGTCGCGCGGGGTTGCCGGGGCGGTCCACTGACCGTTGATGTAGAAGTCGCGCTTGATCAGCATGGCTAGCCTCCAATGGGTTTGATCAAAGGTGGCATCCTCTGCCGCCGCATTCAAGCGGCACAGCGACCGGTCCTGTCGCGAACGGCTGGAAGGAGCATCCGTCGCGCGCGGGTCCGGGAAAACGCGCGTTCTGTCTGCCGGACGGAGGCAAGACAATTGTTTTCTTTGCGCGCCGACCTGCCGCATGTGGATGAAAGCTTCGCCTGTTTGGCATATGTCTGGCGCAGCAACCCTGCAAGGAGACGCACCATGTCCGTTCGGATCAACGATATCGCCCCCGATTTCACCGCCGACTCGACCGCCGGCACCATCCATTTCCACGACTGGCTCGATGGGCACTATGCCATCATCTTCAGCCACCCGCGCGATTTCACCCCGGTCTGCACAACAGAATTCGGCGCAGTGGCGCAACTGGCCGCCGAATGGACCAAGCGCAAGACCAAGGTGATCGGGGTGTCGGTGGACGGTGCGGCGGACCATGAAAAGTGGAAGCGCGACATCGAGGCCTTTGCAGGCACACCGGCCGATTTCCCGATCATCGACGACACCAGCCTGACCGTCGCCAAGGCGTACGACATGCTGCCCGCCGAATACTACCTGCCCGCCGAGGGCCGCACGCCCGCCAACACCGCCACGGTGCGGACCGTCTACATCATCGGGCCGGACAAGAAGGTGCGCCTGACGATGACCTATCCGATGAGCGTGGGGCGCAACTTTGCCGAAATCCTGCGCGCGCTGGATGCGGTGCAGGCGACTGACGGCGTGCCGATCGCCACGCCCGCCAACTGGCTGCCAGGGCAGGATGTGATCGTGGCGCTGTCGCTGAACAACGAACAGGCCGAGGCGAAGTTCGGCCCGCTGGACATCAAGCTGCCCTATCTGCGGTTTGCCAAGGCACCGCAGTAAGGCTTCGTCCAACTGTCACGAAACCGCGATAGTCCTGCCCCCCAACCGGGGGACAGGATGACCAAGCGCGCGAATTTCGAGATTGCCGGGCGCAGCATTCCGCCCGGACGACGCGCCACCGTCGCGCTGCCGATGACCAACATGCCCGATCACACGCCGGTCGCGCTGTCGGTGCATGTGGTGCATGGCGCGCGGCCCGGCCCGGTAATGTTCGTGTCGGCGGCGATCCACGGTGACGAGGTGATCGGTGTCGAAATCGTGCGCCGCCTGCTGCGCCATCCGGCGCTGAACAGCCTGTCAGGCACCTTGCTGGCGGTACCCATCGTCAATGCCTTCGGCTTTCTCAGCCATTCGCGCTATCTGCCCGACCGCCGCGATCTGAACCGCAGCTTTCCCGGATCGGCGTCCGGGTCGCTTGCGTCGCGGCTGGCCTTCACCTTCCGCACCGAGGTTCTGGCCCGCGCCACCCATGGCATCGACCTGCATTCGGCGGCGATCCACCGCAGCAACCTGCCGCAAATCCGGGTGTCCCCCAACCAGCCCGAGGCGTTGCGTCTGGCACAGGCCTTTGCCGCCCCGGTCACCCTGACCTCGAAGATGCGCGAGGGGTCGTTGCGCGCGACCGCCCGGCAGGCGGGGGTAACGGTGCTGCTGTTCGAGGGGGGCGAAGGGCTGCGCGTTGACGAGGCGGCGGTGAAGATCGCGATTGCGGGCATCCTTCGGGTGATGGCGGGCATCGGGATGCTGCCTGCAAGCGCCGCCCCCCGCGCCAGAGGGGCCACGATCCACTGCCAGCACAGCGACTGGCTGCGCGCGCCCGGCGCCGGCCTGATGACGCCCCATGCCGAAGTCGGCGACCGTGTCGCGGCAGGGCGGCTCCTGGCGACCATTTCCGATCCGTTCGGTGAGACGGAGGTGGAACTGCTGGCCCCGAAACCGGGCATCCTGCTGGGCCGGGCACATCTGCCGGTGGTCAACGAAGGGGACGCGCTGTTTCACCTGGGCGAGTTGCCGCTGGATGGAGCGGACACCGACCGCGAAATGGACATCCCTGACGAGGACGAGGTGATCTGACGCTTGCGCAACCCGGTCTGTCTGGATAGATGCGCAGGCGTCGGGTGATTAGCTCAGTTGGTAGAGCGTCTCGTTTACACCGAGATGGTCGGCGGTTCGAGTCCGTCATCACCCACCATCGTTCTTCAGGACCGACGTACCGAATTGCCGCCTGCGATGATGCGGTTGATCAGGACAGCCACGGCCGCGTGATGCGGCAGGGCGTTTGGTTCAGCCGCGCAGTCTTCGTGCGACTTCGCCGCATCCGTCAGAACGCCGATGATCTCTTTCTCTGGCAGGATTTTGCGGTCGTTCAAAGCCAGCATAAGCGATTCGCAGATAGCAAGCGCGGCTGCACCGGCGATATCGGGCGTTTGTGTCATCGTGTGCTTCTTTTCAGGAATTCATCCAGGCTGATCCCAAGATCGGGCGGCCGCGTTATCTTTGACAGGAAACTCGACACCAAGGCTAACCTGAAGCAGCTTCTGCCCCAGGGTTATAAGATTTACGGGACCAAAGCAGACACCCGCAGATGATCCGGGTCACAAGGATGTGCCATGGATATTCAGGACAGCCCCTTTGCCCGCAAGCTGGCGGCCTTCGTGCAGCTGTCGTCGGCCGATATCGGGGCCATGTCCGATGTCTACAAACGCCGCCGCAAGGTTCCGGTCGGGCGCGACATGGTCTATCAGGGACAGAAGGATCAGGCCGCCTACATCATCGCGTCAGGGTGGGTCTGTTCTTACAAGATGCTGCCCGGCGGAACCCGGCAGATCGTGGATTTTCAACTCCCAGGTGACTTTTTGGGTCTGCGGTCGGTCCTGTTCCGCACCGCCGACCACAACGCCCTGCCCATCACCCCGGTCGAGGCGTCCGAGGTTCTGCCCGAAGACCTGCTGAACGCCTTCACCGCAACGCCGCGTCTGGCGACCGCCGTCCTGTGGGCAGCAAGCCGGGACGAGGCGATGGTGGTCGAAAATCTGGTCAGCATCGGCCGCCGCACCGCGACGGAACGCACGGCGCATTTCCTGCTGGAACTCGGCGCGCGGCTGAAGCTGGTCGGGCTGGCTGACAAGACCGGCTACAAGTGCCCGTTGTCCCAGTATCTTCTGGCCGATACACTGGGTCTGTCGGCGGTGCACATCAACCGGGTGCTGCGCGAACTGCGCGAGGAAAACCTGCTGATCTTCCAAGGGGGCCGCGTCACGTTCCTCAATTTCGAAGCCGTCGTTGCCTTGGCCGATTTTGATCGCGCCTACCTCGATCATGATGGCCCGCTGCTGCGCTGACCGGTCCGGAACGTTCTTTGGTGCAGCGTGGAACCAGATTCCTTTCGGCGCGTTTAACTGGGATTGCAACGGTAGCGTCCTGCCACACTCCGGTCCGGCGCCCACAGGAAAACTGGATATTGAACATGGCACAGGATGCATCCGCAAAGATCGCGGCCGATTATGATGCGGTGGTGGCACAACTGGCCGCACTTCGGGAAGACATGGGGAAACTCGCAGGCACGCTGGCGCAGGCCGGCGCGCGTCAGGGCCAGTCTCTGGCCAGCGACGTCAACGAAGGCGTGACCGAGGCGGCACGCTATGTCGCCCGCAAGGGCCAGGAAACCGACGTGCGGATCGAGGCTGCTGTGGCGGCCAACCCCTATGTCGCGCTGATGATCGCGGCCGGGATGGGCGTCCTGATTGGCGCGCTGACCCGCAGGTGAACGTCCTGCCCGATGCCATCCGCCTTCTGTTCAGCCAGGGTTCGGCGCGTCTGCGCGCCGGGCTTTCCGACCTGCCGGTTGTCTGTCTGATCGGGATTTGTCTGCTGACCTCGGGGGGTTTCGCACTGGCGGCAGCCTATCATCTGCTGCGCCCGCTGATCGGACCAGCCGGGGCTTCGGCCGTGCTGGCGGTGGTTCTGCTGATTGCGGCCGTCGGGCTGATGCTGTTTCTGTCGGTCCGTCGTGCTGGGCGCAAATCCAGCGTGGCATCGCCTTCGCCTGCACCGGCTGCCACGCCCGCGCCAGACCCGGGCGTCGCGCCGACCCCGGCGGTTGCCGATCTTGGCACGCAGGCCGCATTCCTCGCCGGTTTTCTGCTGGCCCGCCGCTGGTAGACCGCATCGCCAGCTTTCCCTGATCCTGCCACATTTGCGCCTTGCTCTGCGAACACTCTGGTTCAAACAGCAAAGGGGTGGAACATGGCGGTCATCTTGGTTCTGGTCTGCGGTGCGATGGGATTTGTCTCGGCAATCGCAGCCTTGATGTTCATGGAGGCCAGCCTGTTCCAGGCCTTCGGCCTGTGGATGTTCGGCGGTTTTGCCGCGATGGTGGTTGCATTGCTACCCGCCCTGCTGCCGCAGCGGTCGCCCGAACCGGACGAGGCGGCGGAAACCGTCTGACCGGGCAGGCATCTTGATTTTCCGGCCAACTTGTCGCAGATTGTGACCGCGACGTTATCTCTATCGACCACTGTCTGCAGTTTTCGGCCGCAGCATTCGATTCTCAGCTGACGGGGCCGGGCCGCCGCACTTCCGCGGGCGGCGGATAGGACAGGAGACTTCACGATGGCCAAGGGCACCGTGAAATGGTTCAATGAAACCAAAGGTTACGGCTTTATCGCCCCCGAGGGTGGCAAGAAGGACGTGTTCGTTCACATCACCGCGTTGGAGCGTGCCGGCCTCCGGTCGTTGAAGGACGGCCAGCCGGTGACCTTCGACATCGAAGCAGGCCGCGATGGCCGCGAATCGGCAACCAACCTGTCGCTGGCCTGATCGTTACCGAACCAAAGGCGGGGGTTTGCTGCGGCATGCCCCCGTTTTCATTCACGCCGCCCGCACCGCCAACCGGTCGCGCAACGCGTATTCGAACCCGACGCGCAGTGATACCGCCGACAAGGGCGCGCGCAGCAGGATCGGCGTATGGCGGTCAGGCGGAAAAAGCTGGCTCGGGCAGGTTCGGCTGAACAGGATCACCGGCACGCGCGACGCCTCTTCGCCGAGTTTGGTGCAAGCCCGGCGCACGTTGTCCACGCCGCCGAACGCGTCGCAATCGATCACCAACAGACCATATCCGTAGGGATCGTCGATCAGTTGCGACAGTCCGGTGAACAGTTCATTCTGACATTCGACCTGTCCGCCAAGACCGGCCAGCCGCCGCGCCGCCAGCCCGTCCGGCCCGTCCGTCGTAACCAGCATGACACGGATGCCCCAGCCGACAAGTGCGGCATTGTCCTGCTCGAATGATCTAACCTGCTGCATCACACCTTCTCCGGCCCGTTCTTCCTGTCTGGATACCCCCGCCGAATGTCCAAACTGTGAGCCAATCAGGGCTTTTTCGAACCCATTTCCGGCATCGATAAGACATTGCGGCCTTCTCGCGGCAACGTCACAGTGAAGCGACGCCAATGCAGGTCCAGAATGACCCATACAGATTACCAATCCCTGATCGACGCACCGACCTGGGCCTTCATCGCGCGCACCGCCGCCCAATACCCCGACGATACCGCCAGCGCCCCGATCGCCCGGCAGCGGCAGGTCTATGATGCGATGTGCCAAAGCTTTGCGACGGAAATCCCGGCCGACGTCCAAACCGAAGACCGCGCGGTCGCAGGCGTGCCCTGCCGGATCTATGCCGGAGCCTTGCCCGCGGTCCTTTACCTGCATGGCGGTGGTTTCGTGGTCGGCGGGTTGGAAAGCCACCATGACGTCTGCGCCGAACTCTGTGCCGCGACCGGTTTGCGCGTGGTCAGCGCCGACTACCGGCTTTCCCCAGAACATGCCCACCCTGCCGCCTACGATGATGCGGTCGCCGTCGCGCGTGCCCTTCTGGCGCAGGGCCCCCTGGTTCTTGCGGGTGATTCGGCGGGCGGCACACTGGCCGCCGCCGCCGCCGCCGCCCTACGAGGGGACCCGGGTCTGTGCGGTCAGGTGCTGATCTATCCGGGCCTTGGTGGCGATACCGCAGCGGGCAGTTATCTGATCCATGCGCAGGCCCCGATGCTGACCCGCGACGACGTGCTGTTTTACGCAGGCATCCGCCGCGCCGCCCCCGGTGATCCCACCGCCTCGCCCCTGTCAGAGCCCAACCTGACGGGCCTGCCACCCACCGTGGCGATCAGCGCCGCGTGCGACCCGATCGCCGATGACGCGGCGCAGTACTGCGCCCGGCTGACCGCCGCCGGAACCCGCGCCCACCGCATTCTGGAGCCCGGCCTCGTTCACGGCTATCTGCGCGCGCGCCATACCGTGCCCCGCGCCGCCGCCTCGTTCACCCGGATCATCGCCGCCCTCAACGCCCTCGCCGAAGGCGACTGGCCCTATGGAGACAGCCCATGAACGCCCACAGCAACCTCACGCACCTTGCGCAGCGCATCGACCTTGCCGCCGCCTTCCGCTGGACCGTGAAACTGAACCTCCACGAAGCGGTCGCCAACCATTTCTCGCTTGCGGTCAGCGACGACGGCACGCGGTTCCTGATGAACCCCAACGGACGCCACTTCGCCCGGATCAAGGCATCCGACCTGCTGGAGATCGACGCGAACGACCCGGCGACGATGACCCGTCCCGACGCGCCCGATCCAACGGCGTGGGGCCTGCACGGCTCGATCCACCGCGCGCTTCCCCACGCGCGCTGCGTCATGCATGTTCATTCCATTCACGCCACGGTGCTCGCCAGCCTCGCCGACAGCCGCCTGCCCGCCATCGACCAGAACACCGCGATGTTCCACAACCGCCATGTGGTCGACGACCATTACGGCGGCATGGCCTTCGCCGACGAGGCGGCGCGCTGTGTGGCGCTGCTGGACGATCCGAAGATCACCACGATGATCATGGGCAACCACGGCGTGCTGATCATCGGCCAGACCGTCGCCGAAACCTTCAACCGGCTGACCTACTTTGAACGCGCCGCCGAAACCTATATCCGCGCCCTGCAAACCGGCCGCCCCCTGCGTGTCCTGCCCGAAGCCGTCGCCGAGAAGACCGCTCAGGAATGGGAAGCCTACCCCGGCTTCGCCGAGGCGCATCTGAAAGAACTCAAGGCGCTGCTCGACGCCGAAGGCAGCGACTACGCCGCCTGAACCGTTTCACCCTGCATTTTCTGTTCATAAATATCCTCGGGGGGCGCGCGGAACGCGCCGGGGGGCAGACAGCCCCCCGTCCACAACAGCCCAAGGCGTCACCCTCACCCCGGACGCGCCTCCCCTCCCCCTTGTGGGGAGGGGCCGGGGGTGGGGGGCCCGTCCGCAGGTCAGTTCCCCGCGCTCTCCATTCGCCGCGAGGCCAAAACCCCTTCCAGCCAGCCCAGCTTCATCTCGGGCACCGATGACAGCAGCAGGTCGGTGTAGTCATCGAACGGCGGCGTCAGCACGTCGGTTTTGGACCCATAGCGCACGACGGACCCGCGATACATCACCGCGATCCGGTCGGCGATGGCGCGCACCGTGGCCAGGTCATGGGTGATGAAAAGGTAAGCCACCCCTTCCTGCGCCTGCAGGTTCAGCAGCAGTTTCAGGATGCCGTCGGCCACCAGCGGGTCAAGCGCGCTCGTCACCTCGTCGCAGATGATCAGTTTCGGCTTGGCGGCCAGCGCGCGAGCGATGCAGACCCGCTGTTTCTGCCCCCCCGACAGTTCCGCAGGATACCGGTCGATATAGCCCTTGCCCATCTCGATCTGGTCCAGCAAGTCCTGCACCCGGTCGCGCCGCGCCTCGCCCTTCAAACCGAAGTAGAACTCCAGAGGTCGTCCGATGATCGTGCCCACCGTCTGGCGCGGGTTCATCGCGGTGTCGGCCATCTGGTAGATCATCTGCAACTCGCGCAGATCGTCGCGCGTGCGGCTGGCAAGATCGGGGGGCAATACCCGCCCGGCAAAGCTGATCCGCCCCTGCGTCGCAGGCAACAGCCCGGTGATCACCCGCGCCAGCGTCGATTTTCCCGACCCGCTTTCGCCAACCACGGCCAGAGTCTGCCCGGGGGCCAGATCGACCGTGACGTTCTTCAGCACGTCAAAACTGGTGCCCCGATAGCGCGCGGTCACCCCGGCCACCGACAAGATCGGCGGCGCTTCGGGTTTCTCCACATGGTCGATCGACCGCACCGACACCAGCGCGCGGGTATAGGCCTCTTGCGGGGCATTGATGATCTGGTCGGTCGTGCCGTACTCGATCTTCCTGCCGCCGCGCAGCACCAGAATATCATCCGCCACCTGTGCCACCACCGCCAGATCATGGGTGATGTAAAGCGCGGCCACCCCGGTATCGTGGATCGCCTCCTTGATCGCGGCCAGCACCTCGATCTGCGTCGTCACATCCAGCGCCGTGGTGGGTTCGTCGAACACCACAAGCTCGGGTTTCGGGCACAGCGCCATCGCCGTCATCGCCCGCTGCAACTGCCCGCCCGACACCTGATGCGGAAAGCGCTGTCCAAAGGTTTCGGGGTTCGGAAGACCCAGCTTGTGGAACAACTGAACCGCCCGCGCCTCGGCTTCGGTGCGCCCCATCACCTTGTGGAGCAGCGTCGTCTCGATCACCTGCTCCATCAGCCGCTTGGCCGGGTTGAATGCCGCCGCCGCCGACTGCGCGACATAGGTCACCTCGCGCCCCCGCAGGGCGCGCAACGTGCCCACATCCGCGCCCCGGATGTCACGCCCGTTCAGCAGGATCTGCCCACCGGTCAGCCGCACCCCGCCCCGGCCAAAGGCCATGGCCGCCAGCCCGATCGTCGACTTCCCCGCCCCGCTTTCGCCAATCAGGCCCAGCACGCGACCCTTCTGCACCGAAACCGAGACATCCTCCACCAGCACCACATGCCGCGGCGGCTCGCCGGGCGGATAGGCGGTTGCCTCGATCTTCAGGTTCCTGATCTCCAGCAAGGGCTTATCCACCGCGCCCGCCTTTCAGGCTGGTGGTGCGCGACAGCACCCAGTCCGCCACCAGATTGACCGAAATCGCCAGCACCGCGATCGCCAGCGCGGGCATCAGCGCGGCAGCCTTGCCATAGATCAGACCGTCCTTGTTTTCCTGCACCATACCGCCCCAGTCGGCCAGCGGCGGCTGGATGCCCAGCCCCAGAAACGACAGGGTCGAGATGAACAGCACCGCAAAGATGAACCGCAACCCCAGTTCAGCCACCAGAGGCGACAGCGCGTTGGGCAGGATTTCGCGGAAGATGATCCACGACTGCCGCTCGCCGCGCAGCCGTGCGGCCTCGACATAGTCCATCACCGCGATGTCCATCGCCACCGCGCGCGCCAGCCGGAACACCCGCGTCGCATCCAGAAGCCCCATCAGCAGGATCAGCGTGATCAGACTGCGCGGCAACACCACCAGCACGACCAGCGCGATGATCAGCGACGGGATTGCCATCATCAGATCGACCAGCCGCGACAGAAGCTGATCCACAAGCCCGCCCTGCGTCGCCGCGGTGAAGCCCAGGATGGCCCCCAGCGAAAACGCCAGCAGCGACGACGCCGTGGCCACGAAGATGGTGACCTGCCCCCCGTAGATCAGGCGGCTCAGGATATCGCGGCCGATCGTGTCGGTGCCCAGCCAATAGGTGGCTGACGGCGGCTCCCACACCTTGCCCACCGCCAGATCCAGCGGATAGGGGGCGATCACATCGGCAAAGATCGCGGCCAGAAAGAACAGGGCGGTGAAGGTCAGGCCCAGAAGTGCGGAAAGCGGCATCTTCATTTCGGGTGCCTCAGCCTTGGGTTGGCGACGATCGACACCACGTCGGCCACGATGTTCAGCCCGATGTAGATAGCGGCAAAGATCATTCCCACCGCCTGCACCACCGGCAGATCGCGCTTGGCGACGTGATCGACCAGATACTTGCCAAGGGCGTTGTAGCTGAACACCACCTCGACGACGACCACGCCCACCACCAGATAGGCCAGATTGATCACCACGACCGATATGATAGGTGCCACCGCATTGGGCAGCGCGTGCCGCCAGATGACGGCCATCGGCGACAGGCCCTTCAGTTCGGCCGTCTCGATATAGGCCGATTGCATCACGTTCAGGATCGCGGCCCGCGTCATCCGCATCATGTGCGCCAGCACCACCAGCACCAGCACGATCACCGGCAGTGCCACCGCGTGCAGCTTGGCCCAGAAGGTCATGCCCGGAAAGATCATCGCGACCGGCTGAAACACCGGAAAGACCTGCGTCAGCAGATAGATCACGAAGTAACCCGCCACGAATTCGGGCAGGCTGATCGTCGACAGCGTTATGCCCGAAATCACCTTGTCGGGCCAGCGCCCGGCATAGCGCGCGGCCACCAGCCCCAGCAGGATTGCCAGCGGCACCGAGATCGCCGCGGCGCAGACCGCCAGGAACAACGTGTTGCCCATGCGTTGCGCGATGGCCTGCCCGATGTCCTGCCCGTTGGTCAGCGCGGTTCCCAGATCGCCGGTCAGAAGCCCGCCCATCCACGCCAGATAGCGCGTCAGGGGCGGCTCGTTCAGTCCCAGCGAGTCGCGCAGGTTCGCCAGCGCCTCGGGTGTTGCCGACTGTCCCAGGATGGCGCTGGCGACGTCACCGGGCAGCGCCTCGGTGCCGACGAAAATCACAACCGACACCGCCAGCAGCAGCAGAAGACCCAGCGCGATGCGCTGGGTCACAAGCTTGATGACAGGATGCACCGCCTGCGCCCTATGCCCCCGCGATTACGCGGTGACCCAGCACTTGACCAGCGCCTTGCCGTTCATCAACTCGCCGTTCGGATCGACGATCCAGCCGCCGACCTCTTCGCGCCGCGCCTCGACGAAATCGTTGAACATCGGCAGGATCAGACCGCCCTCGTCGCGCAGGATGTGGGCCAGTTGCGAATATTCTTCCTTGCGCTTGACCGGGTCCAGTTCGGCACGCGCCTTGATCAGGATCTCGTCGAATTGCGGATTCTTGAACTTGGTGTCGTTCCAGTCTGCGGTCGAAAGGTAGGCCGTCGAATACATCTGGTCCTGCACCGGTCGCCCGCCCCAGTAAGAGGCGCAGAACGGCTGCACGTTCCAGACGTCGGACCAGTAGCCATCATCGGGCTCCAGCTTCACTTCCAGCGGGATGCCCGCCGCCTGTGCGGACTGCTGGAACAGTTGCGCCGCCTCGACCGCACCGGGGAAAGCCCCCGCCGCCGTGCGCAGGATGATCGGGCTGCCATCATGGCCCGACGCCTTGTAATGCTCGGCCGCCTTGGCCGCATCATACTCGCGCTGCGGAATGCTGTCGTCGAAGAACGGATAGGCCGAGTTGATCGGGAAATCGTTGCCGACGCTCCCATAGCCGCCCAGGATCTTTTCCACCATTTCCTGCCGGTTGATCGCCAGCTTCAGCGCCATCCGCAGGTCCTTGTTGTCGAACGGGGCGGTGTCGACATGCATGATGAACACATAGTGCCCGCGGCCCGCCGCCTTCTGGATCGACACGCCGGGAACCCCGGTCAGCAGTTCGACGATTTTCGGATCGACCCGGTTCATCATGTGGATCTGGCCCGACTGCAACGCTGCCGTGCGCGCTGTGTTGTCGTTGATCACCAGGATTTCCACGCTGTCGGCATGGCCGATGCGCGCCGCATCCCAGTAGTTCGCATGACGCTCGAACGTATGGCGCACGCCGGGTTCGTTCGCGACGACCTTGTAGGCCCCCGCCCCGATGCCCGCCGCCGGATTGTCGACACCGCCGCCCGGCTGGATGACCAGATGATAGTCGGCCATCAGATAGGGCAGGTCGGCGTTGCCCGAAGCCAGCTTCAGGGTGACCATGTCACCTTCCGCCGTCATTTCGGAAATGCCCTGCACGATCCCCAGCGCACCCGACTGCGATTTCTCGTCGGTGTGCCGGCGCAGCGTGGCGATCACATCCTCGGCGGTCAGGGTCTGGCCGTTGTGAAACTCCACCCCGGCACGGATCTTGAATTTCCATTCGGTCGCATCGGCGTTCGAGCTGATCTCTTCCGCGATGCGCAGGTCGATGGTGTTGTCCGGCGCCACATCGACCAGCATCTCGCCCCAGGTCATGTTGACCATGAACGGCACTTCCGACGCGGCCAGCGCGGGGTCCAGCGTGTTGGTCGATTCGCCGCCCTGCATCCCGGCGCGCAGCGTGCCGCCCTTGACCGGTGCCTGCGCCCGTGCCGCCGTGGCCAGCATCGACCCGGCCAACGCCGCAGATACCCCCAAGGCCGAGGCCCGACCCATGAATTCACGGCGCGACATGCGCCCCTTGGCCGCCTGCGCGAGCAGGTAGTTCATCTGGTCTTGCATCGTCGTCTCCCTGATTGGCCGAGGCCGTTTTTGTTGATTGAAGAATCAATAACCCGCGTTTCCGGTTTCGATCAACGACTTTTGCCGGACTGGCGCAGAATGCTCAGACAAATCGGCGCTCCACCCGGTCGTCCCACCGGCGGTCGAACACTTCGCGGTCGCCTTCCCAGGCGGTCAGACGCGCCGACATCACCAGATGTGTGGCCGTTTGCGTCATCTCGGCCCACGCCCTTGTCCGCACGGCCCAGGCTCCGCGCGACAGCCTCTGGTCCCAGACATGCGTGGCCTTTGCCCGCAGCGGATCATCCGGATGGATTTCCCAGCGTTCGGTCAGCGTCTCGCCCGTGGTCAGCCCATGGTCCAGATTTTCGACGTCACCGCCGTCTTCTTCGACCACCAATGCCACCAGCCCCGACAGCAGGTCCGTCTCGACCCGCCGCGCCGACCGGCCAGCCCGCACCACGCGGTGCTTCCAAGGTTGCGCATGCCGCGCTGCGGGGGGCACCCATTCCGCCTGCGACCCCTGATGCACCGGCAGACCAAGGCTGCCCGCCGTGACGGTCAGAACCCCCGCCTCGGGCGAAGGCCAGACGAAGGGCCAATAGCTGTTGGACAGCGCCAGCCGGATGCGGTGCCCCGCCGCGACCCGGCAGGCCATCTGGTCCAGATCGAACACCAGGTCCACCGGCTGCCCCGGTACCATGGGTTCCGGCTTGGCCGCCCCGCCCCGGTGACACAGGTTCAGCATCCCGTGCGCAAGCCGGACAGAGCGGCCATCCGGGGCCACATCGCACAACCGCGCCACCACGAAGCCCAGCGGCCTATCCGAAGACAGGGTCAGCGAAACCCGCGCCGCCCCCAGCAGGTCGAGCGGCCTGTCCAGCACCGCCCCATCAAAGCACACGGACAGCGCATCGTCCCCGGACTGATCCCCGGCCATCTCGGCGTTCAGGCCCATCGGAAAGAACTCGCCCGCCGCTATCCCCAGATGCTGCGGTGTCGAGACCCGCATGACAAATCTGCCTGCATTTTCTGTCCCCAAATATCCCACGGGGGTCCGGGGGTGTGAAACCCCCGGCGCCGATGCAGCAAAACCCAACTGCAGAACCCGCAGCGTTACCCGCGCCGAAGGCCACGCGGCCTCTGCTACCCAGTGCCCCGCCCGCACCGGCGCCGCCGCATCCGGCGGTGCAGAGTGCATCATGAACACCCGGTACGCCGGATCGTCCTCGGCTCCGTTCTCGATCCCCTTCAACCAGCGGTCCCACCAGCGCAGCGCCTCGTCCAGAAACCCCACCTGCGGCCCCGGCACCGCCGTATGCGGATACTGGTGCACCCAAGGGCCGACGATCCCCTTGGCCCCCACGTTCTGCACCAGCGCCGCGACGGTGTTCATGTAGCCGTCCGCCCAGCCGCCCCAGACCTGCACGGGCACCGTCATCCGCGCGTAATCCTCGCAGACCGAGCCATGTGCCCAATACGCTCCGCGCTCCTGCAACGCCGCCCAGCGCGGGGCCAGCCACGGCTCCGCCTCCAGCCGCGCCCGCCACACCTCGCGCCAGTCGTCCCGCAGCATCGGGTCCGGCGGGCGGCTGGAATAGGACAGCATCACCGCCCCCCAGCCGAAATTCTCGCCCAAGAGGCACCCGCCCTTGAAGTGGATGTCATCGGCAAACCGGTCGGTCGTCGCACAGACCGCGATCACCGCCTTCAGCGCGGGGGGTTGCAGGAACGCCGTCTGCAGGCAGTTGAACCCGCCCCAGGACTTGCCCATCATCCCCACCGCACCCGAACACCACGGCTGCGCCGCCAGCCAGGCGATCACCTCGCAGGCATCCGCCAACTCCTGCGCAGTATACTCGTCGTCCATCAGCCCGTCGCTGTCGCCATTCCCCCGCATATCGACCCGAACGCAGGCATAACCGTGCCCCGCCACGTAGGGATGCATCATCTCGTCGCGCGGCAAGGTCCCGTCCCGCTTGCGATAGGGGATGTATTCCAGCACCGCCGGCACCGGCCCCGCCCCCACCGCGCGCCAGACCCGCGCCGACAACCGGCACCCGTCCGACAGCACGATGCCGACATCCGGCTCGTCGCTCACCGCAAAAGGAAACTCTGTCACCACTGCCATCGCGCACCCCGGTCCTGCTGCCCCATGAAAAGCCGCGACCCGCGAAAGCCAAGGCTGTTTCCGCCGCTTCGCGCATCACCCGCGACATCCCTGCATCAAGCCTCTTGCACGGCGCCCGACTTCGCCGCACCCATGCCGAAACAGCGGACGGAGGCCCCTATGACCACCCAACCCAACATCCTCATCCTGATGGTCGATCAATTGACCGGCACCCTGTTCCCCGATGGCCCCGCTGATTTCCTGCACACCCCCAACCTGCGCCGCCTTGCCGACCATTCGGTGCGCTTCGCCAACGCCTACACCGCCTCGCCACTGTGTGCCCCGGCCCGCGCCGCCTTCATGTCGGGCCAGTTGCCGCGCCGGACGCGGGTCTACGACAACGCCGCCGAGTTCGCCTCCGACATCCCCACCTACGCCCACCACCTGCGCCGCGCGGGCTACTACACCGCGCTCAGCGGCAAGATGCACTTTGTCGGCCCCGACCAACTCCACGGCTTCGAGGAACGGCTGACGACCGACATCTACCCCGCCGACTTCGGCTGGACCCCCGACTATCGCAAACCCGGTGAACGGATCGACTGGTGGTATCACAACCTCGGGTCGGTCACCGGCGCGGGCGTGGCGGAAATCACCAACCAGCTGGAATATGACGACGACGTGGCCCATCAGGCCGTGCAGAAACTCTACGATCTATCGCGCCAGTCCGACCCCCGCCCCTGGTGCCTGACCGTCAGTTTCACCCACCCGCACGATCCCTTCGTCGCCCGCCGCAAATACTGGGACCTGTATGACGGCATCCCCGAACTCGACCCGCCCGAGGCAATCCCCTATGCCCAGATGGACCCCCACTCCCAGCGCCTGATGGACGCCTGCGACTGGCAGTCGCTGACCATCACGCCCGACCATGTCCGCCGCGCAAGGCAAGGCTACTTCGCCAACATCAGCTATATCGACGACAAGATCGGCGAGATCATCCGCACCATAGAAGACACGCGGCAAGAGGCCATCGTGATCTTCGTCTCGGATCACGGCGAGATGCTCGGCCGCCGGGGCCTGTGGTTCAAGATGAACTTCTTCGAAGGCGCGTCCCGCGTGCCGATGATGATCGCCGCCGCCGAACTGACACCGCGCACGGTGACCACGCCGGTCAGCACCATCGACCTGCTGCCCACGCTTTGCGACCTGATCGGCCTTGACCTGACCGAGATCATGCCCTGGACCGACGGAGAAAGCCTGCTGCCGCTTGCCTTGGGCCACGACCGCACCACCCCCGTCGCGATGGAATACGCCGCCGAAGGCAGCATCACCCCGATGATCGCCCTGCGCACGGGTGCCTGGAAATACATCCACTGCCCCGCCGACCCCGATCAACTCTACGACCTCGCCGCAGACCCTGACGAGTCCACCAACCTCGCCACCGACCCCCGCGCGGCCGAGGTGCTGGCCCACTTCACCGCCCTGAAGAACGCCCGCTGGAACCTCGCCGCCTACGACGCCGAAGTGCGCCAATCCCAGGCCCGCCGCTGGGTCGTCTACCCCGCGCTGCGCAACGGCACCTACTACCCGTGGGACCACCAGCCGCTGCAGAAGGCGTCCGAACGCTACATGCGCAACCACATGGACCTGAACGTGCTGGAGGACAGCAAGCGGTTTCCGCGGGGGGAGTAAGTCCGATCAGCGTCACGTCCCCCAGCCCCATACGTCCCTGCTTTCCTGCTGGCCCAGATATCTCCGCCGGAGGCTCCCACCCCTCCCCCAGCCCGACGGCGCAGAAAATGCGCCAAAGCCGGGTGAGGGGCCTCGATGGCCCCGAGAACGGCACCCCTTTTCAGATCACCGAGCGTCGGCCAGCACCAGTTCCGCGCCCTTCCAGCCCATCATCATCGCCGGACCGTTGGTGTTGCCCGCCATCAGGTTCGGGAAACTGGACGCGTCGATCACCCGCAGCCCCGACACCCCGTGCACCCTGAGCCGGGCATCCACCACCGAACTGTCAGGCGAAGGCCCCATGCGGCAGGTGCAGGACGGATGATAGACCGTCCCCGACCGCCGCCTGAAATCGGTCACCACCTCGTCATCCGTCACCACCTTCGGACCGGGGCGCAACTCTTCCTCGATCAGCCGCGCGAACGACGGTTGCGCCGCGATGGTGCGCAGGAACTTGCAGGCCAGCAGCATTTCTTCCACATCGTGGTTTGTCGAATAGGCGTTGGCGGTGATCACCGGATGCACGAACGGGTCCGGCGACCCGATGCGGATATGTCCCCGGCTCGTCGGCCGGCAGTTGGAAAGCCCCAGCGAAAGCCCCTGAAACGGGTCCGGCGTCAGCAGCGGCCGCTCGCCATCCTTCGGGATCAGCGTCGAGAACGCCTGCATGTAAAGCTGCATGTTGGGCCGGTCGAGCTCGGGCGAGGTCTTGAAGAACCCGCCACCGTGGTTGATCGACTTGGCCAGCGGCCCGCCCCCGGTGAACACGTATTGCAACCCCACCAACAGCTTGCCCCACCACGGCCGCAGGATGCCGTTGTAGGTCGGCACCTTCATCTTCCAGGTGTAGTTCAGTCCCTGATGGTCGTTCAGATGGTCGCCGACGTTCGGGTTGTCCACCAGCACCGGCACCCCCGCCGCCTGCAGCACCGCCCCCGGCCCCACCCCCGACAGTTGCAGCAGTTGCGGCGAGTTGATCGCCCCGCCTGAAAGGATCACTTCCGCCCGACAGCGCAGGGTCATCACCTCGCCGCCGCGCCGGTATTCGACGCCCACCGCCCGGCCGCCCTCGATGATCACCCGCATCACATGCGCGCCGGTGATCACCTGCAGGTTCTTGCGCCGCATCGCCGGATGCAGGAACGCCCGTGCCGCCGAATTCCGCCGCGCGCCCTTGACCGTGAGCTGATAGGTCCCCGCGCCTTCCTGTTCCCCCCCGTTGAAGTCGGCATTGTACGCCAGCCCCGCCTCGCCGCAGGCCGCGATGTAATCGGACACCAGCGGATGCAGCCCCTTGCGGTTTTCCGAGATGAACAGCGGCCCGCCCGTGCCGCGCCAGTCATCGCCCCCGGCCTCGGTATGCTCCATCGCCTTGAAAGCGGACAAAACCTCGGGCCAGCCCCAACCGGGGTTCTCGGCCCCCCACTCCTCGTAGTCGTCCCGGTGTCCGCGGATATAGACCATCGCGTTGATCGAGGATGACCCGCCAAGGATCTTCCCCCGCGGCCAGTAATCCCGCTGCCCCATCAGCCCCGGATCAGGCTCGGTCTGGTACATCCAGTTGACCGCCGGATCGTAGAACAGCTTCCCGTAGCCCAGCGGCAGATGCACATAGAACCGCGCATCCGACCCGCCCGCCTCCAAAACCGTCACCCGATGCTTGCCATTCTCGCTCAGCCGGTTGGCGAGCACACACCCCGCCGACCCGGCCCCCACGATGATATAGTCCGTATCCATCAAACACCCCACACCCGCGTCCGGGCGAGGGAGTGTTAGCGCGGGTTCGCCGGGGGGGATGGGTAGAGAGCGACGCGGAGGCGTCGGTTTTGGAAACCCGCCGCCCCATACGGTCGCCTCGACCTGCTGCTAAAACGGCAACTGCATCCCGTGTCCGTCAGGCGTCGTATCGTGGGTCGGCCCCACGGTGGACGCGGGCCAGTGCGCCTGAATGATCTGCATCATCCCCTTGCCGTGCGGACCGGCGAAATCGCGGCCCAATTCGGTCAAGGCGGTCAGCCAGCCCACAGGCACCGCCCCCGCCGCGATCAGCCGCATCACCGCCACATCCTCGGACACCTTGCTGTTGGTCCCCGACGCATCGATCACCACGAACACCCTGTAGCCGTGCCGCAGCAGGTCCAGCGAGGTATGCAGCGTGCAGTTGTCCAGCGAAATCCCCCCGATCAGCACCGTCTTCTTTCCGGTCGCGGCCAGCCAGTCGGCAAACTCGGGCGTATAGCCGGTCGGAGAGGATCGCGGCTGAAACGTCCGCGCGCCCGCGTCGATCAGCGCCCTGATCTCGGGCAGGAAGGTTCCGTAATAGGCATTCTCTTCCCCCATGATCCCCGTCGGGAGGCCGAACAACGCGCTGAACTTTGCAAAGGCCGCGACGTTGTTGCGGTAGACCCGCCCCGGCAGCGTGTTCATCAGGTTGTCCAACCCGGTCACATAATCCACATAGACCAGTGCGGTGTCGTCTGCGGTCATGCCGGTCAGGGCGGGGTTGTCTTGGGGTGTCGCGGTCATTGCCATTCTCCATGTTGCTGGCTGCCCGCATGAAATGGGGTGGCCCGAGAGTGCCGAAAGTGGCACAAACCGGAACATCCTATCCCGGTAGTGGCACGATCATGGATGCAGGCGACCTCGCCCTTTTCGACACGATCCTCTGCGAAGGCGGCATCACCGCCGCCGCCGCCAAACTCGGGCAGCCGAAAACCACGGTCAGCCGACGTTTGCGCAAGCTCGAACAGGCCGTTGGCGCGCAACTGTTCGAACGAACCGGCCGGCGCCTGCGCCTGACCCGCATCGGCGAGGCGTTTGCCACGCCCGCGCGCGATGTGCGCATGGCGCTTGCCGCCGCACAGGCGCTGGCACAGGCCCAGACTGGCGACGATCAGGGATCGTTGCGCATGGTCGCCCCGTTCCTGTTCGGGCAGCGGGTGCTGGTGCCCTTCCTTGCCAGGTTTCTGTCTGCCAGACCGCAGGCCACCGCCTCCCTGACGTTCGAACAGACGCCCATCGACCCGCTTCGCCGCAACATCGACCTCGCGTTCAGCGTGGTCCGGCCCGAAGCGCCCTATCTGATCGTCCAGAAACTCGCGGACTTCGACATCGCCCTATATGGCGCACCGGGGCTGGCCGCCCGGGTCCTGACGCCCGACGACCTGCCGTCACTCCCCGTCATCCTGACCGGCAATGCCGAGACCCCCGAGGTGACATGGACCCTCGCCGTAGGCCCGCAGACCCACCGCGTGACGGCCAAGGTGCGCGCCACCGTGAACGACCCCGAAGCCGCCGCAACCCTGCTGGCGCAAGGGCTGGGCATCGGCGGCCTTCCGGCCTTCGTCGCGCAGGACCATGTGGCCTCCGGCAGGCTGACGCCGATCCTGCCCGGTGTTTCCGTTGGCAAGGTCGCCATCTACGTCTGCGCTCCGCCGTTGCGGAACCAGATTCCGATCATCAGGACGTTCCTGCAGGATTTGCGCCGCGACATCGGGGCGACGGCCTTTTTGAACACCGGGTAGGGGGCGCGGGATCAACGAGCGTCCGATTGCTGAAAATCCCTCAAATCCGCACTCACAAGAGAATACCTCCCCTGCGAGACATCCTCTCACTTCCCCTTCCAGACCGGGTCCCGCTTTTCGGCAAACGCCCTTGCCCCCTCCAACTGATCCTCGCTGGAATACAGCCGATCCACCGTCACCATCTGCCGCTTCGTGACCCGGTTCAGCGCGTCCTGAAACCGCAGCGCCTCGGCCTCGCGCACCACTTCCTTGATCGCGGCATAGACCAGCGGCGGCCCGCTCTCCAACAGCCGCGCCAGATCCCACGCCTTGCCCAACAACTCACCCGGCGCGCAGATTTCCTTCACGATCCCCCAGCGCAAAGCCTCTTCGGCGTCGAACCACCGCCCCGTCAGCAGCAGGTCCATCGCCACATGATAGGGAATGCGCTTGGGCAGCTTGATCGACGCCGCATCCGCCACCGTACCCGACCGGATTTCCGGCAGCGCGAAGGTGGCATTCGACGAACACAGGATCAGGTCGCAGGACAGCGCCAGTTCCAGCCCCCCGCCGCAGCAGATGCCGTTCACGGCGGCGATCACCGGCTTGTTGAGGTTGGGAAGCTCCTGCAAACCGCCAAAGCCGCCCACGCCATAGTCGCCATCCACCGCATCGCCGCCCGCCGCCGCCTTCAGGTCCCAGCCGGGGCAAAAGAATTTCTCACCCTCCGCACGAAGGATCGCCACACGCAGCGCGTCATCATCGCGGAAGGCGCGGAACACCTGCCCCATGATCCGGCTGGTCACAAGGTCGATCGCATTGGCCTTCGGGCGGTCCAGCGTCACCTCCAGCACGGCCCCCTCGACCCGCGTGCGGATCGGCCCTTCCAGCAGCATGTCCATCATACCCTCCTGATCAGCGCATCCACCGCAATGGCCCCTTCGGCCCGCAGCAGCACCGGATTTATCTCGATTTCCTCGAAGGACGGGTCCTGCATCAAGTCGGCAAGCCGCACCGCCATCGCGCACAGGGCCGCCACATCGGCCTTGGGGCGCCCGCGGTAACCGTCCAGCAGCGGCCACAGCCGCAACCCCCGCAACCCCGCCAGGACCTCGGCTTCCGTCACCGGACAGACCAGCGTCACCGTGTCGGCAAGCAGTTCCGCCGTCACCCCGCCCATGCCCACCGTCAGCGTCACCCCGTAGACCGGATCGCGCCGCAGACCCAGCAACACCTCGGCCACCGCACCGCCCACCATTTCCTCGACAAGATAGCCGGCGGCCCCGGGCATGTCGGCCTGCCCCTCCAGCGTTGCAAGGCCCAGACGCACCGCACCGGCTTCGGTCTTGTGCGCGAAGCCCAGACCCTTGAGCGCAAAGGGCGGAGTCAGCCCCGACACATCCAGCCCGGACAGGTCCGTCGCCTGTACCCCGCGCGGCACTGCGACCCCGGACTGTTCCAGCACCGCCTTCGCGTCGCCCTCGGACAGCAGGACGCTCTCGCGCGGCGGCAGCGGCGCCAGCGGCCGCCAATCCGCGACCCCTTCGGTCACCTGCGCGGCACGGATCGCGGCCAGCGCGGTTTCCATCCCCATCAGCGTCACGACACCCTGCGCCATCAGCGCACCCGCCCGGCCTTCGTCAAAATTCTCGGGCAGAGACGCCACCGGGAATGCCGGTTTCCCGGTGGCCTGTGCGGCCGCGACGATGGCCTGCAGCGCAGGCTCGTACCCCGCTGGATCGCACCGGTCCGGGCGCGGCGGATCAATGATGAACAGGCCCGCGTCATACCCCGCCAGCATGGTGGTGAACACATCCGTGGTGCGCGGCCCGTCACCCCAGATAAAGGTGTGATAATCCAGCGGATTGGCCACCGTCACGATCGGCCCGAGGATTTCCCCCAACCGCGCCCGCTGCGCATCGGACGGCGGGGGAAAGTCGATCCCGAACGGTGCGGCCAGATCAGCCACCAACCCCGCCTCGCCGCCGGAACAGGACAGCGAACACAGCCGACGGCCCAGCCCCGGCCCGTGCACATGCAGGATCTTCAGTGCCTCTACCAACTCTGACGGAGTCGCGACCTCGGCCACCCCGATCTGGCGCAGAAAGGCGCTCGACGCGGCCCCGCCCCCCGCCAGCGACGCGGTGTGCGAGGCCGCCGCCGTGCGCGAGGCTTCGGTCTTGCCCGACTTGATGCAGACAATCCCCTTGCCCGCCGCCCGCGCGCTTTCGGCCAGCGCCGCGAAAGCGGCCGCATCGTCGATCCCCTCGACGTAAAGCCCCAGCGCCGTCACCCGGTCATCCGCCAGCAAGGCCCCCGCCAGTTCCGCCAACCCCACCACGGCAGCGTTGCCCAGACAGGCCACATAAGCCACCGGCAGCGCGCGGGTCTGCATGGTCAGGTTGATCACGATGTTCGAAGACTGGCTCAGCAGCGCAACCCCCCGGTCGACCCGCACCCCGCCGTGCTGGTCCGGCCACAGCAGCGCCCCGTCCAGATAGTTGATCACGCCATAGCAGTTCGGCCCGAGGATCGGCATGTTGCCCGCCGCTGCGATCAGACGCGCCTGCAACTCCGGCTCGCCGGCCTCGGTCCAGCCCGAGGCGAAACAGGTCGCCCCCCCCGCCCCCATCGCGGCCAGTTCCGCCACCACATCGATGGTGGCAAACCGGTTGACCCCGATGAAGGTGGCATCCGGCGGTTCAGGCAGATCGGCCAGCGAAGGGTAGGCACGCACCCCCCCGATGTCGGCCTTGGTGGGGTGCACCGGCCAAACCTGCCCGGCAAACCCCATCCTGGCTGTCTGCTCGATGACATTGCGCGCCCAGCCGGCCCCCAGAACAGCGATATGGCGCGGGCGCAGAAGGCGGTCGAGGCGCGTCATGCCCTCGCCCCTCCCTTGCCCGGCCGAGTGGGGGCCAGCCCCCACACCCCCGGGATATTTGGAGACAGAAAATGAAGAACACCCTGCTTCGACTTGCGAAACAGGGTGCCATTTCCCGTCACCGTCATCGGGATCCCTCCCTGTTCGGCCATGTCAGCATGACGCAGGACGGTTAATGCAAGGTTAGCGGATTTGTTCTTCTTGTTCATTTTCTGTCTCTAAATATCCCGGGGGTCCGGGGGCTGGCCCCCGGTCCTGTCGTCTCAGCCGCCAAACGGTCGCAACAACTCGCGACTGATGATATGGCGCTGGATTTCCGACGTGCCCTCCCAGATCCGTTCCACCCGCGCGTCGCGCCAGATGCGTTCCAGCGGCAGCTCGTCCATCAACCCCATGCCGCCATGAATCTGGATCGCCTCGTCCGACACCATCGCAAGCACCTCGGTGGCCTTCAGCTTGGCCATCGCCATGTCGGCCTCGGTCACCGTGCCCTGATCGTACTTCCACGCCGCCAGCTGCGTCAGAAGTTCGGCGGCCTTCAGCTCCATCGCCATGTCGGCCAGCTTGAAGGACACGCCCTGGAACTTGCCGATCTGCTGGCCGAACTGCTTGCGGTCGGCCGCATAGCGGATCGCATGGTCCAGCGCGCGTTCCGCCCGGCCCAGACAGGTGGAGGCCACCTGCAGCCGCGTGGCACCCAGCCACTGGCCCGCCACCTCGAACCCCTTGTGCGGCGCGCCCAGAACCTGCGTGGCGGGCAGGCGGCAGTCGTCGAATTCGAGGATCATGTTGTTGTAGCCACGGTGCGACACGTTGCGGTAGCCGTCGCGGACGGTGAAGCCGGGCGTCCCCTTGTCGACCAGAAAGGCGGTGATCAGCTTCTTCTTGCCGCGCGGGGTATCCTCCTCGCCGCTGGCCATCCAGACGATGGCGAAATCGGCCACATCGGCGTGGCTGATGAAATGCTTGGTCCCGTTCAGCACCCAATCGTCGCCATCCCGCCGCGCCGTCGATTTCATGCCCCGCAGGTCGGACCCGGCACCGGGTTCGGTCATCGCCTGACAGTCGTGCCTTGTGCCCTGAACACAGGGAAACAGATAGCGTTCGCGCTGTTCGGGCGTGCAGGCCAGAAGGATGTTCGACGGCCGCGACACGCAGGTCCAGTGCAGGGCATAGTTCGCGCGGCCAAGCTCTTTTTCGTAAAGAAGCCATGTCAGGGTATCCAGCCCCGCGCCCCCCACATCCTCGGGCATGTTGGCGGCATATAGCCCGGCCGCCCGCGCCTTGGCCGCGATCTCTTCGCGCAGTTCGGGGCGCAGGATGCCGGTGCGTTCGACCTCTGCCTCATGCGGATAAAGCTCGGTTTCCACGAAGGCGCGGGTCGCGTCGACGATCATCTGCTGTTCGGGGGAAAGTCCGAAGTCCATCGCCTACCCCCGCTGTCCGACGTAACGGCCCGCCGCCGCCGGACGCGGCAGCGCCGCATGCGCCGCGGCAATCGGCATCAGCTTGTCAAGAATGCTGGCCGGGGCAGGCACCGCCTTGCCCAGCCCCATGTCGACATGCAGCAGCATCTGTTCCACCGTTGCCACGGCCACGCCCTCCCGTTCGATCGACATCCACAGATGCAGCCGCTTTTCATCCGCATGCAGCACCTGCAGCGTCCCCGTCAGCGCATCGCCCAGTTTCGCCTCGCCCCTGTGCATCACATGGCTTTCGGCGGTGTAATAGGAATGCCCGCCCCGGACATAGTCCATGTCCGCCCCGATCAGCCGCAGGAATGCGTCGCAGGTTTCCGATCCGGCAAACAGATAGCGGCTTTCGGTCATGTGCCCGTTGTAGTCGATCCACCCCGGCAGAACCTGCATCCGCGCCATGATCATCGGCGCACCCTGCGGTGTGGCGTGAATCTCGGTGCGGCGCCGCACGTCATGCTCCAGCAGAACCTTGCCCGCGCCCCAGTTGCGGTCCTTCAGCGCGCGCAGGAAGCCGATCAGGTTGCTGTCGCGGATCCGCTCCAACTCGCGGATCGTGTGGTGGCCGGACTGCGCGTCGGACTGCCCCGCGATCAGGTCGACCAGTTCATCGTTGAACTCGGGCACATCCATCAGCTTGGTCCAGGGCCAGGTCAGGCAGGGCCCGAACTGCGCCATGAAGTGCTTCATCCCCGCCTCGCCGCCCGCCACGCGATAGGTCTCGAACAGCCCCATCTGGCCCCAGCGCAGCCCGAACCCCATGCGGATCGCCTCGTCGATCTCCTCGGTGGTGGCGATGCCGTCCTTCACCAGCCACAGCGCCTCGCGCCAGACCGCCTCAAGGAACCGGTCGGCGATATGCGCGTCGATCTCCTTGCGGATGTGCAGCGGGAACATGCCCAACTCGCGCAACGTTTCCTTCGCCCGTTCCACCAGCGCCGGGTCGGTCTTGACCGAGGGCACGATCTCGGCCAGCGGCAAGAGGTAGACCGGGTTGAACGGATGCGCGACGAAAATCACCGACGGGTCCGCCGCCCCCTCCTGCAACTCGCTGGGCTTGAAACCGCTGGTGGACGACCCGATCGGCACGCCGTGGCTGGATTGCTGGATCTGTGCGAACACCCGGTGTTTCAGGTCCAGCCGCTCGGACACCGACTCCTGAATGTAATCCGCCCCCTCGACGCATTCGGTGATCGACCCGGCAAAGGACAGCGCGCCTTCGGCAGGCATCGGCACATCCGACAGCGCGGGCAGTGCGGCCCGCGCATTGCGCATCACCTCGCCGATCTTCCTTTCCGCCTCGGGGTCCGGATCGAACACCGACACGTTCCAGCCGTTCAGCAGGAACCGCGCGGCCCAACCACCACCGATCACCCCGCCGCCTATGATTGCCGCTTTCCGTGCCATTCCCGTCCCCTCAGATCAGATCAAACAACCGCAGATAGCTGACAACCAGAATGGCCGCCCCGCCCGCCGTCAACAACGCATCGGGTCCGCGGGGCCAGCCGCGCGCCACCACGACACCGCGCACCACCAGCCCCATGGCCAGCGCAGCCAGCACCGGCAGTGCCACCAGCAAGACCAGCGCCCGGTCGGTCGCCGTGGACAGGCCCGCCGCCCAGCCAAACCACCCCGCAGCCGCCACAACGGCCGCCAGAACCGCCAGCACCACCACCCCGCGCCAGTCGGGCAGGACGCGCGGCACCATCATCACGCAGATCAGCCCAGCCATCGCGACAAGGTGGATCAAAGCGGGCTGCGCTTTTCAAGCTTCAGCTTGGCGCGCACTTCCGCAGGGGTGATCACCCGCGCGCCCAGATTGCTGATGATGCTGACCGCGCGTTCGACGAGTTGCGCGTTGGTGGCCAGCACACCCTTGTCGAGCCAAAGATTGTCCTCCAGCCCGACCCGCACGTTGCCCCCGGCCAGAACCGCCGCCGCGACATAGGGCATCTGGTTGCGCCCGATGGAAAAGGCGGACCAGTGCCAGTCGGCAGGCACGTTGTTGACCAGTGCCATGAAGGTGTTCAGATCGTCCGGCGCGCCCCACGGCACCCCCATGCACAGTTGCACCAGGGTCGGCGCGGGGATCACCCCCTCTTTCACCAACTCCTTGGCGAACCACAGATGGCCGGTGTCGAAGGCTTCGATCTCGATCCGCACGCCGGCATCGCGCATCCGGCTGCCCATGTCGCGCAGCAGGCCGGGCGTGTTGACCATCACATAGTCGGCCTCGTTGAAATTCATCGTGCCGCAATCCAGCGTGCAGATTTCGGGCCGGCAGGCCACGACATGCGCCACCCGTTCCGCCGCCCCCGCCATGTCGGACCGCGCCGACATCCGGCCCATCGCCTCGGTCCCGTCGAACAGCAGATCGCCGCCCATCCCGGCCGTCAGGTTCAACACCACATCGGTGGCGCTGTCCCGAACCCGGTCCGTCACCTCGCGGTACAGCGCGAGGTCGCGCGAAGGTTTGCCCGTCTCCGGGTCGCGCACATGGCAATGCACCACCGCCGCCCCGGCCTTGGCCGCCGCAATCGCCGACTCGGCGATCTGCGCCGGGCTGCGCGGCACATGCGGACTGCGATCCTGCGTGCCCCCCGATCCGGTCACGGCACAGGTGATGAAAACCTCGCGGTTCATGGCCAGCGGCATCGGCGTCCTCCTTGTTGCACCGCCCACCTTACACGGCTTGCACCGATGCGCTTGACGTTTTACGCAGGTTTCATGGCAAATCCCGCAGGATTCTTCGCAACCGCAACCGGCCCTCTGACACTGGCCCTGCTGGTGCTGCCGCAGTCGTCGATCCTTGAGGTGGCCAGCACGCTCGACCCGCTGCGCGCCGCAAACCGGCATCTCGGCACCGAAAGCTACCGCTGGCGCGTTGTGTCCCCAGATGGAGGCCCGGTGCCCCTGACCTGCGGGATCGAGCTGCCCTCGTCCGGCCCGCTTGCCGCGGCAGAGGAGGCTGACGCGCTGATCGTCATCGCGGGGTTCCGGCAATCGGAAGTCGCCACCACGCCGCTGATCCGCGACCTGTCCCGCATGGCCCCGCGCTTTGCGGCCATCGGCGGGATCGACGCCGGGTCCTGGGTCCTGGCCCGCGCCGGGCTGCTGAACGGCCACCGCGCCACCGTGCACTGGGAGGACCTCGAGGATTTCACGGCCACCCATCCCGCCGTCGATGTGGTGCCAGACCGTTTCGTCATCGACCGCAACCGGTTCACCGCCGCAGGGGCCGCCCCCGCCACCGACCTGATGCTGCATCTGATCCGCGCGCGGCACGGGGCTGCACTGGCCCTGCAGACCGCCGCCAGTTTCCTGACCACCGCGCGGGACGGGGCCGAACCGCAGATCAGCCCGGCGAAACCCGACCCCCACCTTGATCCCCGCGTTGCCGCCGCCATCGCCCGGATGGAAGCCCGCCTCGACACCCCGGAAACCACACCGCAAACCGCCGCGGCGCTCGGCCTGTCCCCGCGAAGGCTGGAACAGATCTTCTGCGCGAACCTGGGCCTCACCCCTGCCGCCTATGCCTTGTCGCTGCGCCTCGCCGCGGCCAGACGGATGATCACCGACACCCGGCACCCGCTGGCAGAGGTGGCCCTGCGCACCGGGTTCTCGTCCCCCGGCACCCTGTCCCGCGCCTTTCGTAACCGTTTCGGCCACCCGCCCAGCCACTTGCGCTGATCCCGCGTCTGTCGAATTGAGCGGCTGGCGCCGCAAGACTTTCAGGTCGCCAGCGCGGACAAGCCGCTTGGCTCCAGAAGCCTCCGGCGGGGATATTTGGAAGCAGAAAATGAAAACACCTTGCCCCGCGTGCCGGGGCAAGGTGCCATTTCCCGCTACCGTCATCGGGATCCCTCCCTGTTCGGCCCGTTCACAATGGGACAACCCGATTAACGAATGGTGAACCGACGTGCTCTCATTTTCTGCTTCCAAATATCCCGGGGGGAGTCGCGCCTGCGCGACGGGGGGCTGGCCCCCCCTACGCAGGCTCCAGCAATCCGCGCCCCTTCAGCAAAGGCTCCACCCCCGGCATCCGCCCCCGGAACCTCGTGTAAAGCACCTCCGCCGGTTCCGATCCGCCCGCCGACAGGATGTGCTTTTCCAGTGCCGCCGCCGTCACCGGATCAAACGGATCGCCCGCTTCCTCGAAGGCGGCAAAGGCATCGGCATCCATCACCTCCGACCACATGTAGCTGTAGTACCCCGAGGAATAGCCGTCGCCCGAAAAGATATGCGCGAAATGCGGGGTGGCATGCCGCATCCGGATCGCGCGCGGCATCCCCAGCGCCTCCAGCACTTCGGCCTGTTTCTGCATCGGATCGGCCGGGGGCGGGCCTTCGTGGAACGCGAGGTCCACCAGCGCCGAGGACAGAAATTCGACCGTGGCAAAGCCCTGGTCATAGGTCCCGGCGTCCAGAAGCCGCTGCAGCATGTCGGCGGGCATCGGCGCGCCGGTCGCATGGTGGCGCGCATGCCGCGACAGCACATCGGGCACCTCCAGCCAGTGTTCGTAAAGCTGGCTCGGCAGTTCGACGAAATCCCGCGCCACCGACGTGCCCGAAATGAATCCGTAGGTCACATCCGACAGCATCTGATGCAGCGCATGGCCGAATTCATGGAACAGCGTGCGCGCGTCGTCATAAGACAGCAGCGCCGGGTCGCCCTTGGCAAAGTTGCACACGTTCACCACGATCGGCCGCTGATCGCCCCCCAGCTTGCGCTGGCTGCGCATCGCCGAACACCAGGCCCCCGACCGTTTCGAGGCCCGCGCGAAATAGTCGCCGATGAACACCGCCACGTGTTCGCCCCGGCGCGTCACCTCCCACGCCCGCGCGTCCGGATGGTACAGCGGCACATCCAGTGCCCGGAACTCCAGCCCGAACAGCCGGTTGGCGCAGTCGAACTGCGCGCCCAGCATCGCATCAAGGCTCAGGTACGGCTTCAGCACCGCTTCATCCAGATCATGCTCGGCCCGGCGCCGCTTTTCGGAGTAGTAGCGCCAGTCCCACGGCTCCAGCGGCCCCGCCAGTCCATCGGCCCGCAGCATCGCTTCCAGCACCGCGGCATCCGACATCGCCTTGGCCTTTGCGGGCTCCCACACCCGCACCAGAAGTCCCCGCACCGCGTCGGGAGTCTTGGCCATCTCGGGTTCCAGCTTGTAGTCGGCAAAACTGTCATAGCCCAGCAGCGCCGCCCGTTCCGCCCGCAGATCAAGGATTTCGGCCGCCACCCCCCGGTTGTCACTGGCATTGCCGTTCGCCCCGCGCAGTCCCCAGGCCTCATAGGCTTTCCGCCGCAATTCGCGGCGCGGCGAAAACTGCAGGAAGGGCACGATCAGCGACCGGTTCAGCGTGACCACCGGCCCCAGCCCCTTTTCGGCACCCGCCGCCCGGGCGCTGGCCACCACAAAGTCGGGCAACCCGTCCAGATCATCCTCGGACAGTTCCATGAACCAGCCCCGCTCCTCGGCCAGCAGATTCTGGCTGAACGCCGTGCCCAGCACCGCCAGCCGCGCCTTGACCGCCGTCAGCCGCTCCGCCTCTGCCCCTTCCAGCAGCGCCCCGGCCCGAACGAACATCTGCCGGTACAGCGTCAGCACCCGCAACTCTTCGCCCACCAGGCCGTCCCGCGCCGCCCAGACCGCCTCCACCCGCGCGAACAGCGCCTTGTTGTTGGTGACCTCGGAGGCGAACGCGCTCATGACCGGCGCAAGGTCGCGCTGCAACGCCTCGCGCGCGTCGGTGCTGTCGGCCCCGGCAAGGTTGTAGAACACCCCCGACACCCGGTCCAACGCGCCTTCGGCCAGTTCCAGCGCGGCGATGGTGTTGGCAAATGTCGCAGGCTCCGGGTCCGCCGCGATGGACGCGACATTTGCCCGCGCCTCGGCCAGCGCCGCCTCGAACGCCGGGGCGAAATCCGCATCCGAAATCGCCCCGAACGGCGGCAGCCCGAACGGCGTCTCCCAGACGTCCATCAATACATTGCCCATCGCCATCCCCTTCTTCTCTGCCCAAATTTCCCCGCGCGGAGCGCACCTGAGCGGTTCGCCAACGGCGAAACGCGAGGCAAACTCCTGCGCCGCAGGCGCTCCGCTCCGCTACCGCCCGTCCCGCCCGCGCAGACGCGCTTCCAGCCGCCGCAACACGAGGCTCAGCCCGATCGTCATCGTCAGATACACCAGTGCCACCACGTTGTACGTCTCGAAATAGCGGAAGTTCCCCGCTGCCAGTACCTTGCCCAGTTGCGTGACATCCGCCACCCCCAGCACCGACACCAGCGACGAATCCTTGACCATGGCCACAAAATCATTGCCCAGCGGCGGCAGGATCACCCGGAACGCCTGCGGAAACACCACCAGCCGGAACCGCTGCATCCCCGACAGGCCCAACGCCTGCGCCGCCTCGATCTGCCCCTTGTCCACCGACATCAGCCCGGCGCGGAACACTTCGGCCAGAAAGGCCGAATAGGCGATGGTCAGGGCAATGACCGCCCGCGCGATCAGCGGAAAGTCCCGGGTCCGCCAAGGCTCCAGCCCGAACGGCGTCACCACCCAGTTGACCGCGATGATCAGGGCGGGTGCGGCCGCGAAGGCCACATATAGCAGCAGCACGAGGATCGGCACACCCCGAACCACCTCGATGTAGAACCGGGCCGCCTGCCGCAGCACGATCCACCGCGACAGGCAGGCCAGCGCCAGCCCCAGCCCGAGGGTGCAGGCCCCGGCATAGGCGATCAGCGTCACCATCACGGTCACACCGATGCCGCGCAGCAGGGTCCGCAGCACCTGCGCATAGATGTCGTTCGCCCAGACCTCGTAGAACAGCCACAGGCCGATCCCGCACAGCAGGACCAGCCACCAGGGAAACTCGGCCTCGTGGTCCTGCTTCACGAACCGCTATTGGCCCATCTTGTAGTCAAGAAACCACTTCTTGTTCAGTGCGTCGATCGTGCCGTCCGCCCGCAAGGCGGCAATCGCCGCGTTCATCGGAGCCACCAGGTCAGACCCCTTGGGGAAGATGAATCCGAAATCCTCGGTCCCCAGCTTTTCGCCGATGATCTTCAGCCCGCCCGCGCTGGCCTCGACATAGCCCGCGCCCGCCGTGCCATCGGTCAGCACCAGATCGACATCGCCCGATTTCAAAGCCTCGACCGTCGCACCGAACGTCTCGAACAGCTTGATGCGCGGGTTGGCCTCGTCTCCGTCCAGAACGCTGTAAACCCCCACGTAGAACGGCGTGGTGCCGGGCTGCGCGGCCATGAACAGCTCGGTATTGGCCGCAAAGGATGCCGCATCGGTAAAGCGCGCCTCGTCTCCCCGCACCATCATCACCATTTCCGAGGTCATGTAGCTGTCGGAAAAGTCCACCTTGTCCTTGCGGTCGTCGCGGATCGTGATCCCGGTCATGCCGACATCGAACTGGCCTTCCGACACCGCCGGAATCATCGCGTCCCAGCTGATGTTCTGATAGGTCACGGTCGCGTTCAGCCGCTTGGCGATCTCGGCCATCGCATCGTATTCCCACCCGACCGCCGCACCGGAGCTGTCCAGAAACTGCAGCGGCGGATAGGCGTTCTCGGTCACCACCACAATCTCGCGGCCCGCCAGATCGGGCACCTGGGCAAAAGCGGGGGCGGCAAGCGTCAGGGCCATCAGGCCAAGGGCGGCGGTCAGTTTCATCGGGTGCACTCCTGTCACATACATCCGCAACAGCATGCCGCGCCGCCGACGGGCGCGCAAGTAGGGCGGGGTTCACCCCGCCGCCGCCCACAAAGGTTTTGACCCCGCCCGCCCGGTCTGACAGCATCTGCGCCATGCCCCGCACCCTGTCCCTGACCCCGGCCCACATTGCCCGCGTCCACCGCGCCGTGCCCGATACCGGCCCGCCGCCCGGCATGGTGCTTCACACCGACGCCGACTATGCCGAATGGGTTGCCCGGATGCTGGCCACAGCCCCCGCCGGCCCGCTGCGCCTGTTCGCCTACGGCTCGCTGATCTGGAAACCCGAGATCGCCCACACCGCCGAATGCCCCGCCACCGCGCACGGCTGGCACCGCAGCTTCTGCCTGCGGATGATCCGCTTCCGTGCAACGCCCGACTGCCCCGGCCTGATGATGGCGCTGGACCGGGGCGGCTCCTGCAAGGGAATCCTTTACGACCTGCCCGCCGTGGACCCCGGCCCGCTGCTCGACCGGCTGTTCCGGCGCGAGTTCACCGTCAAGCCGATCAACTCGATGCCCCGCTGGATCAGCGTCAACACCGCTGCGGGCCCGGCCACCGCGCTGGCCTTCGTGATGAACCGCGCTTCCCCGGCCTATATGGGCCGCCTGCCCTTGGCCGATCAGGCCGACATGCTGTCGCGCGCCTGCGGCTACTGGGGCAGCGGCGCGGAATACCTGATGAACACCGTCACCCATCTGGAACAGCGCGGCATCCACGACAGCGGGTTGTGGGCGCTGCAACGGCTGGTCGCAGCAAGGATAGATGCGGCAGACTAGCTCCGGCCACCTGACGTCATGAACCCACGGGCAGCTTTGATCCCTATGCGGACATTCATCCGGAGCCAAGGGAGAACGGCGTCTGACCGCCGGGTGGTCGCAGCAACCGAAGTTCTGGCGCAGGGGAAGTCGGGGATCGGTGGAAAACACGCGCGCAATCCCAATGCCCTTCCGATTCGCCCCACCTGGTTAACGCACGCGCCGCTGCCGAACCGCTGTACGCTTGCCAGACGTTTGCCATATGCAGGCCATACGCAAATCCGACACCGGATTTTCGCAAAGAACCCGCTTTAATGCATCGCACTCAATGTGTTACCCCACACACCGCACAATCCGCCCGCTTCTTCACCCCGATCACCCGAACGTCGGCATAAAGCGCGTCGTGGATCATCAGCCGCCCCGCCAGTGTCTCTCCGGCGCCGGTGATGTGCTTGACCGCCTCCATTGCCATCAGCGCCCCGATGATCCCCGGCAGCGGCGCGGCCACCCCCGCCTCGGCGCAGGTCGGCACCATGCCGGGGGCGGGGCGCACCGGGAAGATGCATTCATAACAGGGGCTTCCCCTTGCCGGGTCGAACAGCGAAACCTGCCCCTCCCACTGGGTGATCGAGCCCGAAACCAGCGGTTTGCCCAAGCCTGCGCAAATCCGGTTCACCAGATAGCGCGTGTCGAAATTGTCGCAGCCGTCCAGCACCAGATCATAGTCCCCGATCAGCGCCGCCGCGATGGTTTCGTCCAGCCGTCGCTTGTAGGGGCGCACCTCGACAAACGGGTTCAGCGCCGTCACCGCCGTCACCGCCGACTGCACCTTGTCCATGCCAATTCGTTGATCGGTATGGATGATCTGCCGCTGCAGGTTCGACGCCTCGACCACGTCGTCGTCGATGACCCCGATCACCCCCACCCCGGCCGCCGCCAGATACAGCAACGCGGGCGACCCCAAACCCCCGGCCCCCACGACCAGCACCTTGGCGTCCTTCAGCCGCCGCTGCCCCGGCCCGCCGATCTCGCGCAGCAGGATGTGGCGGGCATAGCGGTCCAGTTCGGCCGGGCGGAACGCCGAACCCGGCGCGACTTCTGGCAAAGCAACCCTGTTCCGCAACAGGCCCAGTATTCTGCGATACCCGATCACCAGCGCAGCCACCACGCCCACCGCAAGCCAGGCCCGCGGATCGCCCCCGGTTGCCGCGCGCAGCGGATTTCCATCGGGCAGGGTCAGTTGCAACGCGACCACCGCCAGCCAGACAGCGCCCACCATGCCCCAGCGCAGGACGTAAGGCGTCCGCAGCACCGCCCCCAGCCCCCACAACGCCGCCATCAGCGCAAAGACCGTTGTCATCCGCGCCCCGTCGACCCGAACCCGCCCGACCCCCGATCGGTTTGCGACAGCCTGTCAACCACCTGAAACACGGCCTGCACCACCGGGGCCACCACCATCTGGGCAATCCGGTCGCCGTGGCGGATGGTGTAGGGGTCGTGCCCCAGATTGATCAGCGCCACCCCCAGCGGCCCGCGATAATCGCTGTCGATGGTGCCCGGCGTGTTGGGCAGCGATATCCCGTGTTTCATGGCCAGTCCCGACCGCGGACGGATCTGCGCCTCGAACCCGGCTGGAATTTCCATGCGCAGGCCGGTCGGGATCACAGCCCGATGCATCGGGTCCAGCGTAAAGCCGGTTGACCGGTCTTCGGGCAACAGGTTGGCGCAAAGGTCCGCGCCGGCCGCGCCAAAGGTCTGATAGACCGGCAGCGGCAGCGTGCGGTCCGCCCAGTCCTCCCAGACGACGCGCAGCACGGGCGTCATGCCAGAGCCGCCGCAATGCGGGCAGCCAGACGGCGGGCAACCTCGGCCTTGGCCAGCCGGGGCCAGGTTTCGGCACCGTCGGCGGTGATCAGCGTCACCGCGTTCTCGGTGCCGCCCATGATGCCAGTCGCGGGCGACACGTCGTTGGCGACGATCCAGTCGCATCCCTTGCGCAACCGCTTGGCCGTGGCATGGGCCAGCACATCGTCGGTTTCGGCAGCAAAGCCGACCACCAGCGCCGGGCGCATCGCCCCCTTCGACACGGTCGCCAGAATGTCGGGGTTTTCGGCGAACTCCAATGCAGGGGCCCGCCCGGAGCCGTCTTTTTTCATCTTCTGATCCCGCGCATTGGCAACCCGCCAGTCCGCCCCCGCCGCCGCCATAACCGCCGCATCGGCAGGCAAGGCCGCCTGCACTGCCGCCAGCATTTCCGCCGCCGTCTCGATCCGCACCACAGCCACGCCACCGGGTGTCGGCACACTGGCCGGACCGGTCACGAAGGTCACCCGCGCGCCCAGATCGCGCAGCGCCACCGCAAGGGCCGTCCCTTGCGCCCCCGAAGACCGGTTGGCGATGTAGCGCACCGGATCGATGGGTTCATGCGTCGGCCCCGACGTCACCAGCACATGCTTGCCCGCCAGCAAACCTCCACCCAGAGCAGCCTCGATCGCGGCCACGATCCCGACCGGTTCCGCCATCCGTCCCAACCCGAATTCGCCGCAGGCCATGTCGCCCTCGTTCGGTCCGACGCGCAGAACCCCGTCGCCGTCCAGCGCGGCCAGAGACCGCTGCGTTGCCGGATGATGCCACATCCGCACGTTCATCGCCGGCGCCAGCAGCACCCGCTTGTCCGTCGCCAGCAGCAGCGTCGCGGCCAGATCGTCCGCCATCCCTGCGGCCATCCGGGCCATAAGGTCCGCCGTCGCGGGCGCCACGACCACCAGATCGGCGGCACGGCTTAACTGGATGTGGCCCATCTCGGCCTCGTCGCCCAGATCAAACAGGTCGCGGTAAACCTTTGACCCCGCCAGCGCCCCGACGGTCAGCGGTGTCACGAACTCTGCCCCCGCACGGGTCAGAACCGGCACGACCGTCGCCCCGGCGCGGGTCAAGAGCCGGATCAGCTCCAGCGACTTGTAGGCGGCAATGCCGCCGCCGATGATCAACAGGATGCGCTTTGCGGCCAGCATTTCGGCTCCTCGCAGGGTCGTCCCTGTCTAGGGCGAAACCGGTCCGCGTTCAATTGCCCGTCCGGAAGGCGGCGCAGGGGTCTTCGCGGGGAGTGGCGTCGGTCACGATCCATAGGTCATAGGGTGCATCCGGCCCCGGGTCCGCCTCGAACTGCCCGACCGACAGGACCTGAACCTGTGGCGCGGCCAGCGCCAAGGCCGCAGGTATGCCCTGATCGCGGCGGGCATGGCCCGTGCCGGTGATGACGACGACCGGACCGCCGTGTTCCTGAAACGCGTCCAGTGCCCTCTCCGCCAGAACCGCATCGCGCAACCGCTGCACCGCGACCATGTAGGGCAGCAGGTCATCCGGCAAAGCATCACAATGCGCCGCCTTCTGTTCGGCCTCGCGTGCCGTCTGATCAGCGGCGGTCAGCGGCTTCGTCAGCCCGAACCGCGCGTCAGGCAACAAAGCCGCGATGGCCGCAGGGTCACGCAGACCGCGCAACGATTCCGCGGCGAGTGCAGCGCCAAGGATTGCAGCCTGCGGCGCGGCGGTCAGGATCGGACGGTACATCGCAAAATCCGGCCAGCCCGACTGTTCCCAACCCAACAGCGTTGCCAGCGCAGGATCGTCACGGTTTTCGGGCGTGATCAGCGCCGCCTGTTCGGCGGTCAGCATTTCGAACACCAAGGCGGTCGGTCGCAGCGCCGCGACCGCATCGGCCTGATTGCGGTGATGCTGCGGGTTGTCGTGGATTTCCCCCAGGATCACCACGTCCGCCGCCGGAATCTCCGCCACATCCGCGATCCGGCCCGCCATCGCGGGCAGACCCAGCACCAGCCAGACCGCGACCCACCTCATGCGAGAAGGGCGTGCACCTCGGGCGAGCGTTGCTCCAACCCGCGCTTCAGCTTGGCAAAGGCCGCGGCTTCCAGTTGGCGGATGCGTTCCTTCGACAGGCCCATTTCAAGCCCCAGCGATTCGAGGGTACGCGGATCGTCGATCAGCTTGCGCTGCGCCACGATGTACCTCTCGCGCTCGTTCAACTGGGCCAGCGCCGACAGCAGCCATTCGCGAAGCTGCGCCTTGTCGTGGCGATCTTCCACCACCTCTGCCGCCTGCGGGCCTTCATCCTCAAGCGCGTCAATCCACTCGCGGCCATCCTCGTCGCTGGCCTGCGGCGCATGCAGCGACAGGTCGGAGGACAGCAAGCGCCCCTCCATCATCTCGACGTCATGGCGCGGCACGCCCAACTCGATCGCGACCTTTTCGCGCAACTGGTGGCTGTCCAGCCGCTCTCCAATCGCTGCCGCCTCGCGCTCCAGCTTGGCCTGCACGCGGCGCAGGTTGAAGAACAGGCTCTTCTGGCTGGAGGTGGACCCGGTCCGGACCATGGACCAGTTGCGCATCACATAGTCCTGGATGGATGCCTTGATCCACCACACCGCATAGGTCGAAAACCGCACGCCGCGATCCGGATCGAACTTGTCGGCGGCCTTCATCAGGCCAAGGCTCGCTTCCTGGATCAGGTCGTTCATCGGCGCGCCATAGCGGCGGAACTTCGACGCCATGCTGATGGCGAGGCGCATGTAGGCGGTGATCAACCGGTGCAGCGCCTGCTCGTCGCGCTGATCGCGCCACGCATAGGCCAGCTTCAACTCGGTTTCCGCATCCAGCAATTCCGCCGCCCGCGCTTGGCGGGACAGGATTTGGTCGTTATAGCCGTCAAGCGCCATTGCCATCTCCCCTATGTGCCTCAGTCTCGAAGCTTCAACACTCGTTACGCGGGAAAGTTGTGACCGGATCACTTGAAATCTCAGAAATGACCCTCGTGCTGGGGGGGGCGCGGTCGGGAAAATCGGCCCAAGCCGAGGGTCTGGCCCGCGCCACCGGCCGAAAGCGGCGCTACATCGCCACGGCACAGCCGTTCGACGCCGAAATGACGGCCCGCATCGCGCGCCACAAGGCGGATCGCGGACCGGACTGGCATCTGGTCGAGGCCCCGCTCGACCTTTGTATGGCCCTGGGACAGGCGGCATCCGACGAGGTGGTGCTGCTGGATTGTGCGACGCTGTGGCTGACCAACCACCTGCTGGCGGGCCACGATCTGGTGGCGGAAACAGCCCGGCTGAAGGCGGCGCTGGCCGAATGTCCGGCTTCGGTGATCGTGGTCAGCAACGAGGTCGGCTGGTCCATCGTGCCCGACAACGCGCTGGCCCGCGCCTTTTCAGACGCGCAGGGCCGGTTGAACCAGATGCTGGCGGCGCAGGCAAACCGGGTGGTCCTTGTGGTGGCCGGTCTGGCCATCGCCTTGAAATGACGCGGTTTTTCTGGGTACGCCATGGCCCGACTCACGCGAAGGCGATGATCGGCTGGACCGACCTTTCCGCCGATCTTGCCGACACCGCCGCAATCAGCCGCCTGCGCGGTCACCTGCCCCGCTCTGCCTTGACCATCTCGTCCGACCTGATCCGCGCCACTGCGACCGCCGACGTCCTTTGCCCCGGCCGCCGCTTGCCGCACGACCCCGGTCTGCGGGAAATCCACTTCGGCGCCTGGGAGCAGCGCACCTTTGCCGAGGTCGAAGCCGAGAACCCGGCGCTGATCCGCGCCTTCTGGGACCAGCCGGGTCAGGTCCGCGCGCCGGGAGGCGAAGGATGGGACAATCTGACGCAGCGAGTCTGGGCTGCGACTGACCGGTTGGCGGCTGCGCACCCCGGAGAAGACATCATCGTGGTGGCCCATTTCGGGGCGATCCTTGCCGCCCTGCAACGCGCCCTGAACATTCCGGCCATCGAGGTCTTTGCCCACAAGATCGACAACCTGTCGGTCACCGAACTGCGCCTGACGGGGCAAGGCTGGCACGCGGGCCTCATCAATCACCGCCCGTGATTGGTTACCGCACGGAATACCGCTTGCCCCGCCCGCCCTTGTCCGCTTCCTTTCTGCAAAGGCGGCCATCGGGATGCAGGGCTGGCCCCCCATTCAGGAAAGAACGACCCATGTACGATCTTGTCATCGGTGACCGCGCCTATTCCAGTTGGTCCTTGCGCGGCTGGCTGTTGTTCGACGCGTTCGGCATCCCGGTCAAGACGATCCGCGCGCAGCTTTACACCGATGAACTGGCAACCATCCTGCGCGATTTCCCTCCGGCCCGCACCGCCCCGACGATGCGCACGCCCGACGGCACCGTCGTGCCCGAAACAATCGCGATCGCCGAAGAACTGGCCTCCCGCCATCCCGAGGCCGGAATTTGGCCCGCCGACGCCGCCCTGCGCGCCACCGCCCGCGTGCTGGCCGCCGAAATGCATGCAGGCTTTGGCGCACTGCGCAGCCATTGCCCGATGAACCTGCGCGTCAGCTACACCGACTGCACCCCCACCCCGGCGGTCCTAGCAGACCTTGCCCGGCTTGAAACCCTCTGGGCCTGGGCATTGGAGAAATTCGGCGGTCCCTGGCTGTGTGGAGGCTATTCGGCAGCCGACGCATTCTTTGCGCCCGTCGCGGGGCGGATCGCAGGCTACAACCTGCCGGTGAACCCGCTTGCCGCCGATTATGTGGCGCGGCAGCTTGCGCACCCGTCATTCCGCCGCTGGCGGGCGATGGGGATGGTCGACGGTCCGGATCAGGACTTTTACCGGCGGGACTGGCCGACACGGGCCTGGCCCGGCCCCGTGCCCCTGCCCGCCCGCAGCGTCGAAGGCACGGCTGCCGAGAACTCTGCCTGCCCCTACTCCGGCAATCCCGTGACCCACGTCCTTGAACTCGAAAACCGCCGCTTCGGTTTCTGCAACGCCTTCTGCCGCGACAAGACCGCTGCCGACCCCGAAGCCTGGCCGAACTTCATGGGACTTTACCAATCTTAAACCATTCCGCTGCTACCCGTTAACCAAGGTAAACGGAAAAGAGCCGCCGCATGGTCGCACGCGCCTACACTGTGGCCTTCGAAGGGGTCGAGGCGCGCCTGGTCGAGGTGCAGTGCGCCCTGTCGCCGGGGCTGCCGTCTTTCAGCATCGTCGGCCTGCCTGACAAGGCGGTGTCCGAGGCACGCGAACGGGTGCGCGCGGCGGTTGCGACCATGTCCATCGCGCTGCCCTCAAAACGGATCACGGTCAACCTTTCGCCCGCCGATCTGCCCAAGGAGGGCTCTCACTTCGACCTGCCCATCGCGCTCGCCCTTCTCGCCGCCCTGGACATCATTCCGAAACATGAGGTGGAACGCACGCTTGCGCTGGGGGAACTTTCGCTGGATGGCCGCCTGATGCCGGTCATTGGCGCACTGCCCGCCGCAATGGCCGCTGCCGAAGAGGACCGCACGCTGCTGTGTCCGCGCGCCTGCGGCGCAGAAGCGGCCTGGGTCGGCGCCTGCGAGGTTCTGGCCCCCGGCACCCTGGCAGAGGTCGTGCGCCACTACACCGGGCAACAGCCGATCACCCCGGCCGAGGCGGGCGAGGTCATCGCCGAGCCGTTCGGCCGCGATCTGCGGGACGTGAAAGGTCAGGAACGGGCCAAGCGCGCGCTGGAAATCGCGGCCGCCGGGAGGCATCATATGCTGATGGTCGGCTCGCCGGGGTCGGGCAAATCAATGCTCGCCGCCCGCCTGCCCGGCATCCTGCCGCCGCTGTCTGCGAACGAGGCGCTGGAAACCTCGATGATCCATTCGCTTGCGGGGCTGCTCACCGAAGGCGGCATCTCGCGCAGCCGGCCGTTTCGCGAACCCCACCATACCGCGTCGATGGCCGCCATCGTGGGGGGCGGAAAATCCGCCAAACCCGGCGAGATCAGCCTGGCCCACAATGGCGTTCTGTTTCTGGATGAATTCCCCGAGTTCGCCCGCCCGGTTCTTGAAACCCTGCGCCAGCCGATCGAGACGGGCGACGTGGTGGTGGCGCGCGCCAATGCGCACGTCCGCTATCCCTGCCGCTTTCTGCTGGTTGCTGCCGCCAACCCCTGCAAATGCGGCTTCCTGACCGATCCCGCACGGGCCTGCGCCAAGGTTCCCCATTGCGGCGACGACTATCTGGGGCGGATATCCGGGCCCCTGATGGACCGGTTCGACCTGCGTGTCGATGTGCCTCCGGTGGCTTACACGGACCTCGACCTGCCCGCCTCGGGGGATACGTCGGCCGAGGTCGGAACCCGGGTTCGCGCCGCCCGCGACCGCCAGACGGCGCGGTTCGCCGATCATCCCGACCTGCGCGTCAACGCCGATCTGGAGGGCGCGCTGCTGGAACAGGTCGCGGGCCCCGACGGCGAAAGCCGGGCGCTGCTGGCGCGGGTGGCGGAACGGTTCGGCCTGTCGGCGCGGGGCTATCACCGCATCCTGCGCGTCGCCCGCACGATCGCGGACCTTGCAGGGGCGGACCATGTCGCCCTGCCACACATCGCCGAGGCGGTCAGCTTCCGGATCGGCGTCGGCGCGAAAAGCTGACCGCGCCGGGAACAGGTTTTGTCCCGGGATGCGTCCGCATCAAAGTCCGCGCTTGGCCTCGATGACCTGCCATATGCGTTCGGCCGCGTTGAACCCGTCGAACCGCTCCAACTCCTGGATGCCTGTGGGCGAGGTCACATTGATTTCGGTCAACCAGTCGCCGATCACGTCAATCCCGACGAAAACCTGGCCTTTTTCCTTCAACACCGGGCCGATGGCGGCACAGATTTCCAGATCGCGCGGCGTCAGCCCGACCGGCTCGGGACGCCCGCCTGCGTGCATGTTCGACCGCGTCTCTCCCGCCTGCGGCACCCGGTTGATCGCCCCGACCGGTTCACCGTCCACCAGGATGATCCGCTTGTCGCCTTGCGAAACCGCCGGCAGGAACTTCTGCACGATCAGCGGCTCGCGGTTGATGCCCATGAACACCTCGTGCAGGCTCGCCAGATTGCGGTCCTGCGCATCCAGCCGGAACACCCCCGCGCCGCCGTTGCCATAAAGCGGCTTCAGGATGACATCGCCATGCCGCGCCTTGAACGCCCGGATCGTCGCCAGATCGCGTGCAATGGCGGTGGGTGGCGTCAGATCGGGAAACTGCAGGACCAGCAGCTTTTCCGGGCAGTTGCGCACCCAGAACGGATCATTGACCACCAGAGTGCGCGGATGGATCATGTCCAGCAGATGCGTGGTGGTGATGTAGCCCATGTCGAAAGGCGGATCCTGCCGCAGCCAGACCACATCGAAATCCGCCAGATCGACTTCCGTTTCGGCCCCAAAGGTCACGTGGTTGCCCAGTTCGCGACGCACCTCGACCGGGAAACCGCGTGCGATCACCCGGCCCTCGACAAAGGCGAGTTTGTCCGGCGTGTAAAAGAACAGCCGGTGCCCGCGCGTCTGTGCCTCGAGCGCAATGCGGAACGTGCTGTCGGCGTTGATGTTGACCGCACCGATCGGGTCCATCTGCAAGGCGACATTCAGCGGCATCGGTCTCTCCTGATCTGTTGCCCCCTTGATGGCGCAGACCAGGGCCGGATGCAATTGATCAGGCGGCGAACACGTTTTCGCAAAGCTCGATGCGCCCGCAGCTATCGACCAGCGCAACATCGAACCGCACGTCAGTCGCCTGACCCAGCGGTTCCCCGGTCAGGAATTCGCTGGCGGCCCCATAGATGCGGTCGATCTGCCGCTGCGATAGACGCGCGGCGGCCTGTGCATGGGTCCGGCTTTTCTTGACTTCGATGAAGATCACTTCGGCCCCGTTTCGGGCGATCAGATCGATTTCGCCGCAGGAACCGCGCCAGCGCCGCGCGGCAATCGGCCGCCCCGACCTTGCATAGATCTGCGCGACCTGATCTTCCGCCGCCAACCCGGCGCAATAGGAAACCTTGCCCGTCATTCCTTCCCCCCCAGATCCAGAGCGCGCTGATAGACGTCGCGCCGCGCCACGCCCAGCCGTCTGGCCACATCCGCTGCCGCATCTTTCACAGACAAGGATGAAAGAGCCGCTAACAACGCCCGATCCACCGCGTCCGCATCCAGAACTTCGGGCGCGGCGCGGTCCACCACGACCACGATTTCGCCTTTCACCTCGCGGCTGGCGAATATTTCTGCCAGTTCCCCCAGCGTGCCGCGGGAAACCTCTTCGAATCGCTTCGTCAGTTCCCGGCAGACCGCCGCCGGGCGCGCCGGGCCCAGCGTCGCGGCCATGTCGGCCAGACTGCGCGCCAGCCTGCGCGGAGATTCGTAAAACACCAGGGTCGCCGGGACGTCCCGCAGGTCCCCAAGGGTCCGGGTCCGGGCTGACGTGGTGTTCGGCAGAAACCCCGCAAACAGGAACCGGTCGGTGGGCAGTCCCGCCACACCCAGCGCGCAGAGCACCGCCGACGGCCCGGGCGCCGCAATCAGGGGAAGGCTTTCGGCAATCGCGGCCCGTGCCAGTTGAAACCCCGGGTCGGCAATCAGCGGCGTTCCCGCCTCGGACGCGTAGACCACCGACTTGCCGTCCTTCAGCGCCGCGATCAGGCGGGGTCGCGCCGCGTCGCCGTTGTGGTCGTGATAGGCAACCAGCGGCCGCCCGCCCAGCGGGATGCCGTGGATTTCCATCAGGTGGCGCAGGGTCCGGGTATCTTCGGCCGCCAGCACGTCTGCCGCGCCCAAAATGTCCAACGCGCGCAGGGTGATATCGCGGGCCGCCCCGATCGGCGTCGCAATGAAGTAGAGCCCCTTGGCCAAAGGACCCCGATCCCCGCCCGGCCCCTGGTGGCTTTGGCCGATTGTCACTGCGATGTTCCCTGACAAGTTTACTTCCCCGGGCGAACCGACTACTTTTCGCCCCAATCCTTGAGCCTCTGGAAGTGAGGAATGTTCCATGATGTCTGTTTTGGCCTTTGCCCGCAAGTCGCTGGTCCGGTTTGTCTTAGGCGCGGCGGCTCTGGCGGTTGCCGCCTGCGACACGCTTCCGGTGGCGACCGGTCCGGTCACGGGCGGCAGCGGTGCCGTCAATGTGGCCCTGCTGGTCCCCGGCGGGTCCGGGCAGGCAAGTGACGAGCTGCTGGCGCGGTCGTTGCAGAACGCGGCCCGGCTGGCCATGGCCGACCTGAACGGCGTGACCGTGAACCTGCGGGTCTACAACACCGCAGGGCAGCCCGGACAGGCACAGGCCATGGCGATCCAGGCCGCCAACGAAGGGGCGCAGGTCATTCTCGGCCCGGTGTTCGCGCAGGAGGCGAATGCGGCCGGGGTCGCGGTGGCCGGGCGCGGGCTGAATGTGCTCAGCTTCTCGAACAACTCGGACATCGCGGGGGGCAACGTGTTTGTCCTTGGCCCGACCTTCCAGAACACCGCCGAGCGTCTGTCGCGCTATGCGGTGCGCAACGGCAAGTCGCGCATCATGGTCGTGCACGAGCGCAACACCGCAGGTGAAGTGGGCCGCGCCGCCATCGAACGCGGCGTCGCATCGGCGGGCGGGTCGGTTGTGGCCGTCAGCGGCTACGAGTTTTCTCAGAACGGGGTTGTTGCCGCTGCCCCCGGCATCGTGGCGTCGGCCCGGTCGACCTCTGCCAACGCCGTGTTCATGACGGCGGACACCGCAGGCGCGCTGCCGCTGGTCACGCAGTTGCTGCGCGACAACGGGCTGGATACCGAGGCGACGCGGCTGATCGGCCTGACACGCTGGGACATCCCTGCGGCGACTCTGGCCTTGCCCGGTGTGCAGGGCGGCTGGTTCGCGCTGCCCGATCCGGGGCTTTATGCCCAGTACCAGTCGCGCTATCAGGCGGCCTACGGCGAAGCGCCGCATCCGATTTCCGGTCTGGCCTATGATGGCATCGCGGCCATCGGGGCGCTGGCCCGGCGGGGGCAAGCGGGGGCGATCAACAGCGCGTCCTTGACACAAGGCGCGGGGTTTGTCGGGGTCAACGGCATCTTCCGTCTGCGCGGTGACGGCACCAACGAACGCGGTCTGGCCGTGGCACAGGTGCGCAACGGCCAGATGGTCGTGATCGACCCCGCGCCGCGCAGCTTTGGCGGCGCCGGGTTCTGATCCGCGCGACCGTGGCAACACGCCCCGCGATGCCCCTGATGGACCGGTTCGCGCCCGACGGATCGGATATCCTCTTGTTGCCAGCAGGGCAGATCATCGACCTGCCCCGGCTTCTGGCGGCCGTCGAAGCGGAACTGGAACCGGGACTTGACGGCAAGGCCATTCGCCAGATCGCGGCGCGCCATCTGATCCGCGCAAAGGAAGCGGGTCAGGGCGCGCTGGCCGATGCCTTTGCAAAGTCGCCGCTGGCCGCGCGGGCCATGGTGCGGGCGCAGGCCTGCCTGATGGACGGGCTGGTCTGCGCGGCCTTCAGCATCGCCCGCAAGCACCTGCATCCGCTGCCCAACCCGACCGAAGCCGAACGCATCGCGGTGGTTGGTGTGGGCGGTTATGGCCGGGCCGAAATGGCGCCGCATTCGGATGTGGACCTTCTGTTCCTCGCGCCGTGGAAGCTGACGCCCTGGGCCGAGAGCCTGATCGAGTCGATGCTGTATCTGTTGTGGGACCTGAAATTGAAGGTCGGCCATTCCAGCCGGACCGTGAAGGAATGCGTCCGTCTGGCGCGGGACGACATCACCATCCGCACCGCCTTGCTGGAATACCGGTTCATCGTCGGCGACGCGCGTCTTTCGGCCGATCTGGGTGAAAGGCTGTGGACGGACCTGTTTCGTCACACCGGCCCGGAATTCATCGAAGGAAAGCTGGCGGAACGCGCGGCGCGGCACAAGCGGCAGGGGGGCCAGCGCTATCTGCTGGAACCCAACGTCAAGGAAGGCAAGGGCGGCCTGCGCGATCTGCAGACGCTGTACTGGATCGGCAAGTACCTGCACCGGGTGCCGCGTGCCGCCGGGCTGGTCGAGGCGGGTCTGTTCAGCCAGGACGAGTACGAAGTATTCGCCCGCGCCGAGGATTTTCTGTGGACGGTCCGCTGCCACCTGCACCTGATCACCGGACGCGCCACGGACCAGTTGACCTTCGATCAGCAGGTCGAGATCGCGGCACGGATGGGCTACCGCGATTCGGGCGGCCGGCGGGCGGTCGAGATCTTCATGCAGGACTACTTCCGCGAGGCGACCCGTGTGGGCGAGTTGACCCGCATCTTCCTGACCGAGCTTGAGGCGCGCCATGTCAAGCCCGAGGCAAGCCTTCTCGGCCTGTTCCGGCGACCCAAACCGGTGCGGGCCGGGATGAGGCTGGTGCAGGGCCGCATCGACGTGGCCGACCCCGCCACCTTTCTGGCCGACAAGCTGAACCTGTTGCGCATCTTTGAAGAGGGGCTGCGCACCGGCTACCTGCTGCACCCCAACGCCATGCGGCTGATTGGGGCGAACCTGCATCTGATCGACGACGAGATGCGCACGAACCCCGAAGCGGTGCGGATCTTCCTTGGCCTCTTGCTTGACCACGGCAACCCCGAACGATCCCTGCACCGGATGAACGAGTTGGGCGTGCTGGCGGCCTTCGTGCCGGAATTCGAGCCCATCGTCGCGATGATGCAGTTCAACGTCTACCATCACTACACCGTGGACGAACACATCATCCAGTGCATCTCGACCCTTGCGCAGATCGAACGCGGCGAACTTGTGGAAGAGCTTCCGCTGTCCAGCCAGATTCTGGCCGCCGGGGTCAACCGCCGCGTCCTTTACCTCGCGCTGTTCCTGCACGACATCGGCAAGGGCCGTCCCGAAGATCACTCGATCCTTGGCGCGCAGATCGCCCGCCGCGTCACCCCGCGCCTTGGCCTGACGCCCGAAGAGACCGAGACGGTGGAATGGCTGGTACGCTATCACCTTCTGATGTCCGACATGGCGCAGAAGCGCGATATCGGCGACCCCCGCACGGTGCGCGACTTTGCCAAGGCGGTGAAGACCCGCAAGCGGCTTGACCTTTTGTGCGTGCTGACCGTCTGCGACATCCGCGGCGTCGGGCCGGGGACGTGGAACAACTGGAAGGCCATGCTGCTGCGCCAGCTTTACCGCGACACCGAACAGGCGCTGGAAGGGGGGCTGGAAACCGTCAACCGCGAGAATCGCGAGGACGAGGCGACCCGCGCCCTGCGCGACCGCCTGTCCAACTGGCCCGCGGCCGACCTGCAGACCGAAACCACGCGGCACTACGCCCCGTACTGGCGCGGTCTGTCCACCGACGCGCACGAGGTGTTCGCCCGTCTGCTGATTGGTTTGCCCGACAATGAAATCCGGATCGACCTGCACCCCGACCCCGCCCGCGATGCGACGCGCGCGTGCTTTGCGCTGGTCGATCACCCCGGCATCTTTTCGCGGCTCGCGGGGGCGCTGGCGCTTGTCGGGGCCAATGTGGTGGACGCCCGCACCTATACCTCGAAAGACGGCTATGCGACCGCCGTATTCTGGGTGCAGGACATCGAAGGCCATCCCTATGAGGCCAGCCGCCTGCCCCGCCTGCGCGGCATGATCGAAAAGACGCTGAGGGGCGAAGTGGTTGCGCGGGACGCTCTGAAAGACCGCGACAAGGTCAAGAAACGCGAACGCGAGTTCCGTTTTCCGACGCACATCACCTTCGACAACGAAGGTTCGGAAATCTATACCATCATCGAGGTCGACACCCGCGACCGGCCCGGCCTGCTGTATGACCTGACCCGCACGCTGGCGGCGGCCAACGTCTATATCGCTTCGGCCGTGATCGCGACCTATGGCGCGCAGGTGGTGGACACTTTCTATGTCAAGGACATGTTCGGATTGAAGCTTTACACCGGGTCGCGGCAGGAAAACCTTGAACGCAAGCTGCGGCAGGCGATCGTCGATGGTGTCGAACGGGCCGCCACATGAAAAAGCCCGCCAGCCTGATCCGCAACGTCGTGACGGTGGGCGGCTGGACGCTGCTGTCGCGCGGGGCAGGATTTGCCCGCGACGTGATGATGGCGGCCTATCTGGGCACCGGTCCGGTGGCCGAGGCGTTCCTGATCGCCTTCTCGCTGCCCAACACCTTTCGCCGCTTTTTCGCCGAGGGTGCTTTCAACATGGCCTTCGTGCCGATGTTCGCCAAGAAACTGGAAAGCGGCGAGGATGCGCAGGGCTTTGCCCGCGACGCATTCAACGGGTTGGCAGGCATTCTGGTGCTGTTTTCGGTTCTTGGCACCTTTGCGATGCCCTGGCTGGTCTGGGCGATGGCATCGGGGTTCGTGGGCGACGCGCGGTTCGATCTGGCCGTCGATTTCGGGCGCATCGCGTTTTCCTACATCCTGTTCATCAGCCTTGTGGCCCTGCTGTCGGGCGTGCTGAACGCGCATGGCCGGTTCACCGAAGCGTCGTTTGTTCCGGTCCTGATGAACCTGATGTTCATCGCGGCCATGCTGCTGGCTGCGGCGGCCGGTTGGGACATGGGGCTGACGCTGGCCTGGACCGTTCCCTTGACCGGGGTGGCGCAGTTTGCCTTCACCTACGCGGCAGCCCGCCGCCTTGGCTACCGCTTTCCGCTACGCTGGCCCGGACTGACACCCGAGTTGAAGCGCCTTGCGATCATTGCCGCCCCGGCGGTGCTGGCGGGCGGTGTGGTGCAGATCAACCTGCTGGTCGGGCGTCAAGTTGCCAGCTTTACCGAAGGCGCAGTGGCCTGGCTGTCCTACGCCGACCGGCTGTATCAGTTGCCGCTGGGGGTGGTGGGCATCGCCATCGGCACCGTCCTGCTGCCTGATCTTTCGCGCCGACTGCGGGCGGGCGATGCGCAGGGCGGGCGCGACAGTCTGAACCGGGGAGGAGAGTTCGCGCTGGCGCTGACGCTGCCCGCCGCCGTGGCGCTGATGGTGATTGCCGGGCCGCTGTGTTCGGTCCTGTATCAGCGCGGGGCGTTCTCGGCCTCGGACGCGCAGGCAACCGCGCTGGCGCTGGCGATCTATGGCGCGGGCCTTCCCGCCTTCGTGCTGCAAAAGGTCTTGCAGCCGCTGTTCTACGCCCGTGAAGACACCCGCCGCCCGTTCAACTATGCCGTGGTGTCTATGATCACCAACGCGCTGATCGCCATCGGTCTGATGCCGCTGATCGGCTTTGCGGCGGCGGCGCTGGCCACCACCCTGTCGGGCTGGATCATGCTGGCGCAATTGTGGTTCGGCTCGCGCCGCATGGGCGACGAGGCGCGGCTGGATCAACGTTTTGTGGCCCGCGTGCCCCGCATTCTTGCGGCATCGGTGTTGATGGGCGGCGTTCTGGCCGGGGTCGCGTGGCTGCTGGACGGACCGCTGCAGACGGACGGGGTGCGCTATCTGGCGCTGGCGGGGTTGGTCGGCGCCGGAATTGTCGGGTACTTCGGCATCGGCTTTGCGATCCGCGCCTTCCGCCTATCCGACTTCCGCAGCGCCCTGCGCCGTCAGCGCTGACGCAACCGGTCGCGCAGCCGCTGCGCCCCGCCCGGACTGACCCCGAAAGACAGCAAGAAACCGGCAGCGAACCCGGCAAGTTCGGCGACCCAGATCCACCCACCCCCGAAAAGAAGCCCGAACAGAAGCTGAAATCCCATCAGGACGCCGATCATCTGGAAGGCGCGCAACTGGTTGCCCCCCGACCGCACCTGCCGCACCCAAAGGATGAACGTGAAGGCTCCGATCAGCCCGTAATCCCCCGGATAGGCCCCGATCAGCGCCCCTGCGGACCACGGCAGCGCGGTATAGGCCAGTGCGCCCGCCACCGTCGCCCCGAAGAACACCACCAGCACCGCCCACCAGCGAAAGACTTCGCCCACCATCTTGCCCAGAGCCAGAAGGATCACGATGGCAAAGAGGGCATGGGTGAAATCAAGGTGGACCAGAGGATAGGTCACCAGCCGCGCAAGGGCCGCCAGCGGGTACTGCCCCGCCTCGATCATCGCGCGCATCCGTTCGGGCGAAAAGCCGAACCGCTGCACCGCGTCCTGCCGCCAGCCGACGGCGGCCCCCCCCACCAGACCGGCCTTTTCCAGCCCCAGAACGACCTCCATCGCGATCAGCGGCAGGGTCAGCGCCCAGACAACGGGCGGCAGCGGGTTCAGCGGCGGGGCATTGTGGTTCATCGCGTCCTCAGGGCTGGCTCCGGGCTTCATTGACGCCCTTGCCTGCCAGCGATAAGCCGTGCCAACCGATAGTTCCAGATGGAGTTCCCATGTCACAGCCGGTCCAAACGCCTGCGACCTTTCCCACCCGCATCTTTTCCGGCATCCAGCCCTCTGGCGGGCTGACGCTGGGCAATTATCTGGGCGCGCTGAAGCGGTTCGTGGAAAAGCAGGACGAGGGGATCGAGACGATCTACTGTCTGGTCGACATGCACGCGATCACGGTCTGGCAGGACCCGGCCAAACTGCGCCAGCAGACGCGCGAGGCTGCCGCCGGATTCATCGCCGCGGGCATCGACCCCGCCCGGTCTGTCCTGTTCAACCAGAGCCAGGTCACGGCGCATGTGGAACTTGGCTGGATCTTCAACTGCGTGGCGCGCATGGGCTGGATGAGCAGGATGACGCAGTTCAAGGACAAGGCGGGCAAGAACAGCGAGAATGTGTCACTGGGCCTTTATGCCTATCCCGCGCTGATGGCCGCCGACATTCTTGCCTACAAGGCGACCCATGTTCCGGTGGGCGAGGATCAGAAGCAGCATCTGGAACTGTGCCGCGACATCGCGATCAAGTTCAACAATGACTACGGCGTGAATTTCTTCCCGGTGGTCGAACCGGTGATCGAGGGGGCCGCGACGCGCGTGATGAGCCTGCGCGACGGGACGATGAAGATGTCGAAATCCGACCCGTCGGATCAAAGCCGGATCAACCTGACCGACGATGCCGACACCATCGCCAAGAAGATCCGCAAGGCCAAGACCGATGCCGACCCGCTGCCCGACTCGGTGGACGGCCTGAAAGACCGGCCAGAGGCGCGCAATCTGGTCAACATCTATGCGGCCCTTGCGGGGCAGACCCCGGCAGAGGTGATCGCCGAACATCAGGGCGCGCAGTTCGGCACGTTCAAACCGGCCCTTGCCGATCTGGCCGTCGCGAAACTGTCGCCGATCACGTCGGAGATGACCCGGCTGATGCAGGACCCCGCCGAGATCGACCGCATTCTGGGTGCCGGGGCCGACCGCGCCGAAGCCATTGCGCGGCCGATCGTCGATCAGGTCTACGACATCATCGGCATGATCCGGTCGCGGCGCGGCTAGATCAGCCGCACCTGCGTGCCGACACGGGCCAGAGCGAAAAGTTCCGCGATGTGTTCGTTGTAAAGCCCGACGCAGCCATCAGAGGACTGCCGTCCGATCTTGCGCGTGTCATGTGTTCCGTGAATGCGGTAATACTGCCAAGACAGATACAGCGCATGTGTGCCGAGCGGGTTTGTCGGCCCGGCCGGAATCATCGCCGGCAGCGTCGGGTCGCGCTCGCGCATCGACGGGGTGGGTGTCCAGGTCGGCCCGTCGACCTTCCTGATCACCTCGGTTTCGCCCAGCCGGGTCAATTCCTTGCTGATCGGGACCGACGAGGGATAAAGACGATAGATGCTTTCGTCCTCTGACCAGAAATGCACGGCCCGCGACTGGGTGTCGGCCAGGATTGCGCCGTTGCGCAGCGTCGCGAAATGGTCCTGCCAGATCACGTTCCGGAAGCCGGACACATTGTTGCGGACCGCTGCCCGCGCAAGGCCGGGCAAGACGAGGGTCGCCGCAGCCGTCATCGCAAGGAAGTTGCGCCGTCCATGATGGGGTATCGTCATTCTGAAGTCCTTTCGGCACGTTCGATGCCTTTTTGATCGCGCGCAACCTGAAGGATTGGGCAAAGGAATGACAAGACACTTTGGCGTGTCGCCTTGTGAGTGCGCAAGAGATTGAACTTGTTGTGGATTGTTGCATTTCCGTCATGCAATCGATTCCTGCGCAGATCAGCCTCCTGCGCATGGGCGTCCCTGCCCTGTCCGCGCCGGGCTGTCCCCCCTGTCCGACGGATGGCTTGCCGTTCGTTCCCGGCCTGACGTGGCCCCCGGACCCTGTCCCCGGTCCGGGGGTCCTTTTTGGCGATCCCGCAGGGCATCTGTGCGACAGGGCATGTGGCGGTGTGCCGCAAGGGCGCTTAGTCTGAACGGGTCCGGCAAGCCAAGGAGGCCGTTTTGTCTGTTCTTCCCGCCACAACCCGAGTTGGCCACGTACATTTGAAGGTCGCCGATCTGGATCGATCCATCGCCTTCTATTCCGGAATACTGGGGTTCGAGGTGCAGCAGCGGTACGGACCGCAGGCGGCTTTCCTTTCGGCGGGGGGTTACCATCACCACATCGGCCTGAACACCTGGGAGTCTGCCGGGGGCACCGCACCCCCCGCCGGGCATACCGGGCTTTATCACACGGCCTTCCTGTTTCCCGACCGGGCATCGCTGGCGCAGGTGCTGAAACGTCTGGTCGAAGCACAGTGGCCTTTGACCGGCGCATCGGACCATGGCGTGTCCGAGGCGATCTATCTGGACGACCCGGACGGCAACGGGGTCGAGCTTTACCGGGACCGCCCCGAGGCCGAATGGCCGCGCAAGCCGGACGGCACTCTGGCGATGACAACGGGCCGGCTTGATCTGCGCGCCCTGCTGGCGGAAGCCTAGCCACTCAGCATGCCCACCAGCCGCGCACGCGCCTCGGGCAAAGGCCGGGCGTTCAGGATGGGGGCAAGTTCGCGCGCCAGAAAATGGCCGGTGATGGCCAGCCCCTGCGCCAGTTCGGACGGGCTGGCCGGACCCTGCCCCATCAGGCAGGCGGGCAACGGCATCAGCCGGTCGGCCCATTCCCCTGCCCCCGCGCGGCTGACTGCCCTGCCGGTGCGGGGGCTGACATAGGCCAGATCGGTGGTGTCGCCAGTCGCCGCGCAGGACGTCAGGTCCAGGCCGAAGCCCAACTCCTCCAGCAGCAGGACTTCCCAGCGCAGATACAGGGGTGGCCAGTCGGTGCTTGCCTCCAGCGCGTCCAGCAAGGCGATGGTTACAGTCCACAGGTTGGCGTGCGGCTCTCGTTCGGGCAGCGAAAGCCGCAGCAGGGCGCAGACGGCATTCAGACCGGCCAGCGCCCGGCGGTCGCCCAGCAGGGCAGCGCGCGCGCGCAAAGGCTCGACCGCAAAGCTGCCAAGATGGTCTTCCAGCCGCGCGTGCCAGACCACCTGCACCTGCCCGCCCGGCTGCAGCGTTGCCGCCATCTTGCGCGATCCACCGCCGCGGACGACACCGGCATGTCGGCCATGCGCGCGGGTGAACACCTCGACGATCGCCGAGCTTTCGCCATGCGGGCGCATGGACAACACGGTGCCTTCGTCCTGCCACTCCATCCCGGCAGTATCGGGGGGGCGGGGCGGCGGGGCAAGGGGCGTCAGCCGCGCAGCCCGTCCTCCTCCAGCAGGGTCCGCCCCTGACGGTCTTCCAGTTCGATGATCCACAGATCGCGGTCGCGCGCCCTTTCGCGGGCCAGCAGCGCATCGACCTCGGCCTCGGGGCCTTCAGCCAGAACCACCCAGACACGCGAATCGCTGGCCAGATCGAACTGCCGCCGGAACGCGCGTGCCTGACCGTCCAGCGTCGCAACCTTGACCACCACAGCCCCCGCCGTCGCGTCGCCGCGGGCGACGTAGGCCGGAATATTCGCCAGCCGCAGACGCGCCAGATAGGCCGCCACCCAGAAATCCGACGTCAGCCGCATCGGCCAGCCTGTCGGGTTTTGTCACTTGGCAAGGGGCATTTGGCCCGTCTAGCTTGCCTGCAGCAACATTGAAGGACCGACATGACCACGCAACCCCGCCCGTCGCTTGCCCCCCGCATCCTGATCGTGGTCGGCATGGCCATCATCTTTTTGTACGTGGCGTTCGATCTGTCGCCCACCCTGACCGCTTTGGCACAGGTGGCGGGCGGGCTGTGTTCACTGGGCGGGCTGGTGTGGTTCCTGATGTCGGGGTGGAAGGGCGGCTAATTGCCGTCCTTGAACTCCAGCCCCATTTCCGAATAGCGCTCGGGTTCCTCCAGCCAGTTGGGGCGCACCTTGACCTGCAGGAACAGGTGAACGGGCCGGCCTAGGAATTCCATGATTTCGATCCGGGCCGCCTGTCCGATGCTCTTGATCGTTTCGCCCTTGTTGCCCAGCACGATGCCCTTGTGCCCGTCGCGCATTACATAGATCAACTGGTCGATCCGGGTGGACCCGTCGGGTTTGTCCTCCCACTTTTCCGTCTCGACGGTCAACTGGTAGGGCAGTTCCTCGTGCAGCCGCAGGGTCAGCTTTTCGCGGGTGGTTTCCGCCGCGATCATCCGCAACGGCAGATCGGCGATCTGGTCTTCGGGATAGAACCACGCGCCTTCGGGGATCTGCCCCGCCAGCCATTTCTTCAGCTTGTCGACGCCGTAACCCTTTTCGGCCGAGATCATGAAGGTCTCGGCAAAGGGAAACGCCTCGCTCATCGCCTGCGCCAGGGCCAGCAGCACCTCGGACTTGACGCGGTCGATCTTGTTGATCGCGAGCGCCACCTGCTGGCCCTGCGGGATGCGGTCCTTCATGCTGTCGATGATCGCCGCCACCCCGTCGGTCAGGCCGCGATGCGCCTCGATCAGCAGGACGATCACGTCGGCATCCGCCGCCCCGCCCCAGGCCGCCGCCACCATCGCGCGGTCCAGACGGCGGCGCGGGCGGAACAGGCCGGGCGTGTCGACGAACACGATCTGGCTCTGACCCTCCATCGCCACGCCGCGGATTCGGGCGCGCGTCGTCTGCACCTTGTGCGTGACGATCGACACCTTGGCCCCGACCATCTTGTTCAACAGCGTCGACTTGCCCGCGTTGGGCTCGCCGATCAGCGCGACGAACCCCGCCCGGTTGCCCGGTGCCCGCCCGCCCGCCATGTCGTCGGGTATCACGTCGATCATATGTTCCTCGATTCGACTAAACCTTGCGCATATTCCAAACTGCCCTCGACAGCCAGTTCTGTTGTTAGAGGTAAGCAGACTGTGCAGGTTTTGCAGACCTTTCGGGTTTACAGTAGTGAAGCTGCCCCCTACTCATTGGTCATAGTCAGGTATTGGGTTCGGTATGGGTTTGTTTCGCTTAATCTTTCGTTTGCTTGGCGGCAACAACAAGCATCCAACTGCGGCCAAACGCCGATCAGTCGCTTATCCAGTGACTCAGCCCCCGAAGCCGCAGACTTCGATCTGCAGTCCCGCTGCACCCCATCTATATCCGAAGGTTCCGCGATTGCAGGTGCCGAACCCCAGTCTTGTTGCACCGTTCGCCACACCGGCTCTGCTGCCTATCAGAAAAATCTCCGGACCGTGTTATGTAGTGGACGGCGACACAATCATAATCGAGAAAATTCGGATCAGGCTTTCTGGCATCGACGCTCCGGAATTGGACCAACCGTATGGCAACAAGGCAAAATGGGTGTTGATCAATCTTTGCAAGGGTCAAGTCGTCACGGCAGTATTCAATGGGTCGTCAACCTATGATCGCCCGGTCGCCACCTGTTATCTGCCGGATGGGGGCGACCTTTCCGAAGCGATGGTTCGGTGTGGCATGGCGCTCGACTGGCGCAAATTTTCGGACGGCAAGTATCGACACCTTGAACCACCAGATAGCAGAAAACGGTTGTGGCGGGTCGATGCGAAGCATCGTGGCCTAATGCCGCCTCCTACGACCGACTGACCTGTCAACGACTTAGGCCACTCGCGCCGCTTTCATTCATCGCCTGCCTCCATCCGGGACAGAAGCGCCCGCGCCGCCTGTTGTTCGGCCACCCGTTTCGACCCGGCCTTCGCCGCCTCGGTCTGGCCGTTGTCCAGTGTCACGGTCACCGTGAACACCGGCTGATGATCCGGGCCGTCGCGGCCAGTTTCCGCATAGACGGGCGGAGCCATGCCGCGCGCCTGCGCCCATTCCTGCAGGCTGGTCTTGGCATCGCGGGCATCCTGCGCCACGGCGGCGATCCTGTCACCCCAAAGCCCCAGCACCAGCTTGCGGGCAGCTTCATACCCCGCATCCTGATAGACGGCGGCAATCAACGCCTCGAGCGCGTCGCCCAAGAGCGCCTCTTTCCGCCGCCCGCCCGACATCATTTCGGACCGGCCCAGTTTCAGAACCTCACCCAGACCGCAGTCGCGGGCGACATCGGCACAGGTTTCCTTGCGGACCAGGGAGTTGTACCGCGGTGCCAGTTGCCCTTCGGCGGCCCCCGGATCAGCGTTCAGCAGCGCCTCGGCCATCACCAGACCCAAGACACGGTCCCCCAGAAACTCCAGCCGTTGGTTGTCGGGCCGCGTCTCGGACGAGATCGAGGCGTGGGTGACCGCGCGAAGCAGCAACTCCGGGCGGCGGAAACTGTGCCCGATGCGGCCCGCAAAGGCCTGAAGATCGGACGAAAGCCTCACTCCACCGCCTTGAAGAACCGGTCGGCGCGCCAGGTCCAGAAGTAGAACAGCCGCCGACCCGCTGCCGAAAAGATGATCCGGTCGGCGCGGCCGATCAGGTATTCGGCAGGCACGAAGCCGACACCGCCCGCCGCCTGGCTGTAGCGGCTGTCCTGGCTGTTGTCGCGGTTGTCGCCCATGAAGAAGTACCGCCCTTCGGGCACGGTGAACACATCCGTGTTGTCGCCATATCCGTTGGTGTCGATGTTCAGGACCGCATGGGTAGATCCGCCCGGCAACGTCTCGACCGTACGGGTCTTGGTGCACAGCCCGCCTTCGCCCACGGGTCCGTTTTCGCAGCGGGGCCGATTGGCCATCGGACCCTGCGCCTCCATCACCTCTTCGAACACGCCGTCGGGGGTTTGCGGCACGACCTCGCCGTTGATCGACAGGATGCCGTCGGTCATCTGGATCGTGTCGCCCGGCAGCCCGATCAGCCGCTTGATGAAATCCGTCCCGTTGACCGGATGGCGGAACACCACCACATCGCCACGCTCGGGTTCGGACGCGAAGATGCGGCCCGAAATCGGGCAGATCGCGAAGGGGCACGAGTATTTCGAATAACCGTAGGCCATCTTGTTGACGAACAGGAAATCGCCGATCAGCAGCGTGTCCTTCATCGATTCAGACGGAATCCAGAAAGGCTGGAAGAACAGTGTGCGAAAGGCCCCCGCGATCAGCAGGGCATAGACGACGGTCTTGATGGTCTCGACGACCCCGCCATCGGGTTTCGACTTCGCAGCCATGGGTGATGCTTTCCGGTTGGTTCCGGGGCTACATGCGCGGGCGCAGGCGGGGAGTCAAGTTTTCGCCGGGTGCGCAGCGTCGATTGGGCGTGCCTCGATCACGACGAAGGCCTGCGCCCAGGGGTGGTCGTCGGTCAGGGTGACGTGGAGGATGGCCTGATGGCCGGGCGGGGTCATCTGCGCCAGCCGGTCGGCGGCCCATCCCGTCAAGTGCATCACGGGCTGCCCGGTGGACAGGTTGCTGACCGCCATGTCCTTCCACGAAATGCCCATCCGCAAGCCGGTGCCCAGAGCCTTGGAACAGGCCTCTTTCGCTGCCCATCGCTTGGCATAAGTGGCGGCGACGGCGCGCGGGCGGCTTTCGGCCTTGCGCTGTTCGCGGTCGGTGAACACCCGTCGGAGGAACCGGTCGCCGAAGCGGTCCAGCGTGCCCGCGATCCGGTCGATGTTGCACAGGTCGGACCCGATGCCGAGGATCATCGGTCAGTCAAGCCGTGCTGCAACGTCACCGGTGGACTGGTTCAGCGTCACCGTCAGCGTCGCATCGCCAAAATCACCCGTGTCGGGCAGGTAATGGCGGGCCGCGATCCCGAAACGCAGGCCAAGCGCCGGATCGTAGTCGGCGGTGATGCCGTCCAGTGTAAGGCCCGCAAATCCCAGACCATCCTGCGCCCCGATCAGCGCGCACTGGCGCAGGCCGAGTTCATCATGGGGCGGTGACAGGATCATCAGAAAGAAAGACCCCGCTGCCGGTTCGGTGATGTCGGTAATCGCCAGCCGCACCGCGCCATTGGCGAACAGCCGGGTGTTTTCCTCCCACGGTTCGGCCACAGCCTGCGCGCCGCTGCGCCCGTCGGTGCAGTCGCCCACCACCTGTGCCTGCGCCGGGAGCGTGGCCAGCATCGCCATCGCCAGGATCGTCCAGCGCAGGATCATCCGCGCGCCTCGTCCATCAGGCGCCGCATTTCCTCGATGGCGTCCCCCAGACCACGGAACACCGACTCGCCGATCAGGAAATGGCCGATGTTAAGTTCCATCACCTGCGGGATGGCAGCGCCGGGTGCCACGTTGTCATAGGTCAGCCCGTGGCCCGCGTGCACTTCCAGACCCAGCGCATGGGCAAAGGCGGCCCCTTTGCGCAGCGATGCGAGTTCAGCCTCGGCCGCGTCGGAGCGGCCTTCGGCGTGCAGCTCGGAGTACAGCCCGGTATGCAATTCCACCACCGCCGCGCCGATCCGGGCCGAAGCCTCGATCTGGCGGGGGTCGTGGCTGATGAACATCGACACGCGGCAGCCCGCCTCGCGCAGAGGTGCCACGTAGTCAGCCAGCCGGTTGTCATCCCCCGCCACGTCCAGCCCGCCTTCGGTCGTGCGTTCTTCGCGCTTTTCGGGCACGAGGCACACGGCATGGGGCCTGTGGCGCAGGATGATCGCCTGCATTTCCGCCGTCGCCGCACATTCGAAATTCAGCGGAACCCGGATGCCCGCCATCAGCGCCTCGATATCCGCATCGCGGATGTGGCGGCGGTCTTCGCGCAGGTGGGCGGTGATTCCGTCGGCCCCCGCCGCCTCGGCCAACAGGGCGGCGCGCAACGGGTCGGGCCAGACGGTGCCGCGCGCGTTGCGCAGGGTTGCCACATGGTCGATGTTCACGCCAAGACGCAGTTTGCCGTTCGGGGTCATCTGATCCCTTCCCTTCTGTCCAATGATGCCGTCCCCCTAAAGGGTCGACGTGCCGTCGTCATCCTTGCGCCTTGCGGCGGCCTCTTCGCGCATCCGAACATCCAGAACCGCCGCCTTCACGCGCCGCCGCTTTTCCACCGCGTCGCGCAGCTTGTTGGCGCGGAGCTTCTGGTAGGCATGCACCAGAGGCGTCGTAAGATAGTAGGCCGCCGTCGCGAAGATCAGGCCGGGAATGATCGAGCCGACCAGATACGGAAAGTAGATCGTATGCCAGAAGTTGGCCAGACCTTCCCAATGCGTCGGGGCATCACTGAAGATCGCGAGGAAGTTGCGCCACAATTCGTATCCGGCATCGGCAAACGCCTGCCCGATCATGCGGGGGGTCAGCGGCACCTGAATGCCCAGCATCCAGTGCCCCAGTTCCAGACAGGCGACGGCGATGAACGGCGTGGTGATCGGGTTCGACCCGAAGGTGCACAGGACCGCCGCAAGGATGTTGCCGCGCATCACCCAGGCCAGCATGGCCGCCGCGATCATCTGCACCCCGAACAGCGGCGGAAAGTTGATGAACGTCCCGGCGAAGACGCCTCGGGCCACGCGGTGCGGGGCATCGGGCAGTCTGCGCATGCGGTGGATGAAGTACTGCGTGGCGCGCCGGAAGCCGCCATCCGGATAGATCATCTGCCGGGCCGAATGGAGCCACGTCCGAGGGTTGCGACGTTTGAACATCGGAAGCTGGCCCGGTTCCCTTCCTGCCCTGCGTTCAGGGCTTGCGTGTCACATCACGGTAGCGCGACACCTGGGCCACGTCGCTTTCAGCTTCTAGCGCGGTCATGACCATGTGCAAGTGTTCAACGTCCCGCAGGTCCACATCGATGATCAGTCGGTAGAAGTCCGGCTTCCTTTCGGTGAACTGCAGGTCCGAGATGTTGGCGCGCTGTTCGCCGATCAAGGTGCAGACCCGCCCCAACACGCCGGTGTCATTGGAAATCGTGATTTCAAGGCTGATGGTGTGCACCGCCGCATGACGCCCGGCGTGCCAGTGCAGATCGACCCAGCGGCCGGGCTGTTCCTCGAATTCTTCCAGTGCTGCGCAGTCGATGGCATGCACGATCACGCCGCGCTTGGGATAGGTGATGCCCACGATCCGTTCGCCCGGCACAGGCTGACAACAGTCGGCGCGGCGAAAGTTCTGGTCTGCGGTCAGACCGACGATCGGGCGCTTGGCGTCAACCTCTTCGGCCTTCGACATGGCCAGTTCGGGATAAAGCGTTTCCACCACCCGCCGGGCCGTGATTTCGGCCGATCCCAACCGCGCCAGCAGGTCGTTTTCATCCGAAACGCCCAGCATCTTGGCCGCCGTGCGCAGGGCCTTGTCCGTCACCTTGCGCCCGACATGGTCGAACGCGACACGGGCCAGTTCCTGCCCCAGCTTGACGAACCGGCCCCGATCCTCTTCGCGCAGGGACCGGCGGATGGCCGCCTTCGCGCGCCCCGTGGTCACGATGTCGATCCAGCTTGCCTGTGGGCGCTGGCCCTCGGCGGTGATGATCTCGACCGACTGGCCGTTCTTCAGCCGGGTCCAAAGCGGCACGCGGATGCCGTCGATCTTGGCCGACACGCAGGAATTGCCGATGCGGGTATGGATCGCATAGGCGTAATCGAGCGGCGTGGCGCCGCGTGGCAACTGGATGACGTCACCCTTGGGCGAGAAGCAGAACACCTGATCGGTGAACATCTCGAGCTTCACGTTTTCCAGAAAATCGGTGTTGTCCTCGGCATCCAGCCGGTCGGTGACCGACGCGATCCACTTGGCCAGATCGACGGCAAACGGGTTCTGCGCCCGCACGCCTTCGCGGTAGGACCAGTGCGCAGCCACCCCCGCCTCGGCGACCTCGTGCATCTGGCGGGTGCGGATCTGCACCTCGACCCGCTTGCCGTCACGGCCCGACACGGTGGTGTGGATGCTGCGGTAGCCGTTCGATTTGGGTTGGCTGATGTAATCCTTGAACCGCCCCGGCACGGCGCGCCAGCGCTGATGGATCGCGCCGAGGATGCGGTAGCAGTCCGCGACATCAGCCGTGATGATGCGGAAGCCATAAATGTCGGACAGGCGCGAGAAGGCGAGGTTCTTTTCCTGCATCTTGCGCCAGATCGAATAGGGTTTCTTCGCCCGGCCGTAAACATCGGCCTCGATCCGGGCCTTTTCCAGTTCGGTGTGGATGTCGGCGGTGATCTTGTGCACCACATCGCCCGCTTCGCGCTGCAGCGTGATGAAGCGGCGGATGATCGAGTTGCGCGCCTCGGGGTTCAGAACCTTGAAAGACAGATCTTCAAGTTCTTCGCGCATCCACTGCATCCCCATGCGCCCCGCCAGCGGCGCATAGATCTCCATCGTTTCGCGGGCCTTTTGCGCCTGCTTTTCGGGTGCCATGCTGCGGATCGTGCGCATGTTGTGCAACCGGTCGGCCAGCTTGACCAGAATGACCCGCAGATCGCGGCTCATGGCCATGAACAGCTTGCGGAAATTCTCGGCCTGTTTGGATTCCGCCGACGACAGTTGCAGGTTGGTCAGCTTTGTCACGCCGTCCACCAGTTCGGCCACTTCCTGACCAAACTGCCGCGCAACCTCGGTGTAGGTGGATTTCGTGTCTTCGATGGTGTCGTGCAACAGCGCCGTGACGATGGTCGCATCGTCAAGATGCTGTTCGGTCAGGATGGCGGCCACCGCGACGGGATGCGTGAAATAGGGCTCGCCCGATTTGCGCAACTGTCCGTCGTGCATCAGGAAACCGTAGGCGTAGGCCCGGCGGATCAGATCGGCATTGGCGCGCGGGTTGTAGTTGTGGACGAGGGCGATCAGGTCTTCGACGTCGATCATGGCCGCCCTATCCTTCGCGTGTCGGGCTGCGGCGACCTAGTTGTCGCCCTGCGCTTCCATCAGCGCGCGAAGCAGTTTCTCTTCCGACATGTCGTCCTGCATCGGGCGGTCGATCTCGCCCGACATCAGAAGCGCCATCTGGTCTTCCTCGGGTTCGTCCACCTCGATCTGAGTCTGGTGGCTTTCGATCATCCGCTCGCTCAGCGCCATGGCGGGCTGGGTTTCGTCGGCAATCTCGCGCAGGGCCACGACCGGGTTCTTGTCGTTGTCGCGGTCCACCGTGACCGGAGAGCCTGCCTGAATTTCACGCGCGCGATGTGCGGCCAGCATCACCAGTTCGAACCGGTTGGGAACCTTGTCAACGCAATCTTCAACCGTCACGCGGGCCATGGGCGACTCCAATCAGGGGTGGGGGCACGGAAAAGCTTATGTAAGGGGGATGATCGGGGTTGACAAGCGCCTATTCCGCGCCATCCGGAATTGGGGTCACGCTGTCCACCTCTGCCTGCGGTCGATTGGCCAGCATCTGCGTGACGGTCAGACCCAGGAGCGGATGCACCCAGTCGGGCGCGACATCGGCCAGAGGCACCAGAACGAAGGACCGGTCCTGCATCCGGGGATGCGGCAGGATCAGACGGTCGGGCGCCAGCCGGATCTGATCGCGAAACGAAAGGTCGCGCCACCACGTCTGTACCTGCGGATCGGGCAGCACCGAATCATCCACCGCGAGCAGATCAATGTCGAGCGTACGCCCCGCCCAGCGGCGTTGCCGTGCGCGTCCGTATTCGATTTCAACCGCATGGATGACGGAAAGAATGGCGTCGGCAGACAACTTTTGTTGCAACTTAATACTTGCTGCCGCGTTGACGTAATCGGGTCCCGATCCGGCCGGGAAACTGGGTGTCCTGTAAAGACGGCTGACGCGGTCCGCGTGCAAGCCACGCTTCGCCAAGCCATTGATTGCATTGTTTATATTTTCCTGAGGGCTTTGCGCGCCGAACGGAAGGTTAGCCCCGAACGCAACGAGAATCCGGTTTGCACAGTCTTGTGACAAAGTTATTCTTTCTGTCATATGGCCTTGAAGCTGCAACACCGGCACTGATATTGCACACTGCCGTCGTCGGGTTTTCCTACCTCGCTTGGATGAAGCAGAAATTCGAGACGTCAGACGGATTGAAGGGAAGAACGGATGTTTTACAAGGACGATCGGCTGGCGCTGTTCATCGACGGGTCGAATCTGTATGCGGCCGCCAAGTCGCTTGGCTTCGATATCGACTACAAGTTGCTTCGGCAGGAGTTCATGCGCCGCGGAAAGCTTCTGCGCGCGTTCTACTATACGGCCCTTTTGGAGAATGACGAGTATTCGCCGATCCGTCCGCTGGTCGACTGGCTGCACTACAACGGCTTCACCATGGTCACCAAACCGGCCAAGGAATACACCGACAGCCAGGGCCGCCGGAAGGTCAAGGGCAACATGGACATCGAACTGACCGTCGATGCCATGGAACTGGCGCCGCGCGTCGATCACATCGTGCTGTTTTCGGGTGACGGCGACTTCCGTCCGCTGGTCGAAAGCCTGCAGCGGCAGGGCGTCCGGGTGTCGGTGGTGTCGACCATCCGCAGTCAGCCGCCAATGATCGCGGACGAGTTGCGCCGTCAGGCCGACAACTTCATCGAACTGGACGAGTTGCGCGAAGTGATCGGCCGTCCGCCCCGCGACCCGCGCCCGATGGACCGTTCCGAAGAGACCCATGTCGAAGTGAAGTGACGCGATCACGCAGCGGGGCGTGCAAAGGCTGGACGTGAACCGCGCAGAGGCTTACCTGTGTGATGATCCGACCCGAGGCGCGCATGACCCTGCCCCCCCTGACCCTGTATCTGGCCGCCCCGCGCGGGTTCTGCGCGGGAGTGGACCGGGCCATAAAGATCGTCGAGCTTGCGCTGCGCAAATGGGGTGCGCCCGTTTATGTCCGGCACGAAATCGTGCACAACAAGTTCGTGGTGGATGCGCTGCGGGCGCAGGGCGCGGTCTTTGTCGAAGAACTGTCGGACTGCCCCCCCGACCGCCCTGTGATCTTTTCCGCGCATGGTGTTCCGAAGTCGGTTCCCGCCGAAGCGGCGGCGCGGCAGATGATCGCGGTGGATGCCACCTGCCCGCTGGTCACCAAGGTCCACAACGAGGCTGCACGCCACAGCGCCAACGGCCTGCAACTGGTGATGATCGGCCATGCGGGCCATCCTGAAACCGTCGGGACGATGGGGCAACTGCCGCCGGGCGAAGTACTGCTTGTGGAAACCGAGGCGGATGTGGGCCGTCTGCAGGTCCGCGATCCTGCGCGGCTGGCGTTCATCACCCAGACCACCCTGTCCGTCGATGACACGGCGGGGATCGTTGCGGCCCTGCAAGCGCGGTTTCCAGCCATCGAAGTGCCGCACAAGGAAGACATCTGTTATGCCACGACCAACCGCCAGGCGGCGGTGAAGGCCATCGCACCCCGGATCGACGCGCTGTTGGTCATCGGTGCGCCGAATTCCAGCAATTCGATGCGGTTGGTCGAGGTTGGGCGCGGCGCCGGATGCGCCTATGCGCAGTTGGTGCAGCGGGCCGCAGACATCGACTGGCGCGCTCTTGACGGGATTTCATCATTAGGTCTGACGGCAGGTGCCTCGGCCCCGGAAGTGCTGGTGAACGAGGTGATCGACGCCTTCCGCGACAGGTTCGCCGTCACCGTCGAATTGGTGGAAACCGCGCAGGAGCACGTCGAATTCAAGGTGCCTCGCGTGCTGCGGATGGAACAGGAGGCTGCGGGGTGAAGGCTATTGCACTTGTTTGCGCCTTGGTTGCCGGTCCGGCAATGGCGCAGGGGACTGATGCCTTTGCCGTGTGGAGCCAGAACAGCGGTTCGCTGCCTCCAGAGTTTGCCTGGGACTATACGGTGTCGTTCTATGCGGATCGCCGTGGCGAGGTGGAGTATTGCAAGGCCTATGCCGACGAGGCGCCGGGCTGCGCAACCGCACGGTTCCGACTGTCGAAAAGCGCCTTTGCCGCGATGCGGGCAGAACTGGAGCCTCTCGAAGCCGCGCTGGCGGCCAGTGCGGTTGACGAGGCAGTCGACATTCCGATTGGCGGAGGCTCTTCCAGCGGGCGCATCAGGATGAACGGTCGGGATCTGCGCCTGCCCGCCTTCCCGTCCGAGGCAGACGCCGAACGGGTTGACGCGGTGATGCAGGTCTTGCGCACCAATACGCCCGGCAGGGCTGTGCGCGCGGCGAAAACCAAGGCGAAACAGCCGTGATGCCGCCGCACACGACCTGCGCGACCGCTTTGCCAGCATGCCACCCCCTGCGGAACATGCCATGACCCAGCCCCCCCGCAGTGCCCTGATCCTTGGCGTGGCCGGATTGCTGCCGTTTCTATGGAGCGTGGCGACCGAGATGTCGCCTGCGCTGGCTGAATTCGGCCTGCGCTGGATGGGGCCGCGGTTTCTGGGCCCCTATGTCGGGCTTGCCTATGGAACGGTCATCCTGTCCTTCATGGCGGGCGCACTGTGGGGCTTCGCCTCGCGGGCCGAAGTCAACGCAGGGCTGTTCCATGCGCTGGCCGTCATCCCGGCGTTGTGGGCGTTCTTCTTCGTCGGCGGCGGGCCGGTGTCGGCGGCGATCTATCTTGCGGCGGGTTTTGCCGGACTGCTGGCGCTGGACTGGTTCTTCGACCAGCACGGCCTTACGCCGTCGTGGTGGATGCCGCTGCGGGTGGGGCTGACGGCGGTGGTCGTGGCCTGCCTGATGTTCACGGCCTTTGCATGACGGCAACTGTCAGGTGACAGGCGCTGTTCGCCGTGCCAGCATCGTTCGGCAATGCCGGAGCCTGCCATGCGACACAATTTCCTGATCTGCGCGGTTCTTGCCCTTGTGTCGCTTCATCCGGTGCCGATGCTGGCCGAAGCGGAGGCCGATCTGACCACCGAATATCTGGACCTGCTGCGCCTGCAGGTTGACGGGCTGGAGGGGCCGCTGGCGCTGCCCGAAGAACCCTCCGCCCCCCCGGCCTGCGACCCGCAGCACAAACCGGCCACGCGTGGTCTGGTGATCGGGGCCGCAGAATGGACGACCGACCCGGAATATGACCTGTACGGACCTGCCAACGATGCCGAACTGGTGCGCAATTCGTTAATTGCACGAGGCGCGGATGCCGAAAACCTGACCGTGCTGCAGGGCGCAGATGCCACGCGGCAGGGCCTGACCAAGGCCGCCGCCACGCTGCTGGCGGCGTCGGGATGCGGGGATTCGGTGCTGCTTTATGCCTCGGGCTGGGTGTTCGGCGCCGATCAGCTTGCCCCGACGACCGACCCGCGCGGGCCGTTCATCTGGGGCGAGGCAGAGGCGACGCTGGCGGAAATGACCGCCATCGACCTTGGGGTGAATGCTGCCCGCCCGGTGGTGGCGCAAGGTCCGTATCTTTTGCTGAACGCCGATACCCCCGGCGTGTCGGACGTGCTGAATGCCGAGGCGCTGTCGGACCTTGTGACGCGCCTGCGCAACCGTGGCGCGGATGTGACCGTCGTGCTGGACACCTCGACCGCCGAAGACATGCGCCTTGAAGAACGCCAAGCCCGCATCGACGGCCGCGCACGCTGGCGCAACCGGATCGGACCGGGCGGGCCGCTGCCCGACGCGGCCCTGCCGCTGGGCCCGCTGGCGGGGGCGCTGACGGTGTACTACGGCACCGCTTCGGGTGAGTTGACCGTGGAAATGCGACTGCCGCGCGGCGCGGATGATGCGCGGTACTATGGTGCCTTCAGTTTCCGCTTCGCCTCGGCTGTCGCCAAAGCCGACCGCACCACACCGACCGCCCTGTCGCGCCGGATGGCCGAAGAGGACGGCGATGGTCAGGTAGACCGGAAATGGACCTATGTGTTTTCGACCACCGATCCCGAACGCGACCTGATCGTGGAAACCCGGCCCGCCATGCCCACGCAACGCGGCCAGATCCGGATCATCGACCCCACCCCGACACGGGCCGCGGCGGCGCTTGATACCCCGACCGTCACGCTGCGCGGTGTGGTCGAGGCTGCGGCAGAAACGATGATCGTCACCGTCAACGGCAAGCCCGCCGCCTCTGCCCCGGATGGCAGCTTTTCGCAGGAGATCGAGCTTCAGGCCGGGGTCAACCGGATCGACATTCTGGCGATGACCCGGGACAACCGGCCGATCACCCACAGTTTCGAGCTGTTCTACGAAGGCGACATGCAGGCCCTGCTGGGAACCGGCGCGCGCTATGCCCTGCTGATCGCCAATCAGGACTATCCCGAAGGGTCTGGCCTTTCACCGCTGGCGACCCCGATCGGCGATGCCGAGGCGCTGGCGACCCTTCTGCGCGACCGCTATGGATTTCAGACCGAGGCGACAGGGCCTGACGGCACGAAGATTCCGCTGTTTCTGCGCAACGCCTCGCGGATCGAGATCGAAACGGCGCTGTACCAGATCGGCCAGATTGCCGGGGCCAAGGACACGGTCCTGATCTTCTATGCCGGGCATGGCATCTATGAACAGGCCACGCAGGGTGCATTCTGGCTTCCGGTGGATGCGAAAGCGGGTCTGCCGTTTTCCTACCTGCCCGCGGCCGCGATCACCGATGCCATCCTGCGGATCGAGGCGGGGTCGGTGCTGGTCATTTCGGACAGTTGTTATTCCGGCGCGCTGCTGCGCGGAGAGGATGCCCCGCAAACGGTCGAGGAAAACGACCGGCTGCGCGCGCTGCAGCGGCTTGCGGCCAAACGGTCGCGCATCGTTATTGCATCGGGGGGCAACGAACCGGTTGCCGATGGCGGCGGCGAGGGGCATTCGGTGTTCGCCCGCGCCCTGCTGACCGGGTTGGATAAGATGGAACCCGAGGCGTTCACGGCGCGCGAACTGTTCGACGACTATCTGCTGCCGATGGTGGTGGGCCGTTCCGCGCAGGAACCTCAGTACCGCCCGATCGAAAGGTCGGGCCATGAAGGCGGCGATGTGGTTCTTGCCCGGGTCGGGCCGCTTCCGCCCGGTTGACCTTCGTCCGCCTCTTGCCTAGACGCAGGTCCAGCATGGGGGGCGGATGCCACAACTTTTTGCCTATACCGACGGCGCCTGCAGCGGAAATCCGGGTCCCGGCGGCTGGGGCGCGCTGTTGATCGCGCGCGACGGGACCGAAGTCGTCAAAGAGCGCGAACTGTCGGGCGGCGAAAAGCTGACCACCAACAACCGGATGGAGTTGATGGCCGCGATTTCGGCGCTTGAGGCGTTAAGCCGCGACACCAGCGTGATCGTGGTGACCGACAGCGCCTATGTCAAAAACGGCGTGACGCAGTGGATTCACGGCTGGAAGCGTAACGGCTGGCGGACGTCGGGGCGCGATCCGGTGAAGAATGTCGATCTGTGGCAGCGGCTGGATGCGGCACAGACGCGCCACAAGGTCGAGTGGCGGTGGATCAAGGGTCATGCGGGCCACGCCGAAAACGAAAGGGCCGATGCGCTGGCACGGGCGGGGATGGCCCCTTACAAACCCTGATCGGCGGGCATGAACTGCAAACCGCCCCCTGCTGCGCGCACCACGGTCAACGGCCCGGCGGACCCTGCGACGACATCGGCCTCGCGGCGCGGCATGGCTACAAACATCTGGTCATCCGACCGGCGATCCTGCTTTGCGGCACCCTGCACATCGGGCGACTGGGCGAAATAGGGGAACGGGGTGGCCAGCACGCGCTGCCGCTGCTGCAGGTCGCACAGCCCGATGTCATGGCGTTCCTTTTGCGGCCCGCCGATCGAGGCGCGGATCGATTGCGCCACAGCCCCCGCCCCGGCATCGGTCAGATACAGGATGGCATGGGCGGCAAGCATGGAATGGACCCGCAGAAAACCGCTGTGGTCCGTTTCAACGATTTCCGGGGTCCCGCCGCCGGGCAGATGCCGCGCGTGTCCATAGGGCGAATGGCCCAGATACAGCAGATCGATGCCATCAGGCGGGGTGACCGTCGGCTGATACTGCGGGGTTGGAACCGCGTCATCCTCCAGCACCAGAAACGGCCCCGATCCGCGCAGGGTTTCGATGGCCTTCAGGTGGCTCTGGCTGCAGCCGAAATGCCGTGGCTGGTCACGCACACCGTCGATGAACACGAAGGGCAACCCCAGTGCCGCCATCGCAGCCACCGCCCGGTTGCGCCTTCGTTCCTGATGCGGGAGGTTGATGACCCCGATCCGCAGCGCGGCAAGCGCGATGGTGGTGCCCGGCATCTACTCTTCCAGCGCGCCTGCGGGATCGACACCGATCTCGGCACACATCCGCGCGGCATAGGAATTGGCCAGCGGCACGTTCTTGCGCCACCACGGCTTGGTTCCGTTGGTGTAAAGATGGACCGACAGCGTGTTGTCGGAGAAATGCCCCTCGACCCGGCCATGCGGGTCATAGAACACATCGTTCAACTGAAACGGCACCGGATACAGGTAGTCGTGGGTCAGCGCCCTGTCGAAATCGCCAGTCTGCTGGGCAAAGTAGGTAAAGGCCTGCGGGCCGAAGGCGGTGCGTTCGGCATTGTAGATGCGCACGGCGTGGGGCAGATGCTTGTCCTGCTTTTCCAGCCGCTTGCGCTGCTGCTTGTTGAACCATGCCGGCGCGTCGGGCAGGTTGTCGTAGTAGTCCAACAGCCGGTGGATCAACTCGCCTTCCTTCGGGATGTAGACCACCCCGCAGTTCAGCGCCCCGCGAAAGCCGTGACCGGCATAGATGTTCTGCATCTCATCCGGGAACGGCCTGTGGCAGAAGGCATCGCAATCGATCCATACCGCATCGGTCGCCTGGATCATCTTGTAGCGGAACACGTTGGACAGATAGCTTTCCGAGGTCTGACGCACGATGTCCATGTCGATCGTCATGATCTCTGACGCCGGGCGCACGATGATCCCTTCGGGGACGTTGGTGACCTTGTCGGTGCAGAACAGCGTTGTCGGATGGCCGTGGCGCACGTGGCTCAGCAGGCACAACTGGTTGAGGTAGTGCAGCCTTTCGCCGATCCACAGCGATGCGACGGGTCTGCGGACGGGGGGGGCCATGTTTACCTCGAAAATCTGCTGTTTCGTTTCGCGCGACAATGCCGCAGGACATGCCGCCTGTCCAGCAAGGCTCAGGTCAGATCGACATGGCCCAGACCGAAACCGCGCGTCAGATTTGGGTCGAAGGCATAGCCAGACAGATAACCAAGGCTGACCAGATGGTCTTCGTACTCCGACAGGTCTGTGCGATGCGTTTCCAGCAACCGGCCATAGAGGAGAATCTGCCTGGGCCGGACGGTCAGTGCGGCTTTCAGAACCGCAGCAGACAAACGCGGGTCGGCAAGGCACAGCACGTCGGGGCGGATTTCCGCTATCAGCGCGGCCAGTCCGGCGGCCGGGTCCGGCATCAGCGCGGAAGCGACGATGTTCAGGCGGGCCGTAAATGAACGCTCATTCTGTTTCATGATGCAGGCCATCGCGGTGCGCAGGTCTGCATGGTCTTCCTGCACCAAGATCGTCAAATCCGGGCGCAGTCCGGACAGATGCAACGCCAGAAACCCGATCCCCGCCCCCACTTCCAGGATCTTTGCATTCCGGTCCAGCACCTGAGGCATCCGTCGGGCAAGGCCGCGTTCGAACTTGCCCTTGGCGATCGCCTGCAAGGCCGGATCGGTGAACAGACGCGGGTCCTGCGGCAGCAGGATGCCATGATTGGCGACCCATTCGCCCTGCAGTCCGGTGCCAAGCGATATCGTGCCAGACCGGTAACTGCCAGAGGGCGCCGTTTCCACCGGGTCGCGAGGGTTGGCTTTGCGGTCTGCCTTGGCCTTTGAGCCCAGCCGCTTTTCCACGTCCGACATCAGCGAGGCGATTTTTTCCTTGTCGCGGGCCTGCGGCGGCTTTGCGACGATCTCGGTGATCGGCACGGCAGAGGCGCGGGCAAGGTCCGCCACCAGATCGGCATAGGCCTGCGTCTGGCGCAGTTCGGCCAGCCGCGCCTCGGCCCGGTCCACCGCTGCGTGATGCAGGCGCGAAAGCTCGGGGTCTGTCAGCAACAACCGTATGATTTCATTGCGCCTTGCAGAATAGCGCAACATCGTTTCATCGCGGTCCTCGTTCCGGTCCTGCAACGACCAGTAGTCAGAATTGTACTTGTCCTTCTTGTTGTTCACATTGCCGCGCATCTTGCGGATGGCGTAACTGTCGACGGACTTAACAGCGTAGTGACTCAACTGGACCCAGTCATATCCGACGGTCCGGGTAATCGACCGCCAGCCGCGAAACTTGAAATAGTCCTCCATCACCCGGCCCGACCCGTTCAGCCATTTCACCGTATCGGGAAAGCTGGTGTCGATATGGCGGTTCTTCATCTTGGGACGGTGAATGCCCAGTTTCCAATAGTCGGCGTCGAAGGTGAACAGGGTCTTCACGCCCCAGCCCTTGTTCCACGTCGTGGGCGCCGCCATCAGGTATTGCTCGGTCACCGGGGCGCGGGACCAGTCGACCACCCCGCCCGACCCGAAGATGCGCCATGTCACGACGATTCCGTTCGCGTCCTGCACGCGGGCGGCGGCAATCAGATCGTCCAGCGTGCCATCGCCATAGCGGATCGACAGGAACTCGTCGGCGTCGAACACCATCACCCAATCCGATCCCTGCACCACCGGTTCATCCTGCGCATGGTTCAGCGCCGAGGGTTGCGGGCGGATGCCTTCGGGGATGACGTTGCGGCGGTGGTGTGCCAGCCCCATCGCCTCCAGCCGGATCAGCATGTCATCGGTCCCATCCGAACAATCGTTCGTATAGACCACCAGATCGGTAAACCCGACCGCCAGATGATGCGCGACCCATTCGATGACATAGGGCCCCTCGTCCTTCATCATCGAAACGGCCGTCACCTGTCCATGCGGGCTGATGTGCCGACGGATGGGCGACGCGACCGTGCCGAACAGGTTCGATGCGCCCCGGGGGCGGGCTTGGGCGTCAACTGGTGCGGGCGAGAAAGTCACGGAGGTTCCTTGTTCTGGCTGCCCTGCACCATAGTGCCGACGGTCCGTCGCCGACAAGCCTGTGCCCGGCCACCTCGCGCGGATGTTGCAGGCGGGCAGACTGTTCGCGAATTGGCCCTATTCCGGGCCGTCCCTGCGTCCTGCCGACGAAGAATGCGTGACACAAACCGCGCGTCACGGCATAATTGCCGAAAAAGACCGAGCAGAAAGGGCCCGCCAAGCGGGAGATCAACAGGATGCCCGCATGACCGCGCCCGCCACGGCCCACCCCGAACAGGATATCCTGCCGCCGATCGTGGCGACCTGCCACGGGATCGAGGTTCCCCAAGCACCGCATCTGCGCAAGGGAATGATCGCGGCGATGCAGACGGGCGGGTATGAACGCCACGAACTGGCCATCGGAATGGCTGCGATCCGGCCCGGCGCGCGCATTCTGGAACTGGGTGCGGGGTCCGGAGTGGTCGGCGCGGTTCTGGCGCGAAACAGTCTTCCTGCCGCGATGCTGTCGGTGGAGGCGAACCCCGATCTGATCGCGCACATCTCGGCGCTTTACGCGCACAACGGCCTGTCCGGCCGGATCACCCTGCGCCACGGAGTTGTCCTGACAGCGCCTGGCGCGCCCGACACCGTGCAGTTCTTCGTCAACGGCAACTTTCTGGGCTCCGGGTTGGCCCCGCAGAAGGCCGACCGGATGCGCGCCGTCGATGTGCCCGTCCTGCGCTACGGCGATCTGAAAGCCGCCTTTCCGCATGACACGATCATGATGGACATCGAAGGGGGCGAGCTGGAATTCCTGCGCCATGCCGATCTAACCGGCGTCGATACCCTGATCTTCGAGACGCACCGCGACATTTACGGCCGCGAGGGGATGACGGAAATCCGGCAGTTGCTGCAGACGGCGGGGTTTGCCATGGACGACAGCCTGTCCCGCGCCGGGGTTCATCTGTACCGGCGCAGGGGCTGACCCCGATGCCCCGCGACTCGCAGGTACAATCTGATAACCCGGACGAAAGTCCTGCCGCACCGCTGCCCGCGCTGTTCCCGGACGCGCCCGTTGTAGCCAATGCCGCCGAAGCGGCCGCGTGCGACAGTTTTCTTTTGCGCGGCGGGCTGGTGGATGGCTGGTTCCTGCGGCGGTCGGACGTGCTGCTGGTCACGTTCGACAACCTGTCGTCCGTCGGAGAGTATGAACCGCCGCAACCATGGCTGCAGATGCGGGCGGCGAATGCGGGTCTTTCGATCTTGGGGATCATGGCCAGCCGCAAGGACTGGTACCGCAATGCCGACACGCCTGCGCTGATCGAAAGCCTGCGCGATGCGGGGCTGTTTGCGCAGTTCCGCCGGGTGGTGTTCGTCGGCGCGTCTATGGGCGGCTTTGCGGCACTGGCCTATTCGGCGCTGGTGCCCGGGTCGGTCGTGCTGGCCTTCAGTCCGCAGACCAGCCTCGCGCGCCATCTGGCCCGCTTCGACAAACGGTACCGATATGCGACCAAGAAGTGGGACTGGGAAACCCCCACCCATCTTGATGCCGCCGCCGCTGCACCCGTGGCGGCCGAGGTTTATGTGGTGTTCGATCCCTTCATCCCCGAAGACCGCGCGCATGCCGACCGGATCATCGGGCCGGGCGTCCGGCAGATCAGGGCGGCCCACATGGGACATCGCGCGATCCGGCAGTTGAAGGCGGTCGGGGTGCTGCAGGCCCTGATCGAAGGGGTGGCACAGGGTACCTTCGATCCGGTCGCCCATGCCCGGGCCTACCGCGCAAGACGGGGCTTGCAGGCCTGGCAGAAAGGGTTGCTGGAACAGGCCGCCGCACAGGGTCACACGCGGCTGGGTCTGCGGGCCGCAGAGGCGCTATTGCGCGACGTCCCCGACAGCCGGGTGGCGCGCAAGGCCGCCGACGGGTTTCGCGCCGCAATTCCGGTCGGCAGACCGCAAGGGCAAAGGGCGAGCGGCGCGCCCGAGCGCCCGTTCGACGGGACGCTGCTGCAGTTGTCAAGCGCGCTGGTCGTGCCCGAACGCGAGGGGGATGCGCGATTGGCCTCGGGGGTCCTGCTGGCGGACGGTCAATGGTGCAAGCTGTCGAAAGCGTGGATCCGGGCCGGCAAGGCCACCCCCGCGCCGACCCTTGCCCCGGACGAGCCGGTGCAGGACCTGCCGGGCCGCCATCTGTTCGCCGGGCATTTCCGGCGGCATTTCGGGCATTTTCTGGTGGAATCGACGGCGCGGCTCTGGGCGCTCGACCATGTGGCGGACTTGGACAGCATCCTGTACCTGCCCTACCGCGGCGACACCGACCGGGGCATCGACACGCATGACGATTTCTTTCGGCTTCTGGGCATTGCAACCCCCCGCCGCGCGCATCCCGGCGTTCTGCGCGTCGAACACCTGATCGTGCCCGAACTCGGGTTCGGCTGGGCAGCCCGCTATGCCGGATCACCCGCCTACCGCACCTTCATGCAGGGCAGGCTGGCGCATGTGCCTGCCGAAGGGTCGGATCGGCTGTACATCTCGCGCGCCCGGCTGAAGGCCGAACGGGGCGGCGTGCTGGGCGAAACCGCGATCGAGGCGGCGATGGCGCAGGCCGGGTTCGACGTGTTCCATCCCGAAAGGCACCCGGTTGCCACCCAGATCGCCCGCTACAAGGCGGCGCGCCAGATCGTGGCACTGGACGGATCGGCGCTGCATCTGGCGGCCTTCGTGGTGCGCCCCGCGACGCAGGTCACGATGATCCTGCGGCGAAGCCGCGCCAACACCGCCGACTACCGCCTGCAATTCCAGAGCTTTGCCGGTATCACCCCGTCCGAGATCGACGCGATCCGGACCGACTGGATTTCCGGCGATGCGAACCGGCCTGATTTTCAGTCGGTGGGCGAACTGGATTTCACGCATCTGTTCGACCGCCTGCGCGCCCTTGGCCACCTGCCCGCCGACCTTTACCCTGACCATCCGGGCCCGCAGGATATTGCCGGTATGCTGGATGCTTTTGCCACCCGCCGCGGCAAGTCGTTCCGCGCACTGGCCCCCCATGAACGCCACCCCGACGAGGAGTGACCGATGACGCCCCGCCTGACCGTCTTCTTCATTGTGGAACCCCCGGATTACGAGGTGATGGCCTGCTATCTGGCGGCGTCGCTGCGCGAGCAGTTCGGGCAGACGGTTGCGCTGGTCGGCTATTGCCCGGCGTCAAAACTCGACAGTGTGAGCCAGGATGTCCGCACCGTTCTGGGTCGGCTGGATTGCGACCTGCGCAGCTTTGCCGTCGAAGGGCGGTTCGACCCGGCCTATCCCCACGGCAACAAGCTGCTGGCCACGCTGGAGCCGCGCGAGACAGAGTTTTCCTGTTTCATGGACAGCGACGTTCTGTGCATCAGGCCCAATCTGGTCGAAACCATCGTGAAGCCCGGTCACGTATCGCTGTCGAAAGCGGCGTCGATGAACTGGGCGCCGCAGACGATCTGGGACGACATCTATCGCATCTGCGACATGGAGATGCCGACCGAACGGTTCCGTCTGATGCGCCAGAAGCGCGGTGCCACGCGCGTGCCCTATTTCAGTTCAGGCCTGTTCAGCTTTCCCGAACAGCACCGCACCGCCGATGGCCGCAGTTTCCCGCAGGTCTGGATGGACGTGGCGCAACGGCTGGACGCCGACCCCGACCTGCCGAAAAAGCGGCCCTATCTGGACCAGATGTCGATGCCGCTGGCCATCCGCGCGGCGGAGCTGGACTGGAACATCCTACCGGAAGAACAGCACTACATTCTGGGCGGACTGTCACGGGGGGAACCGCTGCCTGCGGACCGAGACATCTTTACGGTCCATTACCGGCAATGGACCGTGCTGAAGGAAGTCGGCCTGACCCGCCGGGCCAAGACCATGCTGGAACGTCACGCCGGCGTGCGCAGGCTCGCGCAGGTGTCGAAACTCGCGGCCGTGGACGGTTGATTCGCTGCCGCGGCTTCCCATCTGACCCAGAGACAAGCCGGAGACCCGCGTGACCGAACCCGCCAGCCTTCTGGAGGAAATCCGTTTTGGCTATGGTCCGCGCGCGGGCTGGTCGCTTGCCCCGGGCGGGGTAGAGCCGGACCGGGTCATGGCGCAGCTTTCGGCACCCGATCCTGACGCGGCGGTCTGGAATACCATGGGCATGGCAGACCGGTTTGCCGTGCTGATCGAGGCAAAGCGCCGCAAGGTCGAAGGCGTGACAGGCCCGCCCCTGCCCGACATGCGCGCACTGGCGCGGCGCGACGAAATCGCCTTTGTCACCCGCCCCGCCTCGGCGCGCCTTGGCTTTGTGGAACGGCTGGTCAACCTTTGGGCCAACCGGATGACCGTGGCCATCACGCCCGGGTCGCTGGTCTGGATCGCATCCTTTCGCGATGATGCCATCCGCCCGCACATCGCGGGCCGGTTTGCCGACTTGCTGAAAGCCTCGCTGTGGCACCCCGCCATGCTGATCTACCTGACGCAGAACAGTTCCGTCGGTCCGAATTCGGAAATCGGCCTGCGCCGGGGGCGCGGGTTGAACGAGAACCTCGCGCGCGAGTTTCTTGAATTGCACAGCATGGGTGCGGGCTATGATCAGGCCGACGTGACCGAACTCGCGCGGCTTCTGGCGGGCATGGCGCAGGATGAAACCGGGCGCAGGATGGCGCGCCGCGCCGTGGAACCCGGCATCAAGACCATTCTGGGCGAGACTTACGGAGAGGGCATCCATGAAATCGACCGGCTGGTCGAAACCGTGGCCGCCCGCCCCGAAACGGCGCAAAGCGTGGCGGTGATGCTGGCCCGGCATTTCGTGCAGGACGATCCGCCCGCCGATCTGGTGGACGATCTGGCGCGGACCTATCTGCGGGCTGACGGGTATCTGCCACCGGTCTATCGCGCGCTGCTGGCCCATCCCGCCGCCCGCCAGCCGGCTCTGGCCAAGTTGCGCAGTCCGCAGGAATACATGGCCGCCAGCCTGCGCGCGGTGGGCCTGACCGGCGATCCCCAAGAATACAAGGCGTTTCAGCGGCGGGGCACCCGGCTGGGCGAGGTGATGGCCCGCATGGGCCAACCGATCTACCGGACACGGCAACCGGATGGCTGGCCCGAAACCGCGCCCGGTTGGCTGACGCCGCCCATGCTCGCGTCGCGGCTGGACTGGGCGGCCGATCTGGCCCAATTGACCGGCGACAGAGCCGATCCCGTGGCGCAGACGCGGGCTGTGCTGGGCGAACTTGCCTCGCCGCTGCTGCTGGGTGCCGTTGCCGGGGCGGAACAGCGGTGGGAAGGGCTGGCCGTTCTGCTCGGCTCGCCCGAGTTCATGCGGAGATGATGATGAACCAGCTTCTGCTGTCACGCCGGGCCTTCCTGATCGGCTGTTCTGCCGCCGCTTCGCCGCTGCTGACTCCGGTCAGTTTTGCGCAGGCGTCGGGGGAAAACCGGCTGGTGGTGATCCTGCTGCGCGGCGCGATGGACGGGCTGGATGTCGTGCGCCCCGTCGGGGACCGGGCCTATGAGGCGCTCAGGCCCCGTCTGCTGGCCGAAAGCCGCGGGTTGCCGCTGGACGGATTTTTCGAACTGCACCCGGCGGCGGCCGATCTGATGCCCCTTTGGACGGCGGGGCAACTCGGCTTTGTTCAGGCGGTGGCAACCCCCTACCGCGCGGGGCGCAGCCATTTCGTGGCGCAGGACGCGCTCGAGGCGGGATCGGGCGGGCGCGAAGGCGGCATGACCCCGGCGCGCGACGGCTGGCTGAACAGGGCGGTGGGGCTGATTCCGGGCGCAACACCGCACACGGCGGTGTCGATCGGGCGTGACCCGCTGATGATCCTTGATGGCGATGCACCCACCGCCCACTGGTTTCCGTCCGAGGATACCGGGCTTTCGGCGCAGGGGCAGGCGCTGCTGACCGCACTGCATGAAGCAGACCCGCTGTTTGCCGCCACCTTTGCCCAGGCGCAGGACCTGACCCGCGCCACCGCCAGCGACCGCATCCCCCGCCACACCAAGGCGATGAGCCAGCTTGGCACCTATGTCGCCGACCGTCTGCGCGAAGATGCCCGCATCGCCAGCTTTTCGCTGGGCGGTTGGGACACCCATCAGGCGCAGGCCCGCACGATGGCCGAACAGATGCCGATGCTGGCCAGTACGCTGCTTGCCATCCAGTCTGGCCTTGGTCCGGTCTGGGGGACGACGCTGGTTCTGGCCATGACCGAATTCGGGCGCACCGCGCGCGAAAACGGATCGGCGGGAACAGATCATGGCACGGGCGGGATGATGATCGCAGCCGGGGGGGCGCTGCGCGGCGGGCGTGTTTATGGCATCTGGCCAGGTCTGGGCGAGGGGCAACTGTTGGCCGAACGCGATCTCATGCCCACGGCAGACGTGCGGGCCTATGCGGGTTGGGCCTTGCGCTCGCTGTTCGGGATCGAGGCGCAGGCGCTGGAACAGGCCGTGTTTCCGGGACTGGACCTGGGGACCGATCCGGGGATTCTGCTGTAGGTTTTGCTATCTTTTCATGAGCGATCGTTTACGTTCAGGGCATGTCGCGCACCCGGACGATTCCCGATTCACAGATTTTTTCCGCGATCCGCACCCTGCTTGCGGCGGGCGGTGACAAGGCCGTGGCCTTTTCTGCCGTGGCCCGCGCCACGGGCCTTGCCGCGCCCACACTCGTACAACGCTATGGGTCCCGCGACGGCATGCTGCGGGCAGCGCTGATGGCGGGGTGGGACGAACTTGATGCGGCAACGTCGGCGGCCGAGGCTGATGCGGCGCTGTCCGCCAAGGGTGCGCTGGCGCTTCTGAAGGCTTTGGATGGCGACAACGGTGACCCGGCAGGCATCGGGCTGCTCGCGGCCGACTTTCGCGATGCGGCCTTGCGGACCCGCGCCGCGGCGTGGCGTACGCGCGTCGAATCGGCACTGGCGATCCGGCTGGGTGGCGGTGCAAAGGGGCGCGAGGCGGGGGCATTGCTTTTCGCGGTCTGGCAGGGTCAGACGCTTTGGCAGGCCACCGGTGAACGGAGTTTCCGTTTGAAGGATGCTCTCAAACGACTGACGTGATCAGCGGGCGATGAACGTCTGCCACAGCCAGATCAGCAACAGCGCCCCCAGTACCGCCCCGACGAACCCGGCCAGCCACCCCGTGACGGTCAGAAGAACCCGCAGCAACACCCCCCCGATCAGCGCGCCACCGATGCCGATGGCCACCGTCGTCAGGATGTCTGCCTCGATCCGTAAGACACGGGTCGCCAGAAATCCCGCTGCGGCCCCTATGATGATGATTGCCAGAAAGCCCATGCCCACCCCGCCCTGCTGCGTTTCATATGGGAACGGGTCCGACCCTGCAAAAGCCCTATGTGTCAAATCCGGTCCGGCAGGGGCGTTCCGCGCAGGAAGTCCTCGGCGGTCATCGGCTGCCTGCCGTCGCGCTGCGCCTGCATGACTTCGACCGCGCCCGTCCCGCAGGCGATGACCATTCCGCGCAGCACCTGTCCGGGCGCCCCCTGCCCCGTCGCAAGCCGTGACCGCAGCAATTTGACCCGCGCGCCGTTCACCTCGCACCACGCGCCGGGAAACGGCGACAATCCGCGGATCAACCTGTCAATGTCGGTAGCGGATTGTGCCCAATCGATCTTCGCTTCTGCCTTGTCGATCTTGGCGGCATAGGTAACCCCGTCGGCGGGCTGTGCAACGGCAGGCAGGGGCAGGGCGGAAAGGGTTTTCAAAATCAGGTCCGCACCCATGGCCGACAGCCGGTCGTGCAAGTCCTGCGTCGTTTCCTCGGTGCCGATTGGCGTCGTCTGCCGCATCAGGACCGGGCCCGTGTCCAACCCCGCCTCCATCTGCATGATGCAGATGCCGGTTTCGCTGTCTCCGGCAAGGATCGCCCGGTGAATCGGCGCGGCCCCCCGCCATCGCGGCAACAGCGATGCATGAATGTTCAGGCACCCCAACCGGGGCGCGTCCAGAACTGGTTGCGGCAGGATCAGACCATAGGCGACTACGACCGCCACATCCGCACCCCATGCCGCGAATTCCGCCTGCGCCTCTGGTGTGCGCAACGAAACGGGATGGCGCACCGGCAATCCCAGACCTTGCGCGCAGACCTGCACCGGGGTCGGCCTGTCGGCCTTCCCACGCCCGGCAGGGCGCGGAGGCTGGCAGTAAACCGCCACGACATCATGCGCGCGAACAAGGGCCTGCAGGATCGGAACGGAAAACTCCGGTGTGCCCATGAAAATGATTTTCATGAAGCCCTCCGCAGTTTTTCCGCCTTGGCGATCAACATCTTGCGTTTGAGAGGCGAGAGGTGGTCGAAGTACATCTTCCCCGCCAGATGGTCGATCTGATGCTGCACACTTGTCGCCCACAGCAGCACGAACTCGCGGTCCTCGATCAGCCCGGCTTCATTCATGAACCGCACTGTCACGGCCCGCGGGCGTGTGATGACCGCCGACACGCCGGGCAGGTTCGGGCTGGCCTCTTCATGGGGCCGCAGTTGCCCCGATGCGTGCAGAACGACCGGATTGGCCATCAGCACAGCCTGCCCACGAGTTTCCGACGCATCGACCACCGCCAAACGCAACGGGACAGCGATCTGCACCGCCGCAAGGCCCACGCCGGGCATCGCCTCCATCGTGTCGATCATGTCGCGCCACACGGCGCGGATGGCGTCGGTGATTTCAGGAACGTCAGTCGCCGCGCTGCGCAGCATCGGATGGGGCCAGCGCAGGCAGGGTCTGACCGTCACGAGGGGACTCGCTGGCGGGCGGTGATGCTGCAGAATAAGACGATCCGGATCGGGGCAGAAAGACAAGACAACGCCACATCAGCATTGAAAAGGATTTTCATATAGGAAGGCGGCGACTGCGGGCCAACCCGCGCCGCGGCAGACAACCGCACCATCAATCGTCCCCCCGCGCGCGGTCGCGCTTCAGTTTCTGCATCTTGCGGGTAATCATCTGACGCTTCAACGGACCGAGATAATCGATGAACAGCTTGCCGTTCAGATGGTCGATCTCGTGCTGCACGCAGGTCGCCCACAGCCCGGCGAATTCTTCCTGCTGTTCGGCACCATCAAGATCGGTCCACTGCACCCGAACCCGTTCGGGCCGTTGCACGTCGGCATATTGCTCGGGGATCGACAGGCAACCTTCCTCATAGGTCGAAAGATCATCCGAGGACCAGACCACGACGGGATTGACCAGCACGATCGGGCGCGGGGCCGCCTCGGGCTGCTTGATGCAGTCCATCACGATCACCCGCTTCATCACGCCCACCTGCGGTGCCGCCAGCCCGACGCCCGGCGCATCGTACATCGTCTGCAGCATGTCTTCGGCAAGCTTGCGCACGTCTGCCGAAATCTCGGCGACGGATTCGCAAACCTTCTTCAGACGGGGATCGGGGTGGATGAGGATGGGGCGGATCATCCGAAGGATTTACGGTGTGCAGGAAAACGGTGCAAGAGGGTGGCAGCATGCGCGTCACGGCAGAAACAGCTTCAATCCCGCAGAACGATGTGCTGCATTGCAGGGACGGGTTCCATCCCGGCGCCAGAGATCAACCTTACCCTTCAGCCCTGCAGGACGCCCATGAGCTTTGACACCCCGATCAACCGTTTCGGCACGCATTCCGTCAAATGGGACATGATGCAGCCGCTTTATGGCCTGCCCAGGGGGGAAGGCATCGCGATGTGGGTGGCGGACATGGATTTCCGCCCGCCGCAAGTCGTGCAGGACGCGCTGCAGACGATGCTGGACCACGGGGTGTACGGGTACTTCGGCGATGACGCCGCCTATCTGGACGCCATCCAATGGTGGATGACGAACCGCCACGGCTGGACGCCCGAGCGTGAGGCGATCTTTACCACCCACGGCCTGGTGAATGGCACGGCGATGTGTGTCGAGGCATTTACCAAGCCCGGACAGGCGGTTGTGGTGATGACGCCGGTGTATCACGCCTTTGCGCGGGTGATCAAAGCGGCGGGGCGGCATGTGGTTGAATGCCAACTGGCGGAGCAGGACGGCGGCTATGTCATGGACTTCGACGCCTGGGATGCCCAGATGACCGGCAACGAGGCCATGCTGATCCTGTGTTCGCCGCACAATCCCTGCGGCCGCGTCTGGACGGAAGCCGAGTTGATCGGTGTCGCCGAATTCTGCCGCCGGCATGATCTGGTGCTGGTGTCAGACGAGATCCACCACGATCTGGTCATGCCCGGGAACACGCATCACGCGATGGCCAAGGCGGCACCCGCGATTGCCGACCGATTGGTGATGATGACGGCGACGACCAAGACCTTCAATATCGCAGGGGCCCATTCGGGCAACGTGATCATCGCGGACCCCGCCTTGCGCGCCCGGTTTGCAGACCGGATGAACGCCTTCGGCATCTCGCCCAATTCCTTCGGAATGCACATGGCAACGGCGGCCTATTCCCCGGCTGGAGCCGTCTGGGTCGATGATCTGTGCCGTTATCTGGATGGCAACCGGCAGGTGTTCGACGCCGGGGTGAACGCGATTCCCGGTGTGTCATCGATGCGGTTGCAGGCGACCTATCTGGCTTGGGTCGAGTTCCGCGGAACCGGGATGACAGTGGCCGAGGTGTCCGACCGGGTGCAGCGCGGCGCGCGAATCGCCACCAACCTCGGCGGCAGTTTCGGACAGGGAGGCGACAACTTTCTGCGGTTCAACCTTGCCATGCCGCGCGCGCAGATCGTCGAAGCGGTGGAGCGGCTGCAGGCTGCTTTTGCGGACCTGCAGTAACGACGGGTCATCGGCGCTGCCCGGCGGTCAGAACTGCCGGGCGGGCACCTACCTGTTCCGGTCAATCCACTTTGACATCAGCCCCTTGTCGCGAAAACATTCCTCGGGCACCGCGCGCGCCTTGATGCGCGCCAGCCGTTCGGCAAAGGCCACTTGCTTGCAGGTCGGACGCGGGTCCAGCGCCGATGCCGGCTTCATCGCGGCCTGCGCCTCGATCCAGGCACTCAGGCTGCGACGGTCCTGCTGCACATCCCAGGGCAGCAACGTCTGGTTCCGCAAGGCCAGCGACCGCGCATAGGCAATCTGGCGCAGCGTGGCGGGCAGTGCAAAAGCGGCGACTTCCATCTGGAAACTCCTATCCTGACTTGCCATGCCAAGATAGAACATTAAGAGAACATTTTCAAGTCCCGGTCATTTTTGCGCCGCCCTCTCGGCCCCGGTACGGACTGCGAGGGGTACAACCCGTTCGGAATCTCTGCCCTTCCCTTTTTCGCGGTGACCGTGGACATCAGGCCCAGTGCCTGTTTTGCCGGAAGGGTGCCCCACACCTGTGTGACGGTTTCGCGGGCAATTCTCGGCTTGGCGCGCCGGTCGATCCAGCCCCGCGTCGATCCGGCGCCTTGGAGATTTGTTTCCGTGCCATGCACGATCTGTGACAATTCCCCGGATAGGACGCAGACCCGCCGCGATCCTGCCTGAATCCGGGTCCAATACCGATGGATGACTGCTGCTTGCACGCCTTGGGGATGACAATGGACCGACTGACAGAGATGGAAGCCTTCGCCACGGTCGTGGACCAGGGAGGCTTCACCGACGCAGCCAAGAAGATGGGTATTTCGAAATCTGCCGTTTCGAAACACGTCTCGGCGCTGGAAGCCCGCCTTGGTGCGCGGCTGCTGAACCGTACAACACGAAGGGTCAGCCCGACGGAGATCGGGCTTGCCTATTATGACCGCGCGCGCCGGGTCCTGAACGACGCGGGCGAAGCGGACGCATTGGTCACATCGATGCAATCGGCCCCGTCGGGTCTGTTGCGGATCAGCGTGGCCACCGATTTCGGGGTTAACCTGCTGTCACCGATCCTTGGGGATTTCCTGCTGGAATACCCCGACATCACTGTGAACATGGTCTTGAACAACCGCTATGTCGAATTGATCAGCGAAGGCTTCGACATGGCGATCCGGGTGGGCGAGCTTGAAGACAGCTCCCTCCGCGCCCGCAAGCTGACCGACACTGCCAAGCGGATGATCGGCGCGCCCAGCTATTTCCAACGCTACGGACGCCCGATGAAGGTCGATGACCTGAACGAACATAAACTGCTGCACTATTCCAATCAGGCCAACGGCAACGTGTGGAAGATCACGGCGCCTTCGGGCGAAAAGCGGCAGGTGCGGACGGCGGGCTGGCTGACGGTGAATGACGGGCAGTCGCTGCTGAATGCTGCGATCTCGGGGCTTGGCATCGCCTATCTGCCGTCGTTCCTGTATTCCGACGCGATGAAGCAGGGGCTGGTCGAAGAGGCCATCCCCGGCCTGCCGGTCGAGGTGCAGGGCATTTACGCGGTCTATCCGCCGGGCCGTTTCACGCAGCCCAAGGTGCGCGCCTTCATCGATTTTCTGGCCCGCCGTTATATGGACAAGGGACCTGACCTTTGGTGACGCGGCAGGGCGGAGTGAACCCCGCCCTACACCTCGGCCTGATGCTCTCCCAGGGTTGGCGCGGGGCGGTCCAGCGTCAATTCGGCGTCTGAAAAGGAAAACGGCGACCGCACGCCCGGCATGCCGCCCGGCGCGATCTGCATCTTCCGGGCCACGACCTGCGGGTCGGCAAACACCTCGGCCAGATCATTGATCGGCCCGGCCGGAACCCCCGCCGCCTCGCAGGCGGCCAGCAGCGCGGCCTTGGTCCACGTCTGGGTTGCCGCCGTCAGCGCAGAGGTCAGGCCAGCCCGGTTTGCCAGCCGGTCGACGTTGGTCAGATATTCGGGCGCGGTTCCAAGTCCTTCCAGCCCCAGAAGCGCGCACAGGCGGCGATACTGCCCGTCATTGCCGGTCGCAAGAATGATCCAGCCGTCCGCGCAATCGAACACCGCATAGGGCGCAAGATTGGGATGCGCGTTGCCCATCTGGCCGGGGGCGACCCCGGTCGCCAGATAGTTCATCGCCTGATTGGCCATGATCCCGGTCGCCACATCCATCAGCGCCATGTCGATGTGCTGACCCACCCCGGTGCGTCCGCGCTGGACAAGTGCGGCAAGGATCGCGGTCGCCGCATAGACCCCGGTGAACACGTCGGTCACTGCGACGCCGACCTTCTGCGGCTGGCCGCCGGGTGCGCCAGTGATGCTCATCAGTCCGGCCATGCCCTGGATGATGAAGTCATACCCGGCCCGATGTGCATAGGGCCCTGTCTGGCCAAAGCCGGTGATCGAGCAATAGATCAGCCTCGGGTTGATCGCCCGCAGCGAAGGCCAGTCCAGACCATATTTGGCCAGACCACCGACCTTGAAGTTCTCGATCACCACATCGGCATCGACCACCAGCCGGCGCACCAGATCCTGCCCATCGGCCGTCGTGAAATCCGCCACGACCGACCGTTTGCCCCGGTTGGCCGCGTGGAAATAGGCGGCGGTGCGTTCGCCCGCACGCTCCAGAAAAGGCGGGCCCCAGCGGCGGGTATCGTCGCCTTCGGGCGCTTCAACCTTGATCACATCCGCGCCAAGATCGGCCAGCGTCTGCCCTGCCCAGGGTCCAGCCAAGATGCGCGCAAGTTCGACGACGCGGATGCCGTCCAGCGGGGCTGTCATGGGTTACTTCGCCAGTTCGGCGTCTAGGATCACCTTAAGGTCGGCATAGGACATGTTCGAATGTTTTGTTCCGTTGATGAATATCGTGGGCGTGCCCTGCACGTCGTCCGCCTTCATGTTCGCCTCGAACCGCGCGACCAGCGCTTCGGCCATCGCCCCGTCTTTCATGCAGGCGTCCAGCGTGGCGTCGTCCATTCCAGCCGTGCGGCCGATCTTCTTGAGGTTTTCCACCACGACCGTCGGATCATCCGACGCGGCCCATTCGCGCTGAGTGGAAAACAGGATGTCCGTGATCCCGAAATAGCGCATCTCGCCGCCGCACCGCGCCACCATCGCCGCCCACAGCCCGTACCGGTCGAAATACACCTCGCGGTATTCGAAGCGGACCTTGCCGGTGTCGATGTAGTCGGTTTTTAGCGCCTTGAAGACATCGGAATGAAAGTCGGCACAATGCGGGCAGGTGAAGGAGGCATACTCGACCATCTTCACCTTTGCATCATCGGGCCCCAGCGCAAAATCCTTGATCTCCAGCGGCGCTGCCGCCTCCTGCGCAGCCACGGCCCAGGGGGCAAGTCCCGCCGAAAGGGCAACCGCTGCTGCCATCAGTACCAGTCTGCGCGTCGTCATCATGTGTTGCCTTCCGTTGTCTTGCGACGGTTCAGGATGTTCTGCGCCAGCGCTTCAAGCGCGCTGCGCAATCCGGGGTCTTGCACCGGGGCCGCGACCAACGCCGCCTCGGGAGAAATCGCGATGTCCGCCTGCGCGGGTTTCGGCGCGGCGGTGAACTGCGCCTGCCCTTCGGCAAAGCCGCTGGCTGCCGTCTGGGTCAGGGTGATCCGCGCGATGGCGGCATATCCATAGGCGGCATTCACCCGGTCCTTCAGGCGCGGCAGTTCCATCTGGACCATCGGCGCATGGGCCGAGGCCACCAGCAGCGTCAATGTCGCGCCGAATCCTTCGCGCCCGTAGCCGCACTTCACCGGCCGGGTCACGCGGGCAATGCTTTCGCCTGCGATTTCGGGCCATTGCGTCAGCAGTCGCGCCACTGCAAACCCGCGCGCCTCGCCGACGGCGCGGATCGGCTCTTTCACAAGCCCCGCGGCGGGTTCAAAGCCGCGCATCCGCCGTGTCGGGCTGGGCGAGGTACGGGGTGTGACGATACGGGCCATCTGGTCCTGCAAAATGTTGCTGGTATCTTATCCGGACGACGGGCAGGGCTGCCAGAGCTTTAGCTGGACACAGGGCATAAACATTGCGTGACGATACGGTAAGTTCGGCTCTGCTGGAATGGTATGACGTTCATGCCCGCGTCATGCCTTGGCGCGTGTCGCCTGCCGATCGCGCGGCGGGCGTGCGCCCCGACCCCTACCGCGTCTGGCTGTCCGAGGTGATGCTGCAGCAGACCACCGTCGCCGCCGTGCGCGCCTATTTCCTGCGGTTCACCGACCGCTGGCCCACCGTCGCCGACCTTGCCGCCGCAGCGGATGCCGAGGTGATGGGCGAATGGGCCGGGCTTGGCTATTACGCCCGCGCCCGCAACCTTCTGGCCTGCGCGCGCGCGGTCGTGGCGCAGCATGGCGGGCAGTTCCCCCAAACGCTCGACGGGTTGCGATCGCTGCCCGGCATCGGCCCCTATACCGCCGCTGCCATCGCCTCGATTGCCTTCGACCTGCCCGCCACGGTCGTCGACGGCAACGTCGAGCGCGTCATGGCGCGGCTGCATGACGTGCATACCCCGTTGCCTGCGGCCAAGCCCGAACTGACCGCGCTGGCCGCGTCGCACACGCCTCTGAACCGCCCCGGCGACTATGCGCAGGCGGTCATGGACCTTGGCGCCACGATCTGTACCCCCCGCAACCCCGCCTGCGGCATCTGCCCGCTGATCGCGCTGTGTGCAGCCCGCGCCGCTGGCACCGCCCCCAGCCTGCCGCGCAAGGCCGTCAGACCTGCGAAACCCACCCGCCACGGTATGGTCTGGGCCGCCTTCCGCCCCGACGGTCAGGTCCTGCTGGAACTGCGCCCGGCCAAAGGTCTGCTCGGGGGCATGCTCGGCCTGCCCGGTGACGGCTGGGATGGCGCGGGTGGCCCGGCCCCGGTCGCGGCCCGTTGGCATGAGGCGGGCGAGGTGCGTCACACCTTCACCCACTTTCACCTGATCCTGACCGTGCAGACCGCCTTGACCACGGCCCCGCCCCTGCGCGGCCGGTTTCAGCGTGCCACCGCCACCGACCTGCCCACCCTGATGCGAAAGGCGCATGACCTTGCCGCCGCTGCCCACGCCCCGCCCGCAATTCGCCGCATTGAGAACGCAGGCTGATCCGATAGGATGCTGCCATGGCCGAACAGACGATCCCCGATGACTCCCGCCTGCGCGACGCGCTGCCGTTCTGGTTGTCGCTGGGCACGATCCCCCTTGCCCTGATTGCGCTTGGCACCGGCGGCTGGACCGTGCTGCTGTTGCCCATTTACACATGGGCGCTGTTTTCGCTGCTGGATGCGCTGACCAGCCTGAACACCGACAACGCAGACCCCGCCACGCCCGACGACAGCCTGTATTGGTACCGGCTGATCACGCTGGTGTGGTTTCCTCTGCAGTTCCTTTTGCTGTTCGGGATGATCTGGTTCGCCACACGGCTGAACGATCTGAACGCGCTGGAAAAGATCGGCCTGTTCTTCGGGATGGGCGTCATCTCGGGCACCATCGGCATCAATTACAGCCACGAGCTGATGCACCAGAAATCGAAGCTGGAACGTGTGTTGGGCGACCTGCTGCTGGCGTCGGTCCTTTACAGCCATTTCCGCAGCGAACACCTGCGCGTGCATCATCTGCATGTCGGCACCCCGCGTGACCCGGTGACGGCCCGCTACAACGAAGGCTTCCACCGCTTTTTCCCCCGCGTGCTGCGCGAATGCCATGTTTCGGCCTTCAGGGCCGAGGCGGCGATGCTGGCGCGCAGGTCGCTGCCGTGGTGGCACCGGTCCAACCCCTACTGGCGCTATGCCGCGCTGCAGTCGGGCATGCTGGCGCTGGCGCTGATCGTCGGCGGGTGGGAGGGGCTGGCGCTGTTCCTGTGGCAGGCCTTCGTGGCGGTCTGGCAACTGGAACTGGTGAACTACATCGAACATTACGGACTGACGCGTCGGCACCTTGGCAACGGCAAGTATGAACATGTCCTGCCGCGCCATTCCTGGAATGCGTCGCACCGGGCGTCGAACTGGCTGCTGATCAACCTGCAGCGCCATTCCGACCACCACTACAAACCCGACCGCCGATTTCCCCTGCTGCAGACCTACGACACCGATCAGGCCCCGCAACTGCCCTACGGTTATCCCATGATGACGCTGGCCGCGATGATCCCGCCCTTGTGGAAACGCATCATGAACCCGCGGGTCAAGCAGTGGCGGCGGCAGAATTACCCCGACATCACCGACTGGCATGCCTACAACAAGGCCCTCAACCCCTGATCTTGTGGCGTCAGGCCAGATGCCCCCACCGGCGCAGGGCATTGCGCACCGGGGCACAGAACCCTTCGGTTGCGATCCGGCGTTCATCCTGCACTGGCACCACCGTGCCGATCCGCCCGGCCCGCTCCATCAGGTCCGCGATGTCCTGACCTGCCCCGCCAGTCAGATAGACCCGGTCGAACAGCCGCGTGCAGCCCATATCCTCGAACCGGAAGTCGAATTCGATATAGGGCAGGATCAGCAGGGCCCCCGGCTTGGCCTGTTCCAGAATCCGCCGTTCCATCTGCCCCAGCAGGTCGGGGTCGGACAGCGGCTTGTAGGCATAGATCACGTCGAAGTCGCCATAGCGGTCAAAGCTCAGCGCATCGTCGCAGAACGCCCGGTCGTTGATCCGCCGCGACCGTTCCACCAGCAGCGCCGCCTCCGCCGCCCGGTCGGGATCGAAGTCGAATCCATGCACCACGTCAAAGAATTCCGCCGCCTGAACCAGCTTCAACCCGGCACCGCAGCCGACGTCCAGAAATGACAGCGTCGTGCGGCCCTGTGCCAGAACCAGACGGCGCACCCCCTGCATCATCCGCAGAAAGGCGGTGAACGGATAGGGCAGATCGCCGTGTCGCCCCGGTTCGGAGGAATACAGATTGGGCGGCGTCGGGCTCAGGCGCAGATGCAACCGCTCGAACCCGTTCTGATAGGCCAGCAACTGTCCGTGGACCGCACTTCCCACCGGCGGCTCGTCGGCCAGCAAGGGTGGGGGCTTGGCCGACAGCGCGGAAGCCAGCGTGACCACCGTTGCCGACCAGACCTGCAACCGGCCATTGACCGCCGCGAAATACATCCGGTCCGGATGCCCGAACGGCTGGCTCCGCGCCTCGTCCGTCATCATCTGCGCCGTCCACAGCCGGTGCAGCACCAGAACCTTCACCTCGATCCGGCGCAACAAAGACCTGATCCTGCGGCGCATGGACAGCGTATAGGGCGGCACGATGCAGGCAGCGATACCGGCTGACTCCCGGGTCAGCTCTTCTTCCAGCCGTTCGGTCTGACGGCGATAATCCGCGACGGTCTGAAACATGACAGCTCCGCAAAACACCTGATCAATCTGCGCAGCTTATCACGATGGCGCAGAATGCAACGGTCTTTCGAACGGAAAGGACCCCGCCCTGACGCGCAGGGCGGGGCAGTCGGTGCCGCAGGCGGACAACGGCACTGGCGTCTGGTGTGGGGGATGGGCGGGGATCACCCCGCCCTGCGCGTCAATTCGGCCGACCGGTCTGGTCAGCCTCCATCTCGGCCCGGATCTGCTGACGCAGGATGTCGATCGGAATCATCTTGCCGTCGCGCTTGAAGTGCCAGTAGGTCCAGCCGTTGCAGCTTGGCGCACCTTCCAGATGCGCGCCCACCTGATGGATCGACCCCTTGATGTCAGCCCCGATCAGCGTGCCGTCGGCCCGCACCTTGGCAATCCCCCCGCGCGGCGAGAACAGTTCCTCGCCCGGCCGCAGCATTCCGCGTTCGACGACCTGGCCGAACGGCACACGCGGCTCGCTGCGCTTGGACCCGGTGATTTCCAGCGCGCTGGCGTCGAACCGCCGGACCCGCGCCAGACGCTCTTCTGCGACCATGCGGTAGGCTGGCTCGCGTTCGATTCCGATGTAGTCGCGGCCCAGCATCTTGGCCACGGCACCCGTCGTGCCGGTGCCAAAGAACGGGTCCAGCACAATGTCGCCCGGATTGGTCGTTGCCAGCAGAACCCGGTGCAGCAGGCTTTCGGGCTTTTGCGTCGGATGCGCCTTGTCGCCGTTGCCGTCCTTGATCCGTTCATGCCCGGTGCAGATCGGCAGCACCCAGTCCGACCGCATCTGCACCCCGTCGTTCAGCGCCTTCAGCGCCTCGTAATTGAAAGTGTATTTCGCATCCTCGTCGCGCGATGCCCAGATCAGGGTTTCATGCGCGTTGGTCAGCCGCTTGCCGCGAAAGTTCGGCATCGGGTTCGATTTCCGCCAGACCACGTCGTTCAGCAGCCAGAACCCCTGATCCTGCAGCGCGGACCCCAGACGAAAGATGTTGTGGTAGCTGCCGATCACCCAGATCGCGCCATTGGGCTTCAAAAGCCGCTTGGCGGCGGCCAGCCAGTCCCGCGTGAACTTGTCATAGGCGGCAAAGCTGGCAAACTGGTCCCAATGGTCGTCCACCGCATCAACAAGGCTGTTGTCGGGCCGGTGCAGATCGCCTTTCAACTGCAGATTGTAGGGGGGATCGGCAAAGATCAGATCGACGCTGCCCGCAGGCAGGCTGTTCATCACCTGAATGCAGTCGCCATCCAGAACAACGTTGCGCTGCAGGGCCGGGCCCATGTCGGTCATCTTGGTTACCATCGGTCGCCTCTGCCCCACGGGTGTTTGCCACCCTTATGTTGTCCACAGGATGATCCTCAGGTGAATCGCCGTCAAATTCTTTTTGAATCAACAGGTTAGTTAAATAACTTGATACAAGATGTTGTGGACCGGCGCGAAGGAACGCCTATGCCATGGGGTCACCCCGAAATCCAGAAGGGCGCGCAGATGCTG